>ATWC01000004.1 GCA_000421045.1 Lachnospiraceae bacterium NK4A179
CATCGGTCCGCCTTCCGTGGCGTCCCGTTCCTGATGAATCTCTGCATTTTCGAGAACTGCTAAGGCTCACTTTAACACTGTCAGACAATGCTGCACGGTGTGGGAAGTTTGAGTAACTGAGCGTTATTTACCAAATAAGTATACCATACTCGCAATATCTAATTGTGATATAATCTTCTGGTGTTTTTGAGAATATTGAGAAACCGCATGCGCGGATTTCTCTTCGTGGAGGTAACTATGAGAAATGGATTTATAAGACTGATCTCAGGCATCATGACAGCAACAATAACAATACAGTCTTTTGCCGGAGGGGCAGGGGTAGTCCTTGCTGAGAATAATAAGCAGACAGAGGTGCAGGCAGAGAATGCCGCAGCCGATACTACGCTTCCTTCAGGCCCGCGTAAGGACAGTAAGGGAAATACGGTATGGGACTGTGTGACCTTTGGAAGCTATCTGATGGATGCATCGGAAAATGCTCTTAAGCAGCCGATAAAGTGGCGTGTCTTAAATGTTGCAAATGACGGCACTGCCTTCCTGCTTGCAGATAAAGCTCTTGATATAACCGAATACAATAAGCAGTATAAGGAAGTTACATGGGAGACTAGCTCGGTTCGCTCATTCCTTAATAATGACTTTTATGAGGCAGCCTTTTCCGATGCAGAGAAGGAAGCTGTAAAGTCTGTTGATAATGTAAATGAAGATAATCCCATATGGGGAACCGATGGTGGCAGCAGCACAACTGATAAGGTTTTCTGCCTTTCTCTTGAAGAAGCCACAGATCCTGCATATGGTTTCAGCGATCCGTATCTTTCTGAGGATGTTTATATCACGGCTGCCGATCCTGCGCGTGTGGCAGCAGATACCGCATATACGGCAGGCAAGGATGGCTACTATGCTGCCGCATCGGGAAATGCAGCATATTACTGGCTCAGAACTCCGGGCTATAACAATATGACTGCTGCCGGAATAAGCAGCAACGGAGCTGTATGCGCCAGCCTTACATATGTGGGACGCCGTATCATATCGGTACGTCCTGCAGTGAAGGTTATGCTTACAGGCAATGAAGCAGTATGGACGGCTGCAGGGACAGAGAGCAGCGCGGCTGCAGCTGCTGCTATAAAGGGCGTTCAGAAGGAAGTGTTTCCTACAAGTGCACCTGATGTAAAGAAGATAAGTTTTGCTTCAGGTATAAAGACAAAGCAGAATGTTGCCACAGCGGATACTGTGGATGCTCCTGCCAAACTCGGATTTAAGGTGACTCTTAAAGAAGGTGAGGCAAGTGTTAATGTTATCGCTGGTAATCCTCATGTAGTAAGTGTAGTTAATTACAATGACTCGGAAGCTTCTTTAAGATTCAATGGCCCCGGAAAAGGCTATGTAACTGTTCAGAGCGGAACAAAGACAAAGACCGTAAACTATACCGTAAAACAGCATGCAGGAAAACTTGATGCTTCCGTTAATGAAGTTATCGTAGTAAAGAAAGGCGAGAGCATAAGACTTAATGCAAGGCCCGACAATGCCACGACAGATACCATAAAGTGGGCTGTAGTCGGTGATAAGTCAGTCTGCAGTATAAGCAGCCTGGGCATGCTTAAGGGAAAGAAGGCCGGAGAAGCTGAAGTTACCGCTACTCCCTGTGACGGCAAGACAAAGTATACGGATAAAGCGATCACCTTTAAGATAAAGGTTGAAGAAGGTGAGAAACAGACAGTAGAACCTGCTGATGTTTCCATTAATTTCCTGGGAAACAGGACAATGTATACGGGCGAGAAGGCATATATCAATGCTGATATCACACCTGCTTCGTACAATACAGGTAAGCCTGTGAAATACAAGATCATCGAAGGTAAGGGTGTCATCGCTGTCGATCAGTACGGACATGTTACCGCAAAGAAGCCCGGTACTGCAAAGATAGCAGTTATCTGCGGCAGTCTGGACAGCAGCAGCCTTGGCGAAGATAAGGTGGTAACGATAGAAGTAAAGGAGCCTGTAAGACTCTTTAAGATAAGCAAGTCATATGCAAAGATTAAAGCTTCTGCTAAGGGAAAGAATCTCCAGCTTGCAGTAAAGTCAACTCCTTCGCTTAAGACTCTCATCGGAAGAGGTACGGTTGAAGTTACCTGGAAGGTAAACACACCGGGAAGCCTTGTCACTGTTGCTGATGGCTTTGTTGATAAGAAGGATGGAAAGATCAAATTCCATATCCCTTCGGACGCCGGAAATACCGTAGTCACAGCGGATATATATGATAAGGTCCTGGACAGGCATTATGAGACAAGCTGCATGATAGATATGAACAAGCCTGCAGCAGGTTCGTCGGTTACGCCCGATATGTGCATTTCATCAATGAGCACGGCGGATATGATAAATGTTTATGATCATGGTGCGAGACCTGATGATGAAGGCAATGATACGGGTGCGATCAGAGAAGCTATAGAATATGCTAACGGCATTAAAACCGTTGATGATGAAAAGGATCCGAGAAATACAGTATATATTCCAAAGGGCACTTATTATATTGACGGAAAATGGGAAGGAATAAAGATGCTCGATGATGTATGTCTGATCATCGATCCTGAAGCTGTCCTCCTGCAGGAAAGATCCGATGGAGAGCAGGAATCCGGTTTAGTAACTTTCACGGATGTAAAGAATGCGACGGTTATCGGTGGCAAGTTAGTGGGTGACAGGAGGATGCATCCCGGTGTCAGCAATGCAAACTACAACAAGTCTCAAAATCAGCATGGCGTGAGGATACTCGGTGGCGAGAACAACTCCGTTGTGGATATGGAGATAACGGATAATCTCGGAGACGGTATATATCTGGGCTCGAAAGGCCAGAAAGAAGCGCTTCACGGCGCAAAAGGAGTTCTGATCGATAACTGTACTCTTTACGATAACAGAAGACAGAATATCTCGATCATTACCGCACAGGATGTAAGGATCACACATTGTACCCTGAATTATAGATTAAGCAAGAACGAGAGCATGATGATGCGCTGCAATATTGACATAGAGCCCAATGCTCCCAAGGGTTCAAAGACTGTACCCGATAATATGATATGCAGAAACATCCTTATAGAGGATACCGTGATGAGGGGGAAGACAACAGGATCTGGTGACGGATCTTCCTATTTCGGTGTTGTAACCAATGCATATCCTCATAACAGAAGCTGGAAGACTTGCGAAAATGTTACCGTAAACAGATGTACTGTATACGGCGATTTCGGAAACTATTCCGGCAGCAGTTTCACCATCAGCAATTCGACCATCACGGGCACGCTTTTTGACGGACGCAGCACAAAGATCGTTAACTCAAAGATAGCGGCAGTGTCAAAGTGGGACTAAGATAATTTGATCCGGGGTATGCTCGATCAAGTCGGAACATGCCCCTTTCATCAGATGCTTATTTTTGTTAAAATAGCACACAGATTTTTGTTTATCAGAGGAGACAGGGAAGAATGGCTTTTGAAGACGGATTTGTAGAATTCATGGTGGAAAAAAAGACCACTACTAAGGATGTGATTATAAGAGGACTGGCCTGGGGACTTATGGCTGCTGTATTGATAGCGCCTTATCCGTTTTTCGGCAGTCCTATTTATGTTCCCATGGCCCTGTTCATAGAGATATTTCTGTGGCTTGGCTATCGTTATTTTGTGATAAGACATACCAATACAGAGTATGAGTATTCATACTGTGATAAGGAGATCACAATCGATCGCATAATGAACAAGGAGAAGAGAAAGACAGTATTCTCCTGCACCATAGACAGGCTTAATGTTTTAGCACCTGTCGGTTCATATCATCTCGATGGTTTCAAACCCTCTGAAGAAAAGGATTTTTCAAGCGGTACGGATGGCAAGGGATATGCGCATTATGTGCTTATCTGTGACGAGAAGAAAAAAATTCTCCTTGATTTGTCGCCGGAGTTTGTTAAAATAGTTCAAAATAATGCACCGAGAAAAGTATTTACGGCATGACAAGCCGTCACTAGACTAAGGAGGAAGGAATGGGAAAGATTATCGGAGAAGGCATTACATTCGATGATGTACTGCTTCAGCCCGGGTATTCCGAAGTGATACCCAATCAGGTGGATCTCACCACCAATCTCACCAAGAAGATAAAACTGAATATCCCAATGATGAGCGCCGGCATGGACACCGTGACCGAGCACCGTATGGCCATCGCAATGGCACGTCAAGGAGGAATTGGAGTTATCCATAAGAATATGTCCATTGAAGAGCAGGCTGCAGAAGTGGACATGGTAAAGCGTTCAGAGAACGGAGTTATCACAGATCCGTTTTCACTCTCTCCCGATCATACACTGGCAGACGCTGATGCACTCATGGCAAAGTACCGGATTTCCGGTGTGCCTATCACAGAAGGCAGAAAGCTTGTCGGTATCATAACAAACAGAGATCTTAAGTTCGAAACTGATTTCACTAAGAAGATACGTGAGTCAATGACAAGTGAGAATCTTGTCACAGCAAAGGAAGGCACCACACTTGAGGAGGCAAAGGCTATACTTGCCAGATCAAGAAAGGAAAAGCTTCCCATCGTAGATGATGATTTTTCATTAAAAGGACTCATTACAATAAAGGATATTGAAAAGGCTATCAAGTATCCCTATGCGGCAAAAGATTCGCAGGGAAGACTTGTATGCGGAGCAGGTGTAGGTATCACCGCAAATGTTCTGGACAGAGTTGAGGCTCTCGTTAAGGCAGGTGTTGATGTTATCGTTCTGGATTCCGCTCACGGCCATTCTGCAAACGTTATAAAATGCGTTAAGATGATAAAGGAGAAGTTCCCCGATGTACAGCTTATCGCAGGTAATGTTGCAACAGCCGAGGGTACAAGAGATCTTATAGAGGCAGGTGCTGACTGCATAAAGGTTGGTATCGGACCCGGTTCAATCTGCACTACGCGTATCGTTGCAGGTATCGGTGTACCTCAGATCACAGCGATCATGGACTGCTATGCGGTTGCAAAGGAATATGACATTCCTATCATCGCAGACGGTGGTATCCAGTATTCAGGCGATATAACAAAGGCTATCGCAGCGGGCGGTTCTGTCTGCATGATGGGTTCGATCTTTGCAGGCTGTGATGAAAGCCCGGGAACATTTGAACTTTTCCAGGGACGTAAATACAAGGTATACCGTGGCATGGGTTCCATCTCAGCCATGGAGAACGGTTCCAAAGACAGATACTTCCAGGAAAATGCTAAAAAGCTTGTTCCTGAAGGTGTTGAAGGAAGAGTAGCATATAAGGGACTTGTTGAAGATACTGTATTCCAGCTTCTCGGAGGTCTCCGTGCAGGAATGGGATACTGTGGGGCAAAGGATATTAAAACACTTCAGGAGACCGGCAGATTCGTAAAGATCTCTGCAGCGGCTCTGAAGGAAAGTCATCCTCATGATATACATATCACGAAGGAAGCGCCAAACTACAGCGTAGACGACAAGTAATACGGAATCACTTCTCCCCCGTATCAAGATCGATACGGGGGATTTTACGTGTTAGCTGTTTCACAGTTTTTACACAGATTTTACTCAGAGTGAACACATTTTTTCTTTATACTCATTACAGGTAAGGAAACAAAGAGAGGTCCCTAATGAGCGGGATATTTAAAAGAGTAGAAAAAAAATATCTGCTTACAAAAGAACAGAGTACAAAGTTTATCGAGCTTTTAGGCGATCGTATAGAGGATGACAGATATACCGACTATACGATATGCAATATTTATTATGATACTAAAAAGAATGACCTGATCCGCTGGTCGCTTGATAAGCCCAAGTATAAAGAAAAATTCCGCTTAAGATGTTACGGGGAAGCGGGAGAAGATACCACGGTTTATCTGGAACTTAAGAAGAAATATAAAGGCATTGTCTATAAGAGACGAGTTGAAATGCCTATGAAAACAGCGGCGGCATATCTTGAAGATGATATATATCCTGAAGAATATGACTGCCAGATACTTAAGGAGATCGATTACACGTTAAAGTATTATGAGCTGAAACCCAGCGTGTATCTGGCTTATGACAGGAAGGCTTATATCGTTAAGGATGATCCTGAGATACGCTTTACCATTGATGAGAATATCAGAAGCAGGAAAAATGATATGGATCTCAGAAAAGGTGATGATGGTGAAAAGCTATATGACGGTGATGTGAAGCTTCTTGAAATAAAGGCTCCGGGAGCGCTGCCTCTCTGGTTTGTAGAGATCCTTGACGGACTTTCGATATATTCCACATCATTCTCTAAATACGGAAGGGTATACCAGAACAGGCTGCAGAAGGAACTGGAAGCACTTGATATAGAAGATGAGCTGATGACCAGATATACATTGCAGCAGCTTGAATATCTTGCGGCGGGAAATGCTGCAGAAGAGATGGCATGATCTGAAGGGAGATTTTAATGTTTACTAATATACTGCTTGATACGGCCGGAACGGCCACAACCGTAGGGGCTCTGGGATGCCTTTTGGCTTCGCTTATATGCGGCCTTATAATCTCTCTGCTCTATATGTACAAGTCAGAATATACACGCAGCTTTGTTATCGGCCTGATACTGCTTCCGGCTCTGGTCCAGATCGTTATCACGGTGGTCAATGGAAACCTCGGCGCATCTGTTGCCGTAATGGGTGCATTTTCACTTATACGTTTCCGCTCGGTGCCCGGAACATCAAAGGATATAACGTTTATATTCTTTGCAATGGCTACAGGTCTTGCTAACGGAATGGGATATGTGGTTTACAGCGGTGCAACTGTGGCGCTGCTTGCACTTGTATATCTTCTTCTTGTATCACTCCATTACGGTGAGGGCAGCAGGAATGAGAAGAGCTTAAAGGTGCTTATACCGGAATCACTGGATTATACATCCGTGTTTGATGATATCTTTGAAGAGTATCTTTCCAAGTTTGAACTTATAAAAGTTAAGACAGAGGATCTTGGAAGTATCTTCGAGCTGAATTATATGATCACAATGAAAGATGTTGCGAAGGAGAAAGAATTCGTGGATGCTCTCCGAACTCGCAACGGAAATCTTACGATCATCTGTTCCAGGCCTGTCGCAAAGACGCCGGAGGAGATGTAGAGCCGGATATAGAGAAAATAAGGACTGCCGGCCGGCAGCCCTTTTTTGTTACAGAGTTATAGGAGGTACATGTATGAAGAAACGAGCAGCAGCCCTTTTTATGAGCGGAATTATGATATTTACTGTCGGATGTGCACAGGGAAAAGATCAGACGGCCACAGGGTCTGTGGAGGCGGTGGAGGCAACCGAAAGTGCAGGAGCCAAAACCGCTGTAAATGCCAGACAGGACGGAAGTACCGTGGATATAGACTTAAGCGAACGGGCATATAATGTTGATTTCCCGGAATATAATACGTCCTATGATTATAAGGAATGGGATAAGAATGATGTCACATATATAAGTTTTGCAGGAGAGAGTGCTGAAGTAAAAGGTAAGGATGCCGGCGGAGTGAAAGCTGAAGACGGTACCGTAACCATAACATCTAAAGGGACTTATGTATTGTCCGGCAATCTGGACGGAAAGATCGTAGTGGATACAGCTGAAGAAAAGTGCAGGCTTATCCTTAACGGTGTCACGATCGTTTCGAAGGATGGACCTGCCGTGTATGGAAAAAGTGCAAAGAATCTGTACATTTCCATTGAGGATGGTACGGAGAACAGTATCAGTGATGCGGCGGAATATACTGCAGGTGATGATGACGGAAAGAGCGATGCGGCAATTTATTCCAAATGTGATCTGATCTTTAACGGTACAGGTACACTTAATATTACCGGTAATAACAGCGGAGCCGTGCACGGAAAAGACGATCTGATATTCAGAGACGGAACTTATATCGTGGATGCGGTTGACGACGCCATAAAGGGTAAAGATACCCTTCAGATATATGACGGCAATTATAAGATAGAGGCCGGCGAGAAGGGGCTTTCATCGACAAATGATACCGATGAAGGCAAGGGCGATCTTTATATTGAGGGCGGAAGCATAAGTATTACTGCCGGAGATGATACCGTGAATTCAAACCGTAATGTGCTTATAGTCGGAGGAGATCTTTCGCTTTCCGGCGGTGATGATGGCATTCATGCGGATGAAAACGTTCTTATATATGGTGCGTCTGTGGATATCAAAGAAAGCAATGAAGCATTGGAGGCAAAAGTCATCGATCTGACAGGAAGTGATGTGAAAGCAAATTCAAGGGATGACGGACTTAATGCGGCAGGTGCAGACTCATCAGGAGCAGCTTCTGATCCTATGGCAGGAAATGCTGACAATATCATTTATATAGACGGTGGCTCCTTATATGTGAACGCAGGCGGTGATGGCCTCGACAGTAATGGCTATATTTATCTGTATGATGGTGATGTGACAGTTGATGGTCCGGAAAATGATGGAAACGGCTTCTTTGATTACGGTATTGAATTTGTGATGACAGGCGGTAATCTGATCGGTGCGGGTTCATCCGGTATGCTACAGGCCCTATCGGACAGCTCTTCGGTAAAATGTGTTGTAGTGGGAACCGGGTATAAAGAGGGCGGAACAGAGGTGACCGTTAAGGATAAAGACGGTGATACGGTGGCAGCTTTTGCTCCAGCAAAGTCCTACCAGGCAGTTGTGTTTGCAGGCTCATACCTTCAGGATGGTAAAACCTATGAAGCATATGTTTCGGATTCCGATGCAGCTCTTGGTGAGATAACTATAAATGAGACTGTAAATATCATAGGAGATGTAAAGATGCATGGAGGTCCCGGAGGTTTCGGAGGTCTGGAAGGCCCGGACGGTAAGCACGCACCGGAAGGTAAGCACGCACCGGACGGAAAGGACTTTAAGGAAGGCAAGCCTGCACCTGAGGCTGAGCCCGAAAACTGAATTGCCAAAGGATATACCGATTTGATAAAATATATAGGTTGTTTATGTCAGATCAGGGGGATGAAATATGTCTTCTTCAAAGAAAAACAAAAGTAAGAATTTTAATGCCAAAGCAGAGAGTAGCGGCAATAATGATAAAAATGTAAAAAAGGGCGGAAGTAAGGGGCCGGTCAGGACATTTTCTTTTCCGGCTTATATTCTTGGTATAGTCAGCGTTATATATGCTGCACTTCTGTTTGTGATCTTTCCTCTTTATTATGAGGATATGTATTACAACATGGGTGATGCCAAGTGGCATTTCTTCAAAACTATCACCTTCGGACTTTCAAATGAATACGATGAACTGGTAGTACCCTTTACACCTATCCTTGTATTTGTTTTCATCATTCTCTTTTATGTTGTGGGCAAGGGGGATGCGCTTAAGGAGACGCTCACCCGATGGAAGCAGGCTCTTCCGGTGTGGATATGCCTTGCAGTATATATTACGGTCGCATTCATTTCGACTATCGCCACGCCTTACGGTGATGACATACTCTGGGGCCGTAACGGATGGTATATGGGAATACTGGCCCAGACTGCTTTTGTCGTATTTTTCTTTGTTTATGCATTTTTCGGAAAGCATAATAAGTATATTGTATGGGGAGCGCTTATCAGTCTTGCCCTGGTTTCCCTCATTGGCATAGGGCAGCGTTTTAATATCGACCCGCTTCATTTCTATGATGACCTTACCGATTACAACAAGAAAACATTTATATCAACACTTGGTCAGACCAGCTGGTTCTCCTCAAGCATCATACTGATCATTCCTGTAGCATGCGGCATATTTGTGCTTGCAAAGGATAAAAAGATACAGTGGCTTACAGGCATACTCGTTTTTATCGAGGGTATGACACTTGTTGTTGATGACAGTGATGCAGGCCTTCTGGCTTTCTTTGGCTTCATATCACTTCTGTTTATCTTCTCATTTAAAAGTGATCTGAGCTTAAGCCGCTTCTTTGCTCTGCTTTCTGTTTTTGAAGCTTCCTTTATATTTGTTGGTATGCTTCAGAAAGTGGTCCCGGATGCATTTATTGCAGAAGGCTCATATGTTAAATTCCTTACGAACAGCGTGTTCATTTATATCGCGCTTATCATCGATATTGTTCTTGCTGTTGTATTTAAGAAGTTTGAGAAGGAGAAAAAGGGCATCGCACCTAAAATAAAGGTTGTGGGTGTTATTTATGCCATAATGCTTGGTCTGGGTGCCGTTCTTCTTGTTGTTTATGTGATACTTAACACAAAGGGAATGGCCGGCAGTCTTTCAAGCTCCAATTCATATCTGTATTTTGATGAATACTGGGGCAATAACAGAGGTCTCACATGGATATCTGCCGTGAATGCTATGAAGCAGGCAGCTTCTGCTGATCCTGTAAGGCTGCTTATCGGAGCAGGCCCCGATCAGTTCAATGCTTTTGTTTATGAGTATTGCGGAGCGGAAATGGAAGCAAGGTGGAGCGCAGAGGGAGTAGTATTCGGAAATGCTCATAACGAATGGCTTAGCGAGTTGATCACTTTAGGCTTTATAGGTGGCATTGCATATATCGGAGTATTTATCAGTTCTCTTGTGCTTTTCTTAAAGAAGTCAGAAAAAACACCTGAACTTTTGATCCCTGCGATGTGTATAGTGGCTTATATGATGCATAACTTCTTCTGTTATCAGCAGATACTCTGCACGCCTGCGATATTCATCATCATGGGCTTGGGAGTGCAGCTTGCATATCAGGGGAATGCGTTTTTTAAGAGCAACACGGAGGGGACATGAAGAGAAGACATCTTAGACATTTGATCAGCAGAGCGGGAAGGAGTGTTTCCGCTCTGCTGTTTTGCTTTCTGATCATTTCTGAATCAGTTTTACCGGTGGTGGCGGCGGAAAAAACTGATGCATCCGTAAACTCTTCAGAAGAAGTTTATGTTGAAGAAGAGAGAGATGAGTATGCAGCCGGTGAGCTCTTAAGTTCAGAAGAGACCGGTCTTCTTCCCTCGGATCTTGAATGGGATGCTTCCGAGGCAGATCTTGATGCTGCTGTATGCGTGGATGATGGAAATGATGATCCTCTTCCCATGGGAGCCTTCATAAGGGATGAATACTGGGACAGATTCGGAAATTATTATTTTTATAACAGAATGACGACGGACGAGAAGAAGCTTTATTCCAGCCTGTACGACTATGGCATGGAGCTTCTTAACGGAGATTCTTCGCTTACAAACGGTCCTCTTCATGTTCCTAAGATTCCCGGTTTGAATCTTTATTACGGCAAGTCTTTCAGTTCCTCCGGTCTTACGGCGGAGCAGGCAAGACGTGTGCAGAGTATTTTCCAGTATCAGAATCCGCAGTTCTATTTCTTTTACGGTACCAATACTGCAACAGTAAATGTCATCGGCGGTTCTTCGGGAACGAAGAGGTATGCACTTGTAAGACCTATGGTCTATGAAGAATTTAAGGATGGAGCTGACAGGCAGCAGGCAACTGCAACCTTCAGAGCAAATATCGACAGCTGGTATAAAGAACTGGCATTTAAGGATGGCATGAGCGACCTGAAGAAAGAAAAGGCTGTTCATGATATGCTCATAAAGAAGGTTACCTATGACAGACGAACTGACAATATATATATAAGCCATGATCAGTCAGCCTACAGTGTTCTTGGTGACGGCAATTGGTATAAGGGCTATGATCAGCCGCAGACTGTATGCGCAGGCTTTGCACAATGTTTTGCTCTTTTCATGAATGGAGAGGGCATAGATACTGTAGTCCTTACCAGCAGCGGGGACGGCAGCGGGTACGGTGCACATGAGTGGAATAAGATACGCCTTAATGATTCCTGGTATATCTGTGATGTGACCTGGGATAATTATGATAAGGCTACTCCTGATGTGCCGGATTATACATTTTTCAACAGAAGTGATGAGAAGGTGGACTCGTTAGATAAGAATGGTTCTCATGACGAGACATCTGTATTTGTACCCAGATCATCACTTCGCGTATGGCCAGAGAACCTTCCTGTTGCCAATATGGATTCGGAAGGTAAGTATGATGAATTGGCCAATTACAACAGAAAGAAGCTTTCCAAGCCGGAGATAACATTTACAAAAAGACCCGGAAATCTGAATCTGTATAATGTGACACTCTCATCGGCTGAAGATGCGAATATATACTTTGATGTTTATTACAATACCACGGATGAAGACAGGAAGATAAATCCCTCGGAAGCCTATAGCAGAAGCCATTATTATACTGAGTCGTTTGTTGCATTTAAGGGGACCGAGATAAGGGCAATGGCCGCAAAGGACAGCTATACCGACAGTGACATTGCATCTATTGTGATAGGCGATAATTACACAGTGACATTTGATCCGCAAAAGGGAACCATGGAGCCCCAGTCGCTCCAGTTAACCTTAAGAGCAGGCGAGAGCTTTGCCAGGGCACTTGAAGATGAAGGCTTGTCATCCTTACCGGTACCTGTGCGTGAAGGCTGCGAATTTACCGGATGGTATACGGGCCGTACAGACGGTGTACAGGTGGGCCCGGATACAGTGATAAGTTCTGATGAGAAGGAACTTCATCAATATGTTTATGCTCATTACAGAAGACAGGGTCCTGTGCCCGAAGCATATTTTGAAGAGATAAGAACAGACGGGACCACCGGCATGACTAAGGTCGGCGGCGGTGATGCATCGGTAAACCGTATGGCATATGTAAGATACGGGACCAGTGTTGACTTAAGCTCGCCCGGAAAAGTCCTTTATTCGATCGATGCATCGGAGAATGTTGTAACAGAGTATACGGAACCGATAAAAATAGAGAAGGATACGGTTATCTACGCTGTTACAGGCAGGACCGATAAATATGATACAGGCAATCTGCTCACACTTAAGCTTTCAGTATCGGAGTGCGCTGCCGACTGGGGTGATCTTGAAAATGAGCCTCATGACAAGGAATACCTTGCAGCGATACTTGGCAAATATGTAAGTGAGCTGAAACCTTCGGATATACCTTCTGCCGAGGACGGAGTATGGATAGCCGGGCTTGAAGGAGAAGTGGAATATAAGGGCAGCCCTGTTACTTTTCCCGATCATTATGATCCGGATGGATATTTCCATGTTTATTCAGGCAACCGTCTGCTTGTAAGGGGGACCGATTATAAGCTTTCATATAAGAATAATACAAAGCCCGCATCGGCTTCAGATGCAAAAGCCCCCACGCTTACCATGACAGGGAAGACATACTATACCGGAAAGGTGGAGTGGAATTTCAGCATAAAGGAAAGTCCTGTCAGTGCAATAAGTAATGAACAGGATGCATTGAATATTAAGAATAAAGCTTATATAGCCAATCTTGGAAAAACATATACATATACGGGGGCTGATATAGAGCCTGCTTTTATGCTCATAAGCAAAGAAAATGATGCTTCATTAAACGGCATTTCGGCAGCAGCATATAACAGGCTGAATGCTACCGAGCGTGAAAAGTATGATTATGTATATACATTCTATAATAACCGTGATGCCGGAACTGCAGGGCTTGTGATCCGCGGCAGGGGAGCATGGAAGGGTGAGATAAAGAAGTCGTTTAAGATAAGACCATGCAGTTTATCATGCATCATGGGCATTACCGGTCGTACGGAAGGTCATGAATTTAAGGCTGTTGTGGATGCTTCGGCACAGTATATAAAGGACGGTGCAAAGGCTTCGGTCATCATCACCGATACTTATGCCGGAAAGTCTGTAGTCCTTAAGGAAGGAAGGGACTATCGCTTAAAATTCAAAAATAATAAGACATACGGCGCGGCTGCGGAGCTTATCGCTGTCGGAAGAGGCAATTACAGTGGAAAGTTTTTGCAGGGGTTCAGAGTGGCGCAGGGTGATATTTCCGAACTGATCCTTATCCCAACGGATGTCACTTTTTCATGGAATATAAAGTTCAGACCAAAGTTTGCGATCTACGATAAGGGTGGAAAAAAACTTGCCGCCGGTAAGGATTATGCAAAGGATATGGTGTATACTTATGCTGAGGAATCGGCTGCATATATCCGTAAGGATGGTGCGTATGTGAGCATCTTAAGGGAGCAGGGTGATGAGCTTATGACAGGCGAGATTCCTGCACCCGGGGCAGCTCTTAAACTGACTGTGAAGGGCATGGGAAATTATACAGGCGATATTACCCAGATAGTTAAGATAGCAGATAAGGGATATGATCTGAAAAAAGCTTCGGTAAAAGTTTCAGCTAAAGAATATACGGGTGGAGAGATAAAACCCGGCAAGGCGGATATGGCTTCCGTAAGGATAGGAAAAACATATCTGGAAAACAGAGATTATCAGGTGGTAGCCAGAGGGTATTATAAGAATACTTCTACAGGCAATGCGTATGTTACATTAAAAGGTGAGGGCGCATACTCCGGTTATAAGAGAGTGAGATTCCGGATATCCAAAAGAAGATTAAGGGTGATCGATGTTGAATAAGCATATTAAAAAAGTTAACAGGATACTTTCGATGCTTTTGGCTGTTGTTATGACGGTCGGAAGCATTCCTGCATTTCCGGTATTTGCTGCAGATGAAGGAAGCGATGATAGCGATGTCATTTCCATAGAAAGGTATGGAAATGATGACAGCTATCATGTAGAGATCACGATAAGAGAGCCGGAGATTGAAGACGAGGAGATAACGGCCGAAATAAGGGATGATGCATCTTTTACGGTTTCTTCTGAGCGTGACGGTGCTGATGTTGAGGTAACTCTTCCGACACCCGAAGCTGAAAAGGAATACTGGGGGAAATTTTCCGGCAGATATTTCTATGATAATGTTTTTAATGAGGCCGAAAAAGAGTATTACGATAAATTATATGATTATGGAATGAAGCTGCTTACCGAAAATGTCGACGTGAAGGAGCGCGGCATGATGGGTAATACTCCGTATTATTATGATTCTCTTGCCAGATCCGGTATGGGACTTGAGGGGGCTGATATCAAGCGTATCACCGAGATATTCAGGTATGAGAATCCACAGTTTTATTTTTTTAATACCATATTTGTTTACGGCGGTTCCGGAAAAAGCGGGACCTGCGCCGTTTATCATGCTTTTATTGACGGTGATGACCGTGCTGTGGTTACGGAAAAATTTAAGAACAAGATCGAATCCTGGTATGACGATATGGAAAGCCATCCGGAGATCGATACGGATCTTGAAAAGGAAAAATTCATCCATGACAAGATAGTCGATAATATAAGCTACCGCACAGGTTCAACGGAATATGACCAGAGCTCATATTCCGTACTTGGAGAGTATGCCAAATCTACAGTATGTGCAGGATATGCACAGTCTTTTGAACTTTTGATGAATGGCCTCGGTATAGATACGGTGGCTATAAGCGGAGGAAGTGGCGGACGGTCTCACGAATGGAACAAGGTTAAGATACAGGGGAACTGGTATGTCACGGATGTGACCTGGGGAGATACCACAGGCAGTTACAGCTGGTTCAATCGTTCGGAAGAAGCTGTTGACAGACTTGATACACAAACAGACGGATATATAAACGGAGAAAGAAATTATTCTCACAATGAGATACTTAAGACTGTATCTGACGACCGGAGGACAATACCGGTATGGCCTGTGGATACACCGAGAGCCGAGTATGATTCCGATGGACGTTTTGATTTCTTGGGAAAGCGGTCGGTTCCGGGGTATACAGAGAAATTTGTGTATGACGGCAGCATCAATAAGGTGTTTGCTGATACAGATCTCACAGGATTTACTGTTACCGGGGAGCTTGCTGCTTCTGAAGCAGGGCAGTATAAGGCATATATCTCACTTGAAGATAGTGCGCATTATACATGGACGGACGGTTCAACGGGCGCAAAGGAGATAAACTGGACTATCGCTCCGCGTGAAGTGCAGGTAAGTGCATTGAAGACAGACTTTGTTGCAAACGGGTGCATTCATATTCCTGATGTAGTCATTAATAATACCGTTGGTCATGATGAATGTAATGCGATCTTTTCCGGTGACATTGAAGTTTCCGAACCGGGAAAATATTCCGTTACGGTATCAGGGCTTGATAATCCCTGCTACAGGCTGCCTGATGAAACTGTCTCCATTCCGTTCGTTATACATGATGCTTCGCTTAATGAAGTGGTTGATGTGAGTGCGAATATCATCTACGACGGGCATCCTCATATACTGGGAACAGTAAGGGCTACCGGCTATGAAGTGGCTTATGCAACGGACAATGCCCTTGCGGATATTGATGCATCTGCAAATTCAGTCAGATATGAAGCTTCGGCAAATATTGCAGTCGAAGCAGGAAAGCACAGAGTATATTACAGGCTTAAGAAGAATGGTCTTGAATATTATAATTTCTTTGATTCATTCATTGAACGTGCCGGAAGAAGCCTGATCATCGGCGATGGCTCTGATTCATATTCATATGTCCTTAAAGCTGATGAAGCAGTGCGCCAGATCGTATTTAACATAGATGATAATGCTTTAAATGACAGTACATATCAGGATATTATGGTATTTTCCGATGCTCCGAATGTGGCTGCGGCTTCGATCATATCCGGACGCCTTACAGTTAATCTGCGCGGAAGCGGCAGGGCTACTATCACATTGAAAGCACCTAAGACCGCAAATTATAAAGAGGCAGTTGCAACTGTAGTCATAAATATAAACAGGGAAGGGGAGGCGCCTGTATCCGGCCCTGATCCCACACCTACAGCTACAGCTACAGCTATACCTACACCTACGCCTAAGTCTACGGCCACAGTTCCTGCCACACAGGGGACGGAAAACATGCCGAGCGAGGCACCGACACCTGATGTGATAGAGGTGATCATTCCTGATGATCCGACTCCTACGCCTACTCCTTCTGCAGAACAGATCGAAAAGGCTCATCAGGTAAAGAGCATATTCTTTGATAAGAAGAGTGCGGAGACACTGACACTGCCTGCGGACGGAAGCGGTATTGAAGAGACTGTCATTGTTACAAATGATGCTCCGGTGAACTGGCTGCTTAATAATACTGATATAGCAGAGATCAGTAAGCAGACAGAAGACGGTATCACGCTTAAGATAAAGAATCCCGGAACATTTTTCCTTACTGCATGCAGCGGAAGGACTGTAAAGAGCATAAAGTATACTGTTAAGCAGTCGGTAGTATCGGTAAATGCATCCGTAAAGGAAGTGACTGTACGTAAGGGCGAGTTTTACAGGCTTTCTTATACCCCTGACAGAGTAAACACAAATACATTCAAATGGTTTGTTGAGGATGAAGGGAAGTATTATTGCTCTGTAGGAAAATTTACAGGAATACTTAAAGGGCGGGAAGTTACCACGGAACCTGTAAAGGTTGTGATCGCAGCCTATGACGGCAAGACCGAGGTCGCAAGAGATACTGTTCTTGTGAATGTCACAGATCGCGGAGACGAAAAAATAAACAGGATAGAATGCACGGGACTAAGAATAAACCTTGTGGGCGGAAACAGAACTATGCATGTCGGCAGCATGGCATTGGTCACTGCTGATATAATCCCCGTAAATTGCAACATAGGAAAGCCTGTGAATTTTAAGAGCAGTGGTGCCGTGAAGGTTGATAAATACGGACATGTAACTGCCAAAAAGTTTGGCAAGGGCTATGTCTGGGTAAAATGCGGCGATGCCACCTCAAGCAAGATCGAGTTTAACGTAAAAGAGCCTTTAAAGACCATGAAGGTAAATAAGCTTAAAGCTTCCGTAAAGGCTCCTGCTGAAGGAAAGACAAAATCCGTAAGCTTTAAGTTATTAACATCACCTTCATGCAAAAAATTAGTATCACGCGGAGGCAAAGTCTCCTGGAAGGTATATGGAGATACCGACAAAGTGATACTTGATGAAAGGAAGACAAAAGACGGAAAGGGCGTATTTATAGTAAAGCCCGGTGCTGAAGATACGTATGTAACGGTAACAGTAAAAGACGGTGTATCACCTACAGTTTATTCCATCGATTGTCTGATCAGTATAAAGTGATATTTGTTGCAGTAGATCCGCCGGATCGTATTTTGTATAGTAAGCGCAATAAACGACAAAACGAAATAGGTTTTGTCGTTTAATAAAATAAACAGGAATAAGAGTTGAATATGAAAAAAAGAATTATAAAGAAAATGCTGATAAAGAAAAAACTGCTGACATCCCTCATGACAGCATCTTTGCTTTTTAGCATGTCAGTTCCGGAAGGAACATGGGCCATGCCTGTATATGCAGCTGATGCTTCGGCTAACAGTATAAGTGACAAAGAAACGGGATATGTTACACCGGGCAAACCGGATGCGGACGGAAGGCGTCTGCTTTCCGAAGAGAAGACAGGTTCTTCGGATCTGTATGAAACATCATATTATTATCTGCTTCCGGATGATGCAGAAGAAAAGGGGCTTGTGGAATCTCCCGAGGATCATTACGGGGATGGCGTGTATGCTGAGAGCGAGTATAACGGAAGTGCTGAGACCGATTACTGGGGAAAGTTTTCGGACCGGTATTTCTATGACAGCGTACTGAATGAAGATGAAAAGCTTTTTTATGATAAGTTGTATGACGTGTCTATGGAGCTGCTTACGGATGAGAGTTTGGATATCAGTTTGAGTAAACCGTATCCTGCAGGTGTGAGTTTTGGAAAACTTTCTCCGTCTGAGGGAGCCCGCGTAATGAGAATTTTCAGATATGAAAATCCTCAGTTTTATTTTTATTCAACTGCGTACAATACAAGTTATAAAAGTAAAGGTGCCGTTACAGAATATTATGGCTCATTAGCTGTCTATACTGCATTTGTTGATGGAGCTGAAAGGGCAGCCTGCACCGAAAAGGTAAAGAAAAACATTGAAGACATTTATGCATCAATACCTTCAGATTGTGATACTACTCTTGAAAAAGAACGTTTCATTCATGATAAGCTGGCTGATCTGATCGTATATAAGAAGAGCACATATGATCAAAGCTGCTACAGTGTGCTGGGAATGATCGGGGCATCTGAAATAGATACCGTATGTGCCGGTTATGCTCAGTCTTTCGAGTTGCTGATGAACGGCCTGGGTGTTCCGACTGTTGCCATATCAGGAGGTTCCCATAGTGAAGATAACAACAAAGGTGTAGATACTGCTCATGAATGGAATAAGATAAAGATATCGGATGAGTGGTTTATAGTTGATGTGACTTGGGATGACAGCACATCCGGGACCATTAAAAATAAGTATTTCAACAGGTCTGATGAACAGACTGATTATAATGATAAAAAAAGCCATCCGGATGAAGCGGCTGCGATCCAGACGTTTACGGTGGCCGGTGTTGAATATAACGAAAGCTGTTTTGCACATAATGAGAAGTGCAGAACGATTAAGGGTAGAATATACAAATATGACAGCAGTACCGGAAAATATGCATGGTCCGATGATGAACCGGTCTTTATGTGGCCGGAGGATACTCCTGCCGCAAATCTGGATTCCGGCGGAACATATACAAAACTTGGAAAGGATCCTGTTTCGATAGCCGATGCCACGGTAAAATTCTCACAGGATTCATATGAATATACGGGTGAACCTGTAGAGCCTAAAGTAACGGTTGAGATGGGCAGCGTTACACTTAAAGAGTATGATGATTATATCCTTTCCTATAGCAATAATGTAAATATTGGAAAAGCTACCGTTTCCATAAACGGCGTAGGCTTCTATAAAGATTATATTACAGCAGAGTTTCAGATTTCCGAAGGAAGGGCAAAGGCTGCTCCTCCTCCCGAAGGTTTGATACTTCAGTATACCGGAGATGCCCAGAAGCTTGTAAAGCCGGGAACCGGCAAAGGCGGAATAGTTAATTACAGTCTTAAAGAGGATGCGGATTTTAGTACTGAGATCCCTGAAGCTACTCTTGTAGGAGATTATACAGTCTACTATAAAGTAATATCCAATGATCCGGACTATAAGGATTCGATTGTATCAAGTGTTTCGGCAAGTATTGTGCAGGCTGACAATTCCTGGACAGTGGCCCCGTCCATAGCAGGGTGGAGGTGCGGCGAAACTCCATCAGACCCTGTTGCAGAAGCAAAGTTCGGATCAGTAAGCTTTAATTTCTACAGCGATGAAGCCTGCAGTGAAGAAGTGAGCTTATCTGAGAATCTTCCCGTTGGTGTTTACCGTATGAAGGCAACGGTCGCTGAAGTTAAGGATAAATATAAAGGACTGGAAGCGACAGTAAGTTTTAATGTTGCAAAGGGAAGTGCAAAGTTATTGGCTGCACCCAAACCTATAGAGGGTCTTATAGTAAACGGTCTTGACCAGCAGCTTGTAACGCCGGGCCAGGCCAAGAACGGAACGATATACTACAGCCTTTATGCCGATAAGGGATTTTCATGGATGCTGCCCAAGGCCAGAGATGTTGGCAGCTATACCGTTTATTACATGATCAGGGGCGATGAAAATTTTGAAGGTACGGAGATTGCATCGGTATCGGTAAATATATCGGACATCCCCGAGCCCGGAACTGTTTCGTTCAATTCTACCAGCGCAGATGAGATAAGAGCATCGTCAACCATAGGTAAATTGTTGCTTAATGCACCTGCCTCCCAGATCGTGGAAGCAGGGAAGAAGAGTGCAATGGTAAGTGCGATAAATGCTACCCATACCGGCTGGATCGTAAGCAATGAGGATCTGGCAAAGGTTTATCAGGCCGAAGCCAATTCAGCAGGGCTTGATATAAAGGCTCCGGGTACGTTTTATCTTACTGCATGCAATGGCAGGGCCTGCAAGAGTATCAAATATACAGTTAATCAAAAGACCAGGTCATTAAAGACCAATGTAACCGAAGTGGAGCTTACTGAGGGCGCGAGCTTCAGGCTTACAGCCACACCTGACAGAGTAACGACCGATAATTTTATATGGTCAAGCAGTAACCCCACTGCATGCAGCGTAAATGCTTTCGGTATAATAAAGGCTAAGCAGGCTGTTAATGCTCCTGTAAAGATCACGGTCACCACAGTTGATAAGACGGGATTTACTGCAAAGGCTGAGGTGGTAGTAAGGATCAAAGCAAAAGGTGATGCTCCTGTAGTAAAGAGCGATCCTCAGGCTCTTGATGTGAGGATGCTTGGTGATGATGTTGAAATGAAGGTTGGCGAGCTCGGATTCTTCTGTGTCGAAGCCTCATCTCAGGATTATACTTCAGGCAAGCCGGTAAGGTTTAAATCAAGAGGTGCGGTTAAGGTTGATAAGTATGGACATGTAACGGCAAAGAAAGCAGGTACAGGATATGTATGGGCACAGTGCGGAAGCCTTCAGTCGCAAAGGCTGCAGATAAATGTTACACAGCCTGTGAAGAGCTTTAAGTTGAATAAGACCTATGTGAAAGTAAAAGCTTCATCTTCCGGAAATGCAAAGACGGTTAATCTTTCTGCTGTTTCAAGCCCTTCGTTTAAAGCTCTTAAGAAAGTGGCAGGTTCATCTGATGATACTATCACCTGGACGCTGCAAAACAGCGAGAGTGGTGCAGTGCTTGTGGATAAAGGCGCCGGAAAGGCATCTGTATCGGTACCTGGCAGTGCAAGAGGAAAATATATAGTCACTTCAAGCATCTATGATGCAGTGGCCGATAAAACATACAGTATAAGTTGTCTGATAGAGGTGGAATGAGTATGAAAAGAAGGATAGTCGCAGCAATAATGACCGCAGTCCTGGCATCAGGGATCATCTGGAATAATGGGACAAGTGGACTCTTTGCAAAGGCAGAGGGAAATGAAGATGTTTCATCAAATGAAACAGTTTCCGTAAATGAAGGAGAAGTGGCCGAAGTGTGCCCTTCAACCGAAAATCCGGAATACGATGGCGCTGATCCTGTTTCGGAAGATGGCTCTACAGGCTGGTATGAAGTGACCGGTGATCCGGAGGAGATAAGTGCAGAGCAGAGCAGTGATAATGCTGCGTTTACTTTAACTGAGTCGGAAATACAGGAAAAGATAGACGCATTTAAGAAAAAATATCCGGAAGGAACTTCCTGGACAAATTCCAATAAGTATAAGAACAAATATACATACGAAGGATATACGGCAGGCCATTTTACAGGCGGCGGCTGCGTTGCTTTTTCCATGGAATTGCAGGAATCAATCACTGAAGGCAAATATGAGATAAGGAAGGTCGTATGCACGTCAGACAATCTTCCCGTGCTCCATATAGGTGATGCGGTAAGGGTACATAATGATTCTCATACAGTTGTTATAACAAAGGTGGAAGCTGACGGTCATACGGTGAGCGTAGCAGAAGGAAATATCGGCAATGCCGTTTCATGGAAGCGTACGTTGGATCTTTCCGATCCGTCAAATGGAGTAAGCTATATTGATACTTTCTGGCCGGAAGGTTCATCCGAAGAAGCAACGGGATCAACAAGCCCTACAGCCTCGCCGACAGCATCATCAACCACTGATGCTACAGTGACTCCTACAGCGTCACCTTCAACCCGGACTGAAGCTGATAAAGCTACACCTACAGCAACAGCTACACCTACCCCTACTGCGGGCCCCACTCCCACAGCAGTTCCCGCTCCGAGTGTTGTAACTTCCATTGACCTTGGTATCAAAGGGCAGCAGTCGGTGGAAGTGGGAAACAGCATTACTATCCCGGCAGCAGCCGGCATTAACTGGCTTGTGAGCAATCCGGAAATGGCATCACTTGAATGTTCAGACACGGGAAGCTGCACTGTTAAGGCAAATGATGTGGGAACTTTTTATCTGACAGCCTACAGCGGCAATATTGCAAAGACTCTGAAATATAAGGTTGATCAGGATGTGAAAGCACTTGATACTCCCTACAATAATGAGGTGACATTAAAGAAGGGTGAGTCTGCGAATCTGTTATTTACCCCTGACAGGGTATCTTTCAATACATACAAGTGGAGCGTGGAAGGCGATGGAAAGAAGTATGTATCCATAGGTGCCACAAACGGACTTCTTAAAGCAAAGAAACCCACTGCAAACGGACCTGTCAAAGTAAGGCTCACGTTCTATAATGCTTCAAAGAAGCCTGTAGCGAGCCGTGATATAAAGGTTACGGTAAATGATGCAGAGAAGGGAAGCGTGCAGAAGGTTGACTGTTCAGAGCTTTCGATCGTTGCCCTTAAGCGCGGAACCGGAAATATAGAGATGTATGCCGGCAGCGCAGATCAGGTCATCTGTGCTTCGATCAACAGATTATGCAATAACGGAAAGCCCATTGTGATAAAGGCAAAGGGCGCCGTAAAGATTGATAAATACGGTCATCTTACAGCAAAGAAAGCCGGAGAAGGATGGGTTTATGCAAAGTGCGGAAAATACACCATGCCTGAAAGCCAATGGATCCATGTTACTGTCAAAGAGCCGCTTAAGGTCCTTAAGGCCGATAAAGCAGTAAAGAATGTGAAGGCACCTAAAGCCGGAAGTGTAAAGACCGTAACCTTCAAGGCTAAGACAAATCCAAGCTATGCAAAGCTTAAAGCTGCAGGCGGTGATGTTAAATGGGAAGTAATTGATGGTGACGGCAAGGTGACAGCAGACCTTTCAAAGAGTGCAAACGGCAAGGGTGTATTTACCGTAAAGGATGGAGCGTCAGGCAATTATACGGTAACAGCGACGGTCACAGACGGAGTTTCCAAAGCTCCATATAAGCTTTCCTGCATCATACATGCAGACTAGTACAGCGGATTTGGCTGGTTATTAATTTTTCGATGCAATAGAAAAATACATTTTCAGGGGCCTCAGGTACATTGACTTGAGGCCTTTATTATGTGAAAATATAAGGGATTTTTGGGTAAACAAAAGTAAAAACTGATATACATAGAGTAAAGGGGGAATCCGAAAAATGAATACTTTCGACAACAATGAGAAAGAACAGGCAGTACCCGGCTCAGAACTTCTGGGCACAGGGCCCGCAGCAGCGTCCATGGCAGGCTTGCTTGGATCTGCACCCGTTGCGGCAGCTTCAGGGCTCCTCGGAAGTGATACCGGAGCAGATGATGGGGCTGATGATGTGAACGGATTAAGCGATGAAAAACTGCTTGATAAGATATTTGATATAACAAACGAACTGTATCTGAATATGAAGGATACTTCAACAGGTGCCGAGGAAGATCACAGGACCATCATAAGGCTCCTTACAGATCTGGGACGATCTCTTGTAAATGCCGACAGGGCAAGCTTCTGGACCGTAGATAATGAGAAAGGAACGGTATGGACCCTTTCTGCTACAGGTGAAGGCAGGATCGAGATACCTAAAGGAACGGGAATGGTAGGAAAGGCTCTTACCGATGGCATGACCATGATCACGAACGATCCTTATCATGATCCTTTCTTCAATCCCGATGTTGATAAGCAGACCGGCTATGTAACAAAGTCAATACTCGTCATGCCCATCACCAACAGCAGAGGTGAGTTTATAGGTGCTTATCAGGTTATCAATAAACTTGACGGAGACGGCAAGTTCAACATGAGGAGAGACGTAAAGCGTCTTTCGCTTGCCGCTTTTATATGCAGCATCACGATGGAGAGTGAACTGTTCCTTATGGATGCAGAGAGAGACAGGCTCACAAAGTTAAGGAATCGCATAGGTTTTTATCATGACTTCACTATGCGTTATGGAACCGGTGTTGACAGAAGAGGTGAAGATAGCAGAGGCTGCATGATAATGTGTGATATCGATCATTTCAAGGCAGTCAACGATACCTACGGACACAATGCCGGTGATGCCATGCTCAGACATATGGCAGCCCTCATTGCCGGCAATGTGAGAAAGACTGATACGGTTTACCGTTGGGGCGGTGAAGAATTCATAGTACTTTTAGATGATACTGACATTGACGGTGCTGCTAAAGTGGCCGAGAAAGTCAGAGCTGCAGCGGAAGAGAGCGTATGTCTTTATGAGGGAACATCCATGAATGCCACATTATCATTCGGATGCTGTGTGGTCGATCCTGCAAGAACAGCTGAGGAAAATATAGCGGTTGCAGACAGAAGACTTTATACGGCAAAAGAATCCGGACGCAACAGGGTGGTAAAGGAAGGTTGATCGATGCCGTCATTTCTTATCATTCCGGATAGAAAAAATATGGATGAAAGCTATGAACTGGCAGACCGATATGGCCTGGGCTTTGAGTTTAATGATTTTTTTTCGCCGGGCGCGCTGGATGATGCTGCCGGTACAGATGCTGTTATAGATGAATATATGCGGGAGGAAGGCAGACGCCTTCCTTCTCTGCGTACATCCCACGGTGATTTTTTTGATGTGCTGGTATTCTCAGAAGACGCAAGGATAAGGGAGATATCAGAAGAACGCATAAGACAGAGTATAGCCATATCTGAAAAGCTTAAGGCAAAAGGCACGATATTTCATTCCAACATCTGCGCAGAGCTTCATATGGAAAGTTATATAAATAACTGGATCGACAAAAATGAAGCATTCTGGAAAAGGATATGCAGCGAGTATCCTGATATGGAATTTTATTTTGAGAATATGTTTGATTCCGATCCGGAGCCGATCCGGGAACTTGCCATACGCATGAAAGATGTGCCCAATTTCGGGATATGTCTTGATTATGCTCACGCAGCATGTTTCGGGAAAGACCGGTTTATAGGTGACTGGGCAGATAAGCTTGGCCCATACGTTAAACATGTGCATATCAATGATAACGATCTGCACTCGGACCTGCACCTTGCGATAGGGGACGGCAGGATCGACTGGGATGGTTTTATGCTCCACTGTGAGAAGTATTTTAAAGATTGCACAATACTTATCGAGACAAACGGCGCGCAGAAGCAGAGGGCGTCGATCGATTTTTTAAAGCGTTACGGTTTTTTTGTTTGAACATGGTTTAAGCATGAGACAGTGAAGCTATATCTTAAAACTGAAAGGACGATTAATGAAGGCTCTTATAATAGGCGCTTCAGGGTTTGTGGGACCGTACCTTACTGAAGCCGTGAAGCGGGATCTTAAATGTGATGTGGTGGCCACGGGGCATTCTTCAGAATGCGCGCCATTCCCCGGATGTGAGACAAGAAAACTTGATATCATGGACAATGCGGCGGTGTTTTCGCTTCTTCAGGATGAGCATCCCTATTATATTTTCCATCTTGCTGCCCAGAGTTCCGTTTCCAGATCATGGAAAGATCCGGCATTTACCGTCAATGTGAACATTAAGGGTGCGCTCAGCGTCCTCGATGCCATACGAGCCCTTGAGTATAAGCCAAAGGTACTTATGGTTGGCTCCGGTGAAGAGTACGGCCATATCAAACCTGAGGATATCCCGATAAAAGAAGGCCAGTTTTTAAGGCCCGGAAATATCTATGCAGCAACAAAGGCCGGACAGAATATGATGTCATCGGTATATGCAAATGCATACGGCATGCATCTTGTGATGACCAGGAGCTTCAATCACATGGGGCCGGGACAGTCGCCGGTGTTTGTGGTATCTGATTTCTGCAGACAGGCAGTAAGGATAGAAAAGGGGTTTCAGGAGCCTGTCATATATGTAGGCAACCTGGACGCAAAAAGAGATTTTACGGATGTAAGAGATATGGTGAGTGCATATACGGCGCTTATCCAGTTCGGGGTACCCGGTGAGACATATAATGTTGGAACGGGAAAGGCGGTTCCCATAAAGGAAATACTTACACGTATAATCGAGAAGAGTTCTGCAGATATAAAGGTGGAAGTTGATGAAAAAAAATTAAGGCCTGTGGATATACCTGTCATAGAACCTGATATCAGCAAGCTTTATAAAGCTACGGGCTGGAAGCCTGTGATAGAACTTGACCGGACACTTGAAAACATGCTTGAGTATTACAGATCTCATGAGGAGCTTTTAAGATAATGCAGGAAAACAATACGGTACTTATAATCGGCGGTTCCAGTCTTTTCGGAAAATATCTCTCTCCCATGCTTTTAAATTCAGGGAAGAGAGTGATCGTCGCATCACCTGACGAAAGTGAATACGAATACAGCGATGCGCTTGAAGGATTCACGGGTTCACACGAGGGCATGGAGTGGGCTTATATGAATGTGCTCGAACCGCAAAGTATAAAGGACGTGCTTGAAGAGTTCAGACCGGGAGTCATTTTTGACTGCGCAGTGCAGAATTCGGTTGGCTATGCTTGGAAGGATCCGGCTGCAACGGTTGATATCAATGTGACAGGCGCTATAAATCTTTTTGAAGCGGTAAGAAATATGGAGGATTATTCGCCACGTATCCTTATGGCAGGTTCCGGTGAGGAGTACGGAAGGATGGACTTCGATATGATGCCCATTTCCGAGGAGCTTCAGCCTGTTCCGAATAATATCTTTGCATCAAGCAAGGTTTGTCAGGATCTCCTTGCCAATATCTATTTCAGAGCTTATGGAATGGATATCATAATACTCAGGACTTTTAATGAGATAGGCCCGGGAATGAGTGTAAGATTCTCGGTTGCCGACTTCTGCAGGCAGTTTGCGGAATGCGCAAAGTCCGGACGTAAAGAATTTACGATCCATACCGGAAATGCCAATATCGAAAGGGATTATACTGATGTCAGGGATCTGGCGAGGGCATTTTTAGCTGTTTCGGAGAAGGGCAGGGCAGGTGAGATTTACAATGCAGGAGCAGGAAGGGCGGTTCCTATTTCGCATGTTATAGATATACTTTCGGATATCACGGGGATAAAAGCGGTGATCAGGTCAGAGCCCAGCCGTATGAGACCGGTAGATACTCCGAAGTTTGAGGCCGATATAGCAAAGATCGAACAAGACACCGGATGGAAGCCGGAATATGAACTTAAAGATACGATAAAGGATATGTACGCTCTTTATGCTTGATAAAGATCACAGAAGAAAACTTTTGATCATGGATGCTGCAGTGTATTTTGCAGCATTGGCGATAGCGCTGTTCATACGCTACCGCTATATCGTTACAAAGGTGATGGATATCTTTGTGATCAATAATGGCGGATATGTACTGTTTGTTACGGCATCGGTCGTATCCATAATGCTGACATATCTTTACTATGTCGCACATGACAATTACGGCCTTTCGGGTGACGTGATAACCAGGGCCGGAATGGTATTAAAGAACCATTTCTTTTTTCTTGCCATATCATCCATATTCCTGATGGCAAACCAGAAGATACTTGATGTGTCACGCTTTGTGATAATGATCATGTATCCCGTGAGCATAGTGCTTGATTTTGTACTGCGTGAGCTCTACAGATCGCATCTGAAACGCACAGGATTCTTCACAAGGAAAAAGAAGCCTTATATCCTTGTTTCCGAGAAACGCTTTAAGGATGAAGTATCACACAGGCTAAGCGAAGGGTCGGATGGTATAAGCAATATAGTTGCATTTGTAGATATAGATGATGACAAGGCAGTGATCCCTAAAGCAGAAAGCGTGCCTGAGGATACAGCGGTACTTGTATATGCACCGGGCAGGGATGTGACGGATATTCGGAGTCTTTGTGCAGATGCCGGATATGGTGTATATGAATGTATCTTTACGGATGGAGTGGAAGTCCATACGGGAAATATTTCCGATGCGGGCCCGTATAAATGTGTCTGTACAGCGCTTCATTCAAAACATACGGCATCGGTGTTTGGAGTACCGTTCAGGGCATGCACACAGGATGATGCTGTCCTTCAGATAAGGAATAATGTAAAGGCGCTTTCAGGAAAGTATGTATGTTTCTCGAATGTGCATACAACAGTGATGGCTGCAGATGATGCAGGCTACAGGGAAGTGCTTTGCGGTGCGGACTATGTCTTCCCGGATGGGGCGCCCATCGCAGACAGGCTTAAAAAGGCCGGCTTTGGAAATGTGGAGCGTGTTGCGGGACCGGATTTTATGCGCAGGATGTTCTTACTCACTTCCGACGGCTCGGTATCGCATTATTTTTTCGGCTCGACGGAAGAAACTTTGAAGGCTCTTGAGGAGAAAATGAAAAAGGATTATCCGGGGCTTTCGGTTAAGGGATATTTTTCACCGCCTTTTAAGGAACTGACAGAGGAAGAGGATGAAAAGATAATAAAAATGTTAAATGAGGCCGATGCCGATATCATCTGGGTAGGCTTGGGCGCACCCAAGCAGGAGAGATGGATGGCTGCCCACAAGGATAAAGTGAAGGGCGTGATGATGGGAGTGGGCGCCGGCTTTGACTTCCATGCAGGGACGGTTAAAAGAGCGCCTTCGTTTATGCAAAGAATTCATCTTGAATGGCTCTTCCGTCTGTTTCAGGACCCTAAACGGCTGTTCTCAAGATATTTCAAAACAAACATTAAGTTTGCACTGTATTCTTTTCTCGGAAAATGACAGCACCCGGACAGTATACCGTCCGGGTGATTTTCATATTGCACTATCATATCTTTTATGTTAGTATCCCCTTCAAAGCAGATTTTCTATATTTCGTTCCGGATCCGGAAAATTTTCAGTTGACAAAATCGAACACATGTTTTATATTAAAACACGAACAGATGTTTCACATCGAAAAGGAGATTCTTTATGGAAAAGGAAGAAAAGTTAAAAGCACTTGATGCGGCTCTTAAGCAGGTTGAGAGGACATACGGCAAGGGAGCTCTTATGAAGCTCGGTGACCCTGCCAACAAGATGAATGTTGAGACTATCCCGACAGGTTCTCTTTCGCTTGATATCGCTCTTGGTATAGGTGGTATTCCCAAGGGCCGTGTTATCGAAATATATGGTCCTGAATCCTCAGGTAAGACTACGGTTACCCTCCATATGATAGCTGAGGTTCAGAAGCGCGGCGGAATCGCAGGATTTATTGATGCAGAGCATGCTCTTGATCCTGCTTACGCTGCTGCTATAGGTGTAGATGTTGATAATCTTTACATAAACCAGCCGGATTACGGAGAGCAGGGTCTTGAGATCGCAGAGACAATGGTTCGCAGCGGTGCTGTTGATATAGTTGTTATCGACTCGGTTGCAGCCCTTAC
This sequence comes from Lachnospiraceae bacterium NK4A179, assembly GCA_000421045.1. Classification (GTDB taxonomy): domain Bacteria; phylum Bacillota; class Clostridia; order Lachnospirales; family Lachnospiraceae; genus NK4A136. The sequence continues at coordinate 29,875 of ATWC01000004.1, forward strand.
ACCCAAGGCTGAGCTTGACGGTGACATGGGTGATGCTCATGTGGGCCTTCAGGCAAGACTTATGAGCCAGGCTCTCAGAAAACTGGCAGGTGCGATCAGTAAGTCGAACTGCTCGGTCGTATTCATCAACCAGCTGCGTGAGAAGGTTGGCGTCTTCTATGGCAATCCCCAGGTGACCACAGGCGGTAATGCTCTCAAGTATTATGCTTCGGTCCGCATGGAGATCAGAAGGGTTGAACAGCTCAAGGCCGGCGGAGATATGGTAGGAAACCGTACCAGAGCCAAGATCGTAAAGAATAAGGTGGCTCCTCCATTTAAGGAGGCAGAGTTCGATATCATGTTCGGCGAGGGAATCTCTTACGAAGGTGACCTTCTGGACCTTGCTTCTGATATCGATATCATCCAGAAGAGTGGCGCATGGTATGCCTACAATGGTGAAAAGATCGGACAGGGCAGAGAGAATGCCAAGATATTCTTAAAGGATCATCCTGACATCTGTTCGGCAGTCGATAAGGCTGTCAGGGAACACTACAATATAGGTGGCAGCCCTTCCGAGATAGATATCAAGGCAAACAAGAAGCCTATGAAGAAGGTGGCAAAGGCAGCAGAGGAAGCTCCTGCAGCTGAGGCACCCGAGAAGAAAGCATCAGAGGATTAATGATAATAACTTCGCTTGAAAAAACAGGCAGAGGAAGATACAGCATTTTTCTTGACGGAGCTTCGGCTCCGTCATTTGCCTTATATGCGGCAGATCTTAAGGAACTTGACCTGAGAGAGGGTTCGGAGATCAGTCCTTCTGTTCTGGAAAGGATAGAAAAGGAGATACTTGTAAAAAGGGGGCTCCTCAGGGCAGGTCATCTGATCGAACGCAGGGATTATACCGAAGCCCAGATCCGTGACAAGCTGCGTGCGGGTTTTTATCCTCAGGTTTCAATTGAACTGATAATCAAACGTTTAAGGGAACTTAAGTTTCTAAATGATGATTCCTATGCAGAGAGGTATACGGAGTGTTATATAGACAGAAAGAGCATAGGACGGATCAAACAGGACCTTTTCCGTAAAGGGATAAATAAGGATGTTATCGAAGCTGCAGTAGAGAAGGTCAAAGCAGAGCATTCGGCTGAAGGAGATGAATACTCTGAAGCAGGCAAGATCCGTGAACTTTTGAATAAAAGGGGCTATGATCCTTTGACTGCTGACAGGACCACCCGTGAGAAAAATATAGCTTTTTTATTAAGAAAAGGTTTTTCCTTCTCTGATATACGTAAGGTGATACGTGAGGCGGATGAGCTTACTTGACATAATATCTTCTGAAAGTTTATAATTAGCGTTAATTGTGGGATCGTATAACAATTCTTCTGCTTATGTGCTGAAGCCGGGGATGATGTACGTACGGATCCGTGCACAATGAAAACTAAATAAGGAGGTACTCCTGTACAATGGAGATCATTTTGACAGCGTTGATAACAGCGGCTGTCTGCCTCGTTATAGCTATACCCGTTTCGGCTAAGTTGGCTGTAGGAAACTATAAGAAAAATACTGAAGCGCAGATGGGGAACGCTGAAACCAAGGCCAGACAGATAATTGACGATGCTATCAAAGAAGGGGAAGAAAAGAAGCGCGAAAGTTTGATCGAAGTCAAAGAGGAAACTCTCAGAGCTAAGAGTGAACTGGATGAGGAGATCAAAGAACGCAGGAATGAAATGACGCGTTCGGAGCGCAGGATCCAGCAGAAGGAAGAGAACATCGACAAGAAGATTGAAACGCTGGAAAGAAGGGAACAGAGTCTTACTGCAAAAGAAGAAAATTTTGCAAAGAAGAAAGAAGAAGTTGAGAAGTTAGGTGCGAAACGTGTACAGGAACTCGAAAGGATCTCGGGTTTATCCAGAGATCAGGCAAAAGAGCTTATCCTGCAGACCGTTGAGGAAGAAATGAAGCATGAGGTTGCCCTTAAGATTAAGGAAGCCGAAAGCAATGCAAAGGAAGAAGCGGAAAAGAAGGCAAGAGAATGCATTGTCACAGCCATCCAGAGATGTGCTGCAGACCATGTATCAGAAACTGCCATATCTGTTGTGCAGCTTCCCAATGACGAGATGAAAGGACGCATCATAGGACGAGAGGGAAGAAATATACGTACTCTTGAGACTATGACAGGCGTAGAACTCATTGTTGATGATACCCCGGAAGCAGTTGTGCTTTCCGGTTTCGATCCGGTAAGGAGAGAGGTTGCCCGTATAGCGATAGATCGTCTTATCACTGACGGCAGAATCCATCCCGCCCGTATTGAAGAAACGGTTGAAAAGGCAAGAAAGGAAGTGGATTCCGTAATGAAGGAGGAAGGCGAAGCAGCTGCCCTCGATTGCGGTGTTCACGGATTACATCCGGAACTTATCAAGCTTATCGGAAGACTCAAATATCGTACAAGTTTCGGACAGAATGCGCTCAAACATTCCATCGAGGTATCGCAGCTCGCCGGTCTTCTTGCATCGGAGCTCGGCCTTGATGCCCGCACAGCAAAACGTGCAGGTCTCCTTCATGATATCGGCAAGGCTGTCGATCATGATATGGAAGGCTCACATGTACAGCTGGGCGTAGAGATATGCAGAAAGTATAAGGAATCCCCGGTGGTGATCAATGCTGTTGAGGCACACCACGGAGATGCAGAGCCCAAGACACTTGTGGCCTGCCTCGTTCAGGCAGCGGACGCTATTTCCGCAGCAAGACCGGGAGCAAGACGCGAAACACTTGGTACTTATACAAACAGGCTTACACAGCTTGAAGAGATATCCAACTCCTTCAAGGGGGTTGAAAAGTCTTTTGCCATCCAGGCAGGACGAGAAGTCCGTGTCATGGTAGTTCCTGAACAGGTATCGGATGATGATATGGTGATCCTCGCGAGAGACATCTCAAAGAAGGTTGAAGATGAGATGCAGTATCCGGGAATGATCAAGGTAAACGTCATCAGGGAATCACGAGTTGTTGATTACGCAAAGTAATACGATATTTAAATCCCGCGGGGTAGCCCGCGGGTTCTTTTATATCGCAGGACCGGCGAAAGGCAGATTTTGATCTGAAGTGTTATGAGACCCCGGAGAAAATAATAAAGGAAGCGGGAAGCTTCCTTTAATTAATATAATAAAAAAGCGTGAAACATGATCTGAAATCTGTTTCACGCCTTCGATGCGGGAAGAGGGACTTGAACCCTCACGCGGTAGCCGCACATGATCCTTAGTCATGCCTGTCTGCCAATTCCAGCATTCCCGCGCAACAGACATTATATTAACAGAGTGTTTGAATCCTGTCAAGAAGAAATTTTAACTTGACAGGAAAAATCTTAAAATGTACAATTGACAATGCTTTGCAGGAATGGCGGAATTGGCAGACGCGCACGGTTCAGGTCCGTGTGAAAGCAATTTCATGAGGGTTCAAGTCCCTTTTCCTGCATCTTTTAGAGGATGGGCAGAAATGCGTTAAGACTTGCATTTCTGCCTTTTTTAATCTAAAATCGTTTTATTGAGGGCGGGAAGTTTGAATGTGCTTTAGCGGGCCGGGTAAAATGTGTGCAAACTTGCCGGAGGTACCATGGAAAAGGGTTATACGAATAAAAAAGCGGAATTTCTCACACTTGCTTTTTTGCTCTGTTTGCTTATAGTATTCAACAGTTTCATTGTATCAAGGTTCGGGCTGAGTGAAGAGCTCGGCGTCTATGTGGATATGCTTGGAGTAATGACGGTACTCCAGATCCTCTTAGCGGTATTTCTTACCACTATTTCAAAAGGCGGATATTTCTATGCAGTCATACTGTTCTCGATCGAGACGGTTATAGTTGCGCTCAGACTGGCTGTAATGCACGAAATGATCCTTGCACCGATGTTAGCCATGATACTGCTTGGAATATGTGTGCTTTATGTTATCCATCGCCTGATAATCACGCTTACAAGCAAGGAGGAACAGGTTGAGGAGATGTCTCACAAGGATATCCTCACTGATCTTCCCAACAGACGCGCCGTAAGGGAACATATGGAGAATCTTATCAATTCTCATGTGGAACATTATGCGGTTGCGATGATCGACATAGATAACTTTAAGAATATCAATGATACTGCCGGCCATGAGTGCGGAGATGAAGCGCTCGGTGAAATGGCTGAAAGATGGAAACAGGTGCTCAGACCCGAAGACTTCCTTGCCAGGCTTGGAGGTGACGAATTCGCCATAGTTATTTCCGACTATGATTCTCTTGAGTCGCTTGATCGTACACTTGGACGTATGCTTTCGGCATTGAGTGAAAAGTTTGTTTTAAAGGGCAGGGAATATTACATAACAGCCAGCATGGGTGTTGCCTTTTTTCCGGGGGATTCTATCGATTCCAGCCAAAGCCTTAAGTATGCCGATATGGCGATGTATGTTGCCAAGAAGCAGGGCAGGAACCAGCTGGTGTATTTTAACAGCATCATGAATGATGCCATCGAGAATAACGTAAAGCTTGAGACCATCATCAGAGGGGCGCTCGAAGCAAATACCTTTGTGCTTGTCTACCAGCCGCAGTTTAGGACAACAGATAAGAAGCTCCGCGGTTTTGAAACCCTTATCCGTATGTGGGACAATCTCGGCAAGCCTGTAAGTCCGGCTGATTTCATACCCATCGCTGAGCAGTCCTCGCTTATCAAGGATGTGGATAAATGGGTACTTAAGCATGCGATGTTCGATTTTCTTCCTCTGGTGGAGAAGAATCCGGACCTGATACTGTCAATAAACATATCGGCACTGCATCTCCTTGATGAGAATTTCATGAACGATCTTGATGAGATGCTTGCCATTACCAAGTTTCCGGCGAACTGTCTTGAGATAGAGCTTACAGAGACTGTGTTTGTTGAATCGGTTGAAAGAGCCAAAGAAGTGATCTTAAAGATAAAGGAGAGGGGTATACAGATAGCCCTTGATGATTTTGGAACAGGCTATTCTTCCCTGAGATATCTTAAGGAGCTTCCGATAGATCTGCTGAAGATAGACAAATCATTTGTTGATTCCATCAAGGATAAGGCAGATGAATCCTTTGTTGCAGCGATCATTTCACTCAGCCAGATCATGAATTTTGCTGTTATATCTGAGGGCGTTGAGGAAGAATACCAGAGAGCGCTGCTTGAGGAACTTGGCTGTGATTATATACAGGGCTTCCTGTGGGGCAGGCCGCTGATCCTCGATGATGCCAAGAAACTGATATTAGGACTTCCGGTAAAACCGGAGGAAAAGAAGGAGATACTTCCGCCTAAGCGGAATTAGAATTTGGAGGATAATTATGAGTGGGGTAACTGATCAGATCACCGCTGAGGTGAGAAAGGTGATACACGGAAAAGACCGTGTTATCAATCTTACATTATGCGCAGTACTTGCAGGCGGCCATGTCCTGCTTGAAGATATCCCGGGGGTGGGAAAGACCACTCTTGCGGTTGCGTTTTCGAGAGCTCTTTCGCTTAACTACAGACGAGTACAGTTTACTCCGGATGTAATGCCGGGAGACCTTCTCGGCTTCAATATGATCGATAAGGAAAGCGGCGAGTTTCGCTTTGTTGCCGGCAGCATCTATACAAATCTTTTTCTTGCCGACGAGATCAACCGTACTTCACCTAAAACCCAGTCGGCTCTTCTTGAGGTAATGGAAGAGAGACATGCAACGGTTGAAGGCGTTACCAGAATGATGCCTGATCCTTTTTTCGTTATCGCGACAGAGAATCCTTTCGGATCTTCGGGTACACAGAAGCTGCCTGAATCACAGCTCGACCGTTTCATGATATGTCTTTCAATGGGCTATCCTGATTTTGAAAATGCGGTAAGTGTCCTTAAGGGTGATTCGCAGACCGACTTAAAGAATGTAATGGCAGTAGCTGATGCGCAGACTCTTTTACAGATGCAGAGTCAGGTAAAGGAAGTATTTGTCAGTGAGCCTCTGTATTCCTATATCGTTGAACTTACGGAGCTTACAAGGAATCCGGCTTATTTTGCACTGGGCCTTTCTCCCAGAGGAAGCATAGCGGTTCTCAAGATGGCAAAAGCTCATGCTTATGTTCAGGGCAGGAATTATGTGATGCCCGAGGATATACATGACATCTGGGGTGCTGTATGCAATCACAGGGTGAGACTTTCAGGCAGGGCAAAAGCAGCGGGTACTTCCGTTTATGATGCGCTTAACGGTGTGCTTGGTCAGGCTGCAGTTCCCAGAGTAAACTAAGCTTACGGGCCGGGCGTTCAGATGCGCAGAGATATCAGGATAATAAATGCAGTTGTATATGTCATTTCAGCAGCACTTCTGCTGCTGGGTGTTATTTTTTACAGGCAGCCGCTTCTTACTGTTCTTTTGATGATGGTTATCCTGCTGCTGCCGCTTTCATTTTTTATCACTTCAAAAACAATCCAGCTTGTAGAAATTGATGTTGCCTATAACGGTGGAAATATCACGGCAGGGCAGACAGCGAACTTTGAATTCAGCGTTAAGAACCCGTCGGTTTTTCCGCTGCTTAACTGCTGCGCACGTTTTGGCATTGGCAATACCCTTTACAGGAGTATCGAAAATGAAATGGTCTTTCCTGCGGAGGCAAGGAAGACAATAACCATAAAGGTTCCTGTCGAGACATCAAAGGCAGGGCTTGTGCGTGTAGATTTTAAGACTATAGAAGTGAATGACTTTTTAAATATCATGTCGTTTACACTTCCTTTTGTAAAGAGTATAGAGATCCCTGTCCTTCCTGAGGAAAAGGAAATAGTGATGCCCGAACTTAAGAAGGTGACGGTAGAAGCTGAGGAGATATCAACGGGCGATGAGGGTGAGCTTACAAGAGATGTGAAGCAGGTGAGGGAATACCGCCCCGGTGACAGACTCAGGGATATACACTGGAAGCTTTCCGCAAAGTCTGACGAATTTATAGTCAAGGAATACGAACATGCAAAGGATCTGTATTATATGATCCTACCGGAATTTGAATACATGTATCTCAAGGAAGATCTTGAGAATTTCTACGCTCTTGGCAGAAATCTCATAAAGGGAAAGGAGTCCTTCAGAGTTGCTCTTGCGGGTGCCGACGAATCCCAGATAGAGATAGAACGCGTTGAAAGCATTGAGGATCTGCAGACGGTGATCTTCAGGATCTATGAGTTATATGCCGGTTTAATGCCCGGTAAGGCATCAGGGGCTTATGATCTGTTTGCAAGGCAGTTTCCGGATATGTACGGTGTGATAAGACTCCACGGAGGCAGGATCATAGCTGAAGAAGTTATGGAGGAGTATTGAGTTGCAGTTATCTGTGAAGGATCAAAAACTGTATAAAAAGAAACTCTCCAAAGAACAGAAGAAAGAGTATAAGGAGAGGGAAGACGAACTGAAAGAGCTCGGTATCACCATAGGTGATATAAAAACGGACAGACATCAGAATCGTTTCTTCCTCTGCTTTATCAGGACCATACTGATATTTCTGGCTACTTACGGAATGACCGGCGGTATAGTTTCTTCGTTTAACTTAAGTTTTTCCGTGCCTATTGTGGTTGTATCACTGTTTGTGCTGGCTTTCTTTTCGGCATTTTTGTATTATAACAAGCTCAGTTTTTACATAGGATACCTTGTCGTCTTTGCGGGATTCTTAGTATTTTCCGTGGCCGGCTACTGGTATGTAAACTCCGGCTATCAGGCTTTTATGAATGAACTCTACAACCAGTATTCCGATTTCTTCGGATTGCTTTCACAGCGAGAAGCTACCGAGTTCATCACCAACAGATATCTGACTGTCACCTGTGCCATGATCTTCATGGGATGGTTCTTTTCGATATTGCTCAATATCACGATCTCGGGATACATGAACCTCCCGCTTACGTTCCTTATCACTTTCCTGCCGCTTCAGACAGTGTTCTATATTGACAAGGTTCCTGATATGCCATATCTGATCATGCTCATTGCCGTATATGTCAGTGTAGCAGTGCTTGGCAAGGCAGGACATTTCGGACTTCCCTATCGTCATGAGAAAGGGGAGGAATTTGACCGCATGCGTAAAAAGAAGGGGAAGGGATTAAACAGAAAAACAGTGCTTGAGAAGCATGTATACCTTGCCTCCAGTTCCGGCATGCTCTCTGTTGCTGTCTACAGCATACTGATATCTGCTGTTTTCCTGATCCTTACAGCAGGCATATTCTCTGCAAGCTTAAAGAGCAAGTATGTTTCGAACAAGCTTAAAGATACTACAGATAAATACATAAAGGCTGCTGTGCAGGGCGGCCTTACATCACTGTTAGACAGATATCCTGCTGTCGGCGGTATGGGCAACGGTAAACTCGGCGGTATCGGAAATGTAACTCCGGATTTCCAGACGGATCTGACCGTGCGTTTTGTACCTTTCACTTCGGGAAATGTATATCTGAAGGGTTATGAAGGAGCATATTATACGAAGAATAATTTTTCTCCGCTTCCTGAGTCTGTAGATAAAATGTCCGATCCGGCTTATATAGATGAAGGTGTTTATCAGAAGATGTGGATAGGAAATCTGGATGCTTCGATCCTTTATGATTATAAGCCGTACAATACATATTATTCCGGAAGCCGCAAGGGCGAGAGTGCAAGAGGCATAAGCAATAAAAGTCAGAAAGAGGCAAAAGAGAAATATAAGAGCAGTTTCAAGATGCTCGATCCCGATGCTCCTGATGAGGCTCTTAAGACAGGAAGCGGATACCTTGAAACCTATGAGGAACTCTTCCTTCCATATGATATGAAGATCAACTTCCCGGTAAATCCTGCCGTGACGGAAGAATATGAAGATTATGTTTATGAAAACTATCTGAATGTTCCGGAAGATCTGGAACCGGTGCTTGATGATTTCCTTGAAGAGGCATCGGTAAGCCTGGATACGACAAAATACGGAAGAGACGCATATGATGCTAATGATCCCGAGAGTCGAAAGAAGGCTTTACAGCAAAGGATGGCTGCTGTCTCCGATCTTGGAAGATACTTTATGGATAATTTTCCTTATACAATGACTCCGGGAGCGACTCCCAGAGGAGAGGATTCGATCGCGTATTTCCTTACCGAACAGAGGCGCGGGTTCTGCGCTCACTTTGCATCTTCATCAGCGCTTCTGTTAAGGCGTCTGGGAATCCCTACAAGATATGTCGAAGGTTATATGATCAGTTTCAGCCAGGTTCAGGATGCAAACGGATATACAACCGATACAAGGTCATGGTATCAGGGAGACGGGCTGTATGATAATGCTGCAGTAGTAGAGATCGATGTGACGGATGCTTCCGCACACGGCTGGATAGAGATATGGATCGATGGTTACGGATGGATCCCTTATGAGATGACGCCCCCTTCGGATGAAGATGAAACTGCAGGAGGCGGACTTTACGATCTGTTTGCGGGATTGTTTTTCCGTACTGCAAGAGATGCGGCAGGTGCGCCCGGTGACGACGGTACGGATATGACGGACGGAGATACAAAGAGTAAGCTTACAAATATGTTTAAGTCCTTTGATTTCCTGGCAGGACCTTTTGCATGGACAGTGCTTATCTTTGTTTCACTGGCAGCAGCTTATTATTTAGTAAGATCTTTCAGATATCTTATAGCTCTTAAAAAAGCGCTCAATGAAAAACGCTATTCCGATGCGCTTCTCATACGCTACAGGAAAAAGCTTCAGGATCTGAAGCGTAAGGGGATCGTTTCTGTTAAGTATCCGACACTAAGGGAAGCTAAAGAGATAATGAGGGAAAACGCCGATGCTTCAAAGGGCGCAGCTCCGGAAGAGACTGACAGGCTCTTTGATATGCTCGGAAATGCGGCATATTCCGGCAATGATATCGGACGCGGCGGCTATGATGAAGCCCGCGGCATAATGTCCCGCCTTCGCTTTATTAAGAAGAAGCATTAGCGTGCGTTATAACGTTCTAATGATATCTTGTGGCATGAGTATTCTTATGCTACAATCTTCTGCGGCAAAGAAGAGCAGGAGGCAGGTATGAAAGCGTATCTATATCTCGAAGACGGAACAGTCTTTTGCGGGACGCATGCAGGCGCGAAAAAAGAGACCATAAGTGAGATGGTCTTCAACACATCAATGGCGGGCTATCCGGAGGTGCTTACGGATCCTTCGTATGCAGGACAGGCCGTTTGTATGACTTATCCTCTGATTGGTAATTACGGTGTGATCAGAGAAGACATGGAATCAAAACGTATCTGGATGGACGGATTCATAGTCAGGGAACTCTCACCCAAGCCGTCAAATTTCAGATCCGACATCACGATCCAGGATTTCCTTTTAAAATATGATATTCCGTGCATCTGCGGTATCGATACCAGAGCACTTACAAAAAGGCTCCGTACGAACGGAACGATGAACGGCTGTATAAGCACCGTTAAGTATGAAGGTGCTGCATTGGAAGAATTGCTTAAAAAGATCAGGGAATACAGCGTTAAAGGCGTTGTACGTAAAGTGACCTGCAGGGAGAAATATGTTGTGAAGGGGAGCGAGAGCCTTTCCGACAATGGTCCCATTGCAGGTTCTTCAGTATATACGGGCAGTCATGAGAAGAGACCTTCCTACGTATATGATCTGAGCGCAAAGGGCCTTAAGATAGCACTTCTTGATCTGGGACTTAAGGAAAACATCGTTAAAAGCCTTGCTATGAGAGGTGCGGATGTAACGGTTTATCCGGCATACACGCCGGCATCGGAAATTCTGGCGGATGCACCCGATGGCATAATGCTTTCAAACGGCCCGGGAGATCCTAAGGACTGTCCTGAGATAATAGAGGAACTTAAGAAGATATATGCATCGGATATTCCTGTATTTGCGATATGTCTCGGACATCAGCTTATGGCGCTCGCAAACGGTGCCGATACACATAAAATGCACTACGGACACAGGGGCGGCAATCATCCTGTTAAGGATCTTGAAACAGGACGCGTCTATATATCTTCGCAGAACCACGGCTATGTGGTTGATACTGACGGACTTGATCCTAAGATCGCGGTTCCCGCATTTGTGAATGTCAATGACGGGACCAATGAAGGACTTAAATACACAGGCAAAAACATATTCACGGTGCAGTTCCATCCGGAAAGCTGTCCGGGTCCCGGAGACACCGCATATCTTTTTGACCGTTTTGCAGAAATGATAAAGGGAGGAAAGCACAATGCCTAAGAATCCCGATGTAAAAAAAGTACTTGTGATAGGCTCCGGTCCCATAGTGATCGGACAGGCAGCAGAGTTTGACTATGCAGGAACACAGGCCTGCCGTTCTCTCAAGGAAGAGGGCGTTGAGGTAGTTCTTATAAATTCAAATCCCGCTACCATAATGACAGACGGCGACATCGCAGATCATGTCTACATTGAGCCGCTTACGGTTGATACGCTCAAGCAGCTTATAATTAAGGAAAAACCTGACAGCATACTTCCAAACATGGGCGGTCAGGCCGGCCTTAATCTCGGCATGGAGCTTGAAGAGTCAGGCTTTTTGAAGGAGCATAACGTAAGGCTTCTCGGAGCAGGTGCAGAGACGATATTTAAGGCTGAGGACAGGCAGGCTTTCAAGGATACAATGGAATCCATCGGAGAGCCCTGTGCACCGTCAAAGGTGGTTAAGAATATCGCTGACGGTGAAGAATTCGCAAATTCCATAGGCTATCCTGTGGTACTCAGACCGGCTTTCACTCTTGGCGGAAGCGGCGGCGGTATCGCTCATAATCAGGTTGAACTGGATGACATTCTTGCAAACGGTCTGCGTCTTTCCAGAGTAGGAGAGGTGCTTGTTGAACGTTGTATCTCAGGCTGGAAAGAGATCGAGTATGAGGTGATGAGGGATTCGGCAGGAAACTGCATCACCGTCTGCAATATGGAGAATATAGATCCTGTCGGTGTGCATACAGGCGATTCCATCGTAGTTGCACCATCTCAGACTCTTTCCGATAAGGAATACCAGATGCTCAGGACATCTGCACTTAAGATAATCTCAGCACTTGATATCACAGGCGGATGTAATGTGCAGTTTGCACTTCATCCCGAGAGCTTTGAATACTGTGTTATAGAAGTTAATCCCAGAGTGAGCAGATCCTCGGCACTTGCGTCAAAGGCAACGGGATATCCTATCGCCAAGGTTGCGGCAAAGATCGCACTTGGTTACACACTTGATGAGATAAAGAATGCAGTTACAGGCGAGACCTATGCATCGTTTGAGCCTGCACTTGACTACTGTGTAGTAAAGATCCCCAGGCTTCCTTTTGACAAGTTCCTTACAGCGAAGAGAACTCTTACCACACAGATGAAGGCAACAGGTGAGGTAATGAGCATTTGCACTAATTTTGAGGGTGCGCTCATGAAAGCTATCAGAAGCCTTGAACAGCATGTGGACAGCCTTGCAAGCTATGACTTTTCGGAGCTTTCGGGCGAAGAGCTCTTTGACAGGCTTGAAGTGACCGATGACAGACGCATATGGGTCATTGCTGAAGCGCTTCGCAGAGGCATAGCAGTAAAGACTATTCATGAGATCACGATGGTTGATGAATGGTTCATAGATAAGATAGCATCTCTTACGGAAATGGAGGAGCGTTTAAGAAACGAGACCCTTACACCCGAACTCTTAAGAGAAGCAAAGCGGATGGAATTCCCCGATGATGTGATCGCAAGATTCTCCGGAAGGGATGTGGCGGTTATAAAAGCACTCCGCAAGGAGAATGGCATAACAGCAGCATTCAAAACCGTTGATACCTGTGCTGCCGAGTTTGATGCAAAGACTCCGTACTACTACAGCTGCTATGAAGGTGAAGATGAAGCGGCTGATTCCGGAAGCGGCAAGAAGAAGGTTCTGGTTCTCGGTTCAGGCCCAATACGTATAGGACAGGGTGTTGAGTTTGACTACTGCAGCGTGCATGCTACTTGGGCTTTTGCAAGGGAAGGCTGGGAGACAGTCATCGTTAACAACAATCCAGAGACTGTTTCAACAGATTTTGATATAGCCGATAAACTGTATTTTGAACCGCTTACACCTGAGGATGTTGAGAACATAGTAAACATCGAGCATCCGGACGGAGCAGTAGTTCAGTTTGGCGGACAGACAGCCATCAAGCTTACAGAGTCTCTCATGAAGATGGGAGTAAAGATACTCGGAACCGATGCTGCAGATGTGGATGCGGCAGAGGACAGAGAGCTGTTTGATGAGATACTTGAAAAGACAGGAATACCCAGAGCAGCCGGAGGAACCGTATATACAGCGGAAGAAGCAAAGGCTGTCGCTAATCGTCTGGGATATCCCGTGCTCGTGCGTCCCAGCTATGTGCTTGGCGGACAGGGAATGCAGATAGCTCTTTCGGATAAGGAGATAGAGGAGTTCATGGCGGTCATCAACCGCTACGAACAGGAACATCCGGTACTTGTAGATAAGTATCTTGAAGGCAAGGAACTGGAAGTCGATGCGGTATGCGACGGACAGGATATCCTGGTTCCCGGAATAATGGAACATGTGGAGCGCACAGGCGTGCATTCGGGCGATTCCATATCCGTTTATCCCGCCAATACAGTTTCCGAAAAGGTCAAAGAGACGATCATCGACTACTCCAGGAAACTGGCGCTTGCCCTTCATGTTAAGGGATTGTTAAATATCCAGTTCATTGCCATAGGCGATGATGTATATATCATTGAGGTTAATCCCAGATCCTCAAGGACAGTGCCTTATATTTCAAAAGTTACAGGCATACCTATTGTGGATCTTGCTACACGTGCGATACTCGGAAAGACCATCAGGGAGATGGGGTACGAACCCGGTCTTGCAAAGAACGCAGGCTGCGTAGCTGTGAAGATGCCGGTGTTCTCCTTTGAAAAGATAAGAGGAGCGGAGATATCTCTGGGTCCCGAGATGAAGTCGACCGGTGAGGTGCTCGGAATTGCCGAAACTTTTGAGGAAGCTCTTTATAAGGCATTCCTCGGAGCGGGAATAGATATTCCGAAACACAGACAGGTGATCATTACTGTCAAGGATGCCGATAAGGGTGAGGCAATAGGAATAGGCAGACGTTTTGAAGCTCTTGGCTATACTATATATGCAACACGCTCGACAGCAGATGCTCTTAACGAGGCAGGGGTACATGCAAGAAAGGTGAACAAGATACATCAGGAGTCACCTACTATCATGGACCTTATACTCGGTCACAAGATAGATCTTGTCATAGACACACCTACACACGGAAGGGATAAGACAAGAGACGGATTCCTGATAAGACGTGTGTCTATCGAGACCGGTGTGCATTGTCTTACCAGCCTTGATACGGCTGGCGCATTGCTTACAAGCCTTGAGGCAAAGGAAGGAGACAAGCCTCGAAGTCTTGTTGATATAACCACGCTGTGATACAATATCATGTATGAGTGGACAGGTATACAAAAACAGGAGGAATGACCGGTCTGTTAAAGCTCTGATGAGTGTAGGACTAATTATCCTGTTACTTTGTGTCGCTATATGTGTGACCATGATCATTTCTGTCACCACCACTTACAGGGCTGATATCATAGACGAATTCCAGACAAGGAATGAGATCGAAGCAAGCGTGTTCAGTCGCTTCCTTATGGAAGAGGGCAGGGCAGCAAAGAATGCGGCAGCTCTGCTTTCGCAGTACCCGATAGATCAGTCAAGGATCGTAGATGCCGAGAATTACGGCCGCGGTTACAATGAATATTCACATATAGGTTTTATAGATACCAATGGAGAGGTATTTCTTGACGGGCGTGCATATAGCGGCGGTCCGCAGGAATACCTTTTTAGTTATTTCGAAACAATCACCTATGGGAGAGACATGCTTCATATCTGTACTGCGCCTGCGGCGGTCAAACAGATGACAGTCTGTGATGTGGTCGCTGTGTCTCCTGTTTTTTACGGTTCGTCGATACAGGGCTATGTGTTTGTGCCTATCAACGCGGATACCCTTCTATCCCTGGATGTTTTCAGTGAACACGAGAAAAGTGCTGATATATATCTGGTGGACAAAGAAGGTTACATACTTGCCGGCAACAATCAAATGTATCTGGACCAGAGTGTCGTAAGTCTTCCGGGCAGGAGATTCAGGATACAGGATCTGGTTTTGAAGATCGGAAAGGCAAGAGATATCTCCATGCGTGTCCGTAGTATCACAAGAGGCCTTTCAGACGGAGTAAGCGGTTATCTGATGGTAGAAACCGAAGAAGGATATATTATGCAGGTTTCGTATGCTCCGATCGCAGATGCGGACAGACTGTATTTTGTCAGCTGTTATAATTCCGATCTGGTGGAAGAGCGGATGAAGCCTCTGCTTTTCAGAAGTACTCTTGCATGTCTGCTTGTTTCCATATTGATGATCGCGTCCACTATTTATGTATGGGAGACTTCGAGACGTGCAAATATGACTGCAGAGAGGCTGGCTTATAATGATCCGGTAACCGGCGGCTACAATGTGAATTACTTTAATGAGTTTGCGGAACATGTGATGCACAATAATAAGGAATTACCATTTGTGATCAATCGTTTCGATATATCAAACTTCAGATATATCAATGAGGCATATGGGCATACCAGAGCAGACGCACTCCTGTCTTCATGCATAGAGCAGTTTGGAGTGTGCTTTGGCGAAAAAGAACTGTGTGTCAGAATGGATGCGGATCAGTTCCTTGCACTGATGGTTAATGACGCGGGATTAGACGGAAGGATGGAAGCCTACAGGGCTGCAGTGAATGCTGATGCCAGAGGACAGGGCATCAAGTATCCTATACGTTTCAAGTCCGGTATATATAAGGTGCGTAAGCATGAGCGGGATATCGCTGTTATGATCGACCATGCAAATGCGGCCAGAAAGATGCTTAAGGGCGACAAGAAGAACAACAGTAAGGTTTATTCCGAAGAGATCATTGCCGGAATGCACCGGGTGGATCAGATAGAATCGCAGATGCAGAGAGCTCTTGCAGATGGCGAATTCAAGGTTTACCTTCAGCCTAAGTGGGATATAATAAATGATCGTGTGGCGGGAGCAGAGGCCCTTGTCAGATGGATCAAGCCGGATGGAAAGATAATACCGCCGGATGAGTTCATTCCGCTTTTTGAAAATAATGGTTTTATTGAGAAACTTGATTTCTACATGCTCGAAGAAGTGTGCAGATATACAAATGGCCTTGTAAAGCAGGGGAAAATGGCTTATCCCGTGTCGGTCAATCAGTCCAGAGTATTGCTGCATAACCCTGACTATCTTGATAATGTTGTGGATATTCTGAAGAAATATAAGATAGAGGGAAATATGGTTGAGCTTGAGATAACCGAAACGGTTTTCGAAGAGGATGAAGACTATGTTAAGGATGTGCTGAAGAAGTTAAAAGAGAGCGGCGTAACTCTTAACATGGATGATTTCGGCTCAGGTTATTCATCGCTTAATATGCTCAAGGAAGCTCCGTTTGATATAGTCAAGTTAGACAGGGAGTTTTTCTCAAAATCGGTCGATGATGAAAAGAGCCGTCTGATACTTACAAAGATAGTTGAAATGATACATGTTATAGGTATGGGTGTTATCTGTGAGGGTGTAGAAACAAAAGAACAGGTTGAGTTTCTAAAGGGCCTCGGAGTAAAGATAGTGCAGGGATTTTATTATTCAAAGCCTATACCATGTGAGGAATTCAGGAGTAAATACTGTGAGTGATGAAGAGCTTCTTAAATTAAGAGGCGGTGGCTTTTTTGAGGAACTGGAGAAAAAGACAAAGGAGTTACAAAAGGAAGGAAAGCGTCCAAAACTCCTTCTCCACAGCTGCTGCGCGCCATGTTCAAGCGCCTGTCTTGAGTATCTTGTAAAGAACTTTAACGTAACAGCGTTTTATTACAATCCCAATATCAGCATTAAAGAAGAATATGATAAACGTGTTTCCGAGATGAAGAGACTTGTGAATATCTATGATGGAGATGTATCATTAGCGGAAGGACGTTATGATATAAGGGATTTTCTTGATGCCGTAAAGGGACTTGAGAAGGAACCGGAAGGCGGGCTTCGCTGTGTAAAGTGTTTCAGGCTGCGCCTTTATGAAACTGCCAGAGTTGCGGCAGAGAACGGTTTTGATTATTTCACCACGACGCTTACGATATCACCGCTTAAGAATGCAGCAGTTTTGAATGCACTGGGACGGGAAGCATCGGAAAAATTCGGATCGGAATTTCTTCCGTCGGATTTTAAGAAACGGGGCGGATATCAGAGATCGATAGAGTTATCAAAAGAATATGGGCTATACAGACAGGATTACTGTGGCTGTGCCTTTTCGAAGGCAGAGCGTGAGGCCTTTAAGAAGAAAAAGGCGGAGGAGAATTGTAAATGAAGCAGTTTATTGAATTATTGAATGAGACAGTCGGAGCAGCATTTGAAAAGGCCGGCTTTGATAAAGAACTCGGAAGGGTGAGCGTGAGCAACAGGCCGGATCTCTGCGAGTATCAGTGCAACGGAGCCATGTCCGGTGCAAAGCTTTATCATAAAAAGCCGATAGAGATAGCTGAGGCTGTAGCAGCTGAACTTTCAAACTCGGATGTTTTTGAAAAGGTAAGTGCGGTAATGCCGGGCTTTCTTAATCTGGATATTTCCGCAAGATATATTTCGGACTATGTTTCGAAAATGCTTTCGGATGATAAATTCGGCTATGAAAATACAGGAAAGCAGCAGACCATAGTCATTGATTATGGCGGACCGAATGTTGCCAAGCCTCTTCATGTCGGACATCTCCGTCCCGCCATCATAGGCGAGAGCATCAAACGTATATCACGTTATGCCGGTCATAAGGTTATAGGCGATGTGCATCTTGGTGACTGGGGAATGCCTATGGGCCAGATAATAACCGAACTTAAGGAGAGAAAGCCTGAGCTTCCGTATTTTGATGACAGCTTTGAAGGAGAGTATCCCGAAGAAGCTCCTTTTACGATCTCGGAACTTGAGGAGATCTATCCCACAGCCAGCGGAAAATGCAAGACTGATGAGGAATACAAAAAGAAAGCTCTTCAGAATACGAAGGATCTGCAGGATGGAAAGAAGGGCTACAGAGCTCTCTGGCAGCAGGTTTTAAAGGTTTCGGTAGCAGATCTCAAGCGAAACTATGAAAAACTTGATGTTTCCTTTGACCTTTGGATGGGAGAGTCTGATGTTGATGATATGATACCTGCCATGGTCGAGAAGATGAAAGCAGACGGCCATGCACATCTTTCGGAGGGTGCTCTTGTTGTAGATATAGCAGAGGAGAGCGATAAGAAGGAACTGCCTCCCTGCATAGTCTTAAAGAGTGATGGGGCTTCGAATTATGAGACTACAGACCTGGCTACGATCAAGTACAGGGAGGATAATTTTGATCCCGATGCTATCCTTTATGTAGTGGATAAGAGACAGGAGCTTCATTTTATACAGGTGTTCAGGACAGCCAGAAAGTGCGGACTTGCAAAGGAAAACACAAGTCTTGAGTTCATCGGCTTCGGTACCATGAACGGCCCCGGCGGAAAGCCTTTCAAGACACGTGACGGTGGAGTGCTTCGTCTTGAAACCCTTCTTTCCCAGATAAAAGAAGGCATGTATGAGAAGATAAAAGAAAACAAGGATATGTCCGATGAGGATGCTGACAAAACAGCAGCGATCACGGCTCTCGCCGCCGTTAAATACGGAGATCTTTCAAATCAGGCTTCCAAGGATTATGTATTTGATACGGAGAGATTCACTGCGTTCGAGGGAGATACCGGCCCGTATCTGCTCTATACTATGGTACGTATCAAATCCATACTTTCAAGATTTAAGGAAAACGGTGGAGATATGTCCGCGGTTTCAAGTGCTGATATCATTTATGCGGCAAATGCATGTGCTGCCGGAAAGGATGTGCTCAAGGATATAACGGGATTTTCACGTATGATAGATCAGGCCTTTGAAGAGCGTGCACCGCACAGGGTATGTGCCTTTGCATATAAGCTTGCAAATGACTTTAATTCATTCTACCATGAGGTCAAGATCCTTGCGGAAGAGGATGATGCAAAGAAGAATGCTTACATCGCACTGCTTGAAGGAGTGCTTAAGCTGTTTGAGACCTGCATTGAGCTGCTGGGATTTGAGTGCCCGGATAAAATGTAAATTAAAGGAGAGGATATCATGGCAGAGTTGAAGGTAAGGACTTTTGTCGAGTACAGAGGAAAAAAGTGTGATGTGAAAGCGACTGCCGCCAAAGCGCATAAGGATGCCGTAAAGAAGTGCAAAGCTGAACCCGGAGATATAAAGATCTATATCAAGCCTGAAGACGGCAAGGCTTATTATGCCGCAGAGTCCGGAAAGGTCAAGGGAGACGTTAACCTTTAAAGGAGCGTTTTTATGGATATTGAAAAGATCAAAGGGAAAATCATCGGAATGAAGAAAACCGTGATCATAGTCGCGGTAGCTGTTGTGATTTTTCTTATTTTTGGCATTTTAATTGGCGTTAAGATTGCGAAGCCCAAGGATCCTTTCGGTGGAAAAACCGGTGCCGGTATCGCCGATTATGTCAATGTGAGTGATCCCGTGGATGCTCTTGATGAGCAGGAGCCTGATGAAGTGGTAGTGCAGCAAAAGGTTCCTTATGTTGTTGATGTATATTTCGGAGACGCACTCTTTGAGGAAGCACGAAAGGAAAGCAAGATCATTGTCATGACCCGTGAGGGCTCGGCTTCATATGTTGCTGAGAAAGAGGGGGCATTTGGCTGGGATGTTTTCAGTCAGAAGAAGGCGATGATCTTTCACGGCAAGGCAGAGTATACCGTGGATCTGTCACAGCTTGATTCAGATGATATAAAGATCGACAGTACAAAACGTATCATCACGATCACTATTCCCGAACCGGAACTCAGTGTTGAGTATCTTCCCGAGGAGACGGAATTTTTTGATACGGCAAACGGTTTCTTAAGTTTCGGTGAGATGAATATCACTCCCGAGATGTCTAACGAACTGGCAGTGAGCGGAAAAGAGAGACTTAAGGACGAGTTTCAGAATGATGATGAATCCTGGGCAGCGGCAAGAAAATTTGCGGAGATAACGGTTAAGGAACTTTATGAACCGGTCGTTCGCTCCGTTATTGATGCAACTGTGAAGGAAAAGGATGATGAGTTTGCCATAGCTCCGAGGTATGATATTGTTGTAAAAACAGAAACGCCTTGAAATAATAATTGACAAGTGCGTTTGTATTGAGTATAATAACCTTCGTTCTGCTGCGAACGCAGACGAAGGAATCTGGCGAGATAGCTCAGTTGGCTAGAGCACGCGGTTCATACCCGCGGTGTCGAGGGTTCAAATCCCCCTCTCGCTACTAAAGCGATCCCCCCTTGATTTTAAAGAGGGGATTTTTTAGTTAAAGCTGTCCGGGGAGATTTTGAGACCCCATTTGTATATTGATTATTTAGACCCGGTCGGATATACTAAACGATAGGGTTATTGGGTATATTAAGGTGTAATCTTTCAACGAGGAGGCTTTTTAAATTATGGCCAATATTGTTTGTCCGGGATGCAGCAGGATAGTTGACGACAGTGTCAGAGTCTGTCCCGGGTGCAAGTATAATATCAAGAAATACGTTAAGGATCTCAAAAAGAAGGGAGGGATCACAGGCAGCATATCACTTGGAAGTGCTTATGATGAAGCTAAGTCAAGTGCGCCTGTTCTTCCTGAACTGGACTTTTTAAAACCGAAGCCTGCCGGAGGACCTATTGGAGGACCTGCGCCTGCACCTGCAGCAGCACCTGTGCCTGAACTTGATTTTCTTAAGTCTGCGCCTGCACCTGCAGCACCTGCGGCAGCGCCTGTTCCCGAGACACAGATATACGGAACTACTCCTTATCAGCCTGATAATTCAGCGCCTTCTTATGATGCACCGGCTGCAGCGGCAGCACCTGTGCCTGAGACACAGATATATGGAACCACACCTTACCAGCCTGAGGCTTCAGCCCCTTCTTATGATGCGCCTGAAGCAGCTCCGGCAGCATATTCAGAGGCAGCACCCGTTCATCCTGCCCCTGAATATGTAAAGAATACTCTGAAGTACAAGCCTAAGGTAATGGCAACGAGTGCTCCTGAGTATGATCCGGATTATAAGACTAAACAGTTGGAAGCACAGGCAGCAGCTGCTGCTGCGGCTGTGCCTGAAACACAGATATACGGCACGGCTCCTGCAGCGACGCCTTCACCTGCTCCTGCAGTTACACCTGTTCCCGAAACACAGATATATGGTACAGCGCCTGTAGCAGCACCTGTACAGCCTGCTCCTGCAGCAGCACCTGTTCCGGCACCGGCTTATCAGGCTGCAGCACCCGCAGCGGGTGGGATTTATGGTGCAGCACCTGCGATTCCGCCGGTTGCACCGAATGTACTTGCGGATCCTCCTGTAGGAGGTTTCAGCGCCAGTCCTTCACAGAATTCGAATTTATCTGCGCATACAGCAAGCAATATAAATATGCCTAACGGAGGCCTATTACAGGCAGCAAGCACAGGAGAGCAGCTTTTCGATTCTCCTCTGCTTAACCTGACTGCGGTAAGGAGCGGAGCCGGAGCGCTTTCAGGCGCAACGGGTCCCAGCATCATGGACAAGCTCAGGGAAGAGGAAGAGCGCAAGAAGATGGAGAACGATTTTGTATTTGAGTCTCCCAATCTTCGAAGAGAAGAGTCCAAGATAAAAACAGTAGGAACGGCTAATGCCGGTGGCGCACTTTCCAATATCGGTGATATGACATTCGATTATGATGATCCCGATAAGAAGGATATATTCAGAAGTACTGAAAAGTTTAAGATAGGTGCAGGAGGAGACGAGCAGAGAAAGAGACAGGAAGAGCAGCGTCTTCTCAATGAGGCATTAAACGGCGGTCAGTATCAGCCCGTTCGCAGTTCTGCATATTCCGCAGCACCTGTTGCACATACCGGTGTTCCGGTTGCGGTTCATGCAGGCAGCAGCATATCGATTTTGAATTCTAACGGTATGCCTGCAGCACAGCAGCCTGCACAGGGACCTGTTTCTACACAGGGCGTGATCCCTGCACCCGGTCAGGTGGTACCTGCTCCCGAGACACAGATTTACGGAACTGCACCTGCTGCGGCACCTCAGATGTTCGGAAGTGTACCGGCATCAGGTCAGGTACCCGGAACAGGCGTATACGCACCTGCACAGGCAGGCAACGGCCTTTATGGTCAGGCACCTGCACAGGCAGGCAATGGGATTTATGGTCAGGCGCCTGCACCCAAGAGCTTTGAACAGACACTTCAGCAGCCCGGAAATGTATCACATCCGAAGAGCGCTATAAACTTTGCTCCCAGCTATCAGTCTGAGACAGGCGGCTTCGGAACAGCAGCAGCGTCACCTCTCTACGGAGGCGGACAGCCTGAACCCCAGGGTCCTGTATCCAATGGTCTCTCTCATGGATCAAATACGGGTCTCTCTTCGGCTAATCCCTTCCTTGGCGGGGGCCAGTGATAAGACTAACAATAAAGACTGCGGCCCGGTCTGATCCGGGGCGCAGCTTATACCTAACATGATAAACAGAGTCGACAATACACCTTATCTTACAGGAACATATTCCCGAAACGGAAGCCGGACCAGGAAAGTAGATGAGGAAATGCCGGCTTTTTTGCTTGATCATGATGAGGAAGGTGTGGTCTGGGAAAGAAGCGATGCTGAAAATACAGGCAGGAAAAATAAAAAGCCGGAAACCGGAAATAATAAGGCTTCAGCGGATAGTTATGAGTCAGAGATACTTACTGACAAAACTGAGACTTCAAATGATGATGAAAAGGTAAATGATAAGGAAGAGCAGACTTTTCAATTTTCGGAACTGTTCAAAAAGGCCGGAGATTTTTTTAAGGGGCTTTTCGACAATATCATGAAAGTCATATGGTACGGCAATGATGAAGAGGATGTTGCCAAAGCCAATGCTGAAGCTTCGGGTTCGAAAGGAGAAGCCGCGGATAGTGCAGCTGAAATGCTAAAGGATGCCGGATTTGTAATGCCGGAAGTTAAAGGCAGACCGGCAAGGAGTACTTCTGTTTTGACATATTATGATAAGCATGGCAAACTTGTTAAAGGTACTTCAGATCTGGGATCTGAGTATAAAAGATAGAGAACGGAGAATGAGATGAGAATAGGACACGGAATAGATGTACACAGGCTGACAGAGGGAAGGCCTCTTATCATTGGAGGTGTGAACATTCCTTTTGAGAAAGGTCTTGCGGGACATTCGGATGCGGATGTGCTGCTTCACGCTGTCATGGACGCACTCCTTGGTGCGGCAGCTCTTGGAGATATAGGCAAGCACTTTCCGGATACCGATCCTTCTTTTAAAGGTGCTGACAGTATGGAACTTTTAAAGAGGGTTGGAAAGATAATAGACAACAGCGGATATAAGATCGTAAATATAGATTCGACTATCAGAGCCCAGCGCCCCAAGATGGCAGCTCATATAGATAATATGAGATCTAATATAGCATCTGCACTCTGTATAGACTCCTCGCAGGTGAGCGTTAAAGCCACTACCGAGGAGCATCTTGGATTCACCGGAAGAGAAGAGGGAATAGCTGCCGAGGCTGTTTGCCTTATAAAAAAGAAAAAGGACAAGGCAGAAAAGAAGTCCGAAAAGAAAAAAGGAAAAAAGTCCTCCGATACGAAAGGAAAGATAGAATTATGAGACTTTATAATACAAAAAGCAGGAAAATAGAAGAGTTTAAACCACGCGTTGAGGGCAAGGTCAGCATGTATACCTGTGGCCCTACCGTATATCATTTTGCACATATCGGAAATTTAAGAAGCTACATATGTGAAGATGTACTGGTAAAGAGCCTGCGCTATGCCGGATATGATGTGAAGCGTGTCATGAACATCACCGATGTGGGACATCTTACAAGCGATGCCGATACCGGTGAGGATAAGATGTTAAAGGGCGCAAAGCGTGAACATAAGACAGTACTTGAGATCGCTGATTTCTATACAAAAGCCTTCTTTAAGGATTTTACGGATCTTGGCAATGCAATGCCTGATGTTGTTGAACCTGCCACACACTGCATCCCGGAATTCATACATATGATAGAGGTGCTCCTCGAGAAGGGCTATGCTTATAAGGCAGGCGAGAATGTATATTTTGACACATCAAAGCTCGAAAACTATTACGTATTCTCAAACGGTTCTGTCGAGGAAGATGATCTGATGGTAGGCGTCAGGGATGATGTTGATGAAGATACGAATAAGAGAAACAAGAGTGATTTCGTACTCTGGTTTACAAAGTCAAAGTTTGATGATCAGGAACTCAAATGGGAAAGTCCCTGGGGTTATGGTTATCCCGGCTGGCATATAGAGTGCTCATGCATATCGATAAAACATCTTGGGGAATACATGGATATCCATTGCGGAGGCGTGGATAATATATTCCCTCATCATACAAATGAAGTGGCACAGAGCGAAAGCTATCTGGGTCATCCCTGGTGCAACTACTGGTTCCATGTTCATCACCTTATAGACAGGAACGGAAAGATGAGCAAATCAGCGGGTGATTTTGTTACGGTAAGCACCCTTAAGGAGAAGGGCTACGATCCTCTTGTTTACCGTTTCTTCTGCCTGCAGTCGCATTACAGAAAGCCTCTTGAGTTTTCATATGATGTGCTCGACAATCAGGTAAAGGCTTTTGATAAGCTTATCAAACGTATAGCAGCTCTTTCAGATGATGGAGATGTCGACAGTGCCGTGTTTGATGAGTTCAGAAAGAGATTCGAGGATGCGGTAACGGATGACTGCAACACATCAATGGCTCTTACAGTTGTATATGATGCCCTCAAGGCAGAGACGAACGATGCCACTAAGAAGGCTCTTATCGCAAGCTTTGATGAAGTGCTTTCTCTTGATCTGTTAAAGAAGGCAGAGGAATCAAAGAAGGATGCTTCTTCAGGCGAGGATGAGGAGACCGTTAGGTTTGTTACCGAGAAGATAGAAGAAAGAAAGGCTGCCAAGAAGGCTAAGGATTTTGCAAAGGCTGATGCCATCAGACAGGAACTCCTTGATAAGGGAATTGTCATCGAGGATACCAGGGAAGGCGTGAAATGGCACAGGGCATAACGGATCCTATCCAGTATTCGCCTCTTGTTCTGGCATATATGGGCGATGCATATTATGAGCTGTTTATCAGGAACATGCTTGTCGACCAGGCTAACGAACAGGTAGAGAAGCTGCATAAAAAGACCATTTCTTATGTGAAAGCATCGGCTCAGGCTGCGATCATCGATCACTATATCGATGCAGAGATGCTTACCGAAGAGGAAATGGCGGTCTTCAAACGCGGTCGTAATACCAAAAGTCATACAATACCTAAGAATGCGGTGCCTTCCGAATACCGGAAGGCTACCGGATTTGAAGCACTTATAGGATTTCTGTATCTGAAGGGCGATACGGAAAGAACGGAAGAACTGATAAAAGCAGGAGTGAGGTTTCTTGATGAGAAAAAACAATGAAAAAGCTTTTGAAGATAATGAGAGGAATGAAAACTCATCACAGATAGAGGGCAGGAATGCTGTCCTTGAAGCACTGCGCTCCGAAACAGTG
The DNA here is from genome assembly GCA_000421045.1 of Lachnospiraceae bacterium NK4A179. Taxonomy (GTDB): domain Bacteria; phylum Bacillota; class Clostridia; order Lachnospirales; family Lachnospiraceae; genus NK4A136. Next base: position 55,447 of record ATWC01000004.1, read on the forward strand.
ATAGATAAGATCTATGTTCTGGACGGATGCAATGACGGACCCGTACAGACTATCAAACGCGAAGCAAAGAAGAAGGATGCGATCCTGCGTTTCGTTGATAAGGAACGACTCGATCATATGAGTGTGACAGGGATGCATCAGGGCGTCATTGCGATAGCTGCGGCATATGAATATGCAGAGCCTGAAGATATACTGAAAGCAGCTGAGGAAAAGGGAGAAAAGCCTTTTATTTTCTTCCTTGACGGAATAGAGGATCCGCATAATCTTGGAGCCATCATCCGTACTGCCTGTCAGGCCGGAGCTCACGGGGTGATCATCCCGAAGAATCGGGCTGTAGGTCTTACTGCGACTGTGGCACGCACCTCAGCCGGTGCTTTAAGCCATATTCCGGTTGCAAGAGTCACAAACATGGTGCGCACTATAGAGGAGTTTAAAGAAAAAGGCATGTGGTTTGCCTGCGCCGATATGGACGGTGACCTGATGTACAGATGTGATATGACAGGTTCATTCGGACTTGTTATTGGGGCAGAGGGAAAGGGCGTGAGCCGTCTTGTAAAGGAAAAATGCGACTTTACGGTAAAGATCCCCATGTACGGACCGCTTGATTCTCTTAATGCTTCGGTGGCAGCAGGTGTGCTTGCTTATGAATCGGTCAGACAGAGGATCGAAAAGGAAAAGAAATAAAAAAGAAATAAGTTTGACAAACAAATGTATATTTTGTAACATTCACAATATTTTAAACCAAGGAGGTTAATCTAAAAACTAATATGGACCCTGCCAGTACGGACGCCGCCATACGGAGCGGCATCAGTTTTACCGACATTTCGTTCACACAGACAGATCTTACAGGAATAATCATTCTGATAGTGCTTATCGCATGTTCGGCTTTTTTCTCTGCGTCAGAAACGGCATTTTCAACCGTAAACAGAGTAAGACTGGGAAACCAGGCCGAAGAGGGGTCGGCAAAGGCCGCTCTTGTTCTAAAGATACTCTCAAAATACAGCAGGATGCTTTCGACAATACTTATCGGAAACAATATCGTGAACATATCCGCGTCAGCTCTTGCGACTGTCCTTGCCACGCGTATATTCGGCTCATGGGCAGTGGGCTTCGCTACCGGTATGCTCACTGTGACTGTACTTATCTTCGGAGAGATCGTGCCGAAGACCTCGGCCATGCTCAATAATGAGAAAATAGTTTTTGCCTTTGCGCCGGTCATAAATCTTCTGATGATAATCCTGTTTCCTATAGTTTTTATCATAGATAAGCTTTCAAATGGGATACTAAGGCTCCTTCGCATAGATCCCGAGAAGAAGATCGTGAGCATATCGGAAAGTGAGATACTTTCCTATGTTGATACCAGCCATAGTCAGGGAGTCATCGAAACAGAAGAAAAAGAGATGATCCACAACATGTTTGAGTTCTCGGATGCGCGTGCGAAAGATATATGTGTCCCGAGAGTCAATATGATAATGGCAGACATCCATTCACCTTATGAAGAGATAATGAAGCTGTTCAAAGAGCATATGTACACAAGGCTGCCGGTCTATGACGAATCTCCGGATAACATAGTAGGTGTTCTTAATGTAAAGGATTTCATATTCATAAATGATCCTTCGAAGTTTCATATAAGAGATCTGATGAGAGATGTCTACTATACATATGAATATAAGAAGATCGCCGAACTCATGGGAGAGATGCGTGAGAAGAATGCTCCGGTGGCGATCGTGCTCAATGAATACGGTGCGGCGGAAGGAATGATAACCCTTGAAGATATGGTCGAGGAGATATTTGGCGATATCAGGGATGAATATGATGCTGATGAGGAGCAGATGATACAGTCGATAGGAGACAATCGTTACCGCATTGACGGCACTATGAAACTGGATGATATAAATGATGTGCTGGGTACCGAGTTTGAGAGCGAAGACTATGATACGATAAGCGGAGTGATAATAGAGCATCTCAATGACAGGCTTCCGGAGGAGGGCGAAGAGGTGAAGCTTGAGGACGGTACACTGCTCAAAGTGGAAAAGGCCGAGAATAACAGAGTACTTTCCGTTGTGGCTAAGCTTCCGGAGAAAAAGGACACCGAAGAAGCTTCTTCGTGAGCTTTGACATGAACAGTTACTTATGCTAAAATACACGGGATTGCGGCGATGCCGCTTAATTAGGAGACAGGAGGATTTTATCATGAAACATATCAAAACACTTAATACAAGAGATCTTAAGAAGAGCATGGCTAACGGCGGATGCGGTGAGTGCCAGACTTCTTGCCAGTCAGCTTGCAAGACTTCCTGCACAGTAGGAAATCAGAGTTGTGAGAAGGCAGTTACAGGCAAGTGATCTTTGATCTTTAATCATTGAAATCATGAGCAGCGGTCAAACAAGACCGCTGTTTCTATTGTAGGGAAAAGAATTATTATGATACACGAATATAAAAGTCACGGTTATAATATCGTACTCGATGTGAATTCCGGATCGGTGCATGTAGTGGATGATCTTGTTTACGATATGATACCGGAGATTGAAAAGGATATAGAAGCAGGTCTTTCCGATGATGAGATCGCAGTGAAAGAGGGCGGCTCACTTATGGATACCGACAGAAAAGAGGCTGTGTCCGAGATACTTTCGCTTAAGAATTCGGGCATGCTGTTTTCTGAGGATGTTTATGAATCTGCTGTTGATAAATTCATGGAAAGGGAGACTGTAGTAAAGGCTATGTGTCTCCATATCGCACATGCATGCAATCTGGGCTGCAAGTACTGCTTTGCAGGAAAGGGCGAATATTGCGGTCCTGCTGCACTCATGAGCTATCAGGTCGGCAAGGATGCGCTTGATTACCTCGTTAAGCATTCGGGAAACAGACATAACCTTGAAGTGGATTTCTTTGGCGGCGAGCCTCTTATGAACTGGGATGTGGTAAAGGATCTGGTTGCATACGGCCGCAGCATCGAGAAGGAACATAACAAGCGTTTCCGTTTCACCCTTACTACGAACGGAACCCTTCTTAATGATGACATACTTGAATTTGCAAATAAGGAAATGAGCAATCTGGTGCTCTCCATCGACGGACGTAAGGAAGTGCATGACAATATGCGTCCGTTCAGGGATGGCAGGAGCAGCTATGATGAGATACTTCCTAAATATAAAAAAGCTGCTGAGTCAAGAGATCAGATGAATTATTATGTACGCGGAACCTATACGCATTTTAATACTGATTTCGCGGCAGATGTTCTTCATCTGGCAGATGAAGGCTTCCAGCAGATATCTGTAGAGCCGGTCGTTGCACAGCCGGAAGAGCCTTATGCTCTTACGGAGGAGGATATTCCCGTGCTGCTTGAACAGTATGATATCCTCGCGGATGAAATGCTTAAGAGAAGGAAAGAGGGAAGAGGCTTCAATTTCTTCCATTTCATGATAGATCTTGAAGGCGGTCCCTGCGTTTACAAGAGGCTTTCGGGCTGCGGGGCGGGATGCGAATATGTATCCGTGACACCCTGGGGCGATATATATCCCTGCCATCAGTTTGTCGGCCAGGAGGATTACAAACTCGGTTCGATCTATGACGGCATACAGAAGAAGGATCTTCAGAAGAAATTCCATGACTGCAATGTTTATTCAAAGCCCGATTGCAGCAATTGCTTTGCAAGATATTACTGCAGCGGCGGATGCATGGCCAATTCACAGCACTTTACCGGTGACATCTACGGGGCATACAAAGTGGGCTGTGAACTGCAGCGCAAGAGGATAGAATGTGCAATAATGCTTAAGGTCGCACAGGCGGAAAGCTAGTCGGCGGCTGAATGATAAATTATGTTGACTTTTTAGCTTCAAATATTTAGTATTATACGGTGGCGTGCCCGGAGCACGTATAAAAAGCAATACATCAAGGGAGAAACAGGAAATGAAAAAATCGAGCGGGATCATTGTTTTAATCGTGATGATCGCTGCGCTTTTAGGCGCGGGATATCTTGTGCTGTACGGTATAGGGGAGGATTCCTATCTTGCGGCAAAGAACACAAAGCTTGGCCTCGATCTGGCCGGCGGTGTGAGCATCACTTATGAAGTTGTCGGAGATGCGGCTCCGTCAAAGGCCGATCTGGATGATACGGTCTTCAAACTCAGAAAGCGTGTTGACCAGTATTCAACAGAGTCAAATGTATATCCTGAGGGTGACAGACGAATCAGCATAGAAATCCCCGGTGTTACTGATGCAAATGCGATCCTTTCCGATCTTGGAAGTCCCGGATCCCTCTATTTTATAAACCCCATATGCTCAGCTGATGGAAGCTACAACTATGGTGAGAAGAATACCACGACAGGTGGTTATCCGGTATACAGGGAAGATGGCACCTACTTTGTTGAAGTAGGCGGTATTGATTATCTCTATGATGAAGAAACCGGAGATATGGTCACAAGAGCTGACGGAAGCATGGAAAGATATGAGAGAAAGGATGAGTCTCATGTCCAGAGAGTATATGATCTCACAAGACCTATCGAAGAGATCGTAGCTAACGGTGATGCAGTTCTTACAGGTACCGATGTTGCTTCCTCTGAAGCACAGAGCTACACTGATGATTTCAACCAGACTCAGAACGTTGTAAGCCTTACTTTCAATGAAAATGGCGCAAAGGCTTTCGCTGATGCAACCGGTGCGGCTGCCGGCAAGAACGGTATCCCCGGAACTATCGGTATCTACTACGACGGTGAGATGCTTTCAGTTCCTCATGTTAATGAAAAGATCGCAGGCGGTAGCGCCCAGATCACAGGAATGGCTGACGCTGAAGAAGCTAAGAACCTTGCACAGAATATCCGTATAGGTGGACTTAAGCTCGAGCTCAACGAACTGCGTTCGAATGTAGTAGGCGCACAGCTTGGTACAGATGCAGTACGTACCAGCCTTCTTGCAGGCATAATCGGTCTTGTGATCATCATTATCTTCATGATGGTTGTTTACAAGATGCCCGGTCTTGCAAGTTCGATCGGTCTGTGCCTGTATTCACTCCTTGTGATACTGCTCATAAACCTTTTTGAGCTTACACTTACACTTCCCGGTATTGCAGGTATTATCCTTTCAGTAGGTATGGCAGTCGATGCCAACGTTATCATATTCGCGCGAATCAAAGAAGAACTTAAGGCAGGCTCATCTGTAAGAGGAGCTATTGATGCAGGTTTCTCAAAAGCTCTCTCAGCCATCATCGATGGTAACATCACAACACTTATTGCTGCTGTAGTGCTTATCGCAATGGGCAGCGGTACCATCAAGGGCTTCGGTTACACACTTGCTCTTGGTATCGTGCTTTCAATGTTCACTGCGCTCTTTATCACAAAAGCTCTCATCAATGCTTTCTATGCACTTGGTGTTCAGGATGCAAAGTCTTATGGTGTTAAAGAAGCTGATAAGGCAAAAGAGGACAAGGTTATTCCTTTCCTTTCAAAGAAGGGCTTATTCTTCGGTATATCAATTGCAATGATAGCTGCAGGTCTTATAGCTATGGTTGTATTTAAGACTTCTACAGGCGATGCTCTCAATTACTCACTTGAGTTCAAGGGCGGTACTGCAACAACTGTTGCTTTCGGTGAGGCACTTTCACAGGAAGTCATTGATAACCAGATAGTTCCTAAGCTGGAGGAGATCACAGGCGATGCCAATGTTTCCTACCAGATCTCAAATGACACAAATGAGGTTGTCTTTAAGTCAAGAGTACTTGATGTTGATGAAAGACAGGAATTCATAGATTATATGGAGACAGAGCAGGGTGTTCAGGAAAACCAGATCACTGCAGAGACCATTGGTTCAACCATCTCAGGTGAGATGAAGAAAGAATCACTTAAAGCTCTGATCGTGGCTGCGATCTGCATGCTCATATACATTGCTTTCAGATTCAGTGATATCAGATTCGGTATCAGTTCGGTTGCAGCTCTTATGCATGACGTGCTTGTAACACTTACCTTCTATGCGATAGTAAGGCTTTCGGTAAGTTCAACATTCATTGCCTGCATGCTTACAATAGTCGGTTATTCGATCAATGCGACCATCGTTATATTTGACCGAATAAGAGAGAATCTGAAGCTTATGAAGCGTAAGGATACACTTGAAGATACAGTCAACAAGTCGATCAGCCAGACGCTTTCAAGATCCATTTTCACATCGGCTACTACAGTAGTCATGGTAGTAGTGCTTTACATACTCGGTGTTTCATCCATCAGAGAATTCGCACTTCCTCTGATCTTAGGTATCGTATGCGGTACTTATTCTTCAGTATGTGTGACAGGTGCACTTTGGTATGTACTCCGTATGAAGTTCCAGCCTTCACCGGATGATGATGAAGATTGATGGCCAGATAAACAGATTTTAGCCCGGAGGATATCATGAGCGATAAAGAAAAGAAAGAGCTCGATGAGAGCGAAGATATAAAAGAAGCAGTTGAAGATACAAAAATGAGCAAGTCCAAAAAGAAGAGAATTGCCGCTGAAAACGCCAGACGTGCGCAGAGAGCTAAGAAGGCAATGATCACAGTATGGGCAGTGCTTATCCCTGTAGCGATCGTTGCAGCGATAGTGATCTCTGCAATGATGAAGTATGACTCTATACTTGATTATTCAAGATACCTTACAGATGAAGGATTTATTAAGGGACTTGGTGATGGGGATGCTTCAATTGATTACAAGTCTCTGACACTTGCAAAGGCTGATCTTCTGCCTGATGATGCAACAGTTCAGAAGGACATTGACGATTTCCTTGAGAGAAACGAATCACTTTCAGAGGATCCTGCAAGAACAGCTGATGCAGATGACAAGGTTAAGCTCAGATATTCATCCGTAATGGATGGTGCTGATTATGACGCTTCCGCTGAGGAAGGCGAGGATATGAAGATCGGTGATGAAACGATAAGTGCTGATTTCGATGCAGCGCTTGTGGGACATGCTGCCGGAGACAGCTACACCGTTGATATCACATTCCCTGCAGATGATGTTGATGCAGACAGAGCAGGCAAGACTGCTACGTATACTGTAAGTGTTGACGGCATATATGATCTCCCTGAGCTTACAGATGAGCTTGTTTCTGCAAACAGTGCCGGATATGCAACTGTTGAGGAATACAAACAGTCGATCATAGACAAGTACTATGAGGCAAACTTAAGAGAGGCAGTTAACAAGGCTGTATCAGATAATGTTGCTATAAAGAACTTCCCCACAAGGTATTCAAGAAATCTGGAGAAGGTTCTCGACAGCCAGTATCAGGATCAGATGGAGCAGTATGCACAGTACTTCGGTCAGTCATTATACTCTGAGCCATACCAGCTGCTTGGACTTTCAAGCGAAGATGAATATGCATCTCATCTTACGGAAGAGGCTGAAGAACAGACAAAGATGTCTGTTGCAGCACAGTGCATCTTCAAGGGCGAGGGAATGACGGTTTCAGAAGAAGCTGTCACAGAGTTCTATACTGAGCAGGGCTACGGTTCTGCTGATCTTGAAGCCTTTATTGACAGATACGGCAAGGGCTATGTATATCAGAACTATGTTGTCAATAAGGCAATGGATTACATGTATGAAAATGTAAATGTAACAGAATGATTCGGATCTAACGGGGGATAATGCCGGATGCCAGCATGGTATCTCATAAGAAAGAGCGGGAATTTCACAGAGACAGGAGCTAAACACCATATCCCTGCGGCCGCAGCCAGACTTATGAGAAACCGTGGGATAGAGGATAACGGTATAGAAGCTTTTCTTCACGGAGGAAGCGAGCTTCTCCATGATCCGGGACTCATGAAAGATATGGACAGGGCCTGCAATATTGTTGCAGAGGCTGTCAGAGAAGGAAAGAAGATACGTGTCATAGGAGATTATGATATCGACGGTGTCACGTCCACGGCTATCCTTCTGAAAGGACTGCAGAGAGTAGGTGCGGATGCAGATTATTGCATACCTCATCGTATACATGACGGATACGGAATGAACGAAGAGATGATCCGTATCGCTGCTGCAGATAAAGTTGATCTTATACTTACATGTGATAATGGTATTTCAGCCGCAGGACCTGCGGCCTTAGCTGCAAAGTACGGCATCACTCTGGTGGTCACAGACCACCACGAGGTGCCTTATGAAGAACAGGCAGACGGGAGCAGATCTTATATACTCCCTGAGGCGGCAGCGATAGTCGATCCTAAACAGGAAGACTGTGATTATCCTTTCTCCGAGATCTGCGGAGGAATGATAGCCTATAAATTCATTTCATATCTCTACGATCACAGATTACCGGGCAATCAGTATACAGCTGTTTATGAGGATACTTCTTTCAGGAGAAGTCTTTTTCAGCTAGCCGCAATGGCTACAGTAGGTGATATAATGCCTCTTAGGGACGAAAACCGTGCAACGGTCCGCGAAGGACTTAAGCTTATGGCCAGCGAACCTGCTCCCGGTATAAAAGAGCTGATAGCCGTGAACGGTCTTTTGGGAGGGAGCATAAGTGCATTCCATCTTGGCTTTGTTCTGGGACCGTGCATAAATGCTACGGGGCGTCTGGACAGTGCGGACAGGGCACTTTCACTTTTTACCGCGCGTGACAGTGATGAAGCCATGAGGATAGCCGGTGAACTGAAGGAGATCAATGAATCCAGGAAGTCCATGACGGACACGGCTCTTAAGATGGCAGAAGATGAGCTTTCTTCGTCTGAGTATTCGAAAGATACCGTTTTGGTAGTGTATCTTCCGGAATGTCATGAGAGCATAGCCGGCATAGTCGCCGGAAGGATAAAGGAAAAGTACGGAAAGCCGGCATTTGTGGTGACCAATGCGGAGGATGGGCTTAAGGGTTCCGGCAGATCTATAGAAGCCTATGATATGTATGCCGAGATGGTAAGGATATCTGATATATTTACCAAGTTCGGAGGCCATGCACAGGCGGCAGGATTTTCGCTTAAGAAGGAAAATCTTGAAGAGATGCGAAGGCGTCTTAATGAGAACAGCACACTGACCGAGGAGGATCTTAGGGGTAAGCTGATGATAGACATGGAGCTTCCTCTTTCCTACGTGAACAGTGACCTGCTTGATGCGATAGAGATAATGGAGCCATTCGGAAATGGCAATCCCAAGCCCCTGTTTGCAACAAGGGGACTTGAAGTGAAGGATGTAAGGGTATTCGGAGCAAAGAAAAATGCTGCATCGGTTAAGGTCATGCAGGATGGCAGACGATATGATCTGACTGTATTCAGACAGACTGACAGGCTGCTTGAGCGTATAAAGACAAATCCTGTCATATCAGCTGCTTACAGTGCTTCGTGGAATGTGTTCAGAGGAGAAAAAAAGATACAGATAATAATCGAGGATTTTGCATAAGTATGGGAAAAAATAAGAACAGACAAAACAGAAAGAGAGAAGAGATATCAGAAGAAAGCGTTATAAGGATGGGCAAACCGGTCAATCTCATTCTGGGACTTGCGGTGATCTTATATGCAGCAGCAAATACCAATCTTATGCCTTCTGCAGTGAATGGTGTACTGTATTTTTCAGCAGTACCGCTGATGTTATCGGCTTTGGGAGGAAAGGCTGAAGAAGGAGGACTGGCAGAAGCTGATGAAAAGTCATTGATACTCAGACTTTGCCGTATCTTTATTGTTCCGTATTTTTGGTTTTCATTGATCAAGCTTGTAACGGATGCGGTTATGATGCTCACATCCTATGGTTGGTCGCTCGATGATATGCGCAGTGCAGTAATTGAGACCGTGACTTTTTATGGTGGAAGCGAACTTTGGTTCTTGACTGCAGCCTTTGTTGCGTTTGTCATATATTCAGTACTTAGAAACAAGATAAATGTGTCAGGGCTCCTGCCGATCACATTATTTACCGCTGCAGCTGTGGCAGCTACCATACAGTTTGCAAATATCAGACTCAGCAATATAGTCTGGGACAGTGCGAATACACTTATGGGAGCAGGCGCAAGGGTCGCTATGGTATTTTTAAGATCCGTGTTTGCCATGTATTTCATAAGTCTTGGAGCATTTTTCTCTACATATCTCAAAAAGGTAAAGTACAGGAAGATAAAGCTTTCCATTCCCGGATTCTTATTGGTCGGAGTGTCAGTCGCATTAGGATTGATCACACAAAAAAATATTTCATGGGCGACTCTGAATGCAGAAGGTATGCTTCCCGGAATGCTGTTTTCGTCGCTTGTCGTCTGCGGTGTATGGTGTCTGGCTGTCTGGATCGAGAATATATCAGTTATTAATTTCATCGGAAGGAACGCTTTCGTGGTCTTTCTTACGCTGAATATATTCGGCAGCATCGCGCTTGCCCGCAAGGTCGGTAATGAGCTCTTTACCCTTACCGAAAATAATTTTGTGCAGCGTTCCACGGTGGCAATCGTTCTTCTGGCTGCATGCCTCGCATGGATATATGTGTTCAAGATTCCGTGGTTTGATTTTATAAAAGGAATAGGCGATGAAGCGGATGCCTTCAAGATGGACAAGAGAGAAAATGAAAAGATAGAAAACGGTAAGAAAGAAACCGACAAGAAAGAAAACGGTAAAAAAGAAACAAAAAAGAAAGAGAAAGAAAAGAAAGAAGTAGAAAAGAAAGAAACAGAAGAGGGAGAAGAATAAACAACTAACAGATTAGTATATACTTGTTTATAATGTTTTATAAAAAATACACAGATGTTCATACTTTGGACAAAATTATAGTTTATATTGTACTCAGGATAGCTAATCCGTTACTATCTCCCCCCTCATATAGAAGACTGCTGCATACTTTCCGCGGCAGTCTTCTTTATTGTTATCGCAGGGGCTTTCATCACCCATGCCCGATTTATTCTGCAGGAAATCCGCACTGAAATATGGTAAAATATCTGTCGGCGGTATGCCCTCAGAGGAGAATACTATGAAACTCAGTGAGATTCTGGAAGAGGTTAATAAGGAGCAGGTGATCGGGAATGCAGATCCCGACATAACAGCGCTTGTGTATGATTCAAGGAAACTGGAGCAGGGCTGTCTGTTTGTCTGTGTTAAGGGAGTAAAGTTTGACGGTCATTCGGCCATTCCTGAGGCACTTGAGAAAAAGGCTGCTGCGATCATCTGTGAGGAAGTACCGGAAGAAAAGGGTGAAGCCGTTTTCATTAAGGTGAAGGATTCAAGACGTGCATTAGGCTTTGCTGCGGCCGCTTGGTTCGGGCATCCGGCAAAGAAGCTTAAGACTGTCGGTATCACAGGTACCAAGGGTAAGACAACATCGTCCTATATGGTCAAGGACATACTGGAAAATGCCGGAATAAAGACAGGACTTATAGGCACGATAGAGATAGATACGGGAAGCAGGCTCATACCTGCACTCAATACTACACCGGAGTCATATCTGGTGCAGGAGTATTTTGCTGAGATGGTTGAGAACGGCTGCCAGGCCGCTGTTATGGAAGTGTCATCTCAGGGACTTATGCTTTCAAGGGTAGCCGGCTTTGAATTTGATTACGGAATTTTCACAAATTTAAGTCCGGATCATATCGGAAAGAATGAGCATAAGGATTTTGATGATTACATGCACTGCAAGAAGCTTTTGTTCAAACAGTGCAGGACAGGCATATTCAACCTGGATGATCCGTATGCACCCGAGATGATGGAAGGTGCTCTCTGTGCGGTAGAGGGATTCTGTGTAAAGAATTACAGCGACCCCGGTATCAGTGAGCAGGCAGATACACATAAACTTACGGCATATCATATAAACCTAGTGAATAGCGACGGCATGCTCGGGGTAAGTTTCAGGACCTGCGGTATGATGGAGCTGGATGCTGAAGTATGTCTTCCGGGAATGTTCTCAGTCTATAACGCGCTCACAGCGATAACGATATGCAGCAATTTCGGCGTTAAAAAGGATGATGTCCTGAAGGCCTTGAAAAATGTGAAGGTAAAGGGGCGTATAGAACGGCTTCCTGTTTCTAAAGATTATACGCTTATGATCGACTATGCTCATAATGCTATGGCGCTTGAATCACTCTTAAAGACTCTCAGGGAGTATGAGCCCGGACGCATAGTCACGCTCTTTGGCTGTGGCGGAAACCGTTCAAAGGAACGCCGTTTTGAGATGGGAGAGGTTTCAGGAAGACTTTCTGACATGACCATAATCACAAGTGACAATCCACGTGACGAGGATCCTATGGATATCATTAAGGATATAGAGGTCGGTATGAAGAAGACCGGTGGAGAGTATGTCACGATACCGGACAGGAAGGATGCTATCGCCTATGCCATCGACAATGCAAGGAAGGATGATGTCATTGTGCTTGCAGGTAAAGGCCATGAAGATTATCAGGTTATAAAGGGTGTTAAGCACCACATGGATGAGCGTGAGCTCGTGAGGGATATCTGCGCAGAGCGCGGGATGAAGGTGAGTTTCTGAAAATGCCTTTATATGCTGATGTGATAATAGACATATCAACGGAGAAGCTGGACCGCCCTTTTTCATACAGGGTTCCGGAAGAACTAAAGGAAAGCGTTCATGAAGGTGCTGAGGTAAAGGTCCCGTTCGGAGCGGGCAACAGGGAAAGAAAAGGCTATGTGGTAGGCTTTTCGGAAAAACCCGCAGTTGATGAGTCGAGGATAAAGGATATCCTCTCCGTGGATGAATCTTCCGTGAGCGCTGAAGCTAAGCTTCTTTCGCTTGCATCCTGGATGCACAGGCGCTACGGATCCACAATGATAAACTCGCTCCAGACTGTTCTTCCCGTTAAGAAAAAGATCAAGGAAAAGAGTTTTAAGAATTATTGCAGGAATAAAGGTGAAGCAGAGATAAGGGCGGAGATAGCAAGTCTTAATCCTGTGAGATTTGCAGGCAGGATAAGGATGTTAAATGCCCTCCTCATAGCAGATGTGATACCGGGAGACATAGCGGTATCCAAATTCAGCTTAAGCCCTTCGGTTGCGCAGACTCTTGAGAAGCAGGGCTTTATAAAGGTCGAGACCACAAGGCAGTACAGGAATCCTGTGGCTGCCGATTTTTCGTTAAGCAGCTTACGTTCCATAGATTTAACTGATGAGCAGAAGCTTGTCGTAAAAGGCGTAAAAGAGGAGCTTGGAAAAACGGACAGACGTCCGTGTCTGATACAGGGCGTTACGGGCAGCGGTAAGACCGAAGTCTACATGGAACTCATAAGGGATGTTGTTTCAAAGGGGAAGCAGGCTATAGTCCTTATCCCTGAGATAGCGCTCACCTTCCAGACTCTGATGCGGTTTTATGCCGTGTTTGGGGACAGGGTTTCGGTCATACATTCAAAGCTTTCTCCGGGTGAGAGATACGATCAGTATGAACGGGCGCTTAATGGAAATATAGATATAATGATAGGCCCGCGGTCTGCACTTTTTACTCCGTTTAAAAATACCGGTCTCATAGTTATAGATGAGGAGCACGAGACCAGTTATAAGAGTGAGAAGATGCCAAAGTACCATGCCAGGGAAGTGGCAGAGTATATAGCAGCACGTGAGGGCGCAGGGCTTGTGATGGGCAGCGCTACGCCTTCGGTCGAAAGCAGCTACAAGGCCAGACAGGGCATATATGCATATTTTAAGCTTGAAAACAGGTTTGGAAATGCGGTGCTCCCGACCGTGCATATCGTTGATATGCGTAAGGAATTAAAAAGCGGGAATAAGAGCTTTCTTTCAAGAGAACTTTCAAATGCCATAAGCGAACGGCTTATCAAAGGCGAGCAGACCATGCTTTTTATAAACAGGCGTGGAGTGGCCGGGTTTATATCCTGCAGATCCTGCGGTTATGTCATGAAGTGCCCGCATTGCGATGTGTCGATGACCGAGCATGCAGACGGAAGAGTTGTTTGTCATTACTGCGGACATACGATAAGAAAGCCGGAAATCTGTCCGGAATGCGGCTCAAGATATATATCAGGCTTCAAGGCGGGAACAGAAGCGGTTGAAGCAGGCCTTAAAAAGATGTACCCTTCTGCAAGGGTGATCCGTATGGATGCCGATACGACTAAGGAAAAGGACGGACATGAAAAACTCCTTTCGCTCTTTGCGGACGGAAAGGCCGATATAATGGTCGGAACGCAGATGATCGTGAAGGGACACGACTTTCCGAATGTGACATTAGTCGGTGCGATAGCAGCAGATATCTCACTTTTTTCAAGTGATTATCATTCTCCGGAGAGGACCTTTGACCTGCTTACGCAGGCGGCAGGTCGCGCCGGACGAGGGGACAGGGCAGGAGAAGTTTTTATACAGACTTACGATCCCGAGCATTATGCGCTGAAGGCAGCAGCCGATCAGGATTATGAAAGATTCTATAAAGAAGAGATAATCTACAGGAAACTCGGAGATTATCCGCCTCTCATGCATGTGCTGCTGCTTGAGTTCTATTCAAAGGATAAGCAGGCCGGAGAGCTGCGTGCGGGACTGATGGCAGAGCGCGCAAAAGGAAGAGAGGGCATAGCGGTACTTGGACCGGCACCTGCGGCTATCAGCAGGATAAGGGATATATATCGCACAGGATTGTATTTTAAGTCTGCGGATATTGATAAACTTACGGAAATAAAAGATCAGGCTGAGGCACTTCAGGCACAGTTTATGGAAGCTCGTTCCGGGCCGGACGTGACTCTTCAGTTTGATTTTGATCCTGTAGAAAACTTTTAATCTGATTTAATTTAAGGAGGACGGATATGGCAATCAGAAAGATCAGGGAAATAGGTGATGAGGTTCTTAACAAGGAGTGCAGAAGTGTTGAGAAAATGACGCCTCATATATCCGAACTTATAGATGATATGTTTGAGACTATGTATGAAACTAACGGAGTGGGACTTGCGGCTCCGCAGGTGGGCGTGCTCAAGCGTATCGTTGTCATAGACGTAACAGGAGAGGATCCGCTGTGCCTGATAAATCCCAGGATAGTTGAGACATCCGGGGAACAGACCGGTTATGAAGGCTGCCTTTCGGTTCCGGGCAAGACAGGTATAGTTACGCGTCCTTCGTATGTAAAGTGTGTTGCGCTTGACAGAGACATGAAGCCCACGGAGGTGGAAGGAACCGAGCTGCTTGCGCGCTGCATCTGCCATGAGTTAGACCACCTCGACGGAAAGCTTTATGTGGATCTGGTGGAAGGCGAACTTATGGATACCGCTTCTCCCGATGAGGATGAGGAGTAATTGGTTTTACATACAGCGATCGCGGTGCAGTATGGAGGAAGGATAAGATGAAGATAGTATATATGGGAACACCGGACTTTGCGGTAGGCCCTCTTGAGAGCATTATAAAAGCAGGGCATGAGGTGCTTGCGGTTGTGACTCAGCCTGACAGACCAAAGGGCAGAAAGGGCGAACCTGCGCCTTCTCCGGTTAAGGAGTGCGCACTGAAATACGGTCTTCCCGTGCTGCAGCCCGAGAAGATAAAAAGACCGGAGGAAATAGAAAAGCTTAAAGAATATCCGGCTGATATATTCGTTGTGGCTGCTTTTGGCCAGATCCTTTCGGAGGAGATACTTACCATGCCTAAGTTTGGATGTGTGAACATACACGCATCGCTTCTGCCAAAGCTCAGGGGTGCGGCACCGATACAGCGTGCGATCCTTGACGGTGAGGAAAAGACCGGCATTACGATCATGCAGATGGATAAAGGCCTTGATACGGGCGATATCCTTATGCAGGAGGAACTTAAAATAGCTGATGATGAAACTACAGAGACTCTGTTTGACAGGCTCTGTGTTCTGGGGTCGGATATGATAGTAGAGGCTCTTCCGATGATAGAGAAAGCTGAACTTAAACCTGTGAAGCAGGATGATGCACTCAGCACCTATGCTCATATGTTTTCGAAAGAAGACGGGCGTGTGGATTTTTCAAAGGATGCCGCATTTGTAGAACGACAGATAAGAGCCTGCAGCCCGTGGCCCGGAGCATTTTCTTTTTCCGGAGGAAAGAAGTTTATATTCTGTAAGGCCCTTGTTTCCGATGATGTGATGCAGGGAAAGAAGCCGGGTGAATGTGTTTCTGACGGTAAGAGACTTGTGGTGAAATGTGCCGACAGAGGACTTGTGATCACAAGGATAAAGCCCGAAGGAAAGAAAGAGATGGATACTTCGGATTTCCTTAGGGGTTTTAGGAACGCGGATGGCATGATGTTTGAAGGTCAGGCATGAAAGAAGTAAAGAAAAACAAAAGCAGAGAGATCGCATTTGAAACTCTGATGAGCATAGAAAAAGGAGAGGATGGCGGAAGGGCCGATCTTCTTCTTAAGGGAGTACTGGAGAAGCATTCATATATGGATAGACGTGACAGGGCTTTTATCAAAAGGCTGGTCACGGAATGTATAAAAAGAAGGATATACCTTGATCACTGCATAGACTGTTTCTCGAAGACTCCGGCTAAAAAGTGCAGACCGGCGATACGTGTGATATTCCGCATGGGTATATGCCAGCTTTATTTTTTTGACGGTGTGCCTGCCAGAGCTGCGGTGAACGAGTCTGTGGAGCTTGCGGTCAAAAAAGGCTTCACCTCCTTAAAAGGTTATGTGAATGCTGTTCTCAGGACAGCAGAACGCAGCAGGAATGAAATAGAAACAAAGCTTCCGGATAAGAAGAAGTCTTTGGAAAAATTTTTAAGTATAAAATATTCTGTTCCGGAATGGATAGTGAAAGAGTTCCTGATCTCATTTGGTGAAGAGCGTACAGAGAATACTTTAGCGGCTTCTTTAAAAGAGCGCGGAGTAAATGTGAGATACCGCGCAGAGGATGAGGCAGCATGGCTTGATGCGCTTAAAGAAAGTGGGATCACAGTTTTAAAGAATCCGCTTATCGAGCATGTATATGAGCTTTCCGGAACGTCCGGAATGGAGGAGCTTCCCGGGTTCAACGAAGGCAAAGCTGCCGTTCAGGATATGAGCTCAATGCTTGCCGTAAAGGCAGCAGGCATAAAGTCGGGTGATACGGTAATAGACTTATGCGCGGCTCCCGGCGGAAAGTGCTGTTTTGCAGCTGAACTTGCAGGGAGTGAAGGCAGGGTATATGCCTTTGATATTTCCGAAAAAAAGACTGAATTGATAGATGAAAATTACGAAAGGCTGGGCCTTTCCAATATAGAGACAGCGGTGGGTGATGCAACTGTCTTTAATGAAGAGCTTGCAGGGAAAGCTGATGTGGTAATATGTGATCTTCCGTGCTCAGGGCTAGGTGTAATGGGAAGGAAAGCCGATCTGAAATACAGAGTTACGTCTGCGGATGTTGACTCACTCGCAGAACTGCAGATTAAGATACTTAAGAATGCGACATCGTATGTTAAGTCCGGAGGTACGCTCGTGTTTTCGACCTGTACGGTCAGTCGCAGGGAAAATGAGGAAAATGTCAGGCGTGTGCTCGAAGATCACGATAGCTTCGGACTTAAGGCCGCAGATATAAAGGACAGACTTCCGGCGGCTCTTGCCGGAATGTGTGAAGGCAATCATGTTCAGCTCCTTACAGGAGAGCCGGCAGATATGCCATTAATGGATGGATTTTTTATTTCGGTATTTACAAAAGAATGAAAGATATAAAAGAACTTACATTTGAAGAATTGAAGACAGAGCTTGCGGCAATGGATGAAAAACCATTCAGGGCCGGGCAGATCTTTTCGTGGCTTCACAAGAGGTTCGTCACAGATTTTGATCAAATGACAGATCTTTCGATAGGACTCAGGAAAAAGCTTTCGGAGAACTATTCGCTCACGGTCCACGAATTGGAAGAAGTGCAGGTCTCAAAGGCTGACGGGACAAGGAAGTATCTCTTTAAATTATGTGACGGAGAATTCGTTGAGGCCGTAAGGATGATATACCATCATGGAGTCAGCCTGTGCATTTCATCACAGGTTGGATGCAGACAGGGCTGCAGGTTCTGCGCCTCCACCTTAGGCGGATTGGTAAGAAACCTGACAGCGGCAGAGATGCTTGAGCAGGTTTATTCTGTCATACGCGAGAGCGGAGAGAGAGTCGACAGCATAGTTATGATGGGGATAGGCGAACCTATGGATAATTATGACGAGGCAGTCAGGTTTGTAAGACTCATCACGGATGAGCGGGGATACGATCTGAGCGGCAGGAACATTACCATATCTTCCTGTGGTCTCGTGCCCGGGATAAGGAAGCTTGCCGAAGAGGGACTTAAGGTCACTCTTGCACTTTCGCTTCATGCTGTAAGCGATGAGAAGAGAAAGAAGATCATGCCGGTGGCTGAACGTTTCACTATAGAGGAACTGATGGATGCCGTGGATCTTTATTTTGAGAAGACGGGTAGACGCGTGAGCTTTGAGTACGCACTTATCGCCGGGGTGAACGATACCGATGAGGATATTGCAGGTCTTGTCAGACTGGCAGGCAGCAGGGGCTGTCATGTAAATCTCATACCGGTTAATCCGGTTACCGAAAGAGGAATGAAAGAACCTGACCGAACAGTTGTTCTTAACTTTAAAAATAAACTTGAAAAAAAGGGAATAAATGCTACTATTAGAAGGGAAATGGGCAGGGATATTGACGGCGCATGCGGACAGCTGCGACGTAAACATAGAGAATTGCCGTAAGATCACGGCTGTGCTCACGCCCATTCAAGGAGAAGTCTGAATTTATGAAAGTGACTTCGTGTTCCGTAACAGACGTCGGAAGACAGCGCAGACAAAATGAGGATTATGTTTTCACATCGGAAGTACCTTTAGGACCGCTCCCGAATTTTTTTATGGTCGCAGATGGAATGGGCGGACATAAAGCCGGAGAGTATGCTTCCAAATCTGCGGTGGAAACTATGGTTGCTTCTGTCAATCTTTCCAAACAGAAGGCTCCCATAAAGGTTATCACGGAGGCGGTGAAAGCCGCTAATAAAAAGGTAAGGGAGAAGTCCCTTTCCGATGAGAGTTTTGCGGGCATGGGTACAACACTTGTTGCCTGCACATATGACGGTGAGACGCTTACTGTCGCAAATATAGGCGACAGCAGGCTTTATGTGTCTGATGGAAAGGGGATCCGTCAGATAACAGTCGATCACTCTTTGGTTGAAGAGATGATAAGGATGGGGGAGATCGAGCGCAGGGATGCCAGATTCCATCCTGATAAAAATATAATCACGAGAGCTGTCGGGGTAATGGACAGCATCGATGCGGATTTCTTTGAAGTGGAGGATATGCATCCGGGGGATATCGTGCTCCTTTGTTCTGATGGCCTTTCAAACATGCTTGCCGATGAGGAAATGGCCGGGATACTGAACGGGGACGGGACGCTTGAGGAGAAAGCGTCCAGACTTGTGGCGGCAGCAAATATGAACGGCGGAAGGGACAACATAGCCGTAGTGCTGATCCGCGTGGATGATGAGAGGTAAGTAATGGTAAAGATAGGAATGATGGTTGCCGACAGGTACGAGGTTCTTGATAAAGTCGGCGCCGGCGGCATGAGCGATGTTTATCGTGCTAAAGATCACAAACTGAATCGCTTTGTTGCTATTAAAGTACTTAAGCAGGAATTTTCAGAGAATACCGAATTCCGTTCAAAGTTCCGCATGGAGGCTCAGGCGGCTGCCGGGCTTATGCATCCCAATATCGTAAATGTTTACGATGTAGGTGAGGAGAGCGGTTTTAGTTATATCGTGATGGAGCTTGTAGAAGGCATCACGCTTAAGAAGTATATCGAAAAGAAGGCAAGGCTTTCCGTAAAGGAAGCTGTCAGCATTGCTATTCAGGTTGCGAGGGGCATTGAAGCCGCCCACAACAATCATATCATTCACAGGGATATCAAACCTCAGAACATCATCATAAGCAAAGAAGGTAAGGTTAAGGTTACCGATTTCGGTATAGCCAAGGCTGCTACCAGCAATACTATCACCTCAAATGTAATGGGAAGTGTGCATTATACTTCTCCCGAGCAGGTAAGAGGTGGTTTTTCCGATGAGAAGAGCGATATTTATTCACTCGGTATCACACTTTTTGAAATGCTTACCGGCAGGGTCCCTTTTAATGGTGAGACCACAGTTGCTGTAGCTATACAGCATATTCAGGAGCCCATGCCTTCACCCAGGGATTTTGTTCCCGAAGTGCCTGTTTCAGTTGAACAGATAGTTCTCAAATGTACGGAGAAGAGTCCGGACCTTCGTTATCAGTCAGCTCCTGAGCTGATAGAGGATCTGAAAAGGTCTCTTATCAGTCCTGATGAAGATTTTGTAAAGAGAAACAATAAGGAACTTGCAGGCGCTACAAGGGATTTCACGGATGAAGATATCAAGAGGATAAAGAAGCAGGCCCGTTTCAAGAACGAGCTTGACCCTGTTGAAGAGACAAATGCTAATGACGGATATGCTGAAGAATATCCCGAAGATAAGTATAATGGCGAGCAGTACGCGACAGATCCTTATCCGCCTGAAACTTATCGTGAGCCTGAGAAGACTAACCGTCCTTCCAAGAATAAAGAGAACAGAAAGTCGTCTTCGGCTAATCACAAGAAGAAGCCCGCAAAGAAGTCTTCAAAGAAAAAGGGCTCATCATCAAAAGCAAATTCAGGACTTGAGATGCTCACAACGGTTATAGTTGTAGCAGCAGCGATAATAGTCGGTATAATTTTTATCTACATAGTCGGTAATGCTACAGGGCTTTTCAGTCTTGGAAAGGCCAAGGAACCTGATGTTATTCAGTCTGCAGAGCAGGTTCAGGTTCCCGAAGTTAAGGGCTTAACCGAGGTGGCAGCACTTGAAGCGCTTAATACGGCGGGATTTAAGCCTTCTGTTGAATATCAGGTGTCGACTGAAGTTTCACAGGGTGAGGTGATAGATATCTCACTTGCCGAAGGAAGTATGGCCGGCAAGGGGACGCCTGTCACCGTTTTCGTTTCCTCAGGTTCGGAGGGTGTATATGTTCCCAATGTCATTGGCAAGACACAGGCTGAAGCAACAGTTATGCTTGAAAATGAGGGAATTAATGTAAAGGTTGAGAAGACTAATTCTACCAAGATCGCAAGAGGAACGGTCATTTCACAGTATCCCAAGGAGGACAGCCGTGTAGCCCGCGGAACGGAAGTGACGATCACCGTATCTCTCGGAGAAGAGATGCAGGATGTTGATATGCCTGATATCAGAGGCAAGTCAGAGGATGAGGCTATAGCTCTTCTTGTTGAAAACGGACTTGAATATGAAGCAGATACCGAGCAGGAGTACAGTGAGCTCTATGCTGCCGGTCAGGTATGCTATCAGAACTATTCCCCCGGAGTTACCGTAAGTTCGGGAACCGAGGTAAAGTACCGTCTGAGTAAGGGACCCGAGCCCGGAATATATAATTGCAGCTATACCGTTCAGGCTCCACCTGATTACATTCCGGGGTCTGAAGCAAATATCGTACTCTATAACATGGAGGACCTTTCTTCACCTTTATGGCAGGTGAAGACAAATGCTTTCCCTCAGCCGATCACGCTCAGCGGGCTTGACAGTGTTTCTTACGGAACGCTTATCATCAATTACCCTGTGAGCACGGTTCAGTCTGTGACAGACGGTGCGGGAAATGTTACACAGCAGACAGTGACAGAGATGAAATCATCAGAACCTATCAAGGTTCCTTTTACAAAGATACAGTGATGACAGGAAGGATAATAAAAGGCGTAGGCGGCTTTTATTATGTGGATGTTGAAGATGCCGGCGTTTTTGAGTGTCATGCCAAAGGGCTTTTCAGAGAACAGGGAATAAAGCCTCTTGTGGGAGACAAGGTCTGCATTGAACAGGTAGCTGATGAGAACGATCTTATCGGCAGCATCACAGAGGTGCTTCCCCGAAAGAACAGTCTTATCAGACCTGAAGTCGCTAATGCGGACGGTGCAATGATAGTGTTTGCAATGCGCAATCCGGATGCTAACCTTAGGCTAACGGATGCGTTTATCATTCAGATGTCGATGCAGGAAATCCCTGTGACGCTCCTTTTCAACAAAAAAGATCTCGAGGATGAAGATGGCATCGCTGCCTTTCTTGATGCTTACGAAAACAGCGGGGCAAAATGTCTTGCGGTTTCGGCGCAGGATACAGGTGATACCTCTATGATCTATGATATGCTTCCGGAAGGAGTGACCATTCTTGCCGGTCCAAGCGGAGTCGGTAAGTCCACTCTTCTCAATGCGCTCTGTCCCGATGCGGAGATGGAGACAGGTGAGATATCACGTAAATCCCGCAGGGGAAAGCATACTACAAGACATTCGGAGCTTTTTAAGGTTAAGGGAAAGAAAGATACATATATAATGGATACTCCGGGCTTCACATCATTTTCAGTGCCCGATATGGACGCAGAGAGCCTGAAGGCATTTTATCCGGAGTTCTATCCGTATGAAGGGAAGTGTAAGTTTGCTGCATGTTCGCATACTCACGAGCCGGGATGCGCGGTTAAGGATGCGGCAGCAGGGGGAAGTATTTCAGCAGTAAGATATGGGAATTACTGCGCTTTATATGAGGAACTCAAAAACAGAAAACGATACTAGTTTAATGGGGGACAAGGCATGAAATATCATCTTTCTTCGTCGATACTTGCGGCGGATTTCATGGAATTGGGGAAGGAAATAGGAGCTACCAAAAGAGGCGGTGCGGACAGGATCCATTTTGATGTGATGGACGGTGTGTTTGTGCCGTCTATTTCTTTTGGAATGACGATACTTGAATCGGTACGAAAGGGAACGGATCTTTTTCTGGATGTGCATCTGATGATAGTGGAGCCGGAAAGGTATATTGAGGAATTCGTAAAACTCGGTGCCGATTCGCTCACGGTTCATTACGAAGCAGCAAAGGATCCCATAGCTGTCCTTAAGAGCATAAGGAGCCTTGGTAAAAAAGCCGGTCTGGCGATCAGCCCGAAGACCCCGCCTGAAGCTATTAAGGAGTGCCTGCCGTATTGTGACGGTGTGATAGTCATGACGGTAGAGCCTGGATTTGGCGGACAGAAGATAATGCCGGATTGTCTTGCAAAGATAGCAGTACTCAGAGAGTATGAGAAAGAGACAGGCAGTGAACTTGACATTGCTGTTGACGGAGGAGTCAAGCTTAATAATGTATCAAATGTTCTTGATGCCGGTGCAAATGTGATAATAGCCGGTTCAGCTGTATTCGGTCAGGATACGGAAACTGATACGGTTAAATTTATGGAAATATTAAAGAAAAGAGAAGCAATGCAATGAAGAGAAAAAATCTATTTTGTTTGATGATTCCTGCGGCTGCTGCAGGCGCAGTTTTTTTTGCGGGATGCGCAGATAAGACCGGAAGTGGGGAAGTACCTGCGGCTACGGAAAAGCCTGCAGTGACAGAAGATACCGAAGCCGGAAAGGAGCCGACCGAAGTGACGAGCAGTGTAGAAGAAGTGCAGGTTGTAAGGCCGCATCTTCTTGACAGACTTTTTTCTGCCAAGGCTGAGAGGATAGTTCCGTCAGACAGTTCCATTACGTTAAAGCCTGAAGCAGATCTTTCCAATGTAGAGAATACGGATCAGTTTTATCTGGATGATATAAAGAAGAAGCTTCTTGTAACAAATGGTTTCTATGTTGGTATTAATGATCATACGGATGAATTTTTCGAAGTATATGAAGGTAACCGCTACAGCTATGTACCGAATTTTGTGTCGGTTGATTCAATGCTGCATACGTATCATCTTTATTTCATGCATCTTATGAAGACGACGGAAAAGGATGAACTTTCCGTAAAGCTGCTCGAACTCAGTAATGAAATGCTGCAGATCTCCAATGAACAGTATGAAGCGCTGGGGGGCACTGCATGGGAGGATGCGGCAAGAAGGAATGTCGGTTTCTTTGCGGTTGCAGCAAAGCTTCTGGATGATTCCGCCAATGTTCCGGCAGAAGTTGAAGCAGCTGTTGATGAAGAGATCAAACTGATCAATGAGGCAGGCGGCATACAGGCTTCACCTCTTTTTGGAGGTGACCCCGGAGAGGATTACAGTCAGTACAAGCCCAGAGGATATTATGAAGGTGATGAACAGCTTGAAAAATATTTCCGTGCGATGATGTGGTACGGCAGGATCAATTTCACTTCATCCGACGAAGAGCTGCTTAAGTCATCCGTTCTTATATCGCTCGCACTCGAGAACGGACCTAAGGATAAGTGGGACAGGATATACTCCGTAACATCTTTCTTTGCAGGTGAGAGCGACGATCTTTCTTATATCGATTATATTCCGGCAGTAAAGAAGTCCTTTGCTGATACGACCGATCTGAAGGCTCTTTCGGAAGATACGGATGGACTCGAGAAATTTAAAACGGAAGTCGAAGGCATGAAAGGACCGATGATCAATTCGGTTCCTACATGGGATGACGGCGGAGCAACTGACAGGCTTGTAACCAATAAAGGCTTCCGCTTTATGGGTCAGCGCTTCTCTGTTGACGGCGCAATATTTACACAGCTTATCTACAGCAAAACAGGAAAGAATCCAAATGGTGATGCACGCATGCTTCCCGATGCACTTGATGTGGCTGCAGCCCTTGGTTCGGAAAAAGCTTATGAGCTGCTTGAAGAGCAGGGCAATATGGAATTTGAGGATTATAAAGAAAACCTTGATGCACAGAAGAGTGAGCTTGCAGCTGCACCTGCTTCATTTTGGGAAGGCAGTCTTTCGAATGCATGGTTTAAAACTGCCATGCCTGTGCTTGAGTCAAAGGATGATTCATATCCCTTCTTTATGACAAATGATGCATGGGATGCAAAATGTGTTGAAGGCTTCCTTGGAAGCTATACCGAGCTTAAGCATGATACGGTGCTTTATTCCAAGCAGGTCATCGCTGAAATGGGCGGAGCGGATATCATTGAACGCGACGACAGAGGATACGTTGAGCCCGAACCTGAGGTCTTTGAAAATCTTTCGGCGATGCTTAAGCAGACATCCGACGGGCTGGACTCCCTGGGCTGTCTGTCAGATACCGATAAGGAAAATCTCCTGATGCTTTCGGATCTTTCGGGAGACCTTGCTGATATAGCAAAGAAGGAACTTACCGGCGGAGATATATCTGATGATGATTATGAGCTGATAAGGAGCATAGGTGGAACACTGGAGCATTTCTGGGCTGATGCCGTACAGGAAGGTGATGATTATATCAGTACACAGGAGAGACCGGCTGCTCTTGTTGTGGATGTGGCAACAGGAGATGGGACAGTGCTCGAGTGTGCTACAGGAGGTCCTTCAACTGCCTGTGTGATCGTACCTGTAGATGGCAAGCTTAGGATCGCAAGCGGTCCGGTATTTTCTTTCTATGAGTTTGAATCTGATGAAAGAATGACCGATACGGATTGGCGATTTGGAATGGGTTATGCTGCTGATTTTGATGAAGATTACAATTATATAGAGCATGAACGTCTGGATATCGAGAAGCCGTACTGGACTTTAAGCTATCGCGATCAATAAGATGTTTAAGAGAAATATCAAAGGACTGATGATCGTTATGCTGCTCCTTGCGCTTGCCGCAGGGGCAGCTTTTTATGCGGAGTATAGTGTCTTACAGGCTCCGCTTTATTCATGGCGCCATTTTAAGAACAGGGATATCGTTTCATCTTTGGGGCGTGTGGTTTTAAGGAACGGCAGGACAGAAATTTATTCCGCTGATGGCGACAGACTTTGGCAGAGCGATAAGGAATGGCGGGTGCAGGATGTGCTTG
Source organism: Lachnospiraceae bacterium NK4A179 (assembly GCA_000421045.1). Lineage (GTDB taxonomy): Bacteria > Bacillota > Clostridia > Lachnospirales > Lachnospiraceae > NK4A136. Next base: position 81,067 of record ATWC01000004.1, read on the forward strand.
TCTGCGATGTCGACAGGGACGGTCTTGAAGAGATAGTTTTTCTGGTATGGAAGAAGGGGAATTTCGGAAAGAACCTTCCTTATTTTGTCAAAGAGAATGACAGAAAGACCGGGCAGCATATCTTCATTTTCAGAAAAAGAGAAGAAGATGGCCCTTATCTTAAGGCGCAGTGGATGTCATCAGCGCTAAAGACTGAACTTTCCGGAATATCGTTTTCGGAAAAAGGATGCTTTGTTTTAACTTCCTTGGATGGCGGACAGGAGACTCATTACGACTGGGAAGGCTTTGGCTTAAAAGAGATGAGTATAACCGAGAGTAAGCAGAATTTGGATAATAAGCTGAGCTTCTTAGCTTTTGGTGATCTGATCGTTCATGAACAGATATACGGATATGCATCTGAACGTGATCCTGAGGATTATGATTTTATTTTTGAAAACATAATAAAGGAAGCTGAAAAAGCAGATATAGCAGCCTATGTTCAAGAGACACCGTTTGCAAAAGAAGACGGATCATATGCTGCTTATCCGCAGTTTGCTTCCCCTTCATTAACAGCGGCAGCTGCCGCGAGAGCCGGTTTTGATGTGGCATCGCTTGCAACCAATCATGCTGCCGATCTCGGAAAAGAAGGAATGGAGCGTACTGCGGCGGCTCTTAAGGATTACGGGATACAGACCTGTGGGATCGGAGCTGAAAACACCGGAAGCTGTGTCATAGAAAAGAATGGGATGAAGATAGCTTTTGCTTCATATACTTACGGCTCCAATATGCCATGCAGTGCTTCGGATCTGTCGTTATTAAATGACGGTGAAAGTGTTTTAAATGAATTGAAATCGATAAAAGCTGATAATGACGCTCTAATTGTATTTGTTCATTGGGGTGATGAATACAGCAGCAAAATAAGTCCTTATCAGGAAAAGTGGACTAAGGTGTTTTATGATGCCGGTGTTTCGGCTGTCATCGGTTCACACCCTCATGTGCTGCAACCTTATGGATATTACAGTGAAGGGGATAATGGCAGACGTATGCCTGTCTATTATTCGCTTGGTAATATGATATCAGGGCAGGGGAAGCCTGAATGCATACTTGGAGGGGCCGCCTCATTTACTATCACGATGAGCGATGACTGTGAGATAAGCATAGAAGATATGGATCTTATCCCTGTGATAACACATCAGGAAATGAAAGGGGTATACACGACATATTTCTATGACGATTACAGTGAAGATCTTATGGAAAGGCATCGTCTTAAACTCTCCGCAACAGAGCTTGAATCACTGTTTAACTCGGAGACAGAGCTTCCGACATTTCTTGTCTTATAAAAATGCCTATGATATGATGCGTAAGGTGTGTTGCAAAGTATGATTCGTTATATGTTCGATGGTCAATACAGGAGTAAATGATTTGAACAGAGTAAGCATAAAGGATGATCTGGATCTGAAGAAGATCGCTGACAGCGGTCAGTGTTTCAGGATAAAGCCGTTAGATGATGACTCATTCCGTTTTGTACATATGGGGCATGTGCTTGATATGAAGCATGTTTCCCGTGATGAGTTTGAGATAAGCTGCAGCGAAGAAGAGTTTGCTGATGTGTGGCATGAGTATTTTGATCTGGACCGTGATTACAGGAAGATCCGTAAGGGCATAAACAGGGATGATGATTATCTCATGCGCTCGGCCGAGTATGGAAAGGGAATAAGGATACTGAAGCAGGAACCGTGGGAAACTCTGATCAGTTTTATCATTTCACAGCGAAAGAATATCCCGGCCATAACGGCAGCAGTGGACACATTGTGCAGAGGATATGGAAAAAAGATAGGTAATAGCGGAGAGTATTCTTTTCCGGATGCAAGAGCACTTTCAAAGCTTTCGGATGAAGAGTGGAAGGCTCTTAAGCTCGGTTACAGAGAGAAGTATATAAGACAGGCTGTGCTTGAAGCACCGGATATGACCGCGTTTTACGGGCTTTCTGATGAAGCTTTGATGGAAAGGCTTATGGGAATGTACGGAGTGGGGATAAAGGTGGCTTCCTGCACCGCTCTTTTTGCATATGGCCGTGTGGATCTTGCACCAGTTGATGTATGGATAAACAGGATATTTGAAAATGAATACGGCGGCGAGAATGTGCTGGCCGGAAGGAAGAATGCGGGGATACTGCAGCAGTATCTCTTCTTTTATGTGAGAGGAATGCAGGGCTCATGAATGCTGTGATCATTGAATATCCTGATAGTCTTCCGGAAGTCTTTGATGATCAGGTGTTTTATCTGTATATAAAAAAGACTGATGCCAGGGATCCCGGTCTTTATCAGGTGTGCGGAGCTCAATGCAGGGAAAGAAAACATAAGCTCTATCCTGATATGCTGATAGACACAGGCCTTCCTGAAGTGTTTCTTACATATGACGATGGTGAGATAAGCGCTGACTGCATGGATAAAGGCTCATGTAAAATTGTGGTAGATGAAGCAGCAACGGAGGCCTTTGCAAAATTGTATGACAGTATCGCACCGCATATGTTTATGTTCCTGCTTGCCGGGAGTGAAGCAGATGTGTTAACGGCTCGTACGGATATTTTTAAGAAGGTTAAGGCTTTTTGGGAGATGCAGCATGGGGCTGAAATATGCATTGATGCTGCATATGAGGGAAAGCTTTCGGAGGATATACATTGCAGTGAAGCCATGAAAAATATACTTCATGAGTTTCTTGTATATGATGCACTCGCAGATGCAGATCTAAAGACAAAGGTTGATAAGATGTATGCTGCAGGGCTCCTGCCTGCAGCTGATAAAAGAAAAGGGAAGGCGGCGCTTGATGAGCTTGGAAAACACATCCGTGGCTAAGCGCTTTAGCCACATATACATAGAGAAGGAACTTCTGTCAGGAGATGACGAGACCGTAAAACGTGTTCTTTCACATATTCCCAAAGCACATGTCATAAGCATCGATCATTATAAGGATGTGTTTAACAGGAAGCATCAGGATCCAATGCTTCAGAAGAGGTCACAGGCGCTGATACTCGCGTCCAAAAAGGGCAGGCTTATATATGACGGAGCACCTGTATGTCAGTCCTTCGGAAACGAGCATTTCTGCTACACTTCATGTGTCATGAACTGCCTGTATGACTGTGAATATTGTTATCTGAAAGGGATGTATCCCTCGGGGAACCTCTGCATCTTTACGAATATAAATGATATTTTTGCAGAGGCTCTTGAGATGTTGAAGGAGTATCCGCTTTATCTGTGCGTATCCTATGATACGGATCTGCTTCCTTTGGAAGACATGACAGGTTTTGCAGGAAAATGGGCTGATTTTACGTATAACCATAAGGATCTTACCATAGAGATAAGGACCAAGTGCGGCAGAACGGATATATTCAAAAGCATTCCCGTTTGTGAGCGTGTCATATTTGCATTTACCATATCGCCTGATGAGATCATAAATAAATATGAGCAGGGCACCCCGTTATTAGATGACAGACTTAAAGCTGTAAGGGCAGCTATGGAAGCAGGCTTTCCGGTAAGACTCTGTTTTGATCCCGTTATCTTTGCCGGGAACTTTGAAGAGATATACGGAGCCATGTTTGAAAAAGTAAAGACGGCTCTTGACCTTAACAGTATCAAGGATTTCAGTGTGGGAAGCTTCAGGATATCGGGAAGCTATCTTAAGAATATGAGAAAACTCCTTCCGGGATCAGCACTTATACAGTATCCGTTCATTGAAGATAATGGTTATTATGCATATCCAAAGAGTACGGCAGAACGCATGGAAGGTTTTGTGGAGCAAATGATCAAAAGCACCATACATGATGCAGAGGTATTCAGATGGAGATAAAGAAGAGAAGGGTGCTGCTTACGGGGGCATCTTCAGGCATTGGTCTTGAGACGGCAGAGCGCCTGATACTTGAAGGCCATGAAGTGTATGGCATAGGGCGGGAGTATAAAAAGGAGATATCATCACCGCTTTTTCACAAGATCGAACTGGACCTTAGGGATGAGAAGGCTTTCAGAACATGTATGGATGATATCTGCAGACAGGCTGATATTGATGTGCTGATAAACAATGCAGGCTGTGCTTATTATGGCCTGCATGAGAGCATAAAAGATGAAGACATACAGAGCATGGTGAGGGTAAATCTTGAAGTGCCCATGCTTTTATGTTCAAGATTTCTGCCTGTGTTTAAACAAAAGGGCGGATGTATCATAAATATCGCATCAGTCACGGCACTGAACCGGACAAATACACATGGAGCCGCATACGGTGCGCTGAAGGCAGGGCTTCTTAGCTTTACGGACAGCATTTTTGAGGAAGCAAGGAAGTGTGGTGTAAGGGTATCCTGCATACTGCCTGAGATGACAGCCACGGATCTGTACAGGAATGCGGATTTTAGTGCTGATGAAAGCGACGGAGCGGCCCTTCACCCGAAGGATGTGGCGGATGCAGTGATGTATATATTGAATGCTCCCGAAGGAACGGTTATAAGGGACGTGGTTATTGAACCGCAACTTCACCGGATAAAACGCAAGTAAAGAACAGATGCACACTTGAATATAAAGGCTAAAAAAGTTATTATATCCGGGGTGAAAACCCGGGAGGCTCATATGGATAAAGCTGAGGAAATTAAAAAATATATACGTACGATCCCTGATTTTCCGGTCGAGGGCGTGCAGTTTCGCGATATCACGACAGTTATAGGCGACGGAAAAGGCTTTAAGCTTGCGATAGATGCAATGAGCGAGCTTGTAAAGGACCTTGATTTTGATGTGATCGCAGGTGCTGAATCCAGGGGCTTCATATTTGGGGCACCTATTGCCTACAATGCGGAAAAACCGTTTGCCCTGATCAGAAAGAAGGGCAAGCTTCCATGGAAGACGGTTGAGGAAAGCTATGCTCTTGAATATGGCACGGCTACACTTGAGATGCATGTAGACAGCATAAAACCCGGTGACAGAGTCCTTATCGTGGATGATCTGATCGCTACCGGAGGCACAATAGAAGCAATGATCAAGCTGGTTGAGAAGCTTGGCGGAACGGTTGCGGGAGTTCTGGTGCTCATTGAGCTGCCGGCACTTAAAGGAAGAGAGCTGCTTGGAAATGTACCGCTTTATTCGGTGCTTTCCTTTGATGGAGAATAATTAATAAAGGAGATCTTTTAATGGGAACAGATGCTTACATAAGCCCTTTATCGGAAAGATATGCAAGTAAGGAGATGCAGTATGTATTCTCTCAGGATATGAAGTTCCGTACTTGGAGACGTCTCTGGATCGCTCTTGCCGAAACAGAGAAGGAGCTTGGTCTTAAGGCTATCACCGATGAGATGATAGAGGAGCTTAAGGCACACAAAGATGATATCAATTATGATGTGGCTAAGGCTCGTGAAAAGGAAGTTCGTCACGACGTTATGAGCCATGTTTATGCTTACGGTCAGCAGTGCCCCAAAGCAAAGGGGATCATCCATTTGGGCGCGACAAGCTGTTATGTAGGCGATAATACAGATATCATCGTGATGAATGAAGGTCTGAATCTCATTAAGAAGAAACTGGTTTCGGCTATATCAGAGCTGGCCGGTTTTGCTGATAAGTATAAAGATATGCCCACTCTGGCATTCACTCATTTCCAGCCTGCCCAGCCTACAACAGTCGGCAAGAGGGCAACGCTTTGGATCAATGAGTTCATGATCGACCTTGAGGATCTTGAATATGTTCAGGACAGTCTTAAGCTGCTCGGTTCAAAGGGAACCACCGGCACGCAGGCAAGCTTCCTTGAACTTTTCCACGGCGATCAGGAAACCATAGACAAGATCGATCCAATGATCGCTGAGAAGATGGGCTTCAAGGCCTGCTACCCTGTATCAGGCCAGACCTATTCAAGAAAGGTTGATACAAGAGTGCTGAACGTTCTTGCAGGCATTGCCGCAAGTGCGCACAAGATGAGTAATGACATACGTCTTCTTCAGCATCTTAAAGAGGTTGAGGAACCGTTTGAAAAGAATCAGATCGGTTCTTCGGCTATGGCTTACAAGCGTAATCCCATGCGTTCCGAGCGTATCGCATCTCTTTCAAGATATGTGATGGTTGATGCACTCAATCCTGCGATCACCTCGGCAACACAGTGGTTTGAGAGAACTCTTGATGATTCGGCAAACAAGCGTATCTCCATAGCGGAAGGCTTCCTTGCTACGGACGGTATACTTGAGCTGGTTCTCAATGTTGTGGACGGTCTTGTCGTAAATGACAAGGTTGTAAGAAAGCATCTCATGAGTGAGCTTCCGTTCATGGCAACCGAGAATATCATGATGGATTGCGTGAATGCAGGCGGAGACAGACAGGAGCTCCATGAAGAGATAAGAGAGCTTTCAATGCAGGCCGGCGCTCATGTTAAGCGTGACGGTCTTGAGAATGATCTGCTCGATCTGATAGCAGCGGATAAGATGTTCGGAATGACAAAGGAAGAACTTATGGAACGTATGAAGCCTGAGGATTACGTGGGCCGTGCTCCGAGACAGGTAGAAAAGTATCTTGCGGAATTTGTTCGTCCGGTGCTTGATGAGAGAAAGGATCTTATCAGCGCAGGCGGAGAGATAAAGGTCTGAAAGGAGATCAGTGATGGTTAAAGCAGTCGTAGGTGCAAACTGGGGTGATGAGGGTAAAGGCAAGATCACGGACATGCTTGCCCAGGATGCAGATGTAGTAGTAAGGTTTCAGGGCGGTGCAAATGCCGGTCATACTATCAAGAATGATTATGGTAAGTTTGCACTTCATACACTTCCCAGCGGCGTGTTCTCACAGAATACTGTTAACGTTATAGGAAGCGGTGTGGCTCTTGATGTGACCAAGTTCTTTAATGAAGTTAAAGATATCACAAGCAAGGGTGTTCCCATGCCTAAGATCATGATCTCTGACAGATGTCAGATCGTAATGCCTTATCATGTTCTCTTTGATCAGTATGAAGAGGAGAGACTTGGCAAGGCTGCATTTGGTTCAACAAAGTCAGGCATTGCGCCTTTTTATTCAGATAAGTTTGCCAAGATCGGTTTCCAGGTTAATGAGCTTTTCGATGACGAGCTTATCAAGTCAAAACTTGAGAAGGCACTCATTCAGAAGAACTGCCTCCTTGAGCATCTGTATCACAAGCCACTGCTTTCGGTTGATGAGCTTTTTGATACACTTGTTAAATACAGGGAAATGCTCGAGCCCTATGTCGGTGATACTGCATCATTCATTGAACAGGCTCTGAAGGATGGCAAGACTGTTCTTATGGAAGGCCAGCTTGGAACACTTAAGGATACCGATCACGGTATTTATCCCATGGTCACATCATCCAATACGATCGCTTCATACAGCGCTGTAAGCGCAGGAATCCCGCCTTATGAGATAAAGCAGATAATCACTGTTGTGAAGGCTTATTCTTCTGCAGTCGGCGGTGGTGCATTCGTTTCCGAGATATTCGGCGATGAGGCTGATGAGCTCAGGAACAGAGGTGGCGACGGCGGTGAGTTTGGTGCAACAACAGGACGTCCCAGACGAGTAGGCTGGTTTGACTGCGTGGCTTCAAAGTATGGCTGCCGCATACAGGGAACAACCGATGTGGCATTCACAGTACTTGATGTGCTCGGTTACCTTGATGAGATCCCTGTCTGCACAGCTTATGAGGTTGATGGTAAGGAAACCACAGAGTTCCCTGTAACCAGACTTCTTGAAAAAGCTAAGCCCGTGCTCAAGACTCTTCCCGGCTGGAAGTGTGATATAAGAGGCATCAGGAATTATGAAGATCTTCCTGAGAACTGCAAAAAGTATATCGAGTTTGCAGAGCAGCAGATAGGATATCCCATCACTATGGTTTCAAACGGACCTGCCAGAGAGGATATCATCTACAGGAAGAGCAGTCTTAAGAAATAAAGAGGTTTTATGAGCAGTATTCTGGATAATCTTAATGATAAACAGAGAGAGGCGGCCGGTCATATTGACGGGCCGCTCCTTATAATTGCGGGAGCAGGCTCCGGAAAGACAAGAGTCCTTACCCACAGAGTTGCATATCTCATTAAGGAATGCGGCGTTAATCCTTATAACATCATGGCTATCACCTTCACAAACAAGGCTGCCGGTGAGATGAGGGAACGTGTGGACCGCATAGTGGGTGAAGGCTGTGAGGCAGTATGGGTGCAGACTTTCCATGCCACATGCGTGCGCATATTAAGACGTCATATCCATGAGATAGGTTTTGACAATAACTTTACGATATATGATACCGATGATTCCAAAACGGTGATGAAGCGTGTGCTGAAAAAGCTTAACGTTGATCCGAAATATGTGCGTGAATCAACGGTGCTCCGTGCAATATCGGATGCAAAGAATGATCTGATAGGACCGGATGAATATGCGGACCGCTACAGGAATGACTACAGCAAGCGGACCATCAGTCAGGCATATGACTTATATCAGGATATGCTGCGTGATAATAATGCACTTGATTTTGATGATCTGCTTAGGCTTACGGTAGCTCTTTTTAAGAACTGTCCCGAGGTGCTGGAGAATTATCAGCACAGATTCAAATATATAATGGTCGATGAGTATCAGGATACCAACAATGCTCAGTTTGAACTGGTGCGCCTTCTTGCAAAGGAACACGGCAATCTGTGCGTTGTGGGTGATGATGACCAGTCCATATATAAATTCCGCGGTGCCAACATAGGCAACATCCTCGGATTTGAAAGCAATTTTCCGGGAGCAAAGGTTGTAAAGCTTGAACAGAACTACCGAAGCACAAAGAATATACTCGATGCTGCAAATGCAGTGATAGCAAACAATACCGGCCGTAAGCCCAAGCGGCTCTGGACCGACAGGGAGGAAGAAGATCCTGTATTTTTCAGTATCTACGACAATAGTGCGGAAGAGGCTGAAGGTGTTGTTTCTGAAATTGAGCGCTTAAAGAGCAAAGGCCTCGCAGATTACGGAGACTGCGCGATACTCTACAGGACCAATGCACAGTCGAGAGAATTCGAAGCGAGATTTGTCCGCGACGGAGTTCCCTATTTCATCGTTGGCGGAGTGAACTTCTATTCAAGACGTGAAGTAAAGGATATGCTCGCATACTTAAAGACCGTGGACAGCGGCAGGGATGATGTGTCGGTACGAAGGATAATCAATGTACCTAAACGCGGCATTGGTGCCACTACGATCGAAAAGATAGCTACGTTTGCAGACGATGCCGGGTTAGGTTTTTATGAAGCCTGCGGTATGGCAGATGAGATTCCGGGACTCGGAAAGGCTGCATCGAAGGTGCTGGCTTTTGTAAATCTTATAGACAGCTTCAGAAAATGTCTTGAAGAGAACGGACCTACAGAGACTCTTAAGATGATAGTTGATGAGACCGATTATCAGAATGAGCTGAAGGAAGAGGATGCAGATGATGCTTCCGAAAGGATCGGAAACATTGACGAGCTTATAAATACTTTAAGGCAGTTTGAAGATGACGAGCCGGAGGGAACACTCTCGCAGTTTCTTGAGGATGCGGCGCTTGTATCCGATCTGGACAGTGCGGATGAAGACACTTCCCGTGTGATGCTGATGACAGTTCATTCTGCAAAAGGTCTGGAGTTCCCCAGGGTTTTCCTCTGCGGAATGGAGGATGGTGTATTCCCCGGATATATGTCCATAAACAGCGACGATCCGGATGATATAGAAGAGGAACGCAGGCTTGCGTATGTTGCCATCACCAGAGCTCAGGACGTGCTCTACATTTCTTCTGCAAGGGCAAGGATGGTTAGGGGCGAGACGCAGTACAATCCTGTTAGCCGCTTTATCAAAGAGATACCCGAAGAAATGCTTGAACGTGGGCCTTCAGGGAATATCATCGGTGGAAGAACGAGCTATAAATCGTCCTACAGATCATCGATGCCTGAAAGAAAGATCGCAGATGACGGAAAGCCGCAGGCTCCTATCTTTAAGAAGAATGCCAGAGCTCTTATGGCATCGGGAGGTTTGTCCGGCTCAGTTATACAAAAAGGTGCCACACTTGCAGGTACAAAACCGGACTATGAAGTGGGCGACAGAGTTATGCATCTTAAGTTCGGAGAAGGTGAAGTGCTTGCCATCGAGAAAGGGCCCAGAGACTATCAGGTAACTGTTAATTTTGACAATGCAGGACAGAAGATAATGTATGCTGCATTCGCCAAACTGGAAAAAATGAGGTAGATTATGAATCAGATCTGTGGTAAAATCCTTATGTACGGAATAAAACGTATGACAAATAATAAAAACGAAAGGCGGGGTTTGGATATGTCTAAAGTAGAAGATGTTATGGCAGCAGTTAAGCTCAATGATCTTTTAAAGAAAAAGGATGAAGAGGTTGAGGAGAAGGCAAACAAGAAAGTCCTCAAGACCATCCTTATAGTTTGCGGAATAGTTGTTATTGCAGCAGCAGTTGCATTTGCGATCTACAAGTTTATGACACCTGATTATCTCGATGATTTCGATGATGATTTTGATGATGATTTCGACGAGGATTTCTTCGACGATGATGATCTTGTAGAGGATGAGTCCAAGCCTGCAGCAAAGGCTGACTGATCGTCCTAACGCTAAAAGAATAAATTAAGGCGGGACATTTCATCCCGCCTTTTTTCAGTTAAAAAATTAAAGGATCGTGAAGGTATTTAAATGAAATTGAGAAAAGGCCTCGAATGCGAGGGAGAAACAGTATCCATAGGTTTTCCGAATAAAGGAAAGGTAAAGATAAACGCTGCATTTGTAAATGACGAGCGCGTAGATGCGGACGGCGATGAAGGATATGTGCAGGTAAAGAATGCACTGCCCGGACAGACTGTCAGATTCCGCATTTCCAAAACCAGGAACGGAAGGGCTGAAGGGAATCTGGTCTCCGTTGTAAAAAAAGCACCCTGCGAGATCTCGGACATATGCCCGCAGGCGGGGCTTTGCGGCGGATGTCTTTATCAGGGCTTCCCTTATGAGGAAACGCTGAAGATAAAAGAGGCTCAGGTTAAAGAACTTCTTAAGGATTATGTTGAAGGCGCGCAGTATGACGGAGTTAAGCCAAGCCCGGTCGAAACCGGATATCGCAACAAGATGGAATATACCTTCGGCGATGAATATAAGGATGGTCCGCTAACTATTGGTCTTCATAAGAGAGGAAGCTTTTATGATCTTGCTGATGCATCCTGTTGCAGGATAGCCGATGAGGATTTTGGAAAGATCCTTGAATATACGAAAAATTTCTTTGCGGAGAAAAAACTTCCGTTCTATCACAGGATGTATCATACAGGACTGCTCAGGCATCTGCTGGTGCGTAAGGCAGCAAAGACCGGTGAGATACTGACAGCACTTGTTACGGCTTCAGAGTGCAAAGATGGCCATGAAGATGACAGACCACTGTTATCCGATGCCAGATATGAAGCGGACAGTCTGGCTGCTGTGTATGATGAGTGGAAGGAAGGCCTGTGTGCACTGGAACTTTCCGGCAGCATCACGGGGATAATCCATGTAGTGAATGACTCGGCAGCAGATGCGGTAAAAGCCGACAGTGTGGAAGTGCTTTACGGAAGGGATTATTTTGAAGAAGAGCTGTTAGGATTAAAATTCAGGATCACGCCATTTTCTTTCTTCCAGACCAATTCGCTTGGAGCAGAAGTGCTTTACTCGCTCGCCCGCACCTATCTTTCGGGCAGTGAAAACGGAGCTCATGTATTTGACCTTTATTCGGGAACCGGTACCATAGCACAGATACTCGCGCCTGCCGCAAGGAAGGTGACCGGAGTGGAGATAGTTGCCGAGGCTGTGGAAGCAGCGAAGGAGAACGCAAAGCTTAACGGCCTTACCAATTGTGAGTTCATAGCGGGTGATGTGTTAAAGGTCCTTGATGAACTGACCGATGAAAAGCCTGATTGCATCGTGCTTGATCCTCCCCGTGACGGCGTAAACCCGAAGGCGCTTCTTAAGATACTGCGCTACGGCGTGGATAAACTCGTATACATATCCTGTAAACCCACCAGCCTGCAGCGCGACCTGGAAATGATAACAGCCTGCGGCTATGAAGTGAAACGCTGGGGAATGGTTGATATGTTTCCTTTCACCGGAAATATAGAGACGGTGGCGCTTTTACGTAGGAAAAAAGTGGATGGATATATTGAAGTAACTCTGGAGACTAATGGGTAAGAAAGTCGAAAGGACAAATCATGGAGATAGAATATAGAGAAGCAATTCCGAAAGATGCCGGACTTTTGATCGATATTTATAATGCATCATTTTATTCCGATTATGTAAGATATGGCACATGTCCGGGTTACGGAAACTCAAAAGAAATGATGGAAGAGTCAATTATGCGGCACCCGAAACATATCATACTTTGTGATGCGAAACCGGTTGGCTGTATTTCCTATACAAAGCAGGGCAGGGGAGAATATGAGGTTGCCTGTTTATGCATTGTTCCTGAATTTCAAGGCAAAGGAATTGGGACTCAGGCAATTCGATTTTTGAAGACATTTCTTGAAGATTGGAAGCAACTCACTTTAGTGACACCCATAGACAAAAAAGAAAATGTAAAGTTCTATACCGAAAAATGCGGTTTTCATATAGAATCGACCGAAAGAGATGGTAATGTCATGCTCGCCAGATTTGTCTTAGAAAGATGAGATAGAAGGAAAAACCGTTTGGATTGTCTGTGAAGTATGATTCATTTGAATTGACCACGCATTGCGAATAAACGTTGACTATGATATACTGCAATCATAACAACGCATTGCGAGGTGATATGGATATGGATACTGCACAGATTATAAAGGACTTAAGAGAAAGCACAGGGATGTCACGTAAAGAGTTTTCAGAACATGCGGATATCCCTGTTCGTACATTGGAAGATTGGGAAGCGGGACGGAGAACTCCTCCGGAATACGTACCGAGGCTGTTGGCGTATCAAATTAAATCTGAGGGGCTTCTCACAAATAATAAGAAAAATGATATCTTGCTTGAGAAAGACAAAGATAAGCGAAATGTATCGGTCATACAGGATGTTGACGGCAACAAGATTGTTATTATAAACGATATTCGTTTTAAGGGGAAAAGATCGATCAATTGGAAGGAAGTAAGAGCATATCTGAAAGAATTTGTTGGAGAGTTTTATATCATTGCTTCAACAGGAGATGCTATTTATATTGGCTCAGATCTTCCAAGCGAATATACAGGCTCTAATTATACGAAAAAATTAAATGGTACTGCAGCAAAAGCAAAAGCAAATGCTACGCAGGGAATTCCGGAAATGATAGAAATATCTATTGGAAAACATTTTAGAGAAAATAATGATAAAAAGCATAATTGGAATGCGAAAAATGGTTGGTATAGATATGACTCGAGATTTGCTTTGCCGGTTTATGATGAGAGTGGCGAGATTGAAAGGTATAACATTTTCCATGCATCGATGATAATTCGTCATGCTAATGATGGAAAAAAGTATTTATATGATGTAATAGACATAAAAAAGAAACGAGCACCCCTTTGGAGCCGTAAGACTTTACTCGGCAAAAAACCCATTTCCTTTATGGAGAAATATACTATACTAGGAGGAAAATGTCAAACCAAATAATCGAAAACGTCGGAGAAGTCAGATCGGTAAGGAAGCAAAAGTGAAAGATGCCAAAATGCTTGCGGCTTTGGCAATTCAAAATGTGTACTCATCATGATTCATCGTATAACAAGATAACCGAATGATTGGCATTCAATCTACAGAAAATACAGATGCGATGATCCTGACCTGGATGACATTGAGTTTGACAGTTGGGATAATGACACGCTTGTCTGCAAGGCAATCGGAGTGAAACCGGACGCAATTGATCTTGAAGGAAAATGCAAAGTAAGGTTTGTATAATCACGAATTAAACAGACTAAGCCCCGGAATGATTTTCCGGGGGCTTTCTAAGTGCTGAATCACAGGGGAAGATCATCGGTTTATCATCATGTCATAGAATCCGGGGATTGCCGATGTTGCCAGAATCTGTCCGGCTGTCAACAAATCGATGATCGCATGGCCGATCATAATGGGCATCGGGTTTCTGTTTTTCCTGTATATGATGCAAAGAACTATCGTAAGAGGAAGGAATGACAGGAAACGGTAGACCATATACCTTGCATCCGGCAGTGTCGGAATAAAGCAGTGCTGAAGTGCAAAGAAGAAAGACGGAAAGATCATTGATAAGTATCTGTTTTTGATCGTGTTTACTCCGCAGCCGAGATAGATGCTGTCCTCTGCAAGCGCCGTACTGCCGGGAAGAACAATGAGATTGATCACTGCAAGAGGAACGGGTATCGGTGCGATCATCATCGGTGGCGCATAAAGTATTTTTCCATAGCAGAGAAAACCTGCCAGATACATTCCTCCCATACCGAGAAAGAGTATGAGTACGCTCATGCCGACGGCTTGTTTGGCAGCTGTTTTGCCCTTCTCATAGTTGATCAGTTTTTTAAATCCGCCGTCATTTTTAGTTATGAAGATCAAGGCTGCGGCGGTGATGATATTTACTGCGCTTGCTGTGACTGACCATGTGTTGCTGATATCAGACAAGCTCCTGCCGGCGATCATCGATATAACGATAAACACGGCAATAAATATGATGCTTCTGAGCGGCATGAGAATGGGGAAGAATTTCTTGCTCATACTATATCTCCCATGAGCATATTGACCGTGTCTTCGATAAAAGAACTGCGGCCTTTTCTGGTATTAAGATCATAGCCTGTAATTTTTTTGGACTCTTCTGCCGCGAGGAAAGCAGCCTGCATCGATGACGCAAGGCTGAAGGATATCAGGCGTTTGCTCTTGTTGGGGATGTTGCCCCTTAAAGCCATCTGAAAACCTTTCTGTGTAAGAGCTGAATTGGAGTCGGCCCTGTAAGATCTGAAGTCTGACAGGATAGACATCTTAACTATTGCACGGTTTGCGAAAAGGAATTCAAACGTCTGCTTCGCGTAACCGGTCAGACGCTCACGATCAGATAGCCCGTCGTCTTCTGCATTCATAAGCTCCGGCTTCATGCTGCAGAGAAGATCAGTTATGATCTTATTGGAGCATTCCGCAAGCAGATTGTCTTTGCTGCCGAAATGGTAATTGATAAGGCCGAGAGCCACGCCGCTCCTTTGGGCTATTGCTCTGGCTGTAATACTTTCCGGTTTGCCGTCTGATTCTTTTATAAGGGCAATTGTCTGATCTATAAGAAGTTCTTTTATGTCGCTCATACCAGTCTCCTTGAACAATGTTCAAAATGATTATATTGAACACTGTTCAAAATGTCAACAGGACTCATATGCCTAATGGTATAATAACGTTGTGGGAATAAGGAGAACATGTGGTTTTTATCGAGGCAAGAAAACTCAAAGAAGCCGGATTATTGCCGGATGAACCATATGATATTTTCTTTAAGGGATTCTACCCGCCATTGCATGACGTGGACAAGCATTTCCATTTGGATGATTGGTTTGAAAACTATATTGACACATATTTGAATTTGGATATTAAGGATCATGCATATTGAAGCTTGTTTAAGGATAAAGAAGAAAATCCATTCGTAAAACAATTGATATAAATAGATTGCGATAAAACCACGCATTGCGATTTGAACGAATATGTGATATGCTTTCAATATAATCACGCAATGCGAGGTAGCGACATGGATATAGCAAAATCTATAAAAGAACTGAGAGAAAGTACAGGGATGTCACGTAAGGAGTTTTCAGAGCATACGGGCATCCCTGTTCGTACATTGGAAGACTGGGAAGCGGGGCGGAGGACTCCACCGGAATATATCCCGAGGCTGTTGGCATATCAGATAAAATTTGAGGGGATTTTTGCTGAAAAAAAGAAAGCAAAAAATAAGATTGACATTGTTACTGATCCGGATGGGAACAAAATAGTCTTGATTAATGACATTTTATTTAAGTCAAGAAGATCGATTAATTGGGATGATATAGAACAGATATTAATGCACTATATCGGGGAATACTATGAGATTGCCGAAACTGCAGAAAAGGTATATATAGGATCAGATTTTCCGGATGAGTTTACACATTCAAAATATACAAAAGCTATTAGAGGTGCAAATGAGAAGGCAAAGGCTAATGTGATAACTGCAATTGGTGAATTAATACAAATTTCAGATAAGAAGGCAGAATTCCCTGACTATGGCAACCGTCATGGTAATAAAGCAAAAAACGGATGGTATCGATATGATACAAGGTTTGGGATTCCGGTTTATAGTGAAGTTGGTGAAATTGAGAGATACAATATTTTCAGAGCAAGAATGCTGGTTCGATGTGATGCGAATGGTAAATTATTTCTGTATGATATTGTGCAAATAAAAAAAGAAACGAGCACGCCGCTTGAGTAAAAAACTGTACGGTAGAAAACTTCGCTTCTTTGGACATATGGTACAACATAATCTTTAGAATGTCAACGCAGAAATGTCAGTCATGGATGATTACGAGGCGCTTTGGACAGATTATCCTAATTACAGAATTAGACATTACGGTGATAATGTGTGGTCGAGAATGAGGAAAATCCGGGAGGAAGTGTATGTCTGATCCCGAGGGAAAGTGGATAATCAATGAAAATGACGTCGAGACCATCGCGTTGATCGAAAGGGTCAGAAATATGATATTTTAGACATAAAAAAAGAAACGAGCAACCCGATTGAGCCGTAAGGCTGTACACGACAAAAAACCCATTTCCTTTGCAAGAATAGTACTATGGCAAAGGAAAAAAGTCAATCCGAATAATGAAAAATACAAGGAGAATTATTATTTGATCAAAATTGAATTATTATCAGAAACTAATTTTAGTTTGGGATCATTGGATTCATATAACAGAAAACAGGATGTAAATAAGGTATATCGCAGAATAGACGGAGAATATGCATTGGTAGAATGCAAATATACCGAAGATTGGGATCTGAACAAAAAGCGTTCTGTAGCAAAGAGAATATGCAGTGATGAATATATCACATACATTGCATTGGACAATGATAAAGTGGTCGGCTTTATAGGACTGTTATGGAAACTTCGTGGTCCGTACATGATTCTTGATATGATGCAGGTATCTTCTGAATGCAGAGGACAGGGGATTGGCAGACAATTATTTGAAGCGGGAAAAGCAGAAGCCAGAAAAGCCGGTGCGCAGGCTTTGTATATATCTGCCTGTTCTTCTGAAGAGACGATTGCATTTTACAGAGCCATGGGAAGTGACCTGACAAGTAATCCTATAAAAGAAATTGCGGAAGAAGAACCGTTTGACCTTCAGATGATTTGTCCTGTGAAAGATTAAAGTCGTACTATAAGTGGTTAATCAACGAAAACTACGTTGAAACAGTCGCGCTTCTTAAACGAAACTGCCCCATCGGGGACGGGAATTAAGAGAACTCACAGCTGCTGATGTGTAAAAACATCGGCAGCTTTTTTGTTGCTGAAAGAAAAAAATGCTTGATTATTCTTTAGCAAAGCATTATAGTATCAATTAGATATATCAAATAGATATATAAGGAGAATGATATGGCACGTGAAAGAAAAATAGATATGGTGATTTTGGGACTGCTCAATCATGAGGATCTAACCGGATATGATATAAAAAAGCGGATCGATGGAGCGATCGGTTTCTTCTGGAAGGGAAGTTTCGGAAACATATATCCGGCTCTGAAGGATATGGAAAGTGGTGGGATGATCACAAAGAGTGATACATCTGTGGGTGGACGCGAAAAGACCTCTTACCATATCACACAGAGCGGAAGGAAAGCGCTTAAAGACTGGCTCAAAGAAGAGCAGGTGAGCAATGAGCTTAAATATGAGACGATACTGAAACTGTTTTTTGGCGGAGCTGAAAGCAGAGATACTTCGATCCATAACATAGAAGTATTTGAGGAACAGATACAGAAAGATCTGAAACTGCTGAAGACATATAGTGAGATCTTGAAGAAAGCATCAGGTGAGGAGGATCATATTTATTATCTACTTTCGGTTTCCTTTGGGATCGAAACTTATGAGGCGTATCTGAAATGGTGTGCAAAGGCAAAAAAAAAGCTGAAGCAAAGAGGCGGAAAATGATCATATGAGGAAGAAAAAAGTGAATATTGCATATATTGTACTGAAAATTATAATGTTTGTATTGATCGCATTTTTTGCGACGGATGCGATCATGCAGTATATTTCCTATTCCTTTTATAAGGGAGACAGACAACTGAAGGAAGTTACTTATGAGCCTGCAGAGATTCAGTTCAATGATTCCTTATATGGATACGGATATAATTTGGATGCGGATGCCGACAAGGTGATCCTCTTTTTTGGCGGTTCTATGTATATTGCTTATAATACCGTGGGAATGTATGGTGGTCAGTTTGATTGTCCTTTTCTTTCGGTAGATTATTATGGAACGCAAAAAAGCAAAGGGAAAATGAACCTGCGAACAATGCAGGAGGCTGCGGAAGAATTGTATGATCATGCTGCGAAGATGTATCCGGGCAGAGATATTTATGTTTTCGGTCATAGTTATGGATGTGGAATGGCAGCTTATCTGGCAAGTGTCAGGGAGTGTAAGCATCTTGTCCTGGCATCCGGATATCGGACAAGTGCGGATATGTATAACAAGATAATTCCGATATTCTTTGGCCCGCTGCAGGTATTTATAAAGAACAATATCAGAGTGGATCAATATGCAAAGAATACGAACTGTCCGGTTACGGTTATAGGATCAGATTCGGATACTACACTCGATGCGGACATGCAGCAGAAACTGGCAGATTGCTATACGGAAGCAGAGTGTAAGATCTTTCACGGAATAAAACATGAAGATTATTTTATAAAGGATGAGGTGGTAAGATTTGTCAAAAACAGTGTTTTTTGAGCCTTTAACCCCGTCCCCAAGGGTGCAAAAGAAAGGAACGGAGTGAAATGAAACAGATCGATCTTGACGAAAAATGGACATTCAGAAGAGGCTTTATCGATTCTCTTGCGATGCTGGAAGAAACGTCGGGTGAAGAGGTAAACCTTCCGCATGATGGAATGATAGGGACCGCTGTGAGAAAGGAAGCACCGGCTGCGTCTGACAGCGGCTATTTCGTGGGGGATGTGACGAATTATGTGAAATATGTGATGATCCCGAAGGAATGGGAGAATGAGTGCGTCGGACTTCGTTTCGATGGCGCCATGATGAATGCGACGGTGGAGGTAAACGGCTGCAAGGCAGGCAGCAGGCATTACGGATATGTGCCTTTTTATGTGGATATCACGGATCTGGTGACTTTTGGCGAAGAGAACAGGATCATGGTCACCGTAAATACCAGCATGTATGTGAACTGCCGCTGGTATACGGGGTCCGGTCTGTATCGTGGCGTCCGTCTCTGCCATGGACCGCGACTCCATATCGCAGATGACGGTGTGTTCGCCAGGACGAAGGAAGTGGCGGACGGTTATGCTTTTCTGGAGTACGAGGTGGAAGTAGCAAATGAAACCCCGGAAAACAGGCTTGCGGAAGTGAAAGTGAGTCTGGTAGAAGAGGGCAGCGATAAGGTTGTAGACAGCGTGAAGCGCGTTATCCGTATCAATGCGGGAAAGAATGAAACGGCAAGGTTAACCATGAATGTGCAGGATCCAAAGCTCTGGGATGTGGAAAAGCCGGATCTGTACATGGTCAAAGTGACGTTAACAAATCTCGGTGTCTACAGGACTCATTTTATCGAGGATGAAGAGAAAACCGTTGATGAAGCATCTACGCTTTTCGGTATACGTACCATCACTGCCGATGCAGTCAGAGGCCTTAGGATCAACGGAAAAACAGTAAAGCTTAAGGGCGGATGCGTTCATCATGACAACGGTCTGCTGGGCGCTGTATCCCTTTACGAGTCGGAAGCAAGAAAGGTGCGAAAGCTGAAGGAGGTCGGCTTTAATGCAATCCGTACCGCGCATAATCCGCCTTCCGCAGCAATGATCGAAGCTTGTGACAGACTGGGCATGTACGTATTTGATGAAGCCTTTGATACATGGGGGATCGCAAAACGCGGAGGTGATTACAGCCATTTCTTTGCAACGGATTGGGAGCAGGACCTGACTGCATTTGTAAAGAGAGACCGAAACCATCCCTGTGTTATCATCTGGTCCACCGGAAACGAGATTCCGGAGAGAGGCGGCTTGAATAACGGTTATACGCTGGCAACGCAGTTGGCGGAGACTATCCGCAAAAATGACGGGACCAGACCGGTCAGCAACGGGATCTGCTCGCTTTGGAGCGGCCTGGATGATGCGCTGATCAAAGGGCGGAGTCAGGAACAGAATTCTGCGGAAGGTCTGTATGAAAGAAAATGGGAGGAGATCACGGAGCCATTTACGAATGGTCTTGATATTGTGGGCTACAATTACATGGAAGATCTTTATGAGCGTGATCACGAGATGTTCCCGGAGCGCGTGATGCTGGGTTCGGAGAATTTCGCCGTCCAGATCGGTTTCCGCTGGCCGCTTGTTGAAAAGCTCCCCTATGCGATCGGAGATTTTACCTGGACTGCCTGGGACTACCTTGGGGAGGCCGGGATCGGCAAGGCTGTTTATGTGGACGAAACAGATCCGTTAGTAGAGAAAGGCTCCTGGTCTTTGATGCCGCCGTCAGGTTCACCTTATCCCTGGAGAACGTCCAATGACGCCGACTTTGATATCACCGGAAACATGATGGCCCAGGGAGCTTACAGGAGCGTGGTCTGGGGAAGTAAGAAAACGCATCTGTTTTCCATGCATCCGGATAGTTTCGGCAAGATCGAAATGATGACGATGTGGGGCTTTCCGGGAGTGTTTAAAAGCTGGAATTATGCCGGTTTTGAAAACCATGAAGTCAAACTGGTGGTCTATTCCAATGCAGAAGAAGTGGAAGTGATCGTAAATGGAAAATCACTTGGAAGAAAGCCCGTATGCATGGAGCGCCCCATGCCTGATTCGGTAAGCTTTGATACGGTATATGAGCCGGGAACGGTGGAAGCGATAAGTTATGCCGGAGGCAGGGAAGTGAGCAGGGATCGTCTTGTTACGGCGGGAGATGCAGCTGCCCTCAGACTCACGGTGGAAAAAAGCAGTATGAAGGCCGATGGCCATGATGTGAGTTATGTAATGATCGAGGTGGTGGATGATAAGGGCAATGTCCTTCCTGATGCAAAGCTGCCTTTAAGCGCGAAATTAAGTGAGGTAAAGGGATCAGGAGATGGCGATGCGGCATATCTGGCAGGATTTGGATCCGGCAATCCCGTGACTGAAGACAATTATACAGATGGGGAAACCACGAGCTTTAGAGGACGCGCTACGGCTGTCATCAGGTCCGGTTACCGGGAAGGAGAGGTGAGCCTCGAAATAACAGCTGAAGGACTTCCGCCTGTAAGTGCGACGATAGAAGTTATTTCGTGAACCTTTCTAAACTGGGTGAGCCTATGGGGACGGAGTTAGTAGCTCATCAAACGGGG
The DNA here is from genome assembly GCA_000421045.1 of Lachnospiraceae bacterium NK4A179. GTDB lineage: Bacteria > Bacillota > Clostridia > Lachnospirales > Lachnospiraceae > NK4A136. The sequence goes on from ATWC01000004.1 coordinate 102,533, forward strand.
CTGTCTGCAACTGCAGGCAGCCCTGTTTTTTTGAGTGGCTCATTGCATCTTACCCGTCCATTGTGTATTTCAGCTGATGAGCTATTGAAACTGTCAAGCCAAGCAGATATATTCTCACTAAAATAAAGAGTTTTGAGGAGGTAAATATATCATGACAATGCTTTTGTGGACAGTTTTTATTGTTTCTGAAATAGGGCTTGCGATCTATGAGATAGCAGAAAATGCAACGAAGAAAGAGTGGACACTTAAAAGGTTGATCGTAAGTGGGGGTCAGATCGTTGTTTATCTGTTGATGCTCGCGCTTCCCGGAATTGACTTAAGCTTTCGATTTACAGGACTTATATTCATGCTGGTAATAAGGGCGCTTATCGCAGGGGGCGTGTGGTTTATAAACCGAAGCAATGAAGATAAGAAGAAAAATCTTTGGATGATCCTTTCTGCGGTTTTGGGGGTAGTGTTGATCTCCATGAGCATGATCCCTGCTTTTGTGTTTAAGGATTATAAAGGAAGGCCTGTATCCGGGCCTTATGAAGTTGCTGATAGCTCTGCTATACTTATTGATAAAACAAGGCTTGAGACAAATGAAAATGATGGCTCGTACAGGGAGGTCCCGGTTTATTTCTATTATCCTTCTGCTCTTAAGGATATTAAGGAACACTCGCTTCCGTTAGTCATATTCAGTCATGGAGCGTTCGGATACTATGAGAGCAATACATCCACTTATATGGAGCTTGCAAGTAACGGATATGTTGTTGTAAGCATTGAGCATCCTTATCACTCCCTTTTTACAAAGGACACCACAGGTAAAACAATTATCGTTGATCCTGAATTCTTTACTACAGCCCTTGATGCGGGAAACAGAGGAGAAGCAGAAACATATAAGATTACAAGCAAGTGGATGGAAATAAGGGAGGCAGATATGAATTTTGCTCTCGATACTATCATAAAGGCATCGAAGGATTCAGCGTATGATGATGCCTGGTTTTATACAGATGACAAAAAAGAAGAGATCAGTAATATACTTAAATGTGTGGACACTGAAAGGATCGGTCTGATGGGACATTCTCTTGGCGGAGCCACGGCGGTAAGCGTCGGCAGAAGAGAAGATGTCTCAGCAGTTATTGACTTTGACGGAACAATGCTTGGAGAGAATACAGGCATAGAGGATGGGAGAATTCTTGTAAATGAGGATCCTTACGACACCCCATTACTTTGTTTTGATAACGAGAGCCACCATGCAGACAGAGTCATCGCACGGGAGGAAGGATTAACTTATTCAAATAATGTCATATTAGATAACGCAAAAGATGGCTATTCCACGTATTTTGAAGGCTCCGCACATATGAACTATACGGATCTGCCGTTGTTTTCTCCTTTCTTAGCCAAGAATCTCGGGATGGGCAGCGTGGATCCGGAGTATTGCATAGACAAGGTTAACGAGATTACTCTCAGGTTTTATGATCATTATCTAAAAGGGATCGGAGATTTTGAGGTTGATGAAAAATATTAAAAAGCCCATGGATGTAGAAGTAAAACTTATTCATCCTGAAGAAAATGAATATGTAAGGATCGGATGTCACGAAATTGATGAGAGAGTAGAGGAGATCACCGGTTTTGTCAAATCAAGACAGGGAAATCTGGAGGGGATACTGAATGGTGAAGTTTTCAGTATTCCTATCGTTGATATCTATTATGCGGAATCTGTTGATGAAAAAACTTTTCTCTATCTTAAGGATGAAACTTACGAATCGAGAAAACGACTTTACGAATTGGAGGAAGTGCTGGAACCACACCACTTTGTGAGGATATCCAAGTCTCTGGTCGTAAATCTTATGAAGATCGATTCGATCAAGCCATTTGTGAATGCACGTTTTTTGTGCAAACTTAAAAATGGAGAGGAAATTATTATTTCGAGGAAGTATGTAAAAGACCTTAAGAATAAATTGAGAGGTGAGGACAGATGAAAGAACATTTCAAAGAGAATTTCAGAAATTATTTTATAGTTGTTACCCTCATTAACCTTTTAATGCTTGTTACGGGAAAAATATTTGCTCCGGAGCAGAGGTTTGGATATGAAGTGTTTATTTATCCTCTTGTGTATGGGGCATTGGGGCTTATCCCCAGTATATTTTTCCCGGAGAAAAAAGAATGCTCAATGAAAGAATATGTGATACGTCAGATGATCGGGGCGATCATGACAGCGATTATTATTGACGGAGTCATCTTTACCGGAAAAGAAATGACAAAAGAATACATTGTTATCGCCTTAGTTAATGCAGTTGGTGTGTTTGTCATATACGCACTTGTAAACCTGATCACATGGGTACTGGACTCCAAAACAGCCCGAGAATTGAATGAAGAATTAACAGCATATCAGGAAAAACTGATCCCTCGGGGACGGGGTTAAGGGATCATATTCCGGGAGGTAGTTTTGTTATAATATATAAATGTTTTGTTCAGCACACTTTATGGTAAAATGAACCTTTGGGGACGGGGTGACCCTTGGGGACGGGGTTATGGGCTCATTTTTTGAGCCCATAACCCCGTCCCCAAGGGTCACCCCGTCCCCAAGGTTTCAAAATATATTAGAGAGGTTTTGACATCATGTTTTATAAGAATAAAAATATCAGATCCAACTACAGTGTTATGTTAGGAGTATTTATATTTGGAACTATCGTAACGGGTTTATGTATATGGGCAGCAATCAGTGGACTGATCTCTACGAAGAAAACTTTAGATATTAATGTGCAGCATATCGATACGGTTTTGCAGGATACGGGAAATCTTGCAGGAAAGGCTGTATATTTTGATATTACCGAACCCCCGATCCTTCTGGCTAAGGCATACAAGAAAACTCATTACTATCTGCTGACTGATGGATATGAATATCGAGTGGCAGAGATCAAGAAAAAGGATTATGAAAAGATAAAGTCAGCAGTAGAGACGTCGGGCTCTTATCGTGTGCAGGGATTGACTGAATATATTGCCGATAATGACAGAAGAAACAATGTGGCATCCCAGGCTAAAGAATATACGGGACAGGATATTTCTGTGTATTCTATGGATAAAATACTTGGTGAAGTATGCATAAATAATATGAAGATAAACTTCTGGAATGTTTATACACATGGTATCGGTTTGGTTGCGATCATTTTTGGAGTGATCGCAGTACCCGTTTTCCTGGGCGGCTGCAGTGAAATGAAATCTTCGCGTAAGGTTATATCTCTCAGCAAAATAACCGCTAAGGATATAGACAGAGAAGCGTGTGAGAAGGGTTCTGAATGGCTTGAATTCCTGAGGATATATCTTACCGGAAATATGGTGATCGGTATTCGAAGTGACAGCGGAACTGCTTATGAGGGGCAGGTGGCTCTTAAGTATAGTGAAGTGCAGAGGATATATGGCTACTACAAATACGGACCGAGTACCGGCACAGATAGTCCCAAAAAGATTGAAAGATATATCATAGAAGCGATAGCGACTGATGGAAATAAGTATATTATTTCTGCCAACAAATACGGATTTGATTCGGATTATTTTACGGGTGAGTTAAATGCGCTTTATAAGTGCATCAAGAAGAAGAATCCTGATGTTCTCTTCGAACCGGAAGGAACCAAGTATCAGACTTACAAGTTTTCCTATATCGTGGAGACAGAAGATAAAGAGGGCGCTTCAACTGCAAAGTTAGATGAAAGCACGAAGGAAATGATCATAATGCACTTTGATAATTCCAATCTTTCGCGTTCATTTATACCGGCAGATGCGATAGTTTCTATGAAGATGAGCATCCCTTCAGACGGCGTAGTTGAGATAACTACAGGTTTCTTTGGAGACAGAGCGAGTGAAGTTGAACCGGCACTCTATGACTTCCTGAAGAAAGAACTTAAGGTTGACCGGAAAGACAGGACTGATGAAGCTGATGATGAATATGACGATGATGATTATGAGTATAGTGAATATGACGAGTTTGGTATCTCATTTAAGACATTAAAGTCATGATCTTTGTAAAACGCAGGATAGGTTATCGTTTATCGGCCGTGCTGACAGGTTTACTCACCTGCCTGCGCGGCTCTTTTTTTTGTTGACAGATAATGCAAATGATATTATAGTGTTTATGAATGAATATTCGTTCAGTTAAAAAGAGGAGACCTGCAGGATGCCTAAGACAGAAGAACAATGTAAGCAGATGCGAAGTGATATGCGAAACAAGATACTTAAGATGTCATCTTTGTATTTTGCAAGAAATGGTTTTGGAGATACCAAGATAAGTGACCTTGCCAAACATATAGGGATAGGGCAGGGAACTATTTATCTGTATTTCAAGTCAAAAGAAGAGTTGTTTGAAGAGATAAGAAATAAAGCGGGTAACAAGGAAGAAATAAAAAAGATAAAACTCTTAAATAAGATGCCGCTGCCTGCAAGGGTAAAACTCGACAAGATCTCGGAGGAGGTATGTAAACACCTTTCTGATGATGAGGAATACTGCGTAATGATAACCATTCAAACGCAGCTGCTTCTCGAACAAGAGGATATGTATGCTGATGAATTGTATAAGGAGCTTTCAAAGATCATAAAGCAGGGGCAGAAAGAGGGAAGCTTTATCAAAGCTGATGCAATGTATCTGGCAGATCTTTACTGGGGCAATGTTTATCTGTATGCCTTGAAAAGACTGTTTTCAAAGAATATGGCGGAGCTTAAAAAAGAAACACTTAACAGACTGGTGGAGAAATAATATGGCAGGAATAGCGATAATTACCGGTGCGACCGGCGGGCTTGGCATGGAATTCATGCGTGCAGTTAATGAATGGCCTGATATTGATGAGATATGGGCGATTGGCAGGAATGCAGATAAACTGTCTGCTATTTCTGCTTCATATAAGAAAGCTGTGCCGTTACAGGCTGATCTTCTGGATAACGGCATGGAGATAATATCTGAAAAGTTATCTTTTGAAAAGCCGGATGTAAGGCTTTTGATAAATAATGCCGGAGCCGGATATTTCGGGCTTTTTGAAAAGATGGATAGCAAAAAAGTTGAAAACTATTGCAATCTGAATTGCACAATACCATCAGTGCTGATATCGAAGGTGTTGCCTTACATGCATGAAGGCTCAGGTATCATAAACATATCATCGGCATCTTCCTTCCAACCCAATCCTTATCTTGCATTGTATTCTGCAAGTAAAGTGTATTTAAAGAATTTATCAAGAGCCTTATCCATGGAACTGGCTCCGAAGAAGATAACAGTGACTGCAGTGTGTCCCGGATGGATAGATACGGATATGCTGCCGCATGAAAAAGATGGACAGAGCATTAAATATACAGGAATGATCAGTGCAGGCAAGGTTGTTTCCACAGCACTGAAAGATTACAGAAAGGGAAAAGATATATCTGTACCGGGAGGTTTTTCCAAGTGGTTCAGATTCTATTCAAAGGTAACACCCACCAAAATCGTAATGAAGCAGTGGATGAAGATAACAGGTAAATATATATGAAACATGAGATCATTTATGAACGTGACGAGTTGTTTGATGTAAACATGGTCATTGTTTTCCAAATAGAAATAGCAGGAACATATCAGTTTGATAAATTCAAAGAAGCATTTGAAAATGCGATCAAAGCTAACCGGACCCTCATGTCCAGAGTCCTTCTGGAAGCGGATGGAAGAGCATATTATGTTGATAATGATGTACCCAAGTCGTCGATCAGAGAGGTGGATGAAGAACTTGATCTTGTAAGGCAGCGGGAAGAAAAGAAGCGCTTCCATGTTGAAGAGGGTGAATTCTTAAGGGCCTTTGTAAAGAAAAATGAAGAGGATACTTCGATCCTTCTTTTGATGCATCACTTAGGCGGTGACGGAAAATCTGTTTTGTATTTCATTGAAGACTTTATGACTTTCCTTTCCGGAGGCACAAAGGAATTTAAAGAGATACGTACAGCTGAAACAGAAAAGAAACTTGATCCTATCAGCAAAGGGATACTGCGTTACTACAACAGCAGATGGAATGGAAAGGTCTTTAACTTTGATGATCTGGATAAGGCATATGAAGCGTATTGGAAAAACAGGACTTCATTGCTTGATGTACAGGTCATAGAAAAAGAAGAGATGGAAGAGATCCTGGATGAATGCCGGAGGGCCGGAGTAAAATATACAGCTTATCTGACAGCCAAGCTCATATCTGAGGAATCCGGCAAAATGGATGTGGGTTATGCGGTTGATTATCGTCATGACAAGAACCGTTCGATGGGAAACCAGGCATCCGGAACATCCGTGGAGCATAAATATGATCCTTCAAAGAGTCTTATGCAGAATGCAAAGGAAATACAGAAGAAACTTGATAAGAAAATGAAAGATCATTATAAATCTTCCTATATATTGAACTTTGTTGGCGGCATAGACAGAACGCTACGTGATGCGGTGAATCTGGAACATGCAGGTTACTATCACGATAAAGTATCTTACGGTTTTGCAAAACTCATGGGATATGTGGGCAAAACAAAGGATTACAGCATCACCAATCTGACGGTGGCCGATATTCCCGCAAAATACGGTGAATATGAGATAAAGCAGATATTGTTTGCCGGCCCGGTTGTTTCCTATGGCAAAAGGATAATAGGAGTTGTGACATTTAACGGAAAGACCGTGATCACAAGGCATGTGAGAAAGCCCGAGTGACATAAAAGAATGAAACAGATCGGATAAAGTTCCGGTCTGTTTTTATGTGCGCACACTTTATAGTTCTGAATCGTTATAATCTATGAGGAGGCAATGATCCATGGATTTAGAAGAACAATACGAACGACTCCTTAGGTACTGTTTTGGAAAAGTGAAGAATCGGGAACAGGCGGAAGATATAACGCAGGAAGCCTTTTTGAAATTATGGCAGACAACGAGCTGCAAAAGTATCGATAAGGAGATCCCTTATCTGTACACGATAGCCAGAAATCTGTGTATGGATCATTTCAAAAAGAAGAAAGAAGAACTGCCCGATGATGATTCAGTTTTGGAGAATGCAACAGACGACAGTGTAAATATCGAGGAAACATCCGTAAACAGGGCGATCGTGGAACAGGCAATGCAGTGTCTGTCACCGGAAGACAGGGAAATAGTTCTGCTCTGCTACGTCAGCGGATTGTCTGTGACAGATACGGGCAAGGTATTAGGTATGTCAAGATTTGCTGTTCACAGGCGACTTAAGGCGGCAAAAAACATTTTGAAAAGGGAATTGGAGGGCTCGGTATGAGAGATGAAGAATTGAAAAAAATGCTCTATGACAGCTATCACACAGAGCCATCAGAAAGCGGAAAGAGATTTATAAGAGCATATAGTAAAAGAAAACTTAGTATCCCGACTCTTTTATTAATGCAGCTTAAGTATATGTGGCTACAGTATATTCTTATACTTCTTTTCCTGACAGGGGTGATCGTATATCTGGCTGTTTTTGGAAAGCCTGAGTATGTGAAAGTGATCTCATCCCTGAGCCCGTTCCCCGCAATCATTCTACTGGCCGGCCTTGGCAGATCCGCAAAATTCAGAATGGAGGAATTGGAGCTGACAACCAGATTGTCAAAAAGGATGCTGAAAAGTATAAGACTGACGCTCTCGGGAACTGCCGGGATATTAGCGGTTTTGATAGTAGCTCTTACGCTTGTTCTAACAGCCGGGGTGTCTGTTTCAAATGCTGTTCTGATCTCGGTGTTTCCATACATGATCACATCATGCGCCTGTATGAATCTGATCAGACGATGGCATGCAAATGAGAATATCTTCGGATGTATTGCCATTGCGGCCGGCGTAAGCATTTTCTCCTTAACAGACTGTATAAATTACATATATGCTTCGTTTCATTTAGGCGAGTTTGCGAGCTTCGCGCTGATGATACTGTTAGTGATCGTTTTGATCAGAGAAGCGTACTTATATGTAAATGAAAGTGAGGAAATACAATGGAACTTGTGTTAGACAGAGTAACAAAACAATATAACAGTAAGATCGCAACAGACAGGATATCGTTGTCATTAAAACCCGGAGTTATAGGACTTCTTGGTGCAAACGGAGCAGGCAAGACTACTTTGATGAGGATGATATGCGGTGTGATAAAGCCAAGCAGCGGAAGTATCAGCCTTGACGGTGTTGATGTCTCTGAAGAAATGTACAGGGATGCACTTGGATATCTGCCGCAGGATTTCGGATACTATCCGAATTTTACAGGAAAAGATTTTCTGATGTATATTGCTGCACTCAAAGGTTTGTCCAGATCAGAAGCTAAAAGAAAGACGGCTGAGCTCCTTAAAAAAGTTAATCTGGAAAATGCGGCCAATAAGAAGATAAAGGGGTATTCGGGAGGCATGAAGCAAAGACTCGGTATTGCCCAGGCTGTCCTCAATGATCCGAAGATACTGGTCCTTGATGAACCGACGGCGGGACTTGATCCAAAAGAGAGAGTCAGGTTCAGAAATATGATTGCCGAGTTCGCAAAAGACAGTATAGTCCTTCTGTCAACGCATATCGTATCTGATGTGGAACACATAGCAGACAGAGTCCTTATGATGAAAGAGGGACAGATCATCTGGGATGGAGACAGAAACGATGTACCCGAAGATCTGGAAAACTTTTATATGAGTAAATTCGAAGATGAGGATATGGAGGCAGATGATGAATAATTTAGGAACAATGTACCTCTTTGAACTCAGAAAGATATTTCTCCGAAAGACTACGGTTGTTGTATTATCGATCGTTACAGTTCTTATGATAGCCATGAATATCGGTGAATATATAGCTGGAAAAAAGATCGTAAATACTGAAGAAAAAGCTCTTGTAGGACGTGTGGTCGATGATGCGATGCTTGATGAAATGAGAGAGGCCATTGAGCTTAAGAAAGCCACAACAGAGGATGGAGAAACTGTTTCGATCGGAGTAAGTGTCCTGGATAAAACATATGAGCCGCTTTTTAATTATCTGTATATGGTGGGAGGTAACTACGATAAGGCTTATAATATGACAGAAGAAAACCTGTATAAAACCTTTAATGGCGTGATCGATGATAATCTGAACGAGCAGTATCTTTCGGATGCAGAAAAGGCCTATTGGGAAAAAAGGAGAGCGGATAACCCTGACAGGCTGATATATGGTGAGATACAGAATGGTTACGGGGATTCGGCAACGATAATATACTCTGTATCCATCCTGGTATTAATAGCTATAGCTGCCACACTGTCGGGAGTATTTGCTGATGAAGTAAACCTTAAAATGGATTCGATCATTTTCTCATCGATAAACGGGAAAAAGAGACTGATGGCGGCAAAGATGCTGGCCGGAGTAACCGTGGGATTTGTTGAGACACTGATACTCCTTGCAGCCTGTGTGGGTACGGAATTCGCTATTTCAGGACTAAGCGGACAGGAAGCTTCCGTGCAGTTTTTTGTGGGACCGTCCGCCATGGATATGGAGATAGGAGAGGCTTTAGTTCGTTATGTAGTGATCATGCTGATCATAGGCATCATGTTCTCTGTGATGGCAATGAGCCTGTCACAGATCACTCATAGTACAATACCGGTAGTTGCCTTCCTGATGCTTTTGTGGCTTATGTCAATGGTGAATATTCCGGATTCCCTTGGGATACTCGCAAGGATATGGAACTTCATGCCGGTAACCTTCCTTGGAAGCTGGAACTTTAACGATTATCATCTGGTGCCTGTTTTCGGACATATGCTTACGAATATTGAAGCGGCACCCCTCATATATCCATTCATTATCGTGGGGCTGACTGTTATAACTATAATAAGCTACAACAGGTATCAGATCCGCAGCAGATAACAAGACAAAAATAGTCGAGAAATAAATACCGGGTATCGGATAATATAAGCTCACAAGGAGATGAGCAGATGGAAGAACAAAGAAAAGCAGTAAGAGCTATAATGAAATTAAGAGCACATCATTTATTATGCACGCGTTTGTATGAGGGCAGGGGATACTCGGAAGATTTTGTTCTGAATATGAACCGGGTGGTACGTGAACTTGATGATCCGGAGCAGGAGGTGCAGCTTCTTGCTTCGCCGGATGATGTTTGCATTGCATGTCCGAATCTGGGATCTGCAGGCAGCCGGTGTACGCTTGATAACGATAATGCCTCCGGTATGGATATGAAAGTCTGCGATGCACTTGAATGTAGAGCCGGAGAGATATATATAAGCAGAGAGCTGCTTGAGCGATTAAAGAATAAGATGACGCCGGAACTTTTTGAGACAGTGTGTGGAGAGTGCAGCTGGCATAAGAAAGGCGTCTGCACTTATGAGGATATGATCAAAAAACTGCGCTGACCGCCCCATTGAACCGGGCTTATCTGCTATAATAACCCTGTAAGTCGGGGGGAGTATCTTACGGATCGGTATGATCAAGAACGTGGGGTGTAGGTATGGGAATCAGCGGCATAGAAATATACTATGTGAGCATATTCTGGATATCTCTGGTGCTTTCCGGTGTTTATTTCTATATGTGGCACAGGCATTTTAGTGTCAATTTTTCTCTGATATTTGCTTTTGTTCCTGTTGTTAATCTCGGATATATTCTGAGGGAACAGGCAAAAACGCTTGAAGGCTATATCATTTCACAAAAAATCATCTATTTTGGCGGCTGTTTCCTTCTTCTTTTCATCATGCTGAATATTTTTGATATGTGCAAGGTGAAGCTTCCAAAAAAGATCAAGATGTTTTTCTTTTTGTGCAGTGTTGTGATATATCTTTTTGTGCTTACGATCGGAGAGTGGCCTTTATTCTACAAGAAGATTGTCGGGAGCATGACTGACTCAGGTTTTGAGGTTATTAAGACTTATGGACCGGTTCATGCTGTGTTCTATGCAGTTATCGTTATGTATTCCGTTTTTAGTTTTGCGGCGATATATTGGTCTGCATTAGTTAAGAAAAATATTTCTCAAAGAATAATTCTTTTCCTGTTTCTCCCGGAGATGGCAAGTGTTATCTGCTTTTTCTCCACAAAGTTCATTGTTTCCGAGCTGGAGCTTGTACCCGCTTCTTATGCATTTGCGCAGTTAATGTATATTTATATCGCGCACAGGCTCTGTTTGTATGATGTCTCGGAGACTGCAGTCGATTCCATAGCTGAAACAGGTGCCACAGGATTTGTATCATTTGATATGGGACTTAATTATCTGGGGGCAAATCAGACTGCAGAAGAGATAATTGAAGATATCCAAAAACTTGAAGTTGACAGGGGGATGGACGTGGTTCCTGCTATAGGAGAGTTGTTTGGACCCTGGGTGGATTCATTTAAAAATGATGAGAAACAGGATAAATTCTATTATGAAAAAGACGACAGCATTTATCTTGTGGATATAAATTACCTGTATGATGACGGAAAAAAGAAGGGCTACCAGTTTATCATTACGGATGACACAAAGAATCAGAAGTATATAAAGCTGATAGACAGTTATAATGCCGATCTTGAAGAAGAGGTGAAAGAAAAGACTGCCGACATTGTGAGGATGCATAACGATCTGATCAGAAGCATGGCGATGATGGTCGAGAGCCGTGATAATTCCACAGGCGGTCATATTATCCGCACCAGTGATGTAGTAGAGATGCTCATGGACCGGATAATGAAGGATGAGAAATTTGTAAAAGAGTTTGGCCTGACGGAAAAGTTTAAGGAAAATATCATAAAGGTGGCACCGCTTCATGATATAGGAAAGATCGCCGTTGATGATGCCATACTCAGGAAGCCCGGCAGATATAATGATGAGGAATTTGCCAAAATGAAAATGCATGCAGCCGAAGGAGCAAAGGTCCTTCACAGGATACTTGAAAATTCGGATGATGAGGATATAAAGACTCTGGCAGAAAATGTTGCACATTACCACCATGAGAGAATGGATGGGTCCGGCTATCCTGAAGGTCTTTCCGGTGATGCGATCCCCATCGAAGCAAGGATCATGGCAGTGGCAGATGTTTATGATGCACTTGTGAGCAAACGAGTGTACAAGGACAGTATGCCTTTCGAAAAAGCCGATGCTATTATGATGGAGAGTTTTGGAAAGCACTTTGACAAACGGCTCGAAAAGTATTATGTTGCGGCTCGGCCGGCAATTGAGAAATATTATTCAAAAGCTAATGAATTATCTGATCAGAAAAATTGAGAAAAAAGATAATAAAGTTATAGAAAATATCATCCGATCCTGCCTTGTGGAATTTGGCGGGGATCATGAGGGTACGGCTTGGGCCGATCCTGACCTGGGAAGGTTTTCTGAAATTTATGCTGCTCCGGGCAGATGCTACTGGGTTGCCGAAGATGAGACGGGAAAGGTTGTTGGCGGTACCGGGATAGGTGAACTGACGGATGATATCTGTGAACTGCAGAAAATGTATCTGCTTGCAGAAGCACGCGGCACCGGTGTTGCGGGCAGACTTATGAAGATCGCACTTGCATTTGCCGGACAACATTACAAACAGTGCTATCTTGAAACACTTGAGAGTATGACGGGCGCACAGAAGTTTTATGAGAAGAGTGGATTTCACAGAGTTTATGAGCCGGTAGTTAAGACGGAACATTTTAGCTGTGATGTGAGATATCTGAAAGATTTATAGACATAGTACACATAGGAGTATTTATGAAAAACAGACTTATCAAAATATTTATTTCAGGCTTGGTTATGATGACTGTCATTGCAGGCTGCGGAAAGACAAATGATACAGATACTGCTGTCGTTGCAGAAACCGCTGACGCTACAGAAACTGCGACACCGTTTCCTGTCATAGACGGAACATGGCAGACAGCTTCCATAGTTTCCGGGGAAGACGGATCCGCCTATCCTGAATACCATGTACAGTTTACTGACACAGCTATACAGTACGGTCATCTGAAAGATGGTGAGTTTGTTCCGGATCATTCCGACCAGATCGTTATTTATGAGGAAATATCCGAAGGGCGCTTTAAAGTAAAAGCTGAATCTTCAAATGGAGTTCAGTACACATATCAGACATCTGAGGGGGATAAAGATGTGTTAGAGTATTACGAAACCTGGGATGAGGCTGAGTTTGCTGATAAGTACAGCGGCGGTGCTTCATTAAGCAGAACATGAACCCGATGATTGTTGCTTGACACGGACTGAAATGAAGAGTATATTTTGAAACCATATAAAAAAGTTTTTTTGAGAAAGGAAATATATGTTTAATCACGTATCTGTAATTGAGTGGTCATCTGTCAATGCTGTGCCCGTCGCCGCGCATGGTATTAATATTGTGTGCTCAATAACGGATCAGGATAAGCGATAGATCTTTTTTCAATATGGTTTAAGTATATAAAACCACTTATCGATCCGGATAAGTGGTTTTTTTATATCGCAGGGTGCCTAACTCGCACACAAAATACAGGAGGTAAGTTATGAATAAGAAGATTGGTATCATAGGATACGGCAGTATGGGAAAAATGCTGCTTTGCAAATTCGGCGAATCAGGTATGGTGAGTAATGATCATCTTTTTGTGGCGAACAGGACGCCGGGTAAGATTTTGGAAGCACCGGATAAATATACGATATGCGTATCTAATAAAGAACTGGCAGAAAAGGCAGATATGATATTTCTTTGTATAAGACCGGGAGATATCAAAACCGTACTGGATGAGATCGCTGAATGTGTAAACGATGAGTCATTGATCATATCACTTAACGGAAGCGTTCCGTTTGCGTTATTGGAAAACAGAAAAGAACATAAGTATGCAAAAGTGATCCCAAGTGTAACCGCCGAGATCGATCGCAGCCAGACATTGATAAGCTATAACCTGTTAGTTACTGAACAGGATAGAAAAGATCTGGAAATGCTGCTTTCCACAATCGGTAATACTATCGTTTTGCCGGAAGAAGAGATGGGGATGGGATCCGAGTTGGTCAGCTGCATGCCGGGCTTTATAGCGTCTATGTTTGATGTTATCTGCAGATCTGCACAGAAACACACTTCCATATCTCCGGAACAGGTTAAAGAGATGGTATTGTCTACACTTACAGCAACCGGAGAATTGATGCTTGAGAAAAATATGGATTTTGAAGATGTGGTGGAGAGAGTAGCTACGAAGGGCGGGATCACTGCAGTAGGAGCAGATATCATCTACGAGAGATTTCCGCAGGTAACAGATGAGATGTTTGAGAAAACTCTGGAAAAGAGAAGGATGACCGCTCAGGCAGCACAGAAAGCCTTTGGAGATTGACCGTTGACAAAAAATCTATTCTGCCGTATTGTTTGTATCAATAGGAATAATACAAACAATACAAGACATACAAAAAAGAGGTGATTTTATGGTAATAAGGATAGATGAATTCTCTGATGTCCCGATATATCTGCAGATACGAAATCAGATCGTGATGGGTATATCTGACGGCAAACTCACAGCGGGCGAGCAGCTCCCGACAGTGCGTGCCCTTGCGATGGAAATGGGGGTAAATACCATGACCGTAAGCAAGGCATATCAGCTGTTAAAGACAGAGGGCTATATACTGACTGATCGTAAGAATGGTGCAAGGGTCAGGTATGAGATAGAGCAGCGTGGCAGGATAAGCGATGCCGATAAGAATGAACTGAAGCGCATCGTATCGGAAGCAAGACTGTCAGGTGTTACAAAAAAAGATATCCATTCTATGGTAGATGAGTTTTACGGGAGGGAATGATCATGGGAAAAATTTTTGATATTACAATGTTCGGAACACTTATATTTGTACTGATCCTGGAGTTTATGATCATGTTTCCGAAGAAGTGGAAAGAAAAGAAAATGATCCTGGGAGTAAGGAATAGGAAGGAATTCCATGATGGAGAAGCAGAGAAAGAAACAGAGCATATTTTCGATTCCTGCAGAAAGCAGATGCTTATTTCGTCCGGAATGATAGTTATATGCGGCGCTGTTATGTTTTTACTTGATAGTTTGGCATCAAGGACATTCTTCTGGGTAATACTTATATATCTGGGAATTATAGCCAGTAGTCTTTCTTTGATACGTGGCAACAGAGAGATGAAGTCACTTAAGAGAAAGATCGGCATAGTTTCAGCCAAAGGCGTGGTATATACAGATCTTAAGACTGCCGGGGCAGTGCATGGTTTAAAGCCTGTACAGCTGATCGTACCGTGTGTGGCAAATGCTCTGATACTGGTGCTCGCCATACTTTTGGATATGCATCTGATAAACATCGGAAACAGCATAAATGCGGGGACTTTTGCAGGAAGTTTTATGACCCTTACATTTTTCATGACCGGAGTGATAGTAGCATGGTGTGCATGGATGATGGATAACCTTAGAAATGAGGTTATCTCCGATGACAGTGATATCAACACAAATTATAACAGGGCAAAGAAGAAGGTTATGGCAGCCTTCGCGATCTCGACTTTATGGATAAATACCATATATACTCTGTGTGCTTTGTTTATCACACTTTTCATGGGCCCGGAACTGGTGATGATCATATCGGTACTTATATATGCAGTCCTTATTGCGGTATGCCTGTGCGTACTTTTTTCCGGAAATATGAAGATCGAATCCAGATATCAAAAGGAAGCAAACGTGGTCGCGGACGATGATGACCATTGGATAATGGGCATGTTCTATTACAATCCTGAAGATAAGAGACTTAATGTTGAAAAGAGAGTGGGTATCGGCGCAACCATCAATATGGCACATCCGGCAGGCAAAGCAATTGCAGTCGTAATAGCACTTATGCTCTTTAGTTCGGTAGTCAGCCTTTCACTTGTCGGTGTGATCGAAGGAACGCCCATGTCAATAAAGACTGAAGGAAACATGGTCATCTGTCATCAGCTGTGGGATGCATATAAGATCCCTGTAGATGATATACAGAGTGTTGAACTTATTAATGACAGAAGCAATATCAGTATGATCAGAACAAGCGGCATGGGAACCGATTCTGAACTGTGGGGAAATTTCACTGTTGATAATGAGACGGGCTGCAAGGTATTCCTGTACCGTCAAGTAAATTCAATGCTTAAGATAAAGACATCTGATGGTCTGTACTATATCAATTCAGCTGATGAAGATGAGGTAAAGTCGTGTTATGATTATATAGTTAAATGATCATACATATATGAGGAGACCAAAATGCCGACATTAAAGATCGATGACAGTATTGAGTTGTTTTATGAGGAGCTTGGAAGTGGCGATAAGTATATATTGAGCCTGGAGATGGACTTTCCTCCGGAATGTACAACGAGAAGACTTGCCGAACATGGATATCATGTTTTCTGCATAACAAACAGAGGGATAGGCGGATCAACACATATATTTGAAGATTATGGCAATGACTGGTTTGATATATGGGCTGATGATGTGATCCGCTTTGCGGATCTGAAAGGCATTGACAGATTTGTATATTGCGGCTGCTCACATGGCGCAGGTACCGGCTGGCATATTGCATTAAGGTATCCTGAAAGACTCATCGCATTTATTGATATGGTTGGAGGCCCTCATAATATAGATGAGGCAAAGATATCATACAGAACGGCTCTAAAAGACGGAAAGCCCAGGAAGCCCATGAATCCTGAGTTTGTAGATGATCAGGCTGTTATGGAAAGACGTGAACGCAATGGGGTGTATTACAGAGAATGTGCAGAACGTGAGACCCCGGAAGAGAGAAATATAGATTACAAGAGACCTCTCATCAAACTTGAGACAGAAGAAAAAGTAAAGGAAGCGCTCAGGACGATACAGACGCCTACGCTTATGCTCGGAGGTATTGAGGATCCTATTTCAAGACCTGATCTGATGATAAGGACAGCTGAATGCCTGCCGCATGGCAAGCTGGTGATGTACAGTGGATTCGGTCATGCAGGCCCGTACAGTGAGATCGTTGAAGAAGCTGTGGAAGAGGCAGTGAATTTTCTGCGAAATGTTGAAGAAACCGGTAAGGTTTATAAAAAAGTTCAGAAATAAATGAACCTTTTGAGCTGCGGATGACTCTTATATACAGATGCATCTGAAAACAGTTAAGGAGAAGATAATGGAAGACGCAGCAATAGTGAAAGGGCTCAGACTGGGTGATAAGACCGCCTTTGATGAACTTTATGAGAAGTATCACCTGCAGCTGTACAGAAACGCATTTCTGATCACGGGCGATCAGATGGATGCTGAGGATGTGCTTCAAAATACATTTGTCACAGCCTGGAGGAATATAAAAAAACTGAAGAACCCTGAAAGTCTGAAATACTGGCTTTTCAGGATCATGACAAGAGAAGCATGGAAGACCGGCAGATCAAAGGAGATCCCTGATGCAGAGATAGTTTCCAAGGCAGATGAGTATCAATGGAAATATGAAGATCATACGGATCCTGCAGAGCGCTTTTCTGACAGAGAACGCATAATTACAGCACTTCACATGCTTGATATAAAGCACAGAGAAGTGATCATCCTTTTCTACTATGAGGGCATGTCTGTAAAAGAGATAGCGTCTTCGCTTGGCTGTTTTGAAGGTACCGTTAAATCAAGACTGAATACCGCGAAGCGGAAACTTAAAACGGTATTTGAAACAACAGACAACGAAAATATAGAAGAAATGGAGGATAAGCGGGATGTCGGAGTCATCTGAAATGAATTTTGAAAAATATATAAAAAGTGAACTGGGAGCGGCGGCAGAAGACCAAGTGCCTTCGGATATGTGCAGAGCCCGTATTAACAGGATGATATCTGAAGAAGAGAAAGGATCATCCCGTAAAAACAATATGAGAAGATCAAAACTTTTCAAAGCGGCAGCGATAACCGCAGCATGTCTTGCACTTTCAGGCGGGGGAGCTTATGCTGCAGGAAAGATAATCGGGACTGAATCGGTGATAAATTCAACTCCTGATTACACAAGCTATGAAGATGTGGTAAAGGCTGAAAAAGAGACAGGGCTTGATATCGATGTGCCGGAGCAGTTTGAAAACGGATATAAGTTTGATAGTATACATATTACCGATGTCAGCGATACGGATGATGAGGGGGCGGTAGTCAATAAACGCAAGGGTGCGTATATAAACTACACAACCGGAAAAAATAATGAATGTCTTTCAATTGATATAGAAACTGATACGCAGCCGACTGTTGAAGTACTTGATGAAATACCGGGAGTTGAGGTAAGGGATATAAACGGGATAAAGGTTTATGCAGCGGATTATAAGATGCTTATGGTTCCTGAAGATTATCCTGATGAACAGATCCTTGAGATCAATGAAAATAATCCCGGGATCGCCGGAGTAGGAAAGGGCAACGGTATCACGGAAGTTTCGTACGAAGATGTTTTATCTGCCTGGTTTGAAAAAGACGGACAGTTATATACGATCAATCCTAAAGAGGATCAGAAGTTTACATACGATGATCTGTTCAAAATGGCAGAGGAAATGATAGCAGTCCAGTAATATGATATAATGCAGATCGAGGCATGTGGGGGCAGTTCTTTTGCCCCCCTTTTTTTAGGCTGAACGGAGGATAAAAAATGATTTTTGGTGCGGGTATACCTGTTCTGTTTCTGATCGCGATAGCGGCGGCACCGGGTATTTTTTTGCTGCGTTTGATCAGAAAACTTGATAAAGTCGACAAGGAATCTCCACGTCTGATCATTTCGATAATCCTTCTTGAAATCCCGTTTCTGATAGCTGCAATCGTGGTCGAGTCGCTGGGAAGTGCGATACTGATAGGCGTACTGCGTCTTAAAGAGAGCAGTCTCATCTATACTGTTTTTTATTGTTTCCTTGTGATCGGTCCGACCGAGGAGATATGCAAGATGCTTGGTGCACTGTTGCCGGCATGGAAGAGCCGTGAATTCAACTGCAGATATGACGGCATAGTTTACTGCACTGCATCTGCATTATCATTTGGAATATTGGAAAACATCATGTATGTTCTGTTCAGCCCGTCGCATTTATCTACGGCACTGTTCAGAGCTTTTACGAGTATCCCGATGCATTTTATGCTTGGCGTGTGCATGGGTATGTTTGTTGGCAGGGCAAAAGTGGGAGCGGCTTATGGCGATGCAGGCACGCGTAACAAAAACATGCTGATCGCGCTGATCATCCCCGCTGTCATACATGCATTTTATGATACGATCTGCCTTTCAACCGTACCGCTCTTGGATCGTGCTAATACTGCAGGTGATTCAGAGGCAATAGGTCTGTTTCTTATAATGCTGCTTATGATAGGTATAATGATCGTCTTTATCATTGCTGTTTATATTTTTCTGTTTGTGGCGCTTAGAAGAGAATCAAAGAATGACTTTTTCTTTGCTGAACCAATGCCCGGATGGGTTCCGAAGATGTTTAGAAATGATAGATCAAATAGATGATCTGCGTTTCATTATAAATTCGATAACAAAACAGGGGAGAATTCCTGCGGCATAGCATAAAAGATCTATCGTTGAGAATCCGGTCCCTATTATGATCCGCATAAGCTTATTGGTGATATGCAGTCTGTCTGCTATACCCCATAACTGAAGGAATTCCACGATAAAAGAAAATATAAGGATGCATAATGGAAGCACAATTCCGTATTTTGGTTTATCCGGAGATACAGTCCTTATCAGAGTATAAATAAGTATCACAACAAGTACGTCGCCAAAATATGCTCTGATCCATCCGCTTGCATACATACCGATGATTATTTCGGTAATAAATAAAAGCACTGTCAGAAAAAGCATTATCATCCTGTAACTGATTCTATTAGTATTGTTCATAGTCTATAAAGCTCCTAAAAAAGGGCCCGGAAGGGCCCTTTTGTTCTTGGTTTAAGGAAGGAATTTTCCGGCAGATAAGTATAATTCATACCAGTCATGATGCGAGAGCGTGACATTTACTGCACTGTAAGCATCCTTTATGTGCTCGGGATTCATGGTGCCGATGATTGCCTGGATCTTTGCCGGGTGGCGAAGTATCCATGCGATAGCAATGGCAGTCTTGGAGACTCCTTCACGTTCGGCAATCTTTCCAAGAGTTTCGTTAAGCTTCGGGAAATCGGGATTATCAACAAAGTTGCCTTTGAACATGCCGTGCTGCAGGGGAGACCAGGCCTGAATGGTGATATCGTGAAGCCTGCAGTAATCCAGAGCATTGCCGTCACGATTGCAAGACATATCAGTGGTCTTGTTGTTCATATAAAGTGCCTGGTCGATAAGCTGACTCTGCTCAAGAGAGAGCTGTACCTGATTGAATACTAACGGCTGCTTAACGTATTTTTTTAGCAATTCTATCTGCATGGGAACGAGGTTGCTTACGCCGAAGTAACGGACTTTGCCTTCTTTTTCAAGCTTGTCAAAGGCTGAAGCAACTTCTTCCGGATCAAATATGACATCAGGTCTGTGCAACAGGAGTGAGTCCAGATAGTC
Source organism: Lachnospiraceae bacterium NK4A179 (assembly GCA_000421045.1). Classification (GTDB taxonomy): domain Bacteria; phylum Bacillota; class Clostridia; order Lachnospirales; family Lachnospiraceae; genus NK4A136. The sequence continues at coordinate 122,881 of ATWC01000004.1, forward strand.
GGTCTTTAAGCGGCGCAGACTGTCATCCACGCTGGAAATGATATTATCATAGGACCAGTCAAATTCGTTACGGTCAAAGCACAGGCCGCATTTGCTCTGAATGAACACATCCTCACGCTTAAGCCCTGTCAGAGGGAAAGCTTCGCCGAAGCGTGTCTCGGCAGCACCGTTCTCACCATAGCAGGTGGCATGGTCGTAGAAATTGATACCCAGGTCATAATCGGTTCGGATCACCTTTGCAGCTGCCTCTGCGCTGAGGTCCGGCATACGCATACAACCCTGCACAATGGCAGGAACATTCTGGGGGCCGTTAACAACATTGTAAGTCTTGTTCATCTTGCATATCCTCCTTAAGGACTAGTTCGTCGTAATGGCATTTTATCAATGATATAGTATGGTGAAAAGTGGAGATTGATGTGTATAATAGGAAAATGGATTCAGGGAACGAAAAGAAATGAAACGACACTACCAGCTATCCCTGAACTTATGAGGAGGGACAATGGACAATATTAAAATGAATGCGGCAGGTGCCGGCGTACAGATGAAATGCCCTGCCTGCGGTGCTGCACTATATTTTGATCCGCTATCAGGCCAGATGAAATGTGCCTACTGCGGTCAGGATTATTCCACATCCGAAGTGAAGGCGGAGAATGAATTTGATGTGGATGATTCTATTGAATGTAATGTGTACATCTGCCGTTCATGCGGCGCTGAGCTGAATGTAAACGATAATGAGTGTTCGACATTCTGTGCATACTGCGGCCAGCCGACAGTCGTATTTGACCGTGTGGCCAGGATGAAGAAACCTCAGTTTATAATTCCTTTTTCCATTACAAAGGAACAGGCTGTGGCGCGCATCAGGCAAAATGTATCCGAATCAAAGTATGTGCCTGAAAGCATGAAGAGTTTTTCGATAGACAAGGTTGTCGGGATATATATCCCATACTGGCTTTATGATATGGAATATTCCGATGCGCAGTTCATAGAGGGAACTGTCGGCAGCGGCAAGCACAAGACGGTATACTATTATTTCAGAGCTGCTGATACATTTTTCAGAAATATTACGCTTGATGCATCAAGGCAGCTAAATGATGAATCATCACGCCGCCTTGAACCTTATATGACAGAACAGCTGATCCCGTTTGAAACGTCTTATCTTTCGGGATTCTATTCTGACAGATATGATGTTTCACAGGGGGATTTACGCAGACAGGCAGTGGAACGTGCAGCTGAAAGATTTGATGATACACTATTTAAAGAAGTGGCTGCATCAGATCATGCCCACAGCCTTCATGCGCTTAAGAAGGATCCAAGATATAATGTGACGGATGTGAAATATGCATTTCTTCCGGCCTGGTTCCTTACGTTTCGTCACGAGAACAAGCCGTATACGATGATGGTAAACGGACAGACAGGAAAAGTTGTCGGCGGTCTGCCCACGGACATGAACAAGCTAAAGGTTAAGATAGCTATCCTTACGGCAATTCTTACGGTACCGGCGTCTTTTTTGTTCTATTTACTTTTGGATGCAGATTCTTCACGCGGTAAGACGAGGATCATAGGGTTTCTGGTGATGGCGATGATCGCATTCTTTGGCAAAGCGATCAGTAATCTGAAAACTGTAAAGAAGAGTGAATCTTTGACGAGTGATTACGGGATCAACAACTATTCAAACCAGAGATGAGGAGATAGACAATGTTTATAGTAGCGATAATACTTGGCTTTCTGCTTGCTTTAAGTATAGCAATGTATTGGGAAACTAAGGAATTGATAAAGTCAAATGATCTGGGAAATTCAGAGGCAGGCTATTATGATTTTGCAGACAGATCGCTTAATATTACGGCAAGAAGAAATCATATAAATAAATCTGAGATTTCATGTAATGTGAGATAGCCAATGAACTGATGAAGAGGGGAAAATGAACAATATTAAAATGAATGCTGCAGGTACCGGCGTACAGATGAAATGCACGGCCTGCGGCGGCGCACTTTTCTTTGATCCGCTATCAGGCCAGATGAAATGTACATATTGCGGCCGGGATTATTCTACATCCGAAGTGAATGCGGAGAATGAATTTGATACGGATGATACTATTGAATGTAATGTGTACATCTGCCGTTCATGCGGCGCTGAGTTGAATGTAAACGATAATGAGTGTTCGACATTCTGTGCATACTGCGGCCAGCCGACAGTCGTATTTGACCGTGTTGCCAGGATGAAGAAACCTCAGTTTATCATTCCTTTTTCTGTCACAAAGGAACAGGCTGTAATGTCTCTCAGGCAAAAAGTATCTGCATCAATGTATCTGCCTGATAACGTGAAGCGTTTTACGATAGACAAGGTGGTAGGTATATATATCCCATACTGGCTTTATGATATAGAGTATTCTGATTCGCAGTACATAGAAGGAACTATCGACCGTAGTGATAACAAGACGGTATACTATTATTTCAGAGCTGCTGATACATTTTTCAAAAACATTACGCTTGATGCATCATTGCAGCTTGATGATAGATCATCACGCCTTCTTGAACCTTATCAGACAGAGCAGCTGATCCCGTTTGAAACGTCTTATCTTTCGGGATTCTATTCTGACAGGTATGATATATCAAAGGAAGATCTAACCGGTAGGGCAGTGGAGCGCGCGGGTGAAAGATTTGATGCTGCACTGATAAAGGATATGCACGCAGCAGATGATTTTACCGGTCTCTATGTGTTTCACAAGAATCCAAAATATAATGTGACGGATGTGAAATATGCATTTCTTCCGGCCTGGTTCCTTTCGTTTCGACACGAGAATAAGACGTATACGATGATGGTGAACGGGCAGACAGGAAAAATTGTCGGCGGTCTGCCTATGGACATGAAAAAGCTATGGACTAATATAGCCATCCATACGGCGTTTCTTGCGATACCTGCATCATTTTTGTTCTATTTGCTGTTTTACTCTATTCGGGATACAAATAATGGATACTTTGCGTTCTTGTCTTTCCCGTTGTTTGGGATAATAACATTATTGGCCAAAGCAAAGCGCAATCTGAAAGACTTAAAGAAGAGTCAATCACTGACGAGTGCTTGTGGGCTCAACAATTATTCAAACCAGAGATAAGGAGATAGATGATGATTATAGTGGCGATAATATATGGAATTCTGCTTGCATTAAGTATAGTAATGTATTGGGAAACAAAAGTACTGAAGGATTCAAATGATCTGGGAAATTCAGAAGCGGATTATTATGATTTTGCAGACCGATCGCTTAATGTTACTGCCAGACAAGATCGTATAAAAAAACCGGATTATATGTAAAGCAAAATAACAGGCCCAGGGAATCGAAAGAATCGGCTCCGTTAGCACTTAGAGGAAAATATCATGACACTGCAGCAGTTAAAATATGTAATAACCGTGGCTGAAAGTTCCTCCTTTACGGAAGCAGCCAAGCAGCTGTTTATATCCCAACCAAGTCTTACAAAGTCCATGAAGGAACTTGAGGATGAAATGGGGATCACTATTTTTGACAGGACTAACAAAGGTGTCTCCATTTCTAAGGCCGGCGAGGAATTTCTGGCATATGCAAGACAGGTTAATGACCAGGCTTCACTTCTTGAGGAGAAGTACAAGGGAAGCCGTGGAATAAAAAGAGTGTTCTGTGTTTCGACACAGCACTATTCGTTTGCGGTACATGCCTTTGTGGATCTGATCAAAAAATGCGGAAGTGACAATTATGATTTCAGCATACGTGAAACGCAGACTTATGAGATCATAGAAGATGTTGCAAGGCTTAAAAGTGAACTGGGAATACTGTATTACAACTCTTCTAATAAGAAGATCCTGAAAAAGGAATTCAAGGCCAATGATCTGAAATTCACTGAACTGTTTACAGCTTCACCGCATATTTTTGTGAGCAAAAAACATCCGCTTGCAAAAAGATCATCGGTCATGATGGAAGAGCTTGCCCCATATCCGTTTTTGTCATTTGAACAGGGGGAGCATAATTCGTTCTACTATTCCGAAGAGATATTCGGTACGGAAGTCAATTCCAGAAATATACGTGTGAGAGACAGAGCAACTCTGTTTAATCTGATAATAGGCTTAAACGGCTATACCATCTGCAGTGGTGTTATAGATGAAAAACTGAACGGCAAAAATATAGTGGCTGTTCCTCTCTCGGCTGAAGGGAATATGCATATAGGCTATATACAGAATAACAAGACGCATTTAAGCAGACTTGCGGAAATGTATATAGAAGCCGTAAAAAAATACGGATCAGTCTACGACGGCAAATAAGCAATTACATATCCGTGATCTGTTTGCGTAATTCAGAGCTGCCTTTGACGGGGCAGCTTTTTAGTTTACGTAATAATATAACAACATTCCTTGAAGTGTATATAATAAACAAAAAAGATGTCACAAATAGTAAAAAGATTGTATAATATAACTTAAGTCGTTTATATTTTTCCTTGAAAAGGGGTTGTTAAATCAGCTAAATATGACGATATATAATTAGTATTAACTAACGAAAAACTGCTATAGTATGTTTATAGTATGCCTGTTGTGGTTAACATTACCGTGTGATGAACTGAAACCGGGAGAGAACATGCCTTTATCGAGAATTTTGAAATCAAATAGGGGTTCAAGCCTTGTACTGGTGTCAGTGCTGACCGTAATAATCATCGCGCTTACCGTTTCATTAAGGATAGCGGCAGGAATGATAATGGCCTCTGCCAATAAACAGCTTAATCAGGATCAGGCGTATGAGCTTGCGGTGAGTCTGGGAAACAGCCTGGAGAGCAGGATCATCAATCCGGATACAAATACCGGTGCGGCAGCAGGGATTGAACTTACGGATGGTGACGAGCTTGTGGATATGAGCGGCTTTGACGGAATGCCGGATGCGAAGGTCAAAGCAGTGGTAAATATGGAAGGACCGGACAGATATGTGCTTATCGTCACATCAGATGTGGGTAAGGCCAAATATATCTGGAAGGGAATATACAAAGGTAATGCGACACAGGGATACAAGAAGTGTCTGGAGTGAATGCAGATGCGTAGGATCATATTTTCTGAGAAAAAATTAAACAACAGGGGCGAGACTATAGTTGAAGTTATGGTGGCATTCATTGTACTTTTGATAGTTCTCGCTCTTTTTGGAAGCTCAATCGTTGCCACGGGAAATGCTGAAAAGTATGCGAACGAAAGACGCACCGAGGCTGACAATGCGATGAAACAGCTTCAGGCTAAACTTCATGGAGCTGATACTTCGGAAGTTTCTTCCGGGCCTAAAAAGAGTACCGTAGTGCAGTCAGGGAATCTTGCCGCTACCAGGTACGTTACGCAGGACGGTCTTGTATATTGGGTATTTGATAACGAAGAGTAAAGGAAAAAAGATGCTTTATTTTTTAAGAAGAAAAAAGAATAAAGGCTCTACTCTTGTGGAACTGGTGGTTTCGATGGCTCTTACGGCGATCCTTGCCACTGCAGTGGTAACCGTTATGCATCCTGCAGTAAGCATTTTTATGAAAGTGCAGAAGCATTCAAGAGCACAGATCGTAGCTGACACTGTAGCAGATACTCTGAGGACAGAGTGTGCATCATCCTATATTCACGGATATGGTGATGCAAGAGTTGTAAGCGTTGAAGCAGCAGACAATTATCAGGTTGGTGATGATACCATATTTGGCAAGTTAAACGGACTGACGGCAGAAAGCGCCGCAGACGGTAATGTGCTTCTTATCAGAAAGAATGAAGGCTATGCTGAAGCACTATATTGTAACGCCTGGATATCACAGGCTGATCATGAAGAAGTTTATGCGGCTGACGAGGAGCGCAAAAACGGTAATGTGACAAGCAAAGCTGTTTACAGGCTTTTCCCCAATGGGGCAGGGGATCTTGACGAGGATGAAATGCCTATAGATACCAGGCCGGGATACCTGCACAGTGGATTATATGAGACATCATCACTGGGAATGAATATAGACGGCAAAAATGTAAATGTGGCATATCCTTCAAAAGCTTATGATTACACCGATCCTTTTTCATGGAGTGTATATAGCGGTTTTACGATAGATGTCACATATTCGGATTTTAAATATGAGAGTATAGTACCCGGATCGGATTCTTTGGCTGATAAGCGTCCGGCGTATGTGGTGGCTAATATCAAGGTGTACGACGGCAGTTATACAGACCGGTCGATCAATACTTTGATCTACAGCAGGCAGGCAGTATTGTGTTTTGCAAAGGATAATGTTAAGGAATAGGAAAGATCATGAATCTGAGCAGTTGCAGAAAATTGAATGACAGGCATTCAGACAGGGGCTTCACGCTTGTGGAGGTCATTGTTGTTTTGGCTGTTATTGCAATTATTTCATCTGCAGCAGTATTGTCGATAACCGGATATATAGATAAAGCGCGTTTCGATAAAAATGAGCAGAATGCTCAAAGTGTATTTCAGGCGACTCAGGCAGCGATAAGCCGTAAGAAAACAGCAGGCGAGATTGAAAGCTGGGTAACGGATGTGCTCATGCAGGACGGCAAGGCAGACCCTTACTATCCGACCAATTCAGATAGGAATGAAGAAGGAGTTGCACTGGATAAACTTTTTAATCCGGTTGATTTCAGTAACTTTAATGGAGCGTCCAACAATCCGGGAGAATCCGTGCATATGCGTTATGTACTTACTTACAGAAAAGGCGGGACAGATGCTGAAAGCATGGATGTACAAGACCTTTTGTCTGCCTATTTCTATGATACTACGGTAATGCAGGCTACTTTCTCGATAGAGTTTGATGTGGAGCAGACTATCGATTCTGAAGGGGAGCCTCATTATTACGCAAATGCCTATGCTGTATTCTATGATGAGGGCAGGTCTGACTGGGATGCGAAGGCTATGAATAATCTGGATTGCAAGGTTCCTTTACGTGACAGCCACTACAGAAGAAGTACCAGTCTGGTGGGGTATTACAATGGCGGTGTGCCCGGAGCAGTGGATTCGATATATGTTCCGAATATGGATGAAAAGATGGAATTTGCGGAGCTGACACTTAGAAACGGAGAAGCTCTGGAACTGTCATTCAGTGCACTGATGAACAATACTCCCGTTACAGGCTCCGGCCTCTATAATGTGCATTACACAGCTTCTATCTATGACATTGCTACTGATGAGAAGCTGGCTGATCTTGTGATAAATGAGGCGGCTCTTACAAATGGTACCCCTACAAAGAATTCCCCTACGGATTACAATTCGGCTCTTAAGTTTGAAGCCGGGACAAAAAATGACGGAGATACAGATGTTCGTAATATCGGCGGTTCTGAGCGTCAGATACTCTATACTGTTGAAAATCTGAATGATAAGAACGGTAACCCGATAACGAGATATGCTGCGACCATAGATTCATTTGCACTTGTTTATCTGCATCAGGGCTCAGGCGATTTTGATTATAATTCACTGGCGTACGGAGATCTCAGTGGTGTTACTGATTTCTATAGATTTCCCATTAAGATATCCTATGTGATAAATAAGGATAAGTCCGGTAATGAGACTTCATATGTGGCTTATTCCATTGCTCTGGATTCCATGATGTCTCGAGATGCACTGTATAAGGCAGAGACTGATACTTCAGGAACCAAAACCAAGGCGCTCAATTACAGTATTTCAAGACTTTTTGCTGATACGGCAGGCTTTAACAAAACTCTTGCACCTAAGAATATCTATGTCTCTATGACTGCCGCTGCAGATGCATTTACGGATCCGAATCTTGCAGATTGTAATGTCACTAACGATATTCCTGCATCCGATGCAACTAAGGCAACCAGAGCTCTTGATGATCCGGTCTTCCTTCAGGCAGACGGAACATATAAAGTAAGTGAACATGCGGCCGGCAGAGACTCCTCGGACGGATTCGCTGTGGTTAATACGTATTATGGTGATATCTCTATAGGCAGTATGGGAAGCAATGAAACAGAAGGTACTGCGACTATCACTTCCTTCCGTCATCTCTACAATATCCGCTTCATGGAGGGCTTTACCGGAGATGTTGAATATTCCATAAGGCGTGACCTGAACTGGTATAAGTATGCAGACGGAAAATATACCAGTGACGTTAGAGTATATGATATCGTAAGCGGAAAAACCTATCTCGATTACAATTCCCCGGTAGGAAAGAATGCGAAGACGGTAACAGATGCAAAGCTTGTGATGTGGCCTGCGCTTTCAAAGCTTTCCGCTAAACAAAAAATTGTTGCTGCCGAGAATGCTCTGTCATCGGTTTCTGATGATAAGACTTCCGTTATACGCAATGTGCAGATGAGAAAGAAGTCCTTCCTGTCATCGGATAAAGGGCTTGGTTTTATTTGTGAAAATGACGGGACAATCACCAATCTCAGGTGTGAGAATTTTATGCTTACACTTGATGAGACTGTGGATGGAGCCGCAAATGATACAGATAATGCAGATAAGGCGGTTTCAAATCTCATAGCAAACGGAACTGTTAACAGATCAAATACCACAAAAGCGTTGGACGGCAAGAATATTGGCAAGGTTCCTGTGGGCGGTCTTGTTGGATTGAATAAAGGGATCATAGGTGATGCGAGTGCTCCTTCTGATCTGGGATCCAATACAGTAAGAATGAGTAATGTCAGTGTCATAACAGGTACCTGGAACGGATCCAAGTGCACCCTTTATTCAGATCTTACTTCCATAGGAGGAGCTGTGGGTGAGTATGGATCTACGGCTTCTTCCAACGGTCTTATATCTACCGAAGGATATTATGCAGTGGCAGGCTGCAACAAAGTTGCCGGCATCATAGGTGCAGCATATGCGGGCATAGATGCATATCTGAATGTTGATACAACGAAGGGGACTGATACCGCTGCGGTGGACTTCCAAAGCGTTGATGCGTTTATTATGGGGCGAAGCATTGTAGGTGGTGCTGTAGCTTATATGAAGGATGGTTATTTTGCCCAGGATGTAACAGCACCTGCGTACAACTGTAGTGCTAATGGTGTAGTAAGCTTTGAAGAAAAAGCTTCCGACAGATATGGCGTGATTGTAAATCTGTCTGAAGGCTCATACATAAGGCAGGCAGGAAAGCCTTCCGAAGGAACCGGTGGTGCTGTCGGACAGATAGAAAATTATACAGCCGGTAAGAAGATGAGCATAAAGACCATCAATGATGGCTATATCTTAAATGATGGCGATGCGACTTCAAAATATGTATCGGGAACAGTCGGTTACCTGCATGGCGGCTCCGCATCACTGATCCATATCCACGCGGAAAACTCCGGCGGTATAGGGACCAAGGATGGTACCAGCATATATGATGATAAAAATGTCTATGATCATAAGTGTTATGCTGCGGCAGCAGGAATCGCATATATCACCAATTTCGGAAATAATGACACTAAATATGTTTTCAATGTAAATAACAGCGGACTGCTTTACGGCGGTACCAATCAGGCAACTCTGAACGCAGGCGTCGGTATTGCTGTAGGTGCGCTTGATACCAATACTTCACCGGCTTTTATGGTAAGAGCTATAAACAGCGGGACCATCGTTGGCGATGATTTTACAGGCAATCAGACGCAGGATACATTCTGGAAGACCGGTGGCACTTCTGAATTTGGTGTAGGCGGAGCCATCGGCTTTGCCCGCTCGCTGGGAAGCTCTCATATCTATGTTGAACATGCTTCCGGTTCTTCGATCGAAGCAAGAGGTAATAACCTTGGTGGCGCTGTGGGATGCATAAAGAATGTGGCAAAAGGAAAAGGAAACAGTGATGCGGATGCCTTTACAGTGACTTCTGTTCTTAAGGCAGGCACATCTGTAAAGGGCGATGGAATAAATATAGGAGGCTGCATCGGAAATATCTGGAATCAGGGAGATTACTGTATCCTTCGTACACGGGTGGAAGGTAACTCTTTAATAAGCGGTTATAAGAATATCGGAGGTGTGGCAGGAAGAAACCAGCAGGCATCAAGTGCAACGGGAGCTTTCACATATCTGCAGGGAGCTTCATCTGCGCCTAAACTTACTGTAAGCGCCAGAAATACTTCCGGCAACACAGATGGAGGTACTGTCAATGCCGGCGGTGTGATCGGTGTAGCCGGAGGACGGGGCATTTATACCACATCGGTTATCGGTCCTGAACAGAGCGGAACAGATAAACTGGTTATGGACGTTAATGCTCAGTCTAATGTCGGCGGACTTGTGGGAACGCTCTATCTGAGTGAGTTAGAGGGTGCAACGCCACAGCATTTTGACTGTAAGACACCGGAGTTTTCGATTACACTAAACCCTGCTTCCACGGTTGCTGCGGCTTCAAACGGCAATTATGCAGGCGGTGCCATCGGCATCATATGTGATAACAGGAACAGCTTTGCAAACGGTAATGCAGCAGATTTTATTTCAAATGTTTCCGTGACCATTCCGGCGGGAAAAACAGACACTGCAGCTATGATATCGGGTCAGAATAATCTGGGCGGAGCAATAGGTGCCGTGTTTGTAAAAGGGCTGGGTGGCAGCATAAGCACAAAGATCGATTCTCCTCATGCTGTTGCCGGAAACAATTGGATCGGCGGTGCTATAGGAACACTTTCGTTAACAGGCGCAGGCGCTGACGGAAGCGTAAAAGCTGTTTTAAATGCAGCAGACATGGTCAGATCAGCTAATGAATCCGGAGGATGCATAGGAAAGTTAGCGGGTCCAGGTGCAGAAGGAACAACTGCGACTCTTAAATCAGTTGAAACAGTGATCGGAGATGAAGGGAATATAGGAGTATTTTCACCTATAACAGGAAATAATTATATGGGTGGAAGCATAGGCTTGTTCACGGGAAAAGTGCAGATCGGATCTGTATATACGACAGTAAATACTACCGGTAATCTTATCACTACTACGAGAAACGATGCCAAGTACCTCGGTGGCGTGGTCGGAAGGATAACGGAAGGCGGCGTGATCGCTGATGCCAAACTTAAGGGTAAGTCTTTGTCGGCCAATCTCATAACCACTGCCGGATATGTTGGCGGTATTGCAGGTGCTGTTGAAGCGGGCTGTATGATCTCTGATATGTTCGGGGAAGTTCCTGTTGTTATTGAGGGAAACTATGATGTCAGTGGATACGTGGGTTATCTTAACGGAGGAATTATCGGCACACCAGGAAAAACACTTGAGATAAATAACATAAAGACCGTCAAAGCAACAAATGCCGGAGATAAGCAGAAATACGGAACAGGTTCACTGGTTGGAGTTATGGATAACTCCGCAGTAGTGCAGTGGGATAAAGTCAGTGTATCTTTGAAGGAAGGCTGCTATGTTGAAGGCGGCTACAATACCGGTGGCCTGATCGGCCAGATACAGACAGGATCCGTAACCGGTAATATGGATACTCATTTTGCCGGTGGCCGCGTACAGACTAAAAAAGGCGGCATGGGCGGTGTTATCGGCGGCATGTTCGGCGGTGAGGCAACAGGCTGGCTTTCTACATATATCGAGAGTCAATATTCAACTTCAGATGCTACCCAGTGTGCATTGGCAGGTCTTACCGAAGGCCGTGAATGTAAAGGTGTCGGCGGCGTTGTCGGTCAGATGGGTGATCAGAAGACTCCCGAAGGAAAAGTGGTAAATATATATGTTAATACCATGGTACTCAGATTTAAGGAGGATTTTGCGCTGCTGTCAGGTACCAGCTCTGTAGGCGGAGTGTTGGGACAGTGCGAAACAATAAACGGCAGAATAGACAATATAACCGTTAAGTCCATGGATGAACATACAACCTATAAGTTCGTGATCACACCGGTGGTGAGCAGTGCTTATGACGTAGGCGGACTTATCGGGTATATGCTGAGTCCCCTTCCTGATGATCTGAAGGCTCTTAATATCGATATCACGGTGAATGCTGACCATTATGTCGGAGGATGGATAGGCGGTTTCGATGGTAAATTAAATGGCGAATATGATGTTCAGGGCGTTAAATCTGTTTCCGGAAAATACGGAGTCGGCGGTGTTATCGGCGGCATGGGAATATTTAATGATGGCGGACAGATAAACGGGAAACTTAATGTCAATCTGGACGGAGTAACGATCCATTCTACATCGGATGGTGGCGTTGGTGGAGTTATCGGTGCTATGGGTGATCCGGTGGATGTTCATTCAAGCGATGTCAAGTCTGAAATAAGAGGAGAAATAAATGTCACTCTGTCGGATACGGAAATAAGCGGAGTATCAAATGCAGGCGGTGTTATAGGGCTGAACAAAAACAGAGGATGTTTGTTTAAAGACTGTCGGATCAATGTGAAAGTGACAGACAGCTCTAAAGTTGTGGTAAACAACAAAAATAATGCCGGAGGCATCGTCGGCGGAAATAACGGTGTATTTCTGGCTGATGCCAGGCTAAATGTGTCGGGAGGCGAGGAATATAAAATATCTGCACCAAACGGAAATGTCGGAATAATGATCGGAAGAAACGGCGGAACATTTGGCAGACTTAATAAGGATACCATCGAGATGCCGGAAGGTGACGGCAAGGTTATCCTGGACGCAGCAACAAACGGATATACCGGTGCGATAGTAGGAGATAACACGGGACTTTGCGGATTGTTGAAAGAGTCTGACGGATCTTATTCGGGAGCAGATTCGGGTTACTTGAAATATAAATCCGATGCGGAGCTGAATGGCAAATATGATAAGACGGAAGACAGAGTAGGATTTGTCGGGAACAACAGAGGCAGGATTAACAGAGTTGTTATGAATGACGATGTTTCAAGTACTGACTCTGATGATCCTGATAATTCTTCAGGTGATGCGTCGAATGATGCCTCAGATAATGCATTAGATAATGCTACTGATAATGCTTCAAATGATGCTTCAGTTAATGCTTTAGATAGTGTTTCAGTTAGTGACTTTTCAGCGCTTAGTTCTAATGAGTCTGTTGTAAGCACGAATGGACAGGCGGATCCCGATACATCCGGGGATAGCGGTTCAGATACAGGCTCGGATCCATACAGTGGAAACAATGATGCGATCCCGTTGTCAGGAAATAACGGTTCGGAAAATGATCATGATAACAACGATGAAGGAAATAGTTAATGTTATATTTTGAACTCAGTTTGGTTTACAGAACATTGTTAAGAAAAAGTAGTATAATTTGATCATATGGAAGAAACTACCGTATTTGAAAAACAATCATTCGCGAATAAAGCCTGGCGGTATTTCATATTGCTGCTTGCTGTTATTGTGCTTGTCGGCGGATTTTTTGCCTTTGTGCGTATCAGAACAGGGATCCATAAAGCACTGCAGGAAGCAAGAGGCGTCAGGTCTGCCATGAAGCTCGTGAGTATCGAGTATTATGGCGGGAACGGTTCCATATATGACAGCACATCTCATGACGGCATGGCAAAAGGTGCTGCAGATATGATAAAGACAATGTCATATGCAGACGGTGAGATAGAGCTTAAGGCGTGGGATGAAGCAAATAACGTGCCCATAGCTTTTACTTACCGTAAGGACCTTTATGTTATAGATTTCAAAACTGTGGGGAATCCAAAGGATCCGGACTTTGTGTGGGATGTCTACTATGCCTTTCATCTCATGAAATATACTACCGAACAAGGTACTGAATAAACAGGATGATCATTAAAGTGGGGAGTACAAATGCCTGAATACAGATATCAAGCACAGGATAGCAAAGGAGCAAATGTCCGGGGCACAATGAATGCCGTGGATGAAGCTGACCTGCAGAAAAAACTTCGTACCCAGGGTGTGATGCTTCTTGAAGCAAAACCGACAAAAAGAAAGATCACACTGAAACCGCTTAAGAAAAGCGAACTTGCTGTTTTTTGTACGGAGATGGGAACTATGACACAGGCGGGCGTTCCATTGGTTCGTTCTCTGGAGATACTTGCCGGAAATGAGTCTATTACCCCGTATGAAAAGGATCTTTATACCGAGCTTCGTGACAGGGTTGTGCAGGGTATTGCTCTGTCAACTACAATGGAGCGTTTGTTTCCGGCGTTTCCGCCGCTGCTTATCTATATGTTCAAGGCGGCAGAGTCATCAGGTAACCTGGATGTTACCGCGCTTAATCTCGCTGACCAGTATACGAGAGAAAATCAGCTGGAGGAGAATACCAAAAGTGCACTGGTATATCCCAAGATACTCATGGCTCTGATAGTAGGCGTGGTTTTGGTAATATTCGGTTTTGTTATGCCAAAGTTTCAGGAACTGTTCGATCAGATGCCAAGTCTTCCTCCGACCACACGTTTTCTTATGTGGATCAGTGATTTTGTAGCAAATTACTGGCTGGGAATAATAATCGCAGTTGCACTCTGCATGTTTATTTCAAGGATACTTTTATCAGTACCGGGAATAAGGATGATCGTCGATACCATCAAGACCAAGGCTCCGCTCGTAGGAAAGCTTAACAAGACGATATATTCCGCAAGATTCGCAAGAACATTAAGTTCTCTGTATTCAGCAGGTATTCCGGTAGACCGTTGTATCTCGATCGCAAAGCAGACTATCGGAAATATGTATGTGGAAAAACAGTTTGATGATGTCAGCAAGGCTATTCAGGGTGGTGAAGCATTATCTGATGCGATAGACAAAGTGGACGGATTTATCAAGAAGCTTCCGTCGGTTATCAGGGTCGGAGAAGAAACCGGCATGCTGGACAAGATGCTGATATCGATCGCAAATGACCTGGATTTCAAAGCAGCTCAGGCACTCTCAAGACTTGTGAAGTACATTGAGCCCGTTACCATAGTGATCATGGCTGTGGTAGTCGGCTTTGTAATGATAGGTGTAATTACCCCTATATACCAGTCTTACGCAGCTATTGGTGCGGGCTGAAAAAATCTCAACGGCATGGGGAGGAGATATGTCAGTAAGCGTATTTTTATCTAACAGGAGCATACAGGTCGTAATAGGTGATGGCAGGAGCAAAAAGGCAAAGATAGATCGCTTTTTTGAAGATATTGTTCCGGAAGATACTATCCTAAACGGTACCGTAATAAATGAAAAGGCGCTGGAAGATACTATCAGAGGGGCCTGGAGTAAGCACGGGATTAAGGAAAAAAGTGTTGATCTGATACTTAACAGCCCTCATCTTATGGCAAGAAGGATAGAAATGCCGATTTTGTCCGGACATAAGGCCACTCGTTATATCATGAACGAGGCTGATGAAAAGGATATAGCAAGATTCTCTGATCCCGTGACAGGTTGGTATCCGTTAGTAAGAAATAAAAATACACAGAGTGTTGTTTCCGAGACTGCAGAGAAGGAATTTATCAAAACCTATATCAAGATATTCGGTGCAGTCGGGATCAAACTGAATTCGATTCATAACGGAATAAACCTTGCGGTAAATATGATGCAGACCCAGGTGGGACGCGGGACTGTTGTCTATATGATACTTGACGGCATGACGCTTACCACCATGCTTTTTACCGGTGGGGCTTATTTCAATAACCTAAGCACGCGTGTTTATGCCGCACCCGGCACATCTGAATTTGCAGGCGAGATAAGAAATGCTGTCTCATCTATCAGACAGTTCGCTACAGCCCAGCATATAGAAGAACAGATAAGTGATATATATGTTGCAGGTCTGAACGCAGATGAAATGAATTCCCTTGTGGCAGAGATGCAGGGGTATCCGTTAGCGGATCTGATCAAGCCTATAGTCTGTCCGCCGAATGTTTCCATGCGGTCAGGCCGTGAGAAGTTTGGTTCATTCATTTTCTCTTTTGCGGGACTTTTCGATACGGCGGGTGGTGTCACCCTTCTTGAAGCTCTGAAGAAGAGTTCGGCCGGATATGAAACCAAAAAGAGTGTTTTTAAGGTGGTAATACCTTATGTTTTACTTTCCCTGCTCCTTGTGATCGCGTCTGTCTTCGTACTTGTGACGATGATTGCGAAGTCGGCAAAGCTTACAGAGCTCCAGATGTATAATTCGAATGAGAAGGTTCTTGCAGATGCTGCCGAATACAATTCGGTTGTCAGAGAGGCGGAATCATTGGGACGCGCTCAGGGAAGTGCGGATCTTCTTGAAGAATATATCGATTCCTATCCAAAGCCTGATTCGGAAGTAAATAAGGCCATAAGTCTGGCAGCAAGGGATGAAAATGTTCGGGTCACTTATGATTCCTACAGTGCATCCACCGGTCTGCTGAATCTGGTAGCTACAGCGGGAACCGTTGAAAAGATCAATAAGTTTATAGCAAATCTGATGTCTCTGGATATTTTTGAGAATGTGGATTATACGGGATATTCATATAACGAGGAGGATAATACCTGGTCCATAAATGTGACATGTACTCTTGCAGAGGGATAGTTTACAAAGAGTTATTTTTTCAGATACGAGATTAAAATATTCTCTTCGTGGAGGAACCAAATATGGAAACTAAAATAACCGACAGGGACAAAAAACTGCTTTATATACTGGGATTTATCGTTATATTATTTATCTTTGGCTGGGTCATTATGCGGCCGATGATCAAATCTATAAATAAGACGGAAGAATCTATAGCTGCAGCTGAAAATCTGAAACAACAGAACGAATTCAAGGTTACAGGCTTAAGCAGTGCAAAGACTCTTCTGGAGCGCTTTAAGACTGACATGGATGATTCCATGACAGACTATTATGAGCCTATGGACAGCTCTGAAATAGATAAGCTGATCACTTCCTACGTGCTGGGAAAGGGCCTCTATGCCAAGGATCTGACGATAACAATGCCAAAGGCGCCGGTTGAGGAAATGCCATATTTATTTTCCGAAGAAGCAGCAGAGGCTGCAAGACGTAAGGCAGAAGCTGATGAGCGTGCATTTTATGAGGATACTGAAGATTCACTGAGTCAGGATTCGGCACTCGGAACGCTTATTGAATTAACGGAGTCTCCTCTGGAAGTATATACGAATGCCAGAGATGAGGCCGCGGATACGGTTTCATCAGGAGTTTATTGTGTTGCGGTCAAGGTAGTCATGACCGGCTCTCCGGATAAGGAGCAGGCGCTTCTTGATGATATCATGTATAAGCCATCAATAAGACTTACCGGATTTTCATGGGATGAAGTGGCACCTGTTGCAGTGGTTGATGATGAAGGTGTAACAGAGATCATTAAAAGCTCGGACAAACAGCTTACGGTAATGCTGAACCTCTATATGTATGACAAGGAATCAGCAGGTATGGCGCCAATTGATGATGAAGACTGATTTCTAAATTTATATAGAGTGTACAGGGGGTAAGTAATGGATAATAAAGCGATAAAGGAAATACGATTAGGTGACCTGATGGTCAGTGCCGGTTATATAACCGATGATCAGCTGGGAGAGGCTCTGGCACTGCAGAAACAGGACAGGTCCAAGCGTATAGGCCAGATACTTATAGAGCAGGGCTATATATCGGAGCGCCAGATGCTCACAGCACTTGCAGACCGTTTGCAGACCAGTCTTATCGATATTTCCACTTATCCGGTGGATGAGGATGCGGTAAATACCATACCGGTGCAGATGGCTCAGCACTATCTCATGATGCCCGTGGCTATCCATGACGGTGTACTGACGGTGGCTGTTAACGATCCGCTTAATCTCTATGCCCTTGAGGATATCAGACAGACCAGCGGTATGAACGTTAATACGCTTATTGCCGAGGCGGGACCGTTAAAAGATGCCATTACCTATCATTATGCGGCGATCAAGACCAGACAGGCGGCAGCCAATGCCAGTGAGAGTGCGACGACCAGCGATACAAGGGAAGTCATCATAGATGCCGGGGCAAGCGCGGATGATGCGCCTATCATAAATCTGGTCAATTCACTTCTTGATAAAGCTTATCAGGATGGGGCTTCCGATGTTCATATCGAGCCCTTTGAAAAGGAAATCCTTGTGCGCCTTCGTACTGACGGTGTGCTTCTTAATTACATGACTCTTAATAAAAATGTGCAGGGTGCGCTTGTTGCCAGAATTAAGATCATGGGAGAGCTTGATATTGCAGAACGTCGTGTTCCCCAGGATGGACATTTTCGTATCAGGATCAGGGAACAGATAGTAAACGTCCGTGTGAGTGTTATACCTACCGTATTCGGTGAAAAAGTGGTAATGCGTATTCTTGCTTCCAATTCCGATATAGACAGGAGCGAGACGTTTGGCATGTCTCCCGATAATTATGCAAAATTTACCAGAATGTTAAAGTCACCTAATGGTCTGATCTATATAACGGGGCCGACAGGATCCGGTAAGACTACGACTCTTTACATGGCACTTGGTTCCCTCTCAACGAAGCCCGTCAATATATCGACTATTGAGGACCCGGTTGAGAAAAATCTCCCGCATTTAAATCAGATGCAGGTTCATCCTATGGCAGGACTGACATTTGAAGTGGGGCTCAGGGCGCTTTTAAGACAGGATCCGGATATTATCATGGTTGGTGAGACGAGAGATCCGGAAACCGCAAGCATATCTTTGCGAGCTGCCATAACCGGCCATCTGGTGCTCTCGACGCTGCATACCAATGATGCAACATCTACAATAATACGACTGATCGACATGGGTGCAGAGCCGTATCTTCTGTCATCGGCACTTGTAGGTGCAGTGGCGCAGCGTCTGCTTAGAAAAGTCTGTCCTTACTGCGGTCAGGTAACAGGACTGGATGAGTCCGAGATCGCTTTCATAGGCAGGGATATACCTACAGCCAAGAGAGCCTGCGGATGTGCTAAATGCCATAATACCGGTTATTCAGGACGAATCGCGGTTCATGAGGTTCTGGTTGCCGATAAAAATGTGAGAAATATGATCACAGCCGGAGCGACTGCAAATGAAATAATGAATTATGCGATCGAGTATCAGGGAATGGAAACCATTAAACAGGCAGGTATCAGACTGGTAGAACAGGGAATAACGACCATGGAAGAGCTCCAGAGGATCGCATATAACGATTGATGATCTGATTGGCAAAATGTTCTAAAAAAAATACATAAAAGGGGTTTGTATTTGGTATGTTTTACCCGATATAATGATCATAGAGGGGAAAACAGTTTGTTCCCAAAAAAATCATTATTTTTTCAAGGAGGAAATTACAATGACAAAGAAAACATTATCAAAGAACAAAGGTTTCACACTGGTTGAGTTGATCGTAGTACTTGTTATCCTTGCAATTCTGGCAGCGATCCTTGTACCTACACTTTTAGGTTATATTGATAAGGCCCGTTCCGAGAAGGATTTTGCAACTGCACAGGCTGTACGTGTGGCAACACAGGCTCAGATAGATGAACTTTACGGCAAGGGCATTGACGACGTAAAGAAGAATAATTTAGATGATAATGCAAAAAAAGCAATCTATAAGCTTGTTGGCGCAGATTCAAATAATAAGATTGACGGTCAGGAGATCAGTATTGCGGATATTACGATAACAAGTAATCAGATCACTGATATAACAGTAAAGATCGGAGATAAATATTACAAGTATGTTTCCAGTACTAATACATGGGCAGCATCCACAGCACCCACTACTACACCGTAATACAGTCTGATCGGTTTACTGAAGATTTTAAAAGGCTGTCACGCTATTTAGTGTGACAGCCCTTTCTTTGTTTGTTATAATCTTTTTGGCGATTGTTTGTTTTTTATGAGGGAGACCAGCTATGAAAAGTCAAGCATAAATTAGCAAATATTTATTTTAGCGATATGACCGTAAAAAAGGCTGACCTTAATAATCCTCATCGGATGAGGATTTCGAAAATCTATATGAAACGGTCGTATTATTTCAGATCAAAAGCAACGTTGTCCGTCAGCATCTTGTATATGACGCGAACAAGTTTACCGGCACAATGTCCCAATGCGTTGTAATGAGATTTACCCTCAGAACGCTTCTGAGCATAGTAATCATTGAAAGTTTTGTTGTTTTTGACAACGTTGTGAGCAGCATTTACCAGTGCGAAGCGTAGCGGCCTTGAACCGCGTTTAGACA
>ATWC01000005.1 GCA_000421045.1 Lachnospiraceae bacterium NK4A179
CTGAAAACGGAGGGTAATTATGGCAGAGAATGACAGCGCTGCAAAGAAGACAGCAGCAAAGAAGCCTGCAGTAAAGAAGGCAGCAGCAAAGAAGACCACAACAAAGAAAGTGGCAGCAAAGAAAGCAACAACAAAGAAGGCAGCAACAGCAAAGAAGGCAGTTGCAAAGAAGCCCGCAACAAAGAAAGCTACAGCAGCTAAGAAGACTACAGCTAAGAAGACAACAGCAAAGAAAGCTACAGCAGCAAAGAAGACTACAGCAGCTAAGAAGACTACAGCTAAGAAGACAACAGCAAAGAAGGCAGTTGCAAAGAAGCCTGTAGCAAAGAAGACAGCAGCTAAGAAGACTACAGCTAAGAAGACAACAGCAAAGAAGACAGTTGCAAAGAAGCCTGTAGCAAAGAAGGCAACAGCTAAGAAGGCAGTTGCAAAGAAGCCCGTAGCAAAGAAGACTGCAGCTAAGAAGCCCGCAGCAAAGAAGACTGCAGTTAAGAAGACTACAAAATAATTTCTGAATTTTAAAAAGATACATTAAGCGGTACATCATATGATGTGCCGCTTTTCGTTTTCGAAACTTTCGGTATAATTGACGCATAAAGACAGTTGGAATATAATTTGGGAAAACGTTTTCGCAATTTGGGGGATTTTCTTTTATGAGAGAGAGCGGGATACTTCTGCCGATATCTTCACTTCCTTCAGCCTATGGGATAGGCTGCTTTTCAAAAGAAGCTTACGAGTTTGTTGATTTTTTGGCAGAGAGCAGACAGACTTACTGGCAGGTTCTTCCTATGGGGCCTACCGGATACGGTGACTCACCTTATCAATCTTTTTCGACATTTGCAGGCAATCCGTACTTTGTTGATCTTGAAGAATTCATAGAAAAGAAATGGCTTACAAAAAAAGAATGTGAGAAATGCGACTGGGGAAGTGACAGTGAGAATGTTGATTACGGTAAGGTTTATCAGAACCGCTTCAGACTTCTCAAAAAAGCATTTGCAAAAAGCGGTATCGAAAATGATCATTCATTTAAGAAATTTGTAAAAGCAAATGCATGGTGGCTTGATGATTACGCTCTGTTCATGGCACTCAAGGAAAACTTCGGCGGAAAGAGTTATTCGCTCTGGCCCTCAGATATCAAAAAGCATAATAAGAGTGCGGTAAAAAAGTATGCTGCTGATCCGAAATATTCGGATGAAGTGATGTGTTACCGTTTCATACAGTATTTCTTTTTCAGACAGTGGAGAAAATTAAAAGAGTATGCAAATGAAAAAGGTGTGAAGATAGTAGGGGACATTCCTCTCTATGTTGCATATGACAGTGCAGATACATGGTCACATCCTGAACTTTTCAAACTGGATAAGAATGCCGATCCGACCGGTGTTGCCGGATGCCCGCCTGATTATTTTTCTGCGACCGGACAGCTCTGGGGCAATCCGCTCTATGACTGGGATTATCATAAGAAAACAGGATATGCATGGTGGATGAAGAGACTGTCGGCATGCTTTGAACTTTATGATGTTGTGCGCATTGATCATTTCAGAGGTTTTGAATCCTATTACAACATTCCGTTTGGTGATCCTACCGCAGAGTTCGGGCATTGGGAAAAAGGCCCCGGTATAGATTTCTTTAATACAATAAAAAAGAAACTCGGTGACCACAGGATCATAGCAGAAGATCTGGGATTTCTTACCCCTGCGGTTCATAAGCTTGTAAAGAAAACAGGCTTTCCCGGAATGAAGATACTTGGTTTTGCTTTTGACGGAAATGAGTCGAATGATTACCTGCCTCATAACTATACAAAGAACTGTATCGTTTACACAGGTACGCATGATAATGATACGGCACTTGGCTGGTATAAGAATGCATCAGCTTCCGACAAAAAATATGCCAGAGATTATCTTGGGATAAAGTCCGGAAAGGATTTTAACCAGGCTCTTATAAGGCTTGCGATGGGAAGTGTTGCAGAAATATGCATCATACCCATGCAGGATCATCTGTCACTTGGAAGCGAGGCCAGGATCAATACACCGTCAACACTTGGCGGCAACTGGACCTGGCGTATGAAGAGTGATATCTATACCAAGGAGCTTGCTTCCCGTATAGCTGCTGTTACAAAACTGTTCGGAAGATGCAGATGACAGAAGTGGTTAGTTGCTTTTAGTAGCCAGTGATGCATTTCTGTAAGCAGGGTCATGTGTGACCTCTTCACCGAACCATTCGGGTTTAACAAAAGAATCGGAGCTTTCATCATCCGGAAATTCTACTTCTACTATTACAAGAGGAGCCAGAGATCCTTCAAAGATATCGAGTTCTGCAGTAAGGTCTGTACCTTCGAGCGGAATCAGATATCTTTTTTTTGTGATGATATTACCATCGGCTTTTGAGCGCAGATGCTCATAGCTTTCCTTGTTCAGGTCAAGGTTATATTCGGCATGTTTTACTACACCCTTGCCTTTGTAGGTGAGGTAGTAACTGTCATCCTCTTTCCTTACCCGGACAACGGGTGCCGTGCAGAGATAAGCCTGTTCTATTTCATGATATCTGTAATCATTCAGATCCCCGGGGATCTTTTTTACAAGATATTTTTTTTCTATTTCCACGTTTTCCATATACACTCTCCTCATGGTATAATATCCCATGTCATTTTGCTTCAGTAAGAACTATTCAGAATTTTACCATAAATATGCAGACGCTCATCCGTATCTTTATCAGAAGGCGGAAGAGCACGGAGGGGGCCGTGACAGAAGAAAAGTTTGAGGCTTGCATAAAAGCCGTATCCGACGGGGACAAGTCAGCGCTAAAAGAATTATATGAAGAATATATGCCGTATCTTTATACCGTGATCTACGGTGTCCTTGGGAACCGGGAAGAGGCGGAGGATGTCACCAGTGAGTGTTTTATAAAGATCTGGCAGACAGCAGATCGCTATAAGCCGGGTAACGGACATAAGGGGTATCTGGCCGCCATTGCCAGGAATATGGCTATAGATTCCATCAGGAAACGGTCTAAAGAGGAATTGACGGATGAGATGCCGGAGGATAGCGGTGAATACGGCAAGTCGGGACCGGAAGAGGAAAGTGTTTCAGGTATCACGATCAAAGCGGCCATGGAAAAGCTACCGCCATCCGAACGTGAGATCATAAATATGAAGGTCCTCTCCGATATGACCTTTAAAGAAATATCGGAAACACTGAAAGTTCCTATGGGAACGGTTACATGGAGATACAGGGAAGGGATAAAGAAACTTAAGAGATCAGGTTTTGTATTTGGTGACAGAGATGAATGAAAAGAATATAAAAACTGAATATCCCGATGAGGAATTATACAGACAGGAGATAATGCAGGATATTCCTGATCTGTGGGACAGGATAGATAAGGGTATCGATGCACTGGAAGCTAAGAGTACTCCATCGGTGTCCGAAGGAGCGACGGTTCCAACCGCGAAGGGAAAGGTCTTTAATTTCAAGAAATTTGCAGCATATGCTGCACCGGTAGCCGCACTTCTGCTCATTGCAGGACTTGCACTTCCTGTACTTAATAATGTTTCGCTGGGGACCAAGGATTATACTGCGGCAGAACCTGCCACAGCTGATGCGGCCACCTGTGATGATAACTATACGACGACTACGGAAGTATGTGCTGAAACGAACTATGAGACTGAGGCAACTGCGGATGAGGCGTGTGAAGAGTCTGAAACGGACGATTACCAGCTGGACATGGCGAAACAGAAAATGAATGCTGATAATGAAAATGGAAGAGACCTTTCGGAAGTTAAAGGAAACGGCAGTTCTGCTGCGGCAGCCAACGCAAGCAGTGGAGCGACAGCTAACGCAAGCAGCGCTGCATCTTCGTTTGCTTATTCTGCGACTCCCAAAAACGAAGGAATTGCTGATGAAGAAGGCTCAACGGCAGAGACTGCGGGTGCTTCTGACAGTTATGCGGGTAATGTGATACTTGTAAGCTTTGACGAAGAGATCACCGGGGAACAGAAGATCGCCCTCATGGCAAAATACGGACTTGAGATGGTATACGATTACAAGTATATGAATATGTGCGCCTTCACCTGCCCGGAATGTGAAGATCTGAATAAGCTCTGTGAGGATATAGCTAAAGAGGCAAATGTCATAAGTGCAGAGATCGAAGGCAGTGAGGAACTGATGCAGAGCGATAACTGACGCTTGAACAGATAACTATATATCTTTATAATCTTACATTATGAATAAATCACATATACAACCCGAACGCTGCTTTGTGAGTTCGATAGATGCTGCCAAGGAGTTTGTCGAGTACAATGAGTACCTGCTTGATCCCGGCAGTGAGATATATGAATACATAATGCAGCTAATAGCTTTTAATTACGACAGCACGTCCGCGAGGCGTGCTTCTTTTCGTGACGATTCCTTTATAGCGGGTATCCTGCCGGAGTCACCCGAAGGCTTTGATGCCTTTGTGGATGTTATTGCGGATGAGATGCATACCCTGCTTAAGGAGGCGTATGGGCTGACGGCCGGGAGCGGACTGTTTGTTTATGCAACAGTTGACGAGCAGCCGGTTGTGGCTTTTTTCAAGCTCAATTATCAGACACGTTTTGCATGTGAGAAAAAGTCGGATGGTGAGATAACCTGGACAAAGGACTACAGGCTTCTGCCTTCTCATACACAGAAGGAATATGATTATTTCTTCATAAACATATTTGAGCAGCGGGCCTGGATGTCGGATGCCGAATGTACGATCGGTGATGAACGCGTTAATTATATGTCCGACAGGATATTGCAGCTTGATCTGAAAAAGTCCGAGAAGGAAACTGTAAAGGTCATACAGGATGTCATAACCGATACGATCAGGGAATGCTATGAGGATGATGCTCCAAAGAAGCTCTTTGAATACAGAAGGGCTGTGGCTGATACGGCTAAGGAGGAGGGCGAGATCAATCCGAAGAGGATACGTGAGACCCTGTTTGCTGATAATGAGGCTGCCATGGAAAGCTGCATCAGACGATCCGAGGATAAGAACGTTGAGGAAAAGCCTGTCTATGTAAGTCCAAAGACCAGACGAAGCCTTGCAAAGAAACAGAAGATAGTGACAGGATCCGGCATCGAACTTTTGGTTCCCATCGAACTGCTTGATGATAAGAATACCTTTGATTTTCATCAGGAAAACGGCATGGTCTCCATCACGATCAGCGATGTGAGCGGTGAGGTCAAATGACGGCTCAAACCTTTGCCGGTGATGAAAAATATGCTATAATAACTGCGCTTAAATATTTTAGAAAAAGAGATATAACCAGGAGGAGAAAATGGCACTGCTTGATGAGTGGCGCGCAAAAGCGTACGATACCGAGAATAACAGCAGAGAATCTTTAAAGAAGATGTGGGCTGATTACTTTGAGAAGGAGAAGGATATATATGCCGAACTCCTTAAGAATCCCGATGAGGTTGTAAAGGGAACAGTAAAAGAGCTGGCTGAGAAATATGGCGTTTCCATAATGTATATGACAGCTTTCCTTGATGGCATTCAGGAAAGTCTTAAGACCCCCAACCCCATAGAGACTATGGAAGAGGATACAGAGGTCTCTCTTGCATTTGATAAAGAGATGCTCTACAGGAATATGGTTGATGCTAAAGCTGACTGGCTTTACAGACTTCCTGCATGGGATGACATATTCGATGAGGAGAAACGTAAGGAACTTGCAAAGGAAGCAAGGGAGATGGGTACTGTTAAGAAACCCAAGAAGATCTATCCCAATGATCCCTGTCCCTGTGGAAGCGGAAAGAAGTATAAAAAGTGCTGTGGTAAGCCAGCATGACAGTATAAGATTTTTTATTTACCGTCCGGAGAAATTCGGACGGTTTTTTGCAGCCGTTCACTCTTGACAGAGTGTGTAAAATATCATTAAAAAGATTAGTATTTTAGGAGGCGTAAACATGACTAAGATTGACGTTATTTCGGGCTTTCTCGGAGCGGGCAAGACTACCCTGATAAAAAAGCTTTTAAAGGAAGCCTGGACGGGTGAACAGGTAGTGCTCATTGAGAATGAATTCGGAGAGATAGGTATAGACGGAGGATTTTTAAAGGATTCAGGCATTGAGATAACTGAGATGAATTCGGGCTGCATCTGCTGCTCTCTTGTGGGCGATTTCGGTACGGCTTTAAAAGAAGTTATGGATAAATATCATCCGGATCGTATAGTTATCGAACCCTCGGGTGTGGGCAAGCTTTCGGATGTTGTGAGAGCTGTTGAGAAGGCAGACCTGGGAGATGATGCAAAGCTCAATTCAGCTATAACGGTTGTGGATGCTAACAAGGCAAAGCTTTATGTAAAGAATTTCGGTGAATTCTTTGTAAACCAGGTTGAGAATGCAGGCACCATAATCCTCAGCCGTACAGGTGATATCTCTGATGAGAAGCTTGCAAAGGCTATTGAGATACTGAAAGAGCACAATTCAAAGGCTACCATTATCACAACTCCCTGGGATGAGCTTAAAGGAAGCGCTATAAAGGATACAATGGAAGGAGTGGATCTTATGGATACGCTCCTTAAGGAAGTGATTGAGAGGCACGGGGCAGATGAGGATGAGTGTTGCCACCATCATCATCACGACGATGACGACGATCATGAATGCTGCCATCATCACCATCACGATGACGATGATGATCATGATCATGAGCACCACCACCATCATGCGGACGAAGTGTTTGGAAGCTTCGGTTTTGAAACTGCGGCAAAGTATTCTAAGAGTGATATAGAAGATATCCTTTCTAAGCTTTCCGATGCAGTGACATACGGAACTGTACTTCGTGCTAAGGGAATGGTTCAGTCAACGGAAGGCGGCTGGATATTCTTTGACTATGTACCGGGTGAGAGCAATGTTAGGAGCGGCGAGCCCCAGCCCACAGGAAAGATCTGTGTTATAGGCGCAAAGCTTGATGAAGAAGAACTTACGGAGTTATTTAAAAGATGAAACCAGTATATCTGATAAACGGCTTTCTGGAGAGCGGCAAGACGCAGTTTATTAAGTTTACTATTGCGCAGCCTTATTTCCAGATAAAAGGGAAGACTCTTCTCCTTCTGTGTGAGGAAGGAGAGGAAGAGTATGACGATAAGGTGCTGCATGCATCCAATACTGTTGTGCATGTGATCGAGGATGAAGAGGATTTTAAAGCTGACAAGCTTATCGCTCTTGAAAAGCAGTATGATCCCGAGCGCATCATTATCGAGTATAACGGAATGTGGAATATGAAGGATCTGACGCTGCCTTTCCACTGGAATCTTGAGCAGCAGATCACCTGCATAGATGCATCTACTTTCCCGACATATTACAACAATATGAAATCGATGGTGGCTGAGATGGTAAGGAAATCCGAACTGATCATATTCAACCGCTGCGATAACGTAATGGAAAGTCTTTCAAGCTACAGGAGAAACATTAAGGCAGTCAACAATTCTGCTGATGTGATCTTTGAGAATGCTGAAGGCGAGATAAACGAGATCTTTGAAGAAGATCTGCCTTATGACCTGAAGGCCGACAGGATAGAGCTTGATGATAAGACTTTCGGTATCTGGTATCTGGATGCCATGGATCATATCGAGAGGTATGAAGGAAAAGTCCTGGTTTTTGATGCCATGGTCCTCAAGCCTGAAAAGTTCCCGAAGAATTATTTTGTTCCGGGAAGACTTGCAATGACCTGCTGCGCTAACGATATGCAGTTCTTGGGCTATGCCTGCGAGTACGACGATCTGTCTGCTTTTAAGGAAAAAGACTGGGTAAGAGTGGAAGCAAAAGTTAATAAGGAATACTTTGAAGATTATAAGGGTGAGGGGCCGGTGCTCCATGCTCTTAAAGTTGAGAAAACCGAGAAACCTGCGAATGACATCGTAGGTTTCGGCTGAGACCAAAGGGAGGTTTTATGGAAAAGATCGGTAAAAACGGCAAACCATTAAGACACATGATGACACCGCTGGATTTCTCTTCCGAGGAGCTTGAAAGGCTTTTTGATCTGGCTTCTGACATCAAGGAGCATCCTGATACTTATAAGGATGCATGCAACAGAATGAAGCTGGCTACATGCTTTTATGAGCCCAGTACACGTACAAGGCTTTCCTTTGAGACAGCGATGCTGAATCTTGGAGGACAGATCATAGGTTTTTCTGATGCAAATTCATCTTCTGCTTCAAAGGGAGAGAGCGTTTCGGATACGATAAGGGTCATTTCGTGTTTTGCGGATATCTGCGCAATGAGACATCCGAAGGAAGGTGCGCCTATGGTCGCAGCGGCTCATTCAAGGATCCCAGTTATCAATGCAGGAGACGGAGGCCATCAGCATCCGACGCAGACACTTACCGATATGATGACCATAAGGGCGCTTAAGGGCAGCTTAAACGGTTATACCATCGGTCTGTGCGGCGATCTGAAGTTCGGACGCACGGTTCATTCACTTGTAAATGCTATGCTCCGTTATCCGGATAATAAATATGTGTTCATATCACCTGAGGAGCTGAGGATCCCCAGTTATTTAAAAGAAAAACTTACTGATATGAATATAGATTTCAAAGAGGTTGAACGTCTTGAGGATAGTCTTCCGGAGCTGGATCTCCTTTACATGACAAGGGTTCAGAGAGAGAGATTCTTCAACGAAGAGGATTATGTAAGACTTAAAGATTTCTATGTACTGAATAAGGCCAAGATGGAACTTGCACCGAAGGATATGCTGGTGCTCCATCCGCTTCCCAGGGTTAATGAGATCTCGGTTGAAGTTGATGATGATCCCAGAGCTGTATATTTTGATCAGGTTCAGTATGGAGTTTATGTGAGAATGGCGCTTATATTGACACTGCTTGGTCTGGATGGAGGTGCACATGCTTAACGTAGGAAAGATTGAAGAAGGATTCGTTCTCGACCACATTCCTGCAGGAAAGGGAATGTCTGTATATTATCATCTGGGTCTGGATAAGCTTGACTGCATGGTGGCTATCATCAAGAATGCGAAGAGCGGAAGGCTTGGACGAAAGGATATCATAAAGGTGGAGTGTGATATTGATACACTCAATCTCGATGTGCTTGCAGTGATCGATCAGACCATCACGGTAAATGTCGTAAAAGACGGAGAGATACTTGAGAAGCGTACTCTGGAGTTGCCTAAGGAACTTACAAATGTCATGCATTGTAAGAATCCCAGATGCATCACTTCAATAGAGCAGGAGCTGCCTCATATCTTCTATCTTGCAGAGGCTGACAGGCAGATCTACCGCTGCAAATACTGTGATGAGAAGAACTCTGAAAAGATGTTCTGATATAAATTTTCAACCGGACAGGAAATATATTCATGGATCTAAAAGATATACGCAAAGAACTTGACGGCATAGATGAACAGATTGCCGCCCTCTATGAAAAGCGCATGAAGCTTTCGGAGGAAGTTGCCGAATCAAAACGCGAAAGCGGTAAAAATGTTTATGACAAGGAAAGAGAACAGGAGAAGTTAAAGACTGTAACGGCTCTGGTGCCTGAACCTGAGTACAGGCAGGGAGTTGCGGAACTATTCTCATCCATTATGGCCTCGTCCAGAAAACTCCAGTATTCAAGGCTTTCTGATTCATATAAGGGAAGCCTTCCTTTTACTGAGGTAGACGGGCTGAATAAAAACGCAAGAGTAGTTTTCCAGGGGGCGGAGGGTTCCTATTCCGAAGCTGCTGCTCATGCTTTCTTTCCGGAGGGAGCTGATTTTTTCCATCTGGATACTTTCCGAAATGCCATGCTCAGTCTTGATGAGGGCAGTGCCGAATATGCGGTTCTTCCGATCGAGAATTCAACTGCAGGCATTGTAAGCGAGATATACGACCTGCTTGCGGAATTTGAGCATTATATCGTCGGTGAGCAGATGATACAGATAGAGCATTGTCTGCTCGGTGTCACGGGAACAACCGAGGCAAGCATAAAGACAGTATATTCACATCCCCAGTCGCTCATGCAGTCAGAACATTTCCTTCGTGAGCATCCCGAGTGGGAGCAGCGCTCAATGAAGAATAATGCCTTTGCCGCACGTAAGGTTGCGGAGGATGCTGATATCACTCAGGCAGCGATAGCAGGAGCACATGCAGCCGAAGTGTATGGGCTTAATATACTGAAGCGCGGCATCAATCAGTCTGATACCAATACCACGCGCTTTATAGTTGTAAGTAACAGAAAGATATTTGCAAAGGGCGCAAAAAAGATAAGCCTTTGTTTTGAGCTTCCTGATGAGAGCGGATCACTTTATCACATGCTCTCACATTTCATATATAATGGTCTTAATATGACCAAGATAGAAAGCCGTCCCATAGAGGGACGCAACTGGGAGTACAGATTTTTCCTTGATTTTGACGGAAATCTTTCGGATGCATCCGTAAAGAATGCGCTATGCGGCCTCAGAGAGGAAGCAAGGAATCTTCGAATACTTGGAAATTACTGATCTGATCATTTGATCATTGGTGAAAGAGAAAGCATAAAATGGATTTTTTTATCTTATACAGGAATACGGAATGCACCGGACTTATAGAAACGCTTAAAGACATGAATGCCGGCAACAGGGGGGAAGAAAAATACTCTTCAGCCCTCACATCGCTTTTGAATGTTGCCTACCGGGACGGTTTTGAAGGCAATCTCTGGTGGAGGCTTCTCACAGAGTCATTGGTATATGATGAGAATCCGTACACTTTATCCTGCGAGCGGCGTCCCTGCATTTCCGCATCCATAAGAGAAGCTGCGATGGAGGATATGGAGCTTTTCTTTAAGCTTTTTAAAAATGACCCGCTTGCAGCGGCAGGGCTTCCGGACGGGCTTCTTAACTACTCAAACGGCGGCAGGTGTGAGAAGTATAATCCTGTGATGACATCAACGATAAACAGGCTCTCTGAGAGCCTTGGACATGCATCCTCTGTTACAGAGATGACAGGTCTTATCGAAGACTTTTACGAGCAATACGGAGTGGGGATCTTTGGACTCCACAAGGCATTCAGGGTTAAGGGTGACTCGGAGGACAGCTTCACTACATATCCTATACTCAATATTGCTGTCACTTCGCTTTCGGATCTTGTAGGATATGATGATCAGAAGGCACTCCTCAGAAATAACACCGAAAGTTTCTTAAACGGAGGACATGCGAATAATTGCCTGCTTTACGGTGATTCGGGTACCGGCAAGTCCTCAAGCATACGTGCGATACTCAATGAATACTATAACAGGGGGCTTCGCATGATCGAAGTGTACAAACATCAGTACAAGGAGATAAACACTCTTATCGATCAGCTCAAGAACCGCAATTACCGATTCATAATCTACATGGATGATCTTTCTTTCGAAGAGTTTGAAGTGGAGTATAAATATCTTAAGGCTGTCCTTGAGGGCGGTCTGGAGAGCAGACCCGAAAATGTGCTCATATATGCAACATCAAACAGGAAACACCTTGTAAGGGAGAATTTTTCCGACAGGGAAGAGCGGGATAATGACAAGCATTCAAATGAAACAGTTCAGGAGAAGCTTTCTCTTTATACCCGTTTCGGTCTGCCTATTTATTATGGTGCACCTGAGCAGCAGGAGTACTACAGGATAGTAAAGGAATTGGCAAAGAGATACAGCATACCTTTGTCGGAGGATGAACTGATCCTTGCGGCAAACAGATGGGAAATCTCCCACGGAGGTTTTTCAGGAAGGACAGCAGCCCAGTTTATTGATGATGTCAGGAGCAGGACTGAACATGGCGGAGAAAAATAGAAAGACAAAACTTTTTGCTGCCATAGATGTTGGCAGCTATGAAATGAGTCTGAAGATCTTCGAGATCTCACCGGGAAAAGGCATGAGGTGCGTTGATTCATTAAAGCATCGTCTTGCGCTCGGCAATGACAGTTACACAAACAGAAAGATAAGCTATCGAAAGATGGAAGAACTTTTCAGAACACTTGAAAAGTTCAAGACTGTTATGAAAGGATATGGTGTTACGGCTTATAAGGCATATGGCACCAGTGCTTTCCGTGAGACGGAAAACTCTTCCATGCTGATCGAACAGATAAGAAGCCGTACCGGTATCGAGCTTTTCATCCTTTCCAATTCGGAGCAGCGTTTCCTTGATTACAAGGCTGTTGCTTCAAGAGGTAAGATGTTTGACAAAGTCATCGAGAAAGGCACGGCCTTTGTGGATATAGGGGGAGGAAGCATACAGCTTTCACTTTTTGATCGTGATTCACTGGTGCTGACACAGTCCTTAAAGCTCGGAGTGCTGCGTCTCCATGAAAGGCTTCAGGAAATGAGGCCCAGAGCATCGCAGACTGAGGATCTGCTTGATGAGATGATAGGCAGCCAGCTTCATGTCTACGATAAACTCTACATGAAGGACAGGGAGATAAAGAATCTCATCATTATGGATGAGTATATTTCACCGCATTTCAATGATGCGGTCAGCAGTGCGGATAACAGCGGCTATGCAAAGAGCAGCGATTTCCTTGCGTATGCAGACTCTCTTCTGACAAAGAGGGATGAAGAGATCGCTGAAGAGCTTCAGATCCCGGAAGAAAATGTCGGATTGCTCAAGCTTTCCGTTGGCATGATCAAAAGGATAGTAAGGGATTTCGATGTTGAGATGATATGGGCACCGGGGGCTGAACTCTGTGACGGCATTGCCTATGAGTATGCCCAGGATAAGAAGCTCATAAAGATAGCACACGATTTTGAAGGTGACATCTTAGACAGTGCTGCGATGATCAGCAGACGCTATCAGGGTTCAGGCAAGCATTCAAAGATCATAGAACAGGCTGCGCTGACTATATATGACGCGATGAAGGATGTGCACGGCATGGGACAGAGGGAGAGGCTTCTCCTTCGGTTATCCTGCATTCTTAATGATTGCGGCAAATATATAAACATGATGAATGTCGGGGACTGTTCCTATTCGATAATCGAAAATACCGAGATAATAGGTATATCACATATGGAGCGAATGACGGTTGCTTCTGCGGTGAGATACAATCATACTCCGTTTGAATACTATGATGAACTGCAGGAACATGCGGATATAGATAAAAGATCATATCTTACGGTAGCAAAGCTTACAGCGATACTTCAGCTTGCGAATGCGCTTGATAAGGGCAAGAAGGATAAGATCAAGAAAATGAAGGCATATCTTAAAGGGGGAGAACTTCACATATCCGTAAACACGGATGCCGATCTTTTGTTTGAACGTGAGCGTTTCGGAAAGAAAGCGGTATTTTTTGAAGAAGTTTTTGGCATAAGACCGGTTATAGACAGAAAAGAAATTTAAAAGGGGTTGCAGCGGATGGATTTTTCAAATACTGAATATTACACAAACAGGGAGAGATCATGGCTTCGCTTTAATGAGCGCTGCCTTTCCGAAGCACGCGATGAGAATCTGCTACTGTTTGAACGTCTGAAATTCTTAAGCATAACGGCATCCAATCTGGATGAATTCTTTATGGTGCGTGTCGCATCATTAAAGGATATGGTACATGCAGGTTACAAGAAGAGCGATATCGCAGGCCTGTCTGCGACAGAGCAGTTAAAGCAGCTCTATCCTGCGCTGCATGATTTTGTCGATCTTCAGTATGATACATATAAAAAGCTTTCAAAGGCATGCGTTGAGAACAATCTGCTAATGCTTGAGCATCATGAGGATATGGATGCGAAACAGGCTGCTTTTGCGGACAGGTATTTTACGGACAATGTCTATCCCGTACTTACACCCATGGCAGTGGATCAGTCGAGACCATTCCCTCTTATAAAAAATAAATCGCTTAATATATGCGCACTCTTAAAGAAATCGGAGAAGCATAATGACTTTGCCGTAGTGCAGGTTCCGGGCGGTCTTTCAAGACTGGTGGAGCTTCCTTCGAATGATAAGAACATGCGCGTTGTGATAAGGTTAGAGGAGATCATTGAACGCAATATCTCCAAGCTTTTCCTGAATTATGAAGTGCTTTCGGCTGCACCTTTCAGGATCATGCGTAATGCCGATCTGGATATTGAGGAAGAGGAAGCCGAGGATCTGCTCAAGGAGATAGAGAAGCAGATAAAGAAAAGACAGAGAGGCGAGGCGATCAGGCTTGAGGCCGAAAAAGGCATAGATAAGAAGCTTCTTGCCAGACTGGGTTCGGAGCTTAAGATTACTGATGATGACATATATGAGATAGACGGCCCTCTTGATCTTACGTTCCTTATGAAGGTATACGGCCTTGAAGGGTTTGAAGAATTCAAGCGCAAGCCGTTTCCGCCGCAGGAGGTACCTGAGATACCTGCCGGTTCAGATATCTTTGAGGATATCAAAAAAGGCGATATACTGCTTCATCATCCGTATCAGTCATTTGAACCTGTTGTGCGCTTTGTATCAAGGGCAGCGGACGATCCCGATGTGCTTGCCATCAAGCAGACACTGTATCGCGTGAGCGGTAATTCGCCCATAGTAAGAGCGCTTGCTCATGCTGCAGAAAACGGCAAGCAGGTAACCGTACTTGTTGAGCTGAAAGCCCGTTTTGATGAAGAAAACAATATAGGCTGGGCGAGGATGCTCGAAAAAAGCGGATGCCATGTAATTTACGGTCTTGTCGGTCTGAAGACTCACTGCAAGATATGTCTTGTGGTGCGCAGGGAAGAAGACGGAATACGCAGATATGTTCATCTTGCGACCGGCAATTACAATGATTCGACGGCGAAGCTCTATACAGACTTCGGATTGTTCACCTGTTCGGAACCTGTGGGCGAGGATGCCACTGCTGTTTTCAATATGCTTTCGGGATATTCCGAACCTTTAGGCTGGAACAGGCTCTCGCTTGCTCCGCTGTGGCTGAAGAAAAAGCTGCTTAAGCTTATCAGGCGCGAGACCGAACATGCTCTGGAAGGAAGGCGTGCATCGATCAAGGCCAAGATGAATTCGCTTTGTGATCCTGATGTTATAGCGGCTCTCTACGAAGCTTCTGCGGCAGGCGTCGATATAAAACTTCTTGTGCGTGGAATATGCTGCCTCAAAGTGGGCATAAAAGGTGTGAGCGAGAATATACATGTATATTCGATAGTAGGTGACTATCTTGAGCACGGCCGCGTATTTATTTTTGATAATGACTGTGAGCCTGAGGTATTCCTTGCCAGTGCCGACTGGATGCCGCGCAATCTTGAACGGCGTGTTGAGATAATGTTCCCGGTTGAGGACGAGAAGCTGAAGGAGAGAGTGATAAACATACTTGATCTCCAGTTTGAAGATAATGTGAAGAAGCACGAACTCATGCCGGATGAAAGCTACTCAAAGAAAAAAGTGTCAGGAAGAAAACGCTACAGCTGTCAGGAGGATTTCTGCGAGAGAGCAGAGGAGATGGCAAAAGCTGTGAGAAATGATGTGAAGGAGAGCAGGGTATTTATTCCGCTTGTGAATCCTGCTCAGGATAAGGAGATCGAAGATGAAATTTGATAAACCATGCCTGTTCATACTTGCATCAGGGTCTCCGCGTCGGACCGAGATACTTGATAAGCTTGGGATCAGACATATGGTTATGGTGAGTGACGTTTCAGAGGAACATGACGAGAAGACCCCTGATGGCGTCGTAAGGACGCTTTCACAACGTAAGGCATACTCTGTGTATGAAGAATTCATAAAGGGCAGCAGAGAGGCTTATGAAGGGTATAAGACGCTATGTGTCATAGGCTCCGATACCATAGTCTGGGCAGAAGGGCACGAACTGGGTAAACCTTCTGACAGAGAAGCGTCACGTAACATGATAAAGAGCATAAGCGGCAGGAGCCATGAAGTATGGTCGGGGCTTACGCTTATCATGCACGATACATATACGGGAGACAGAACTGAAGTCTGCATTGCCGATGTGACCAGAGTGAATGTACGTGAGCTTACGGAAAAAGAGATCGATGAGTATGTAGCTACCGGCGAGGGCGATGACAAGGCCGGTTCATATGCGATACAGGGACTTTTCGGAAAGTATATAGAGAGTATAGAAGGCGACAGGGATACGGTGATCGGGCTCCCGTCAGCAAGATTGTTAAAGGAACTGGAGGAGTTATTATGATAAACGAAAAAATGGACAGAATGGCAGTTGAGACTTTTCTTAAGGAGCAGACAAAACTTTTTGATGAACCTGTTGCTGAGACTTATGAAGAGGCTGAAGAGTTTCTTACGGATATGCTTGCCGTGATAGTTGATAATATTTCCGAAACCAGGGAATATCTTGATGAAGCAGGTATGGATGTAAGTGATCTGAAAGATGAAGATATGTCGGAGGTTTCGGAAGTGTTTCCGCTCGAAGACGGAAGATATCTTATACTTATGGCTTAAGACTTTTAAGTCTAACCTTTTAAGAAAAACGGAACAAGGCCGTCGTGGTTGTTGTCAGTTTCAGTGATGACATCTGCGGCGGCTTTTACATCGTCTGTCCCGTTGATCATTGCAATGCCGCAGCCGGCAGTCTGTATCATGGATATATCATTGCCGGCATCGCCTGCCGCAAAGGTGTCTTTCAGGTCAACGCCAAGGAGTTCTGCCAGTTCTTTGACTGCCGTTCCTTTGCCTGCACTTGAGGGGAATATTTCCAGCAGATGCGGATTGGACATAAGTGCATCGACTCTTCCCTCGCAGGCCTCCTTTATGGCAGCCATTATGTGGTCAAGATTCCGGGGCTTAAGTGTTACGCCAAGTATCTTGCAGGGCTCTTTCTCAAGGCCCTTGGGGAATCCGGGAAGCACACTCCAGGGAAGCTTCACGGTCCTTGTATAAAAATGTATCTCTTCATCATCAGCGCAGGTGATGATAGAGTCATCTGAATAAGCATGCACATGTATGCCCGCATCCTGAAGAACTTTTGATGCAGCATACACGTCTCTCATTTCAACTGTTTTTTTAACTATATCCTTACCTGAATGGACATCCTTTATCCACGCGCCGTCAAAGGCGATGGCATAGCTTTCTTCGAAGATATCGAGCTTTTGCTCTTTCATCGTATCCATGACGCTTTTCATCGGGCGTCCGGAATTTACTGCGATGAGATTGCCTTTGCTGCACCAGTCTGAGAGTGCATCATAGGTCGCCTCTGAAATATGCTTATCTGTAGTGAGCAGTGTATCATCCAGG
Source organism: Lachnospiraceae bacterium NK4A179 (assembly GCA_000421045.1). Lineage (GTDB taxonomy): Bacteria > Bacillota > Clostridia > Lachnospirales > Lachnospiraceae > NK4A136. The sequence goes on from ATWC01000005.1 coordinate 17,110, forward strand.
TCCAGGAAAAATATTTTTTTACTCAATTCTCGTCTTCCTCGATCTGTGCCTGATATACGGTACGTTTTCTTGCCATTTCATCTGCAGCAAGATATTCGTCATAGGTTGTGATCTTGTCGATCATCTTTCCGTCGGGGAGTATCTCGATGATACGGTTTGCGGAAGTCTGCGTGAACTGGTGGTCACGGCAGGCAAAGAGCACAACGCCCTTGAATTTTATAACGCCCTCGTTGAGTGCACTTATGGATTCCATATCAAGATGGTTGGTGGGCTCATCAAAGACAAGGCAGTTAGCACCGCTTATCATCATCTTGGAAAGAAGGCAGCGAACCTTTTCTCCTCCGGAAAGGACCTTAACCTTCTTCACGCCGTCTTCACCGGGGAAGAGCATACGACCGAGGAAACCGCGGACATAAGTCACATCCTTAACAGGTGAGTAGCCCATGAGCCATTCGGTGATCGTATAATCGCTTGAGAATTCTTTTGTGCTGTCCTTGGGGAAGTATGCCTGGGATGTGGTCACGCCCCATTTGTAAGTACCCGAATCAGGCTTTCTCTCACCCATGAGTATCTGGAAGAGAGCAGTCTTGGCCTGCTCATTGGCACCTACGAATGCTATCTTGTCATCATGTCCCATTGTGAATGAGATGTGATCGAGTATGGGTGTGCCGTCTTCGCCGTTAAGACAGATATCTTCGACCATGAGCACTTCGTTTCCGATCTCTCTGTCAGGTCTGAAATCGATATAGGGATACTTTCTGCTTGAGGGTTTGATCTCATCAAGCTGTATCTTTTCAAGTGCACGCTTTCTGGAAGTTGCCTGTTTTGACTTTGAAGCATTGGCGGAGAATCTTGAAATGAATTCCTGCAGCTCCTTGATCTTTTCTTCCTTCTTCTTGTTTGCTTCCTTCATCTGCTTGATGAGGAGCTGGCTGGACTCGTACCAGAAATCGTAGTTTCCGGCATAGAGCTGAATCTTTCCGTAATCGATGTCGGCAGTCTGTGTGCAGACCTTATTAAGGAAATAACGGTCATGGCTGACAACGATGACAGTGTTCTCAAAGTTGATGAGGAATTCCTCAAGCCATTCGATAGCATCGATATCAAGATGGTTTGTAGGCTCGTCGAGGAGCAGTATGTCGGGATTTCCGAAAAGTGCTCTTGCAAGAAGGACTTTGACTTTCTCACTTCCGTTCAGATCCTTCATGAGAGAGTAGTGGAGTTCTGTGCCGATGCCGAGGCCGTTTAAGAGAGTGGCCGCATCTGACTCGGCTTCCCAGCCGTTCATTTCCGCAAACTCACCTTCAAGCTCCGATGCCCTGATGCCGTCTTCATCCGAGAAGTCGGGCTTTGCATAAATGGCATCCTTTTCCTTCATAACTTCATACAGACGGCTGTTGCCGGCGATGACGGTATCAAGAACGGGAAATTCATCATATTTGAAGTGGTCCTGTTCAAGGACTGAGAGACGCTGTCCGGGTGTGATTATGATCTCACCGTTTGTTGTCTCAAGATCACCTGAAAGTATCTTTAAGAAAGTGGATTTGCCCGCACCGTTTGCGCCTATAAGGCCGTAGCAGTTTCCTTCAGTGAACTTGATGTTCACCTCTTCAAATAGGGCTTTCTTTCCAACTCTGTAAGTGACGTTGCTTGCTTCGATCATATTTGTGGATCTCCTTTCATTTGTTACCGCAAAAAAACAGGCCCGGCGTTATGACAGTCCGCGCCAGACCGCATACTGCTTTGTTATGAAGTGTCAGTTTTTTTCCGTGTGTTTAACCTTCGGGAATTGAAGTGACCACCTGATTCTTTCCGTGCTTCTTGCCGTAGTAGAGACGGTCGTCTGCCTGCTGTATCAGATGTTCTATCTTATAGCCCGGTATGGATTCGGCCACACCGAAGGTCATGGAAACATGTATCTGATTTCCTTCATGATTGACGATATTCTCGTCAATACGCTTTCTTATCCTGTCGGTCACTTCGGTAGCGCTTTCGAGAGACTCGTTTAAGACCATAAGTATTTCCTCGCCGCCCCAACGACATACGAGGCCTCCGCCTCCGACATTCTGTCTGATTATATCAGAAACTGTGATAAGAACAATATCTCCTGCTTCATGTCCGTAATTATCATTAACTTTTTTGAAATCATCGATATCACCGAGCACCAGGGTAAAGCGTTTTCCCGTCAGCTTAAGCTGTTCCATCCGCAGTGTCATTTTCTCATTCATACTCCTGCGGTTTAACAGGTGTGTGAGCGGATCTTTATGGGCCAGTTCATCCAGCTGTTCGTTCTGCATAGTGAGTATTTTCTGTTTGTTTAAGAGCTCCCATACAAACATATATGACAGCATGATTATGATGCTAAATGAGATGACCGCATTCATTATGAAGAATACACGTGTCCAGGCCGGTGAGAGCGGAGCGATGGGTGCGAGCATCTGTGAAAGTATGTAGGAAAGAATATATGAGAGAAGCAGCGTCACACAGAAAGTGAGTGAAAGAGATTTCCTTTTTTCACTTTTGATCACGAAAGTAAAATAAAATGAGCCGGATATGGCTGAAAAGAACTGAACGGAATATCCGGATTCCCAGCCGATGACAAGATTGCAGAATATGGTAAAATTAATGATCCCTAAGATCATGATAAAGTAGACGGTCATATAACGTTCTTTATTTACAAGGGAAATGACGAAAGTGACAAGAAAGAGAAAAACAACGGCATTTACTATCGTCATAAGTAGTGAACCGGCCAAAAGAGATAAAACTGCAGCAAGGGCATGGAGCATTGCCGTACTGATAACGGCTTTTTTGTAGATAAGATTCCCCGTGAAAAAACTGTTGCCATCCATCAATTCGTTAATATAATGCTTTATATTATCGGATGTCTTTCTTTTTTCGACCATGATCAAATGATATCATGAAAAGCCATTGATTAAAAGAATCAAAGTCCACGCGCATGTAAAGTGAGGCTAAAAAAAAACAAATATGCATAAAAATGACAGTCTCCATTTGTGCATAATGACTATTGAAATAATGACCTCAAAAAATTATATTATCTACTGTAGTTAGCACTCGAATATAGTGAGTGCTAATAAAACGAGATAACGGACAAAGATATTTATAAGGAGGCAAGGATCATGAAGTTAGTACCTTTAGGAGACAGAGTAGTTCTTAAGCAGCTCGAAGCTGAAGAGACAACAAAGAGCGGCATTGTTCTTCCCGGACAGAGCAAAGAGAAGCCTCAGCAGGCAGAGGTTATAGCTGTAGGCCCCGGCACTGAGGAAGTTAAGATGGAAGTTAAGAAGGGCGATCAGGTTATATATTCTAAATATTCAGGAACAGATGTTAAGCTTGATGATACAGAGTACATCATTGTTAAGCAGAGCGATATTCTTGCAATCGTTAAATAAGATAATAATCCAGGAGGAAAATAAAAATGGCTAAAGAGATCAAATACGGTGCTGAGGCTCGTGCAGCACTTGAAGCTGGTGTAGATAAGCTTGCTAATACAGTTAGGGTAACGATAGGACCTAAGGGAAGAAACGTAGTACTCGACAAGAGCTACGGCACACCTCTTATCACAAATGATGGTGTTACCATTGCAAAGGAGATCGAGCTTGAAGATGGTTTTGAGAACATGGGAGCACAGCTTGTTAAGGAAGTTGCAACAAAGACAAATGATGTTGCAGGTGACGGTACAACAACAGCTACAGTTCTTGCACAGGCAATGATCGCAGAGGGTATGAAGAACCTGGCAGCAGGTGCTAATCCCATCATCTTAAGAAAAGGCATGAAGCAGGCTACCGAATGCGCTGTTGAAGCTATCAAGAAGATGAGCGCAAAGGTAAAGGGCAAGGAGCAGATCGCACGTGTAGCTGCAATCTCTGCCGGTGATGATCAGGTAGGCGAGATGGTCGCAGACGCTATGGAGAAGGTTTCCAAGAACGGCGTTATCACAATAGAAGAAAGCAAGACAATGCAGACTGAGATCGATCTTGTAGATGGTATGCAGTTTGACCGTGGATACATCTCAGCTTATATGTGCACAGATATGGAGAAGATGGAAGCTACCATGGATTCTCCTTACATCCTCATCACAGACAAGAAGATCTCAAATATCCAGGATCTCCTTCCTCTTCTTGAGCAGATCGTACAGGGTGGTCAGAGACTTCTCATCATCGCTGAGGATATCGAAGGTGAGGCTCTTACAACTCTTATCGTTAACAAGCTTCGCGGAACCTTCAATGTAGTAGCTGTTAAGGCTCCCGGCTATGGTGACAGAAGAAAGGCTATGCTTGAGGATATCGCTATCCTTACAGGCGGTCAGGTTATCAGCGATGAGCTCGGTCTTGATCTTAAGGAAGTTAAGCTTGATCAGCTCGGCCGTGCAAAGAGCGTAAAGGTTACAAAGGAAAACACAACGATCGTTGACGGTGCAGGTGCACAGAAGAAGATCAAGGAGCGTATCGCTCAGATCCAGGCACAGATCGATGTTACAACTTCTGATTTCGACAAGGAGAAGCTTCAGGAGCGTCTTGCAAAGCTTTCAGGCGGCGTAGGAGTTATCCGTGTGGGTGCAGCTACAGAGGCTGAGATGAAGGAAGCTAAGTTGCGTATGGAAGATGCTCTCAATGCTACCAGAGCAGCAGTTGAGGAAGGCGTTATCGCAGGCGGCGGATCTGCTTACATCCATGCAAGCAAGGCTGTTGCAAAGCTTGTTGAGACACTTGATGGAGATGTTAAGACAGGTGCCCAGATCGTTCAGAAGGCACTTGAGGCTCCTCTGTACTACATCGCAGAGAATGCCGGCGAGGACGGAAGCGTTATCGTAAATAAGGTTAAGGAGTCAAAGGCAGGCATGGGCTACGATGCACTTAATGAGCAGTATGTAGACATGATCTCTGCAGGTATCCTTGATCCCGCAAAGGTTACAAGATCAGCTCTTCAGAATGCAACATCAGTTGCAAGCACACTGCTCACAACAGAGTCAGCTGTTGCTATAATCAAAGAGCCCGCACCCGCTATGCCCGCAGGAGCAGGCGCAGGAATGGGTTATTGATAAATCCTGAAGACAGACGATCACTTATCTGAAAAGAAGGTGATTGACAAATAATATTGAATATGTAAAATGATTTTTGGAAAATCCCTGCCGCGGTATTGCGGCGGGATTTTTCGCATTTTAGGGAACAATGAAACAAGTGTACATATGAAGGAACGTTAAGATGAAAAAAGGAACTATTGAAAAAAAGAAAAAGAAAGTCGCGCGAATATTTAAGATCTGCACATGGCTTATCGCATTTACGATGGAGATGTTTCTTGCTACAGGATGTTCGTCCGATTTCGGATCCGATAACGGAAACATAAATGTGCATGTTGACACCAATGTTAATGTTAATGGTGAAAATGTTGAAGGTGTCAAAGAGGGAGAGATGGAGGAAGCAGATCCGACAGAAGTAACGGATACGTCTTCTGCGGAAAAGATAGAAATCATCTGTACTTCATATGCGGCTTATGACTGGATACAGAATATAATCGCCGGACATTCTGATAGGTTTGAAGTTCGCTACCTGCTCGATCAGGGAGTTGATCTTCACAGCTATCAGCCCGGTGTTGATGATATTGCTGCCATAAATGATTGTGACCTGCTTGTATATGTCGGAGGAGAGTCCGATGAATGGGTAGGCGAGATCATTGGAAAAGATGGGAAAGATGCATCCCATACCTTTAGCATGATGGAGGCTCTCGGTGACTACGTTTACGAAGAGGAAACAGTAGAAGGCATGGAACCCGAGGCAGAGGATGCCGATGATCCTCAGGCAGGTGGGGAAATGAGTGCAGAGGAAGCAGAAGGAGAAGAAACCGAGTTTGATGAGCATGTATGGCTCTCTGTAAAAAATGCGGCCAGGATAGTGCCTGCACTTGAAACAGAGCTTGAAACTCTTGATGCACAGGATGCTGCTGATCTTAAAAAGTCATCAGATGAATATGTGGAAAAGCTGAATGCGCTTGATAAGGAATATGAAGATGCATGTGACACAGCGGGGAGAAAGATAGTTCTTTTTGGCGATCGTTTCCCGTTCCGTTATCTTGTTGAGGATTATGGCATAGACTATTATGCGGCTTTTTCGGGATGCAGTGCCGAGGCGGAAGCGTCGTTCACTACCGTGGCATTTCTTGCAGCCAAGGTAAATGAACTTGATATACCGGTGGTGTTTACCATTGAAAATGCCGATACTTCTGTTGCCGAAATGATCGTTGATAATACAAACAAAAAGTCGGCAAAGATAATCACAATGGATTCCCTCCAGTCAGTAAATAAAGATGATATTGTCGGGGGAAAGAATTATATCGATACAATGAGAAGCAATCTGGAAGTACTCAAGGAAGCGATGAACTGATATGGCTCTGATCAATTGTCGTGATCTGGTCCTCGGATATGAGGATGGGATCGTTGCTGAAAATATAAATTTTGAAGTGAACGCCGGGGACTATCTCTGCATAATAGGGGAGAACGGTGCAGGTAAAAGTACGCTCATGAAGACCCTGCTTCATCTGATAAAGCCTGCAGGCGGCACTCTTGAATTCGGCGATGGGTTAAAAGAATATGAGATAGGGTATCTGCCACAACAGACACCTGTACAGAGGGATTTTCCTGCAAGTGTTTATGAGATAGTCCTTTCAGGAAATCTTTCACGTATCGGAAAAAGATTTTTTTTCGGAAAGACAGAAAAGGAACGTACTGCAGCTGCAATGGAAAAGCTTGGCATTACGGACCTTAAGAAAAAATGCTACAGGAATCTGTCAGGCGGACAGCAGCAAAGAGTGCTTTTGGCACGTGCTTTGTGCGCTGCTGATAAACTCATCCTCCTGGATGAACCGGTGAGCGGTCTGGATCCCAAAGCAACCGATGCACTTTACAGCCTGATAAGGCAGCTTCATCGTGACGGCATGACAGTGATCATGGTATCGCATGATATGCATGCAGCATTGGGGGATTCTGATCATATTCTTCAGATAGGCGAGCATTCCCAGCTCTATTTCGGACGTACGGAAGAGTATGTAAAGAGCAAGGCTTATTTTAAGCTGGGACTGAATCAAAGACCCAGGGATACAAGGCAGGTATACAATCCTGATTATAAGGGTGAATGATATGATAGATACACTTATTCATTTTCTTTCATATGATTTTGTGAGATATGCTCTTATCGTGGGAGTGCTTATTTCATTGTGCTCTTCATTGCTCGGAGTCACCCTTGTGCTTAAGAGATATTCTTTCATAGGTGACGGTCTTTCTCATGTGGCCTTCGGTGCAATGGCTGTGGCTACGCTTTTTTCAGGCGTGGAGAAAACATATATCATCATGCCTGTTACCATCATTGCTGCGGTGCTTCTTTTAAGAGCAGGCCAGAATGCAAAGGTTAAAGGCGATGCAGCCATAGCGATGCTTTCGGTAGGTGCTCTGGCTTTGGGCTATATCATCATGAATGTTTTTTCAACATCCGCAAATGTGTCGGGCGATGTGTGTACTACGCTTTTTGGCTCAACATCTCTCCTTACGCTGAAAGCTGATGATGTGATCATGACCGCCGTCTTTTCGCTTATCGTATTAGTTTTGTTTATTATCTTTTATCATCGTATCTTTGCGGTGACGTTTGATGAGAGTTTTGCAAAGGCTACAGGTATCAAAGTCTCTGCTTATCAGACACTTATCGCGGTGATCATAGCTATAGTGATAGTGATCGGAATGGATCTGGTAGGGTCGTTGCTTATCTCGGCGTTGGTTATCTTCCCGGCACTTTCAGCAATGAGCGTGATCAAGAGCTTTAAGGGTGTTGTAGTATTCTCTGCGGTGCTTGCTGTTACCTGCGCCGTTATTGGAATGTTCATTTCTATCCTTGCAAAGACTCCGGTCGGTGCAACCATAGTGGCAACGGATATTGCCGCATTCATAATCTGCTCTGTAGCCGGAAGAATAAAGAAATAATTCGTGAGTGGCGTAAACCACGTTCAATCTTCTACTATATTCCTCAGTTCATCAACCGAGGCCTTGATCTGATCGAGCAGGTCGCACATTTCTTTCAGGCGCTTTTTTTCTTCGGCATTTATAAGTCCGTCCTTTGCGATCTCAACCAGTTCATTTGACATGCTGTTCATGGTTTTTGCAGAATTCATAAATCTGATAGCGATACGGTCGATGCCGCCGAATGCTTCGCCGTCATATTCATCCTTTAAAAGATAATCAGTAGATACGTTGTAGAAATTACTTAGATCAACGATCTTGGCCGTATCAGGCACTGCATTTCCAAGTTCCCATTTTGAAATAGTCTGCCTGCTCACACCCAGTTCATCTGCTATATCCTCCTGTGAGCAGCCTTTTTGTGTCCTCAGATACGTAAGTTTACGGGCTATGTCCATAGTGGCTCCTCCATTTCTATAGTCTGCAAAAACGATTGTGTTCTGATTAAAAAATACCCATGTGTATCTGATATGTCAACTGCAGGTTGCGGAAGTTATAACTTGAGTTGGTAGTAAAGGAAAGCCGCAGAATATAGATTATTAATATCAAGAGACGAGGTTAAAAGCGTTGATGCAGCAAGGCAATATCGGGGCCGTGCAGTAATAGAGTAAAAAGGAGGTAAATATGAAAATGATGAGAATGGTAAAGAGAAACAAAGGTTTTTCACTCGTTGAACTGATCGTGGTTATTGCAATAATAGCAATACTTGTGGGAGTTGCCTCGCCAAGGCTTATAAAGCATATTGAAAAAGGCAAGGTTTCAAAGGATACACAGACTCTGGATCGTATTCATACGGCAATAACACTGGCGATGATGGATCCCGAAGTGATGGCGGCGGATGACGGGAGCCAGCAGATGATAGAGGATATTTTGAATTACACGGGCGGAGCTCCGCACAGACTGGATCACTATACAGGTTCATGGCTTAACTGTGCCTTCTGCAAGGCAGTTGAGGAATCGCTTGGCTACAATCCTTTTGATATGTACGCCAATGTGGATGAACATTTCATTTCTTCCCCTGCACCGGGTCACACGCTGGGGATCATGAGTGTGCAGAATGATTCATTAGACGGTTTTGCACTTTATCTTCAGTGGTCCGACCGTGAAGGGACCAAGAACGGATCGTTCTATACCGGTGATTACAATGATATAGAAGATACCAGCAGTGTCATATTTGTAAAATGATGTTAAGGCTCCCTCTTTACAAAACAGGTTGCTAGCGTTACAATTCATTGAAATTAAATAAGACCAAATCGTTGAAGAGAAGAGTAAGCTGGCTGAAACACTACAGAGAGCGCCGCGAAAGCTGAGAGCGGTGTGTGAAGATACCTTCTGAAGACCACCTCTGAGAGGCTCCAATAAAGCCCGGGTAAGTCCCGTTAAAGACTTTGATGAGAGGCTGTTTGATAAACGGCAATCAGGGTGGAACCGCGCAGAACACATTATGCGTCCCTTTGTGAGATTCACAAAGGGACGCTTTTTTCATTCTTTAACTAAGGAGGCAAATATGGAAAAAGAAGAATTTTTAGGACTCTACCGACATTCACTTGCACACATTCTTGCAAAGGCTGTAATAGAAATATTCGGTAAAGAGAACGTGCAGTATGCTATAGGACCTCAGATCGCTGACGGGTTCTATTATGATTTCGTTCTTCCCAGGACTGTCACAAACGATGATTTCAAGACTATCGAGGATAAGATGCGTGAGATCATTAAGCGCCGTGAGGACTGGAAGCGAGAGGAGATCAGCCGTAACGATGCTCTGGAAATGTTTAAGGATCAGAAGTTCAAGAAAGAGCTTATCGAGGATCTTCCGGAGGATGAGCTGCTTACAATTTATTATACAGGTGAGGATTTCGTGGATCTCTGCAGGGGACCTCACGTTGAAAACTCACAGTTCCTTATGAATGCAGCATTCCAGATCAAGTCTGTTTCAGGTTCATACTGGAGAGGCGATGAAAAGAGAGAGCAGCTTCAGCGTATCTATGTATATGCTTTCCCTGACAAGAAGGAATTAAAAGAGCATCTCGCTATGATCAAAGAGGCTATGGAGCGTGATCACAAGAAGATCGGTCCTCAGCTCGAACTGTTTATGTTCGATGAGACAGCTCCCGGTATGCCTTACTGGCTTCCCCGTGGATGGAAGATGTACAATGCGCTCATCGATTACTGGAGAGAGATCCATGAGAGACACGGTTACACAGAGATATCGGCACCGGTGCTTAACAGCAAGCGTCTCTGGGAAACATCAGGTCACTGGGGACATTACAAGAAGAACATGTTCCTTGTGCCTCCCGCAAAGGATAATCCGGTATCAGACAAGGCATCGGATCTTATCGATATAGAGGATGAGGACAGAATGTTTGCTGCAAAACCCATGAACTGTCCTAATGCCATCAAGGTTTATCAGAACAAGCAGAGAAGCTACAAGGATCTGCCTCTTCGCTTCAATGAGCTGGATGTGATCCACAGAAGAGAAAAGTCCGGCGAGCTTAACGGTCTCCTTCGTGTGCAGGAATTCCGTCAGGATGATTCACACAACCTCATCATGCAGGAGCAGATAGAGCAAGAAATCGATGATATCATGGATATCGCAGGAGAGATCTATTCAACATTCGGATTAAGCTATATCGCAGAGCTCTCCACAAGGCCCGATGATTACATGGGTGATATCAATGACTGGAATGCGGCAGAAGCTTCACTTAAGCGTATCCTCGACAAAAAGTACGGTGAGGGCGGCTATGAGATCAATGAAGGCGACGGTGCATTCTACGGTCCCAAGATCGACCTTAAGATGAAGGACTGCATAGGCCGTGAGTGGCAGATGGGTACAATACAGCTTGACTATCAGCTTCCGCTCAATTTCGATATGAAGTATGTTGCGGCTGACAGCTCAATGAAGAGACCTGTTATGGTGCACAGAGCTATATTCGGATCCTTTGAGCGTTTCATCGGTATCCTTATCGAGAACTTCAAAGGTTCATTCCCGTTTTGGCTTTCTCCTTACCAGGTCGGCATAGTTCCTATCAGAGTAGAGAACAACGAGTACGCACAGGAGATCGTTGATATCTGCAGAAAGAACAGGATCAGATGTGAAGCTGACTACAGCGACAAGAATATGAAGGACAAGATCAAGACATTCAGAAATTATCATGATCCGTATGTTCTTGTTCTTGGAAATGCTGAGGCAGAGAACAGGACAGTATCTATCAACATCCGCGGAGGAAAGCAGCTTCGTGATGTTTCCATAGATAAGTTTATCGAGATATGCAAGACAATGAATGAAACACATTCGATCGATCTGATAGATACACTGTAAAAAAGGTTTCCGTAGAATGAGTTTGATCTGGATACTCCTCACACTGTTTTACGGACTTACAAAAGGCGCAAGGGAGCTCGTCAAGAAAAAGGCACTTGAGAAAAGCAGCGTCCCTTGCGTCCTTTTTCTGTACTCGCTTCTGGGGCTTATCTTCCTTCTGCCCGATGCGGCTTTTTCGCTCACCGGAACCATATGGGGATTGGGGCCCATGCAGTACGCGCTGGTGGCAGTCAAATCTTTTATGATATTCATCGCATGGATATGTTCGTTCAGGGCGATAAAGAAGATACCGATAAGTGTATACAGCCTGCTCGATCTGTCGAGAGTGATATTTGCCACACTGCTTGGTGTGATAGTGCTTCACGAGGTGATGGGACTGAATCAGATATTCGGCCTTATGCTTGTGGCGCTCGGCCTTTTGTTCCTGCGTTTCGGAAAGAAGAAGGCACCGGAAGAGACCGGTGCGGTATATGTCTTCATGGCACTTGTATCCTGTCTGTTAAATGCTCTTTCCGGGCTTATGGACAAGATACTCACCAATACTGAAGCGCCATACTATGTGAGCAGCATGCAGCTTCAGTTCTGGTATATGCTTTTTCTTACGATCTTCTACGGGTTATATCTTGCATTCTCAAAAGAGAAGCTTGGTCTTAAGGCTGCTTTAAAGAACCGTTGGATCTGGCTGCTCAGTATTATGTTCATACTTGCTGACAGGGCACTTTTTATCGCAAATGAGATACCGGATTCCAAAGTAACTGTTATGACTCTTATCAAACAGAGCGGATGCCTGGTTTCGATAGTTGGCGGAAGGCTCTTTTTCAAGGAAAAAAATATAGGTTTCAAGCTCGTCTGTGCCGGCGTGATCATAGCCGGAATCGTGATAGGCGTGATGTAAAACTGCTATTGAAAGCTGCATTGAAACCGTAAGCCTGTTGTGGTATAAAGTGTAGCGGGAGACATGAAACATGAAGGAAAACATCGTACTTTTTACTACTAAAAATCTTGCTGTGCGCCGTCTTAAATCTGAGGATGCCGAGCTTATCTACAAGTATTCGAGGCAGGAAAGCCATAAGGAACTGCCCAATGATATCTTCGACAGCGTGGAAGATGCAAGGAGACGCATGGATAATGCTATATCCAATTACAGGATAGAGCATCTGCCTCTTTTCTTTGCTGTAGTCTACAAACCGGAGAATACAGTCATTGGTGTGCTTTCTTACAAGAGAATGCCTGATTATAATATCCAGATCAATGTATCGATCACGGAAGATTATCAGAACAGGGGACTCGGAACCGAGCTGGTAAAGTCCTCTGCGGAATTTGCAAAGGATCATTTCGGCATTGATACAGTTTATGCATGCACACGATCTATAAATGCACCGGCCAGATCAGCACTTGAAAAAGCAGGATTCATGCTGGTTTCCGAAGAGGAACAGAACTGGTTTGGAACGATGCAGCCGATCTGCAAATATGAGATATAGAATTTAGTTATGAGACTGATAGATTTTAAAATGGAGAGGCCGGGACTTCTTAAAGCCGGTGATGAAGTCCATATAACAGAGGGCACACTGCCTTCGAGCTATTACTATACTATAGATCCTTCTCTGGCTATGTCGGCAAATCTGCTTTTCAGGGAAAGGATAAAGTCAAAGAATGGCGTGGTAAGAAGCATTGAAGAAACACCACGCGGATTTTATGTAAAAGTTGAGTTTGATGAAGATGAACCGATCTGACAAAAAGGAGGAATTATCATGAAGGTTGTAAGTACAGACAAGGCACCCGCAGCAATCGGCCCTTATTCACAGGGCATCATAGCAGGAGACATGCTTTATGCATCGGGACAGATCCCCATCAATCCTGCAACAGGAGAGGTTGAGGCAGTAGGCATCAGGGATCAGGCTACACAGGCTATAAAGAATGTCGGTGAGATACTTAAGGCAGCAGGAACAGATTTTGATCATGTTGTAAAGACCACTTGCTTCCTTGCCGATATTGCTGACTTCGCAGCTTTCAATGCTGTATATGCAGAGTATTTCACAAGCAATCCCGCAAGAAGCTGCGTTGCAGTTAAGGATCTTCCCAAGGGCGTTCTCTGCGAGGTTGAGGTTACAGCATACCTTAAGTGATCATAAAATAATAATATAAGGGAGTGTTACATATGAACGTTTGTCTTCTTAACGATTCGTTTCCCCCTGTCATAGACGGAGTGGCCAATGTGGTGATGAATTATGCGTCCATCATGACAAGGGATGATCTGGCTGATGTGATAGTGGGTACTCCCGAATATCCGAATGCGGATTATGACGGATATCCGTACAGAGTAGTGCCTTATCAGAGTTTTGATACTACAGGCATTGTGCACGGCTATCGCGCCGGTAATCCGCTTGCCATGAGAGCTATCAGAAAGATGAGCGATTTCGCACCGGATATAATACATACTCATTGTCCGGTAGCTTCTACCATTATGGCAAGAATACTCAGGAACGAAACGGATGCGCCCATAGTATTCACGTATCACACGAAATTTGATGTGGACATTGCAAGGGCAATGAAAGGAAAGCTTCTTCAGCATGAGAGTATAAAGGCTCTTGTGAAGAATATCTCTGCATGCGATGAAGTATGGACAGTAAGCCGCGGCGCCGGCGAGAATTTAAGAAGCCTTGGCTTTGAGGGCGAATATCATGTTGTGAGCAACGGTGTTGATTTTGCCAAAGGCAGGGTAAGTGAAGATGATGTCAGGAAGGTGACTGCAGGCTTTGATCTGCCTGCGGATCTTCCTGTCTTTTTATTTGTGGGCAGGATGATGGTATATAAAGGCCTTCCCATAATAGTTGATGCTCTCTCTCTCCTTTCCGATGCAGGTATAGATTACCGCATGGTCTTTGTAGGTGACGGGGTAGACAGACAGGCCATGGAGGAGAGGATAAAGGAACACGGAATTACGTTAGATACCTTTGATGAAGATGGCAAGAGAGTTGTGACTGAAGGCAGAGCGGGAAGGATGGGACGCGTGATATTTACCGGTGCCGTTCATGACAGGAATGTCCTGCGTGCCTGGAATACCAGAGCTGATCTCTTCCTGTTTCCGTCAACATATGATACAAACGGTATAGTCGTCAGGGAGGCCGCAGCATGCGGGCAGGCATCCGTCCTCATTAAGGATTCATGCGCTGCCGAAGGTATCACGGATGGCAGGAACGGATTCCTGATAGAAGAAAATGCCGAGTCGATGGCTGCAATGCTTAAGGAACTGGCAAAGGATAAAGGAAGGATGGCATCAGCAGGGCAGCATGCCATGGATGAGATCTATATATCATGGGAAAGTGCGGTCAATGATGCCGTTGACAGATACGGTGTGATCATAGAGCGTAAGGAAGAGGAACTCGACAGACGTCAGGCAGAAAGCTTCCATGAAAAGCTTTCTGATAATTTCTATGAACTCGGTGATAGTTTTATAAGAAACACTTCACATTTCTTTGAACGTCCGAAGGCAATATATGAAGGCATGGAAGAGAATGTCTACGAGATATTCCATGAAGCGAAGGAACGTACGCGAGAGAATCTCCATGAGGCAAAGGAACGCACGAAGGAAAACATCCATGAAGCATTTCATGAAGTGAAGGAAAAGACCAAAGAAAATTTCCATGAGATAAAGACCGAACTTAAGATGTTGGGAAGTGATAAAAGTGAATAACGAATGGTATAAGAGGATGTCCTTTTACCAGATATGGATCCGTTCATTCAAGGATGGCAACGGTGACGGTATAGGAGATCTTAAAGGTGTATATGAAAAACTCGGATATATAAAAAGCCTGGGAGTGGACGGTATCTGGTTTTCACCTATCTACCCTTCTCCCAAGGCTGATTATGGATATGATATATCCGATTATAAAAATATCGATCCGGAATACGGAACGCTTGATGACTTCAAAAAAGTTTTAAATGAGGCGCACAGGATTGGCCTTAAGATAATAATGGATCTGGTGGTCAATCACACATCGGATGAGCATCCCTGGTTTAAGGAAAGCAGAAAGAGCAGGAACAATCCGTACAGCGATTATTATATATGGCGTGACAAGCCTAATAACTGGAACTCTCTTTTTGAAGGCAAGGCATGGGAATATGACAGTGAGCGCGGCCAGTATTATCTCCACATATTTGCAAAGAAGCAGCCTGATCTGAACATGGATAATCCAAAGGTCAGGGAAGAAGTGAAGAGCATAATGCGCTTCTGGCTTGATATGGGTGTGGATGGCTTCAGGGAGGATGTGATCAATTTTATATCCAAGGCAGAGGGGCTGCCCGACGGCCTTCCTTTTGTCCCTGCCGTTAACGGTATGCCGTATTATAAAGACGGCCCGCATATTCACGAGTATATGGCGGAGTTCAGAAAAGTGTGCGAGGAGTATGACTGCATCCAGATAGGCGAAGGTCCCATGACGACAGTGTCTTCGGCACTCAAATATCTGACAGGTGAAAACAAGTCACTCGATATGATGTTCTCCTTTGACCATATGATGGCCGACTGTTTCTATACGGAATACGAACACAGACCGTTCAAGCTCTACAGATACAAGAAGGCTCTTTCAAAGTGGCAATATGCGCTTGCAGGAAAGGCGTGGAATGCACTGTATATAGAGAACCATGATCATCCGAGGATAATAAGCCGCTACGGCTCGGAGAAGCTTCGGTATGAGAGCGGATCTGCACTTGCGGTAAGTTTCCTCTTCCTTCAGGGAACACCTTTCATCTATCAGGGGCAGGAGATAGGCATGAGCAATATAAGACTCCATTCGATAGAGAATTATGCAGATGTTTCCTCGATCAATAATTTCAACAGTTATCATCTTAAGGAGTCGATAGAAAAGCGTCTTAAGCGCATACATCTCTCGAGCCGTGATTCATCCCGAACTCCCATGCAGTGGACGGCTGATAAATATGCCGGATTCTCCACGCATGAACCATGGTTCTATGTGAACAGAAATCATGTCTATGTGAATGTGGATGAAGAGGAACACAACGAAAGTTCACTTCTGAATTTTTACAGGAAGTGTCTGCAGATCAGAAAAAACAGCAAAACGCTTATCTACGGGAAATACAAGGAGTATTTTCCTAAGGATCCTTATATCTATATGTATGAAAGATCGCTTGAAGGGATGCATTATCTGATAATATGTTCCTTTGCAAAACATACTTTAAAAGTGCGCATTCCGAAGAATCTGGCGGAGGTGAAACTGAAGCTTGTGATCTCTAATTATGCGGGATTGCGCCACAGTACCTATTTCGCTCCATATGAAGCAAGGGTATACAGATTCAGGAAATAAAAGGTATAATGTATACATGCGTATATATAAGAGACTTCTTTTTATAATCAATCCGAATGCCGGTATGAGGCACAGGGAAAGTCCGCTTACGGAAATAATCATGGCCTTTACAGATCATGGTTATGAAACGCTTATCTGTTTTACGAGAGTTAAGGGTGACGGAAAAGTCCTGGTCGAGGAGCATGCCGATGATGATATAGATCTGGTGGTATGTATGGGCGGTGACGGTACGTTAAATGAAGTCGTAGCCGGCTGCAGAAATATAGGCTGGAACAGACCCATAGGTTATATACCTGCGGGCTCCACAAATGACTTTGCAGCAAGTCTGGGAATACCGGGCGATACAGTGCTTGCAGCTTCGAGGATAATGGAATCAGAGGCTAAAGAACTTGACCTCGGATGCTTTAACGGAAGAAGTTTTGTTTATACCGCATCATGCGGGCTCTTTGCAAGCGCATCATTTGAAACGCCGCAGATGGCGAAGAATCTTCTGGGGCATTTCGCATATATAATCGAGGGTATGCGCGATATAAGCAAGTTCACACCTTATGAAATGACGATCACTACAGATGTGGGGACGTTTTCGGGAAACTATGGATTCGTTTCGATCTGCAATACATTTTCGCTTGGCGGTGTGATGACACTGGACCGCGATATGGTAGATCTGAGCGACGGATATTTTGAACTGCTGCTAATAACGGCACCAAAGGATATAGTTCAGCTTAATACGATAACCAAGGCGCTTTTGGAACAGAATTATGATACACCTTTGGTGAAGGTCTATAAGGTGAAGAATGTAAAGATAGAATGCGAGGATGCACCAAACTGGTCACTCGATGGTGAATATGAGCAGGGAAGGGAAGTGTGTGAATTCTCAGTCCTTCCGGCAGCACTTCATATGAAATACTGAAATACAAGGGGTTATCTATTCAGAAGTGTAAGGTATTAGGGGTTAGCATAAGAAAGAGAGGGTTACGATCATGAAGATCACATTTATCGGGGCTGATCATGAGGTTACCGGAAGCTGTCATGTCCTGGAGGCTTGCGGGAAAAAGATCCTGCTTGACTGCGGTATGGAGCAGGGAACCAATGTTTATGAAAATGCCGATCTTCCCTTTGAAGAGGGGATGATAGACTATGTGCTTTTGTCGCATGCGCACATAGATCATTCGGGACTGCTGCCTCTTATCTATGCCAGGGGCTTCAGGGGCCAGATCATGGCAACGGATGCGACGGCAGATCTCTGCAGCATAATGCTCAGAGACTCGGCACACATTCAGATGCAGGAAGCTGAGTGGCGTAACAGAAAGGCTCAGCGTGCATCGGACAATGCAAAGGTTGTGCCCTTGTACACCATGGAGGATGCTGACGGTGCCATAAGACACCTCGTGTCATTCCCGTATGACGAGATCGAAGATCTGTGCGAAGGCATAAAGTTCCGATTCACCGATGTGGGACATCTCCTTGGTTCAGCGTCGATAGAGATCTGGATAACCGAGAACGGCGTTACAAAGAAGCTTGTTTTTTCCGGCGATATAGGAAACAAGAAGAGCACTCTGATAAGGGATCCGCAGTATGTGCATGATGCTGACATAGTCATCATGGAATCCACATACGGAAACAGGGTACATACAACGGAGAAGCCTGATTATGTGGGCGAGCTTGCAACTGTCATAAGCGAGACTTTAGGACGAGGCGGAAATGTTGTCATTCCTTCGTTTGCAGTAGGCCGCACGCAGGAGATGCTATATTATATACGTGAGATAAAGGCTAAGAATCTTGTTTCGAACATCCCGGATTTCCCGGTGTATGTCGACAGCCCGCTTGCGGTTGAAGCGACTGAAGTGTTCAAGAAAAATATCGAGACCTGCTTCTCGCCTGAGGCTCTTGAACTGGTAGAGCAGGGAATCAATCCGATCACCTTCCCTAATCTTCACTTAAGTATCACAAGTGATGAGTCAAAGATGATAAATTTTGATACAGAGCCGAAGGTTATCCTTTCAGCATCGGGCATGTGTGATGCCGGTCGTATCAGGCATCACTTAAAGCACAATCTCTGGAGACCCGAAAGTACGGTGCTCTTTGTAGGATATCAGGCAGTAGGCACGCTCGGACGCATACTGGTAGATGGCAAAAAGGAAGTGAAGCTCTTTGGTGAAGATATTGAAGTAAGAGCTGACGTGAAGGTCCTTGCCGGAATGAGCGGACACGCCGACAGGAACGGCCTGCTGGAATGGATCAACAATATAGGCGGCAAGCCTGAAAAGGTATTTGTCGTACACGGCGATGATGAATCGGCAAAGGTATTTACCGAGCTCCTTCGCGAAAATTATGGTTACGATGCTTATGCACCGTACAGCGGCACAGTTTACAACATGATCACGGGCGAGTTTATATACGAGGCAACTCCTGTTCCTGTAAAGAAGAAGGCAAAGCGTATGTCCGATGTCTTTGCAAGACTGGTTGCGGCAGGTCAGAGACTGCTTTCCGTTATATACAAAAACGAGGGCCTGACGAACAAGGACATGGCGAAATTTGCCGATCAGGTGAATTCGCTTTCAGACAAATGGGACAGATAACTAAAGATAAAGCTACAATAAAAGAAATAGAACAGTACAAAAAGATGACCGGGAAGCCGGTGCCTGCTTTGATCGCAGGCCTGGCTCTCCCGGCCATTATTAGTATGCTGACAACGATGATATACAATCTCGTTGATGCTTTTTTTGTGGGGCGGCTTGGAACATCGGCAAGTGCGGCTATCGGCATAGTGATGAGTCTCCAGGCCATATTCCAGGCTTTCGGATTTATGTTTGGGCATGGCTCGGGAAGCCTTATAGGACGATATGAGAGCGAGGGTAAAAAGGATGAGGCTGACAGATGCCTAAGCACGGCTTTTCTGGCAGGGCTGGTCGTCAGCGTGATACTTATGACTGCAGGTCTCATTTTCAGAAAGCAGATCGTAGTACTCATGGGAAGCATAGGCGATATAATCCCGTATTCGGAAGCATATGCTTTTTACATACTTGCAGCAGGCCCCGGATTTGTCATAAGCTGCATACTGAACAATGTGATGCGTTACGAGGGTAAGGCTTTTTATGCGATGATAGGTCTTGTAAGCGGCGGGGTCCTGAATATGATAGGTGATCCTATCTTTATGTTCGGACTGGGACTGGGAATAGATGGCGCAGGCCTGTCTACCATGATATCCCAGTATATAAGCTGCGGCATACTGCTTTATATGTTCTTATCGGGCAAGACCATTGCCAGGATATCGCCTGAAACAGTTCTTAAGAAGGGCAACAGGAAGCGGATATTAAAAGATGTTTTTAGGATCATGAAGACAGGATTCCCAAGCCTTATCCGTCAGGGACTTAACAGCGTATCCACCATGACTCTTAATATATGCGCAGGCCCTTACGGCGCTCCGGGTATCGCTGCAATGACTATAGCGGGCCGTGTCATGATGTTTATGGGGTCAGTGCTCATAGGCGTGGGTCAGGCACTGCAGCCTGTATCAGCCTTTAATTACGGAGCCAAAAAGTATAAGAGATTAAGAGAAAGCTTCATGTTCACGTGGATAACAGGCACGGCCATGATGCTTGTGATGGCATCAATGGGAGCTATATTCTCTGACCGGATAGTGAGGGTATTCATAGATGATCCCGACCCCGCAGCGATCGCGGCTACCGTGGCAGCAGGGACACCGGCGCTCAGGTGTATGTGCGTGGCCATAATCGTCCAGCCTGTGAGCGTGCTTTCCAATATGATATTCCAGAGCATAGGAAGGAGCAGAGTTGCATCCTTTATCGCAACATTAAGATCAGGCATCTGCTACATACCGGCCCTGCTCATACTTCCGAATCTGTTTGGGATATTTGGTCTGCAGTCGTCACAGATGATAGCGGATATACTGGCCAGCATTATTTCGGCGCCGTTTATGATCAGGTTTTTCATGAAGGAAGTGCCTGATCGGGATGAACGCACGGCCATGGATGAACAGATCGACAAATCTTTACTTTTAGAATGAAATACACTAAAATTTTACTCAGTGTGTTTTAACATTAAATCTATAAAGAAGGAGAAAGAATATGGAAATTTCACCGCTTCAGAAAGCAAGATATGAGTATAGCCCCAAGCTTCCGGGAATGCTCAGGAACGGCATCGCAGATATCTGCGTGAAGGAAGGCGAGGAGACAGCGAGCGTTGCAGATCAGGACAAGATCAAGGCTCTCTTCCCCAACACCTACGGTAAGAAAGAAATTACCTTTGAGAAGGGTCAGAATACCTCTGTTGCAAAGAAGCAGGTTGTAGGCGTTATCCTTTCAGGTGGTCAGGCTCCCGGAGGACATAATGTTATCTGCGGTCTTTACGATGCTCTTAAAGCTACAGACAAGAGCAATGTTCTCTTAGGCTTCAAGGGCGGTCCCAGTGGACTTATCGATGATGATTATGTTGAGTTTGATGATAAGTTCATTGATGCATACAGAAATACCGGTGGTTTCGATATCATCGGATCAGGCAGAACAAAGCTTGAGACAGAGGAGCAGTTTGCTATCGTAGAGCAGGTTGCAAAGAAGCACGGTCTTACAGCTGTTGTCATCATCGGCGGTGACGATTCCAATACAAACGCAGCAGTTCTTGCTGAGTATATGGCAGCTCACAACACGGGCGTTCAGGTTATCGGATGCCCCAAGACTATCGACGGTGATCTTAAGAACGAAGATATTGAGGCTTCATTCGGATTCGATACAGCTACGAAGACATACAGTGAGCTTATCGGTAACATAGAGAGAGATGCAAATTCAGCAAAGAAGTACTGGCATTTCATAAAGGTTATGGGACGTTCTGCTTCACACGTTGCACTTGAGTGTGCACTTGAGACACAGCCTAATATCTGCCTCATCGGTGAGGAAGTTAAGGCTAAGAAGATGTCTCTTGCACAGATCACAAATTACATAGCTGACGCTGTTGAGAAGAGAGGCAATGCAGGCAACAACTTCGGCGTTGCCATCATTCCCGAGGGTATCGTTGAGTTCGTTCCCGAGTTCTCAAAGCTCATCGCTGAGATCAACGAGCTTCTTGCAGGAAAGAAGACAGAGGAGTTCAATGCACTTCCCGACTGGAATGCAAAGTACAACTTTATCAAGGCTGGTCTTACAGCTGAGTCCTTCGCAGTATTTGATATACTTCCCCAGGGCATCCAGCAGCAGCTCTTCCTTGAGAGAGATCCTCACGGAAACGTTCAGGTTTCACTTATCGAGTCAGAGAAGCTATTCTCCGAGATGGTAAAGAATGAGCTTGCTAAGAGAAAGGCAGCAGGCACATATAAGGGTAAGTTCGGAGCACAGCATCACTTCTTCGGTTATGAAGGAAGATGCGCATTCCCTTCAAACTTTGATGCAGATTACTGCTACTCACTCGGTTACAATGCATTCATGCTCATCCAGTATGGCTACACAGGATATCTTTCAAAGGTATCGAATATCTCAAAGCCTGCTGATCAGTGGGTTGCAGGCGGTATGCCCATCACCAAGATGATGAACATGGAGAGACGTAACGGCGAGGATAAGCCTGTTATCAGAAAGGCGCTTGTAGAGCTTGACGGTAAGCCTTTCAAGTATTTCGAGGCACACAGAGATACATGGGCAGTTGAGACCTGCTTCACATATCCCGGTGCGATCCAGTATTACGGACCTGCTGAGGTATGTGATCTTACAACAAGAACTCTTGCTCTTGAAAAAGGCTAAGACGTTCTGAAAAGGTAAATATACGGGCGGAGAGATATGTCTCTCCGTCCGTTTTTTATATCGCAGAGCCGCCGTATGGAAAAATGTCAGCTAAAGCCGGATGCAGCACTGCTTTATTGAATATATGTCTGTGGAAGATTATAATTAAAAACAGGCAAATTTTTACGGAGATCACAGGATGAAAAGGCTCGGCCGATCATTATTATTTTCAATTTTATTGATGCTTCTTATACCTGTTTCTGCATCTGCTTCGGCTGCTGTGTCAGAAGGGGATACTGTATCCGAAAACAGTTCCGGTGCGATAAGGACTGTTTCGAACAAGTATCGTATCATGGTGCTTTCTTCATATGCCATGGGGGATGAAGTATCGAGCCTTGAGATAGAGGGACTGCAGAAAGCTCTGCCGTCCGATAAGTGTGAAGTAAGCTATGAGTTTATGGACACAAGGCGCTTCAGTTCAGGTTATGACCTTTCGGTACTCTATATCTTCCTCATGAAAAAACTCAGCAGGATGCCTGAGTTTGATTGCTATATAGCTGTTGATGATCCGGCACTGGATTTCCTCATGGCCAGAGAAGACATAGTCGGTGATGTTCCCATCGTTTACTTCGGGATACAGAACAGTAAGATCATCGAACATGCCTCCAAGTCTTCGGGCATTACAGGCGTGCAGAAAAATTATGATTTCGCATCCAACTTTGATACCATAAAGAATCTTTTTCCGGGCAGAAACAATATCATATTCGTTACAGATTCTTCACGTGCCGGTAAGGATGATACGTTAAGCTTTACCGCGGCAGTTGAAGCGGATGGAAGGTTTTCATACGAGATACTAAATATCTCGGAAACACCGGAGTCTGAAGTGAAGGGGAAGCTGTCAGCAGCCGGAGCGGATTCTGTGGTGATCATCCAGAATACTTTCAATCTGAATGACGGGAGCATTTCGACTCTCGGCTATATGACCGATATGCTCATGCCGTATATTTCCGTACCGGTATTTTCAGTCAACATGGATCTTACCGAGCACGGTACCTTTGGCGGCATTATCTATGACTGTGTGGCATCAGGAGAAATGGCAGGCAAGATGGCTCTTCAGATAGCTGAAGGCGCCGATCCTTCCGATGTGCCTGTTGTAACGGATACGCCGGTAAAGGCCGTGTTCAATAAAAAGATGATGGATCATTATATGATCAAGGCTTCAGCCCTGCCTGCGGATGCGATCATCGTGAACAATGAAAAGAATTTCTGGCAGAGGTATTATAAGCCAATAGTTGTCATGACTCTGGTAATATCCTTTCTCCTGTTGCTGATAGCTTTGCTGTCCCGCCGTGTCTCCAGTCAGAAGGAGGAGATAGACAGTGATGAAGAGATTATGAGGATAGTTACAAATGATGCGATCAATTTTGTTGCAGTCATTAATGTAAAGGATGCGATGGTAAAGCTGCGCAGCGGTTCCTGGACAAAAAAAGGAGCCATAGTGCCTGAAAGCGAAAGGACCATACCCTATAAAGTGTTCATAGAAAAAGCTGCTCAAAATATCCATGATAAAAAAGTAAGAGAGCGTTTTCTTAAAGTAAGTGATCTGAAGTATACGGTTGAAACGCTCAAAAGACAGCCTGAAATATGTGAGAGCATGGAATTAAAGCCGGAAAACGGACCGATCATGCAGAAGCAGTTTAACCTTTCGAGACTTGATAAGGATGTGAACCGTATACTCATATATGAGACAGATGTTACTCAGGTACTGAGCGCGGAACGCGAGAAGAATGAGCTGCTCAGAAAAGCTGCTGAGGCAGCCGAGAGAGCAAATGCCGCAAAGACAAATTTCGTATCCAGGATCAGTCATGATATACGTACACCCATAGGTGCCATACTGAACCTTACTGATTTTGCCAAGAAGGATATGGATGACAGGGAAGCGCTTACGGATGATATTGAAAAGATCGCCACAAGCGGCCGTTTCCTTCTTTCGCTCATAAATGATGTGCTTGATATATCCAAGATCGACAGCAACAATCTGGAGCTGTCGGAGGAAAAATATAATTTCACTGATTATATCTCCGAGATACGCAATATCATGGATCCCATGTGCAGCGTAAAGGGACTCAAAAATGAAGTGAACGGGACCGAAGAGGGCAACGGATATGTCATGATGATAGATAAGGTCAGGATCAACCAGATCACGCTTAATATCATTTCCAATGCCGTTAAATATACACCTGAAGGCGGCAAGGTAAGCTATAGCGGTGGCATATATGATGTAAAGGACGGAAAGGGAACTCTGTGTTTTACCGTTAAGGATGACGGTATAGGCATGAGTGAAGAGTTCCAGAAGGTCATGTTTGATGAGTTTTCGCAGGACAGTGATAATCCTGAACGGAGAAAGGTTACGACCGGTACGGGACTGGGACTGTCTATCGTAAAGCGTATTACAGAGCTTATGAGCGGCACCATCGAAGTAAAGAGCGAAGTAGGGAAGGGAACCGAGATGAAAGTATCCATTCCCGTAAAAGTGGAACATACTGAAGGTGCAGGAAAAACGGAGACAGATACTGACAGGGAAGATGGCAAGATGCATTTTTCAGGCAAAGTACTGCTTGCCGAGGATAATCTTATAAATGCCGAGATCGCAAAGCGTATGATCGAGGAAACCGGTGTTTCGGTGGAACATGCCGAGAATGGTGCAGAGGAGCTTGAGATATTCAGGAAAGCTCCGCAGGGCACATATATAGCGATATTTCAGGATATACAGATGCCTGTCATGAACGGATATGATGCGGCTGCAGCGATCAGGGAATTTGAGAGGGAAGAAGGCAGGGATATAAGGATACCGATCATTGCCATGACTGCAGATGCTTTTACGGATGCATTGGAACGTTCAAAAGAGGCCGGAATGGACAGTTTTATAACCAAGCCTATCAAGGAAGAAGAGATAAAGGCGATGCTGTCCAAATATACTGAGGGTGATTAAAGGCTACAAATATTTATATAGATTGTCATACAAAAGGGAGAGGTAATTATGGATAAACAGGTACTTATCGATGCCGGATTTGACTATGAAGGCGGATTGTCAAGATGCATGGGAGATGAGGCTCTTTATGAGAAACTCTTGGGGATGTTCAAAAGGGACAGATCCTTTGAACGTCTGCAGGATGGAATGGCAAGAGAAAGTGTTAAGGATGCTTTCGAAGGAGCACATTCGCTTAAGGGTGTTGCCGGAAATCTGGGTATGACAAAACTCTACAATACGGATGTGGAACTGACCGAGGCTCTCCGCGGAGAAGGAGATATGGCAAAGGCTAAGGAACTCTATCCGGCAGTCATCGCAAGCTATGAAAAGGCCATGGAAGCAATTAAGGATATAAAGGAACCCGAAAAGAAATGAGACCGATACTACTTGAAATTCAAATGCCATGCATTTACAATACATATGGTTAAAAACAACACGAAAGGAAGGTAATAGTTATGCCCTTAGTTACATCAGAAGAAATGTTCAAGAAGGCTTATAACGGTGGTTACGCGATCGGAGCCTTCAACGTAAACAACATGGAGATAGTTCAGGCTATCGCAGAGGCAGCTGATGAGCTTCACAGCCCTGTTATCATGCAGGCATCAGCAGGCGCAAGAAAGTATGCAAAGCCCGCATATCTTAAGCACCTTGTAGAGGCTGCTGTTGAGACAACTAATATCCCCATCGTTCTTCATCTCGATCACGGCGCTGATTTCGAAACCTGCAAGGATTGCATAGACGGCGGCTTCACATCAGTCATGATCGATTATTCAAGCCACACTTTCGAAGAGAATATTGCAGAATCAAAGAAGGTTGTTGATTATGCACATGCACACGGCGTTGTTGTAGAGGCTGAGCTTGGTACTCTTGCAGGTATCGAGGATGACGTAAAGGTTGAGGCTGGTCATGAGTCATATACACGTCCTGAGGAAGTTCAGGAGTTCGTTGAGAAGACAGGTGTTGACTCTCTTGCTATCGCAATCGGAACATCACATGGTGCTTATAAGTTCACACCCGAGCAGTGCACAAGAAACGAGGATGGTATCCTTGTTCCGCCTCCCCTTAGATTCGACGTACTTGAGGATTGCATGAAGATGATTCCCGGATTCCCTATCGTTCTTCACGGTTCTTCTTCTGTTCCTCAGGAATATGTAAAGATCATCAACGAGCACGGCGGAAAGATGCCGGATGCTATCGGTATTCCCGAAGAGCAGCTTCGTAAGGCAGCTAAGCTTGCAGTTTGCAAGATCAATATCGATTCCGATTTAAGACTTGGTCTTACAGCAGGTATCCGTCAGCACTTCGACGAGCATCCTGAGCACTTTGATCCCAGACAGTACATTGGCGACGGCCGTGCTAATGTTAAGGCTATCGTTGCTCACAAGATCAAAGAGGTTCTTGGATCTGATAACAAGGCTTGAGCCTGACTTAAGTTTAACAAAACACAAAAGCAGCAGGGCAACCTGCTGCTTTTTCTTGAAAGAAAACACTCAAAGGAGGATTTGGTCTGATGCGGATAAACGTGGTTCTGTTTGAGCCTGAGATCCCACAGAATGCGGGAAATATAATGAGGACATGTGTGGCAGCAGCATGCAAGCTGCATCTGATAAAGCCGCTCGGATTTGATATAGATAATCCAAAGTTCAGGAGATCCACAACAAACCATATTACATGGGCAGACTATAACATTTACGAAAACTATGAAGATTTCGCTTCAAAGAATGAGGGCGAATATTTTTTCATGACAAGGTACGGAAAGAAACCTCCTTCGGATATTGATTTTGCGGGTATCCCGTCAGATAAAAAAATCTATCTCATATTCGGAAAGGAAAGTACGGGAGTACCCAAGGAAATACTGAAAGCCAATCTGGACAGATGCTTCAGACTGCCTATGACGGCCGAATGCAGGAGCCTTAATCTTTCGAATGCCGCAGCGATAGTCATATATGAAGTGCTGCGTCAGACAGGATATCAGGGACTGTCATTAACGGAAGTACAGAAGGGTGAGGATTATCTGGAATCGTATGATGAAACACTGAAGTTTTAAATTTTGGCTTGACAGATAAATTATACTTTGGTTAAATATACCTAACTTAATGATTCTTAAGGGAGTAATCGGCGCTAAGGCGCGACAAAGTCGTCATCACGGATAACAATCCCGGCTTTGTCTTAAACGGTGAGACTTGAGTATGGCTTTTTGCTGTACCCGGTCTCTTTTTTAAGGAAATCTTCAGGCGGATACAGCATACAGTATCCGCTTTTTTTTGTGCGATAAGGATGGAGCAGGGAGGTGTTTATGAAAATTACTGTGAAAGATCTGCACAAGTCTTACGGCGACGGTGACAGCAAGGTTGAAGTATTAAAGGGCATCAACTGCAGTGTGGAAGATGGAGAGGTGTGCGTATTGCTAGGACCGTCAGGTTCAGGCAAATCCACGCTGCTCAATATCATCGGAGGTATTGAGCCCGCCTCATCCGGAGCGATCCTTATAGGCAGTGACAGTACTGCAGATATGGATGAAAAGAAGCTCACGCTC
Source organism: Lachnospiraceae bacterium NK4A179 (assembly GCA_000421045.1). Classification (GTDB taxonomy): domain Bacteria; phylum Bacillota; class Clostridia; order Lachnospirales; family Lachnospiraceae; genus NK4A136. The sequence continues at coordinate 45,063 of ATWC01000005.1, forward strand.
TACAGAAGAAACCATCTGGGCTTCGTATTTCAGTTTTACAATCTCATTCCTAATCTGACGGTAAAGGAAAACATTGAGGTTTGTTCGTATCTGAGTAAAGATCCGCTTGATATTGATGAACTGTTAAGGACTCTTGGTCTTTATGAACATAAGGACAAGCTTCCCTCACAGCTCTCAGGTGGTCAGCAGCAGCGTTGTGCTATAGGGCGTGCACTTGTAAAGAACCCGTCACTTCTGCTTTGCGACGAGCCCACAGGTGCGTTGGATTACAAGACATCAAAAGAGATACTTGTACTTATAGAGCAGATAAACAGAAAGTACAGGAATACGATAATCATCGTTACTCACAATGATGCGATAAAGAACATGGCTCACAGGATACTTAAGATGCGTGACGGTATGATCGTTTCGGATATTGTTAATGAAGAGCCTCTTAGTGCAGCAGATATCGAATGGTAGGTGATCGCCATGATGAATCCGCTTAACAAAAGATTCCCAAAGGAATTCAAGGCCAATATCGGAAGATATATAAGTACATTTATTCTGCTTGTCATAACCATTATCGTAGGTTCAGGTGCACTGATCGTAATGGAGGGTGCAAAGGCTACCATCGATGAAACGGATGTGGAGAATGCAGTAGAAGATGGTTTCTTCGAGACCAAGCATGAAATCTCCAAAGCGGCACTGAAGGCTATAGAAAAAAGAGATATTCATGTTTATGAAAACTTTTACATAAAGGATAAAGAGTTTGACGGCAATGCAAAGTTCTATGTCTTCAATGAAAGAAAGGAAGTCGATCTTCCGTCGCTTTTTGAGGGAAGACTTCCTGATGAGACCGCTGATGATGAGATAGCACTCGACCGTATTTTTGCATTAAACAGAAATATACAGATCGGCGACCGTATAGATGTTAACGGGGACGGTTTGCTGGTTACGGGGATCGTTGCACTGCCTGATTACAATGCACTGTTTCTGAATAACCAGGACATGATGATGAACACTAAAGATTTTGGTGTTTCGGTTGTTTCAGAGAGAACCTTTGGTGCCATGAAAGATGAGGGGCTCACATACAGATACAGTTATCGTTTTGATGAGAGGGATAAGACCGATAAGGAAAAGTCTGATGAGGCTGAGGAGATATTTAAGATCCTTGTTAAGAATGGCGCTGATGTGCAGGAGTTCCTTACGGCCGAAGGCAATCAGAGTATCACTTATCTCAAGAATGATATGGGTCATGACGGCCCCATGATCAAGATGTTTGTATATATCCTTGTTGCAGTGATAGCCTTCATATTCGCTGTGTTGACTGCCAATACGATCGAACAGGAGGCAGCGATCATAGGAACACTCAGGGCGCTTGGTTATAAAAAAGGTGAGATAATATTCCACTATCTTGTGCCTACACTGGTGATAGCAACGCTTGCGTCGGCGGTAGGCAATCTGCTGGGATACACGGTCATGATCGATGCGTTCAAGAGTGTCTACTATGAGATGTATTCGCTCCCGCCTCTCAGGATAAGCTTCAATGCAGAAGCCTTCATACTTACGACAGTAGTTCCGGTCGTGATCATGGTAGCGGTGAATTTCATAATGCTTTATGACAAGCTTTCACTTTCGCCGCTTAAATTCTTAAGAAAGGATCTTAAGAAGAGGCATCAAAAGAAAGCGGTCAGGCTTCCGGCTTTTGATTTCCTTACAAGGTTCAGGATAAGAGTGATACTGCAGAACAAGGGAAGCTTTCTCGTAATGTTTTTCGGTATATTCTTTTCAAGCTTCCTTTTAATGTTTGGCATAGGTCTGTCTCCGCTTATGGATCACTATGTGGATGAAGCCGATAACACATTGACTTATGAATATCTGTATATGTTAAAAAACAAGGTTCCTGCGAGCGGTGGTGAAAAGCTTTATATGACGACGCTCTCCACACAGTATTATCTTTCGGGAAAGGATATGGATATTACATTCTACGGAGTGGATACTGACAAGTCCGACAGTTTGTTTGCGGATGCCTGCGTACCTGTTGAAAAAGGACAGATCGCGGTTACCGATTCATTTGCCAAGAAAATGAAAAAGAATGTGGGAGATGTGGTCCTGTTTAGGGATAAGAATACAGATGAATCGTATTATCTGGAGATAGCGGCGATAAACTCGTACACCAACAATATGGGCGCATATATGGACAGGGGACAGCTCAACAGGATGCTGGATAACCGGAATGATGAATACAACGCCTATGTCTCAAACGAAAAGCTTGATATAGATGACGAGGATATAGCCAAGTTTATGAAGCGTGATGACATGGTGGGTGCCGCAGCGCAGATGATGGCATCATTTGGTGGGATCATAACAGCATTTAATGTGTTCTCGATATTTGCATATATCGTGATCATGTATCTGTTAACAAAGGTCGTGATAGACAAGAATTCACTGTACATCTCATTTATGAAGGTGTTCGGATATGAAAAGAATGAGATAAGAAAGCTTTATCTGGATGCTTCTGCGATAGTGACAGTCATTTCGTTGTTTATCTGTCTTCCGCTTGAAGTATGGTTTTTTAAGGCTGCGATGGTTTACTTTTCGAGTCTTATAGAAGGATATATGGATTTCTACCTTCCGACATCGGTATATGTAAAGATCGTGCTCATAGGTATCATTTCATATTTTGGAATAAATGCTCTGCATATGAACAGGATAAAAAAGATCCCGATGAGTGAAGCTTTGAAAAACCGCGAATAATAAGGGATTTGTAATAAAAAATAAATTTAAGGATAGTTTGAGAGTGATTTAAGGATTATTTAAGAATTCGAATTGTATTATGAACACAGTTAATAAACAGGAGGGTTTAACAATGAAAAAGAAAGGTATTGCAGTTTCAGTTTTAATGACGGGCGTATTTGCTCTTACAGCATGCGGTAAGATGCCGGATGCAGACCAGACAACCGTTCTTGAGGAAAAGAATTTTACCAAGACGGTTATAGCAGACGGAACCGTTGAATGTGCCGATCCTGAATATATATACGCTGAAGACCAGCTTCCCATCAAGGATGTGCTTGTAAAGGCAGGAGACAGCGTAAAGGCAGGAGATGTGCTCTGCGTGCTTGATACCACTTCTATCGAAAACGAGATAGAGCTTCAGCAGGCATCAATGGAACTTAAAGGAAGAAGCGTGAGCGTTGATATGGCAAGCGCTTCACATCAGTTAAGCTATTACAAGGAAGGTATCAACAGCGGAAAGGATTCAAATCTCGTAGCTGCAGATGCAAAGGTAAGCCAGGCTCAGGCAGCATGGGCAACAGCATTAAAGAAGTACAACGACTACAAGGAGTCACTTGATCTGGGAACCAACCGTGAACTGTTAGCAGCTGATAACGCAGTCAACAGTACAGCAAATTCTCTTCAGCAGGCCAAGTCAATGCAGGAAGAGTATAAGGACAAGAAAGATGATGAAAATGAGCACATCACAAAGATAATGCTCGAGCAGGCTGAAGACAGTGTAGACAGTGCAAGCCTTGCATACTCACAGGCATTAAGGACCAGAGACAGCGTTCTCAGGGAAACAGATGTGGCTCTTGCAGATCTTGCGATGGCTGCAGGCACTGCACAGATGGATTATCTTATGGCAGTGAATGCAAAAGAAGCTGCTGTAAGAGATCTTAAGAATGCTAAGCAGACAAGTGCCGATTCATATGCAAAGGCTGAGATCGCAAGTGATATGTCTGTTGAAGAGATCAAGCTTGCACAGCTTCAGACAAGACTTGCAGATGCAACCATCAAGGCAAGTAAGAACGGAACCGTTACATCCGTTAATAAAGATCAGGGTGAGCTTTCAACCGGCATACTCTTCTCGGTTGAGGATACTACAGATCTTATTGTAACAGCGAGGGTGGAGGAATCAGATATAAATTCAGTCCAGGTTGGACAGAAGGCAAACGTTACGCTTAAAACAGATTCTTCTGATGTTTATGAAGCACAGGTTACATCAATAGCTCCGGCTGCTACTAAGAACAGTGCCGGCAAGACCGACACATCAGGTGATGATGCCGAGTATGAGGTAACTCTTAAGGTACTTTCTCCGGATGAGAATATCAAGATCGGTATGAATACAGATGTTGAGATCACGGTATTTGAAGAGCCCGGATGCTACTCAGTTCCCGACAGGGCTATCTACACTGACAATGATGGAAACTCATTCGTATATGCAGTCAGCAAGAGTGGTGATGTTAACAAGCTTTCCGTAGACAAGGGTGTAAGCGCAGGTAAGACTACAGTAGTAAGCGGAAGCGGATTAAAAGACGGTGTAGTGATAGTAAACGACGCTTCGACAGAAGCAGCACAGTAAGCAGTTCTCAGTTTTTCTAAAGCTGTTATCCTTTTCTGAATACGACGGTGACGGTGAAACGGTCCTCCCCTTCGGCCGCGAAAACGTCACCGTCCATTTCTTTCATAAGCTTTCTGCAGATATAAAGACCGAGCCCGCTGCCGGTTTTTTTTGTCGAATTTGAACCTCTGTAGAAACTGTCAAAAATATGATGAAGTTCATCTTCCGGGATCTTTTCACCGGTATTGGATATGGATATAAGTCTGCAGTCCTCTTCTGCATCGAAGCTTATATGTATCTCTTTTCCGTCGCCGTATTTTATGGCGTTTTCCATGATGTTCTGGAGCACTTCCACGGATCTGTCCCTGTCACCTTTTAAGAGACAGTCTCTATGTTCATCGATCATAAAATCGGTGCGGTCGATCTTTAATCTGTCGCGATAGTAATCCCTGATGGATCCTATGATCTCATCCAGATAGAATTCGGAATTATTGACTTCAAGATTAAGGAAATCATCTCTGGAAGCGGTTATGATATGTGATATATATTCTTCGATCTCATCGGCCTGTTTGTTGATGCCTTTGGCAATCTCTGCCTGCTTCTTGGGATCTTTGTAAAGACCTCGTTCAATTGCTTTAGCAGAGAGTTTGATGGCCGAGAGCGGTGTCTTTATATCATGAGAGAGAGAGAGTAAGAGTGTTTTCTTCTGTTTTTCAAATTCAAGATCAGCTTTCTTCTTGTCTTCAAGCTGTTCCCTGAGCAGATCCAGACCCCATACAAAACGGCCGAAATACTTGTTTTTTTCTTCCTTTATGGGCACGGTAAGATTTCCCTTTGCAAGCTCTTCCGGTACTTCCGTGAGCCTGTTGAAAGGCATGAGTATTTTTATTCTGAGATAGAAGAGGATAGCGAGGACAAAAAGCAAAGAACCTGCCATTATCAGATCGATAATGATGATAAGTCCTTTGGGGTCATAAAGAGCCTTTTTGTAATCAAAACGATAGAGCTTACCGTTAGAAACGGCCAGGATATAATCACTGTTGCCGGTGTAAAAGGATGTGTCTGTCGGATCGGTTATTTCGGTGACATTGGTCACATATTTGCATGAGGAGATGTTATAAAAATCCCCGCTGTTTGCCAGGCGTTCGATCTCTATACGGTACTCACGTCCGGTATCTTTCTTACTGTACTTAACGAGCATCAGGTCGGCAACAGCTGTAATAAGGATAAAAACAAGAATGACGGTTATAAAGATTCTGTTAAAGTTTTTCATTGATACTTATATCCTACGCCCCATACGGTGATTATCTTCTGCGGATTTTTCTCATCCTTCTCGATCTTGCTGCGAAGTCTTTTTATATGTACAGTGAGAGTCTGGGGTTCGGAAACCGAATCAAAGCCCCAGATCCTGTTGAAAAGGAAATCCTTATTAAGAACCTTTCCTTTATTCTCGGCCAGAAGAAGGAGCAGCTCAAATTCTTTTATAGTCATATCAAGAGGCTTGCCGTCCCTGTATGCCTTGCATTCCGCCTTGTTTATCACCAGATCGCCGTCTACGATCTCGTCCTGTGAGTAGCGTCTTTTGAACAGTCCCTTGATCTGCGCGATCAGCAGATCGATATCATAAGGCTTTTCGATATAATCATCTGCGCCAAGAAGAAGACCGTTTAATTTGTCATCTTTTTCGGTCTTGGCACTGAGCATAAAGATAGGTGTGTTGCTGTCTTTCCTGATCTCGGAACATACAGCATAGCCGTCCATCCCGGGCAGCATGATATCAAGCAGTACCAGCTTGGCTCCGTACTGTCTGTATAACTTAAGTGCTTTTTCTCCGGAATCGGCAACGGACACGGAATAATTTTCCGCAGTGAGAAAGTCTCTGAGCAGATCAGATATTTCCTTGTTATCTTCTACAATAAGAATATCAGACATAAAAAAACCCCTCCAAACAGAGTATATTTTACTCTATTTGAAAGGGAAGGGAAAGGGGAATGGGTATAAAAAGGGCTTTCCCTTTCGAAGATGGAGAGCAGCCAAAGGGGACTTAAAACTACTCTCCGCGAAATTGTCAGATTACCAGCCCATCTCCATGAGCCATTCGTTCAGATGTCTTTCGCGCGACTTGATCACTGATTCATCTGTGTCATCAAACTTGCCGAGCTCGTATTCGCCTTTAATATTGCCGTCTACGATGAAGAGCACTCTTGTGCACTTGGCTGCAACCTTTGCGTCATGTGTTACGAGCATTATGGTTGCGCCTTCGTTGTTTATACGGACCATCTCCTTCATGACTTCGTCGGAAGAAGAGCGGTTGAGCGCTCCTGTGGGCTCATCGGCAAAGATTATACGCGGCTTGTTTATCATGCTGCGTGCGATGCAGGCACGCTGCAGCTGACCGCCGGATACTTCATTGATATCGTTATCGGCAGTATCTATAATGCCGAACTTTCTCATGAGCTCCTCACCTCTTGCCTTGGTTTCCTTTCTGCTCTCGTGCAGTTTCTTGGACTGCATTGCGGGAAGGATAACATTATCGAATACTGTGAGATTTTTCATCATATACATCTGCTGGAATATGAATCCCATCTCATCAAGTCTTATCTCGGCCATCTTGTTGTCGGGGAGTTTGGTTATGTCCTGTCCGCAGAAGAATACCTCACCTGCGGTGGCCTTATCCATACCCGAAACAGAGTAGAGGAGTGTGGATTTGCCTGATCCGGAAGGTCCCATGACAGCGACCATCTCACCGGATGTTATTGTGAAGCTTACATTCCTTAAGACATTAAGCTGTCTTTTGTTTGTGATGTAAGTCTTGCAGAGGTCACGAACCTCTATAACGTTTTCTGCAGCCATTGCTGTGTTATCCATTTTATTCTCCTCCGTTTTATTCAAGGTTTGCCATATCGGAACTCTTGATCTTGTTTGTATAAAGTGATGTGATGAATACCGAGATCACCGTCATTGCTATTATAATGCCGGGGAAGACGGCTGTGATATTCAAAATATTATAAGTGTAATCAACCTGTGAGATTCCTGTCATGCTAAATACGGGGTTCATCAGTGTTCCCGTAAGAGGAACAGAGAGTGCTCCGGCTAAAAGTACCGCAATGATCGCAACCAGGGAGAACCTGAGAACCTGCCAGGTAACCACATCGCCGGGCTTGAAGCCTATGGCTTTAAGAAGAGCGATCTGGTTTGTTTCACCGCTGATAAATGTTCTCTCCATAAGTATCGATATGAGCAGTACGACTATAAGTGAGATACCAAGGAGAAGTATCTTTATGGCATCAATAGGCTCTGCAACTCCCATGTTTACAGAAACGAATGTGGCAGCGGTCTGGACTGACTTGAAATTATAATTTTCCTCCAGGAATCTGCATCTTTCTTCAGCTGTTTTCTTATTCGGATCATCCCTGTAACCTATTATATAATAACCTACCATCGGATATCTGTCTCCGCCACGGAATGGCGGATCCTGACATAAGCGTGCCGATTCACCCATATTGTTAAAGGACTGGTAGATACCCGTGACCGTAACTTCTTTCATTCCATGTCCATAATCAACTTTTAAGGTGTCGCCGATCGTAAGATCATTATTGGCGGCAAGCTTCGCACCAAGAGCGATTTCGGACGGATCTGAAGGCTCGCGGCCTTCCGTGAACTTCTGCGTGTTCTCCGGAACATTGTAGCCTGTGGTAGTAAGGTAGTTGTCCTCAACTCCGTTTATCTCATAGTTGAGCATGAGCATATCTTCTGTATAGACATCGCAGGGGATACCGTCAGCATTTAACTTATCTTCAAATCTCTGACACAGATTTGATACATCGTATCTGCGCATATCTTCCATGTCCTCGGGATACAGTTCGCAGACCACATCACCGTCTATCATCATGGCATCCATTAAAGTGTCGCTTTTTAATGTTGTCGCAACGTTATCAAGGATAAGTATGATAAGTGTGCAGAGGCAGAAGGTAATGAGTATGGATATATAGCGCTTGGGAGAACTGAGTATGTCGTTGAGCGACATGTAAAGCGCTGTCTTTATTTTACTGTTTGGAATACGTAAACCTTTATTGCCTGAGAATCTTTCACCACCCTGACTGTAGCGTATAGCATCAAGCGGTGTGAATTTCTTTATCTTTCCTGTGCAGTGCCATGCATAGGCAGTGATCACGATCGCAATGAAAAGTCCGCCTGCTATGTTGGGGAGCACGCCTGCGGTGCTTTCAAGCACCATGCTGGCAGCCGATGAACTTAAGAGCAATTTGCCTACGGGTATGCTGAAAACTGTACCGATAATTGAACCTATGGCAGCTATGCCCATGTATTTGATCGTGTGGAGATATCTTATCTCGTAATTGGGAAGGCCTATTGCCTTTAAAACACCTATCTCCCTGAATTCTTCGTCAAGCGTGAAGTTTACGGAGAAGCGCAGGATAACGAAGGAAACTATTATCAGAGCTATACTGATGATCAGCATTATTATGCTTGCCAGCAGATCCATGATGTAGATTATCTTCAGGGTTGCCATATCCAGTGCCTGCTCATATGAATCCAGATCACGGGCAAAATCCTTTACTCCCTGAATGTCATCGGTAGCAACATATACGAAATAACCTGCATAATTGCCCGAGTTAAATACAGGATTGGAAATGATCTCATCAAAATCCCTCTGGTTTAAGATAAAACGTGAATTGCCGATCATGTTGGCATTTCCGAAGACTGCATCTTTCATAGGACCGTCAACGATCAGATCAGTCTTTCGTTTATCGATCTTTATGGTTATCGTATCGCCGGTCTTTATATCATTTATATCCATGAAGCTCTTGTTAAGATAGATGTGACCTTCATCAACCGAAGTGATCATTTCATTGTTTTCATTGAAGATTTTTTCGGCCGTATCGTTGATGCTGATAAAAGCAGGTGAAGAGCTTTTTAATTCAACTCCGTTATTTTCAACACAGTTTGAATACAGGTAAACTTTTTCGACACCGGCTGATTTTACGGCAGCACACTTGTTTACGAGCTTTTTGGTGTCAGACTCTGCACTTTTTCCGCTAAAGATCATTATCATATCTCCGGCACCGGCTATCTCATAGAAATGATCCAGACCTCCGGCAACCGAAAGCATATTTGAGATGCCGCTTCCGGTAAAGAGCGATGCTATGAGAACAAAAAGAAGCAGTATGACGTTCATGGTTTTTCTTCTTTTTAAGTCTTTGGAAAGAATTCGAAATAACATATCTTATGTCTCCCTTTTTCCTTTGTATGGCATCATATTACTCCGTCAATTCTTAAATAATCCTTAAACGGAAAAAATTATTCGATATTTGAAATATCGGAGCTCTTGATGCCTTTCATGCTTAAGGAAGTAAAGAAAACAGAGGCAAGATTGATGACAAGTACTATTGCCGGGTAGATAAGGAAAATGTTTGTGTAATTATATCTGAATTCAGGGTGGGAAACTCCCATGCTTGCAAATAATGGGGTTACGGCAAATGAGGTTGAGGGAATGGAAAGAACAGCCGCAAGCATGACAGACATGAGAGTAACGATCGCAAACCTTATCATATGCCATGCTATAAGGGAAGAAGCCCTCATGCCGGTTGCTTTAAGAAGGGCAATCTCATTTTTATCACCTGTGATAAATGTGCGTTCCATAAGAACTGACACAAGGATGATGACTAAGAGCATGATCGAAAACATCATTTTTTTAACCGCATCAAGAGGCTTGGCAGTACCGGTGGTGATCGCACAGAAATCGTTTCCGGCAGTTGCTCTGAGAAAGCCGTAGTTGTTTCCTAACAGCTCTATGCGTCTTTTGATTTCTTTGTTATCAGGATTGTCAGTAAAGTTTATATTGATGGTATTCGAAGTGACAATGGTATCCGTGATAGGGCTGTGTTCTGCTATACGTATGGAATAACCAAGGTTTGTAAAGCACTGGAAAAGTCCGCAGATCACAACATCCTGTGGACCATGTCCGTAATCGACCTGTATAGTATCACCGATCGAAAGATCATATTCTTCGGCTATGGCGTGACTGACGGCAATTTCATTCGGGTTTTCGGGACCGCTTCCGGCATAGTAAGAACGGTCTTCTTGAAGAAAATTCAGGCCGGTCTGTGATGTGTATAAATGTCTTTTTCCGTCTATTTCACAGAAAAGAGGTTCTGACCGGCACATGGAAACACGGCAGGGGATACCGTCTTCATTGAAACGTTCCTCATATTCATCCAGAATGGCATATATATCCATATCCCCGGAAGCTGTCAGTCCCATGATCTTAAGTATCTGTTCCCTGGAAAAGTCACATACAACATCGGCTTTTCCTATCAGACAGTCTATCAGGGAATCACTTTTTAATGTGCTTGAAACGTTGTCGATGGTAAGGACAATGTGAGCGCATATATAGAATGATAAAAATATTGTCAGATAGCGTTTGGGTGAGCATATGATATCGTTGATCGCAAGAAACAGAGGAACGGGAAGTTTTTTGTCAGGAATACGCATTCCTTTTTTCATAGTAAAACGCTCGCCGCTCTGCCCGAAACGAATAGCATCGAGAGGGGTGAATCGGTTGAGCTTTCTTGTGCATATCCAGGCATATGCTGTTATCGTGATTATGATGAGCAAAGCTCCATAGAAATTGGGTGCAAGACCGAATGAGCTTACAAGGATTATGGATTTTGAACTGTTCTTAAGCAACAGGTTTTCAAGAGGTATACCTGCAAAGAAGCCGATAAGAGCTCCCAATAATGCAATGGCACTGTATTTGATCATGCATAAGAGACGTATGTTTTTGTTTTTTATTCCGAGAGCTTTAAGTACTCCGATCTCTTTGAATTCTTCGTTCAGTGTGAAGGTTACGGAAAAATTAAGCACAAGGAAAGAAATCAGTATAAGGGCCACACTGAGAACGAGGAGCAAAAAGGATGTCAGCAGATCCGTGATATAGAGAGCTATCAGAGAAGCTGTTGAATTGAAAAAGAGCAGTCCTTTAATTGTTGATGTATGTGTCTCCAGAGCCTTTACGTTATCGCTGTCAACGTAGTATAGCATTATGTTGAAAAGCGGATAATCGCGGAATGCGGGACATGAAGATAACTTTTCGTAATCTTTGTCATTCATGACAATTCTTACCATGGAAAGCATCTGAACATTTCCGAAAACCGCGTCTTTGGAGATCCCGTCTATCACAAGCGGAAGTTTCATTCCGTCTATATCGATCGTTATGGTATCGCCTGCATTTAATCCATGTATATTCATAAAGCTGTTGCAGAGCCAGATGTGACCTTCTTCAATATCTGTGATCTCACGGTTGTTTTCATCAAAGATTTTTTCTGACTGTCCGCTCTTAGGGATAAAAAGAGGAGGTGCACCTGATAATTTTTGGCCGTTTCTATCATTCAGACAGTCATAGTAGTACAGTCCTTCTTCCGAACGGAAAGAGGATACCTCAGGCAGGTGTTTTAAGTATTCTTCTATTTCGTCCTTGTCACAATCACCCGTGAAGAAGATAATGGCGTCTCCGGTCTGCGCCATTTCAAAAAATGTACCTACGCCGCCCCAGACTGCAAGCAGATTTGCCGTTCCACTTCCTGTGAACATTGAAGCGATCACGATAAAAAGCAGGAGGATGGTATTCATCGTCCTGCGGTGTATCAGATCTTTTTTCAGGATAGTAAAGAACATAAAAGACCGCTCCTTGAATATGTATGAACATATCATACATCAGATTATCTTAAATAAATCTTAACTGTTTTTGTCGGTCTCATCACGTATCTCATCAATGCGTGAGAGCAGTTCGGGATACTTCTCTCTAAGTATCTGCCTGTGACTGTGGCGTTCGGCACGATAGCGCTCATATGCCTTGGGGGCTTTCTTTTTGAAAGCAAGTTCACGCTTGCGTCTTGCCCTTATAAGGTCTGTTACGAGCCTGCTGTCCTTTTCGGCGAGCTTATGGTCGAGTGCAGCGTGGTAACTGGCGATGGAATTCTCTATCTTTTCCATATCCTGTCTGAAGCGGATATAGTCACTGTCATTCTCGGTTTCGGGAGAGTGGGAGGCATCATATTCGGCCAGTTGCATCTCCACTATATCAAGAAAGCGTTCTTCGTCCATGATACCCCAGCTGGGGATCAGTTCTTTGATCATATTTTCAGGTGGGATCTTGTCGATATTTTCATTATCTTCTGCAAGTTCTATCATGTGGGCCGTGAATTGTTCCGCAAGTAAGTTCATCCTGTTTTCGGCATCGCTTCCGAAAGCCCATTCGAACTGGGCCTGTACCTTCCGCTGGCTGTCGGAAGAGTGGGTTTCGGTTTTTCCATAGTGCTCAAGCAGCGTATCATCTTCGATAGGCCATGGCTCTGAGAATCCGCTGAGCCTCAACGCCTGATCGATATGCGGTACCACTGCCCATTCCGAGAGAAGTCTTCCGCAGTCAAATTCATGAAGCATGTCATTTAGTTCACCTTCATGCTCTGTAAGGAAGAAACGTATACCCTTTGATTTTAAATTCTCATAGATCTTAAGCAGATATTCTGCAGCGGTAATATCTATGCTGCTTATGCTTCCTGCATCGATGATAACAACTTTTGTATCAGGGGTTATCGCAGCTTCTATATCGTTTTTGAAATCCTGTACATTCGCAAAGAATAGAGGTGACTGGAAGCGATAGAGTACAGCTCCTTTGATCGGTTTTACTCCACGATGTCTGCCGGTCGAATAAAAGCCGCGCTGGCCGGGAATACATCCGAGATAGCATCTTGACGGTTTGGCTGCTCTGAATACCACGGTGAGGCAGGCGAGGAGTATACCCATGACAACACCTGCCATTGGGCCGGCAAAGAGCACTGCAAAGAAAACTATCAGGAAGATTATGAATTCGGCTTTGTCAGCCTTGAAAAGCTTGGCTGCAAGTTCCAGCTCGAGTATGCCTATCAGTGCCGATATGACAATTCCGGTGAGTATCGGAACGGGAAGATAAGCTATTAATGGTGTGCAAAAGAGCAGTATGAGGACCATAAAGAATGACGCAGCAAGAGGCATCGCTCTTGTGCGAACCTTGAACTGATCTGCGATGCCTGTCCTTGATACGGAACCGTTTACGGGGAAGCAACCGGATGCGGCAGCCGCAGCCATGGCTGCGCTATAGGCAAAGAGCTCTTTCCTTCCGTTTACTTTTGCATCATTTTTCAGCGCAAAGCTTTGTGTAGCCAAAAGTGTTTCGGCTGTCACGATGAGCGCTATAGTAAGTGCAGAAGAGAGTATTTCCGAATGATATGTTATAAGCAGTGATATGTCCGGGAAGGATGGGATGAAGAGCCCGGGCTTTGGGGCTTCCATCAGTATCACACCGTGATCCTTAAGATGAGCGCAGGCACCCAAAAGGCCGCCTGCAGCCATCATCACAACGGTCATGGGGATCCTGGGAGCAAGCTTTCGCATGACTACTATTATTACGATCGTGCTTACGCCAAGTATGAATGACAGAACATGGAAATGCTCTGTGGCAGCGGCTATGATGCCTTTAATAAGATGCGGCAGTTCGCCGTGCAGAGCACTCCCGCCAAAGAGTTTGGGAACCTGCATTAGTATTATCTCGGTGCCTATGCCGGTGATAAAGCCTCCCATTACGGGCGAAGAAACAAATCTGGTGAGTCTGTCGGCTTTAAAAAGTGCGAGCAGAAGAAGTATGAGTGCAGTGCATAGTGTGAGCACAGGTATGAGCTGTATCGCTTCTTCAGAGCCTGCGGTTATACCGAGCGTAACCAAAAGTGAGCCGGTGAGTGCGGCCGGCGCGGCATCAACTCCGAATACAAAATAAGGTGAGGATGTTATAAGTCCGAAGAAAAGAATTGGCAGAACTGATCCGTAGAGACCATAAACGGGGGGAAGCCCTGCTATTTGCGAGTACCCCATTGAAATGGGGATGGAGACCAGGGCTACCACCAATCCGGTAAAAATATCCTTGATGATATCGGTAAGATCTGTGTTTTTTCTCATTCAGTATCTTTTTTACGTAATGTAAAATTCCTGTTTTGTTACTCTCTGATTATAACATATTGTTAATAAAAATTAGCTTTATATACATAAATATATAGTATAATCATATATACAGAGAACCTTGACATGTTGAATAAATCCAAGAGAAGCAAGTCAACAATTCTCATTTTCGAAGGTGAGCCTATGAAGAAAGAAAATATCAGTACAAAAGAAATGTTTATGGATGAGGCTCTGCGTTTATTTGCAGAGAGAGGCTATGATGCGGTGAGTGTGTCCGAGATAGCAGATGCTGTCGGATGCAGCGCGCCTGCGCTTTACAAGCACTTTTCCGGCAAACGTGATCTTTTTGATGCGATACTTGAACGAAGCGAGCAGGGATTTAAAGAATGCATGAGGAGATTCAAACTTGATTATGAGAGTTTCAAGGATAACAAGGAATACTATCTGAAGCTGTCGGAAAGGGAATTCGTAAGGACTGCGAAGACGTTTTTTTCTAACTCGATACACGAAGAGATGCCGGCATTGTTCAGAAAGATGATGACGATCGAGCAGTTCCATATGCCCGAACTTGCAAGGATCTACGATCGTCGTTACATTGAGTCTCTTATTGATGTCTATACGGCATATTTCAAGCTGCTTATGGAAAATGGCAAGATGAAAAAGGCAGATGCCAAAACACTTGCCGTAGGCTTCATGTCGGTGCCGGTTATGATGCTCAATATGTGTGACAGGGATCCGTCAAAGGAAGAGTGGGCATTGAAGATGATAGAGAAACACATTAAGGAATTCAACAAAACTTACAGAATAAAATGATAGTAAACCCGGTCAGTCGGCCGGGTTTACATGTATCATGATATGTTTGATCTCCGGAAAATTCTTTTCCACCTCAGAATGGACACGTTCTGCGACGGCATGGGATTCCCGGAGTTTTTTATCGCCGTCGACCGCTATCTCCATATCCACATATATACGGCTTCCAAACTGTCTGGATCTGAGCACATCCACACGTATCACGTCTTCCTGATTCTCGGCAAACTCTCTTATCCGGTTTTCGTATTCTTCACTGCAGGAAGTGTCGAGCATTTTGGAAATGGCATCTTTAAGTATGTCATAGGAAACCTTGAATATGAATAAGCAGATGACAACGCTCGCGATGGAATCCATCACAGGGTAGCCAAGACGCGCTGCTCCTATACCTATGAGCGAACCTATTGAAGAGAGTGCATCGGAACGGTGATGCCATGCGTCAGCCATAAAGGCGGGAGAATTTATCTTCTTTGCATAGTATCTTGTGTACCAGTACATTCCCTCCTTCGCGATAATGGAAACAAGTGCTGCCGCAAGAGCGATAACACCCGGAACTTCAAGAGAAGCAAAGTCGCCGGAGAAAATATTGGTAATGCCTACTTTACCTATGCCGGCACCGGTCACAAGCAGTATCGCACCCAGAATAAGAGATGCTACACATTCAAGACGTTCATGACCGTAGGGGTGTTCCTTATCGGCAGGCTGCTTTGACAGTCTTACCCCGAGAAAGGCTATGAAGGTTGCAAACACATCGGAAAGTGAGTGGACTGCATCAGATACCATCGCGCCGGATCGACCATATATACCTGCAAACATTTTAAATGCCGCAAGAATTATATTGCCGAAAATACCGACATAAGAGACTTTTTTTATGATTTCAGATTCGTTTTTATTTGTTTTCATGATTGAAATATCCATATCGTAAGACCTGAACCTATGGCTGTCAAGTCTGAAAGATGGTAAACTGATAGCTGTTTATGATCATATTTTAAGGGACATATATGCATATGAAAAGGTCGGTTATAAATGTTCTCATGTTTTCTTTTATGGGACTTGCTGCAGTGGCCTGCACTGCAGGAGGCGGAGAAGGCGTGGTTGATAAAACAGAGGATACTGACAGCCTTGAGTTTTCGAAGGCAGGCGGCTTCTATGATGATCCGTTTGAACTTGAGATAAGGGCGCCTGAAGGAATGCAGATATACTATACGCTTGACGGAAGCGAACCGGATAGCACGGGACTACTGTATGAAGGACCGATAGAGATAAAGGATCGTTCACCGGAAACCAATGATCTGTCGGCAAGAAAAAAACTGATACCGCCTTCAAAGTGGGGGCCGGAAGTTTCGCCCTCAGAGCCCGTGGATAAAGCTACCGTTGTGCGGGCGGCCTCTTTTGATGCTTCAGGTAAGATGAGCGAGAGCGTGAATGCGACTTACTTTGTGGACTATGATCAGAAGGCCGGATTTTATAAAGATATGAAAGTGATATCTCTTATCACCGATCCGGACAATCTTTTTGACAGCGCAAAAGGGATTTATGTTCTGGGAGATACGTATGATAAATGGAAAAACGGACCGGACTATGATGCTGCGATGGATGAATGGGTGATACCTGCCAATTATCATGAACGCGGCAGGGACTGGGAGAGGCCTGCGATCATGCAGTTCTTTGATAAGGGCGAACCTGTATACGAAACTGCGGCCGGGATCAGGACACACGGAGGCTCCTCCAGAGCTGTGGAACAGAAGAGCTTCAATGTCTATCTGAGAAAGGATTACGGTGCGGCCAAGCTTGAATATGATCTGTTTGACGGAGCCAATATAAGTGAAGCTAACGGAGATGTTATAGATAAGTATGACAGCTTTGTGCTCAGGAACGGAGGCAATGACTGCAAGTTTTCGCGTATAAGGGATAAGCTTATCCAGGGGTTAGTAAATGACAGGAAGTTCCTGACTCTTGAGATGGAGCCCTGCATAGTTTTTATCGATGGTGAGTTCTGGGGACATTACGAGATAACGGAAAAGATAACAGATGAATTTATAAGCGATCATTATGATGTTGATAAGAAGAATGTCGTCATAATCAAAAACAGCGAACTGGAGGATGGCGAGGAAGCTGACCTGGATGAGTTCAACGGATTCAGGGAATGGATAAAGAATACTGATCTGTCCGATCCTGCTAAATATGAAGAACTGAATGAACAGATAGATATGGAAGCTTTTGCGGAATACATGAGTACCCAGATATATATCTGCAATTACGATCTTTCGGAAAAAAATATATGTATATGGAAGGTAAGGGAACCTGTTTCCGATGAAGGCGTCGGTGACGGAAGGTGGCACTTTATACTGTTTGATACGGAATACAGTTCATCTCTTTACGACAGTCCAAAACCGGATCTGAATATTATCGAGGAGCTTAGGGATAAAGACTGTTTTGTGAATGATCTGTTTTTCGGCGCTCTGGAGAATGAAGAGTTCAGAAAAATGTTCAGTGAGAAGTATGAGGATATCAGCAGAAATAATTTTGAGGACAGTCGTGTAGATGAGGCGATAACTGCGCTTTCGACTGAATATAAAGAATTCACATATGCAACATATGATCGTTTCTGGCCTGTATGGCCGGGTGGAAAAAATGTCGAGATCAATTATGCACAGCAGATAAGCGGTATCAGAAAATTCTATAAGATGCGCAGGACTTATTGTGATAAGCATGTTGAGGAACTGCTGGAAGGATATTGAGTCTCTGCGGCATCACGTGGCAGGCAGCTA
Source organism: Lachnospiraceae bacterium NK4A179 (assembly GCA_000421045.1). Taxonomy (GTDB): domain Bacteria; phylum Bacillota; class Clostridia; order Lachnospirales; family Lachnospiraceae; genus NK4A136. The sequence continues at coordinate 62,970 of ATWC01000005.1, forward strand.
TAAATATGAGGAGAAGTAATAAATGGAAAATAAAAATGAACTTGAGTGGCAGCTTTTAAGCGAAGAACATATCATCAATGATGAATGGATAGATTTCAGACGCAGTTCATGGAAGTTTCCGGACGGCAGCATCTATGAACCCTATTACAGCTATTCGCGCAAGGACTATGTTGTCATAGCGGCTACTGATACTGATGGAAACTATATTTGCGTAAAGCAGTTTCGTCAGGGCACGCGTGAGATCACGACAGAGTTTTGTGCAGGCGGGATCGAGAAGGGTGAGGATCCTTTAAAGGCAGCGATAAGGGAGCTTCAGGAAGAGACAGGATATGTGTCGGATAACTGGAAGATGCTCTCAAAGCTCCCATCCAATGCGACAATAGCTGATAACTATGCTCATATCTTCTGCGCTACGGGTTGCAGGAAAGAAGCAGAGAGACACTTAGATCCCATGGAGTTTATCGATGTGGTGATAATGAAACCTGAAGAACTTGCAGAGCTGATAGATAAAGACGGCTTCAAGCAGGCTGTTCATGTGGTTGCATATTATAAAGCGCTTCAGTATAAGAATGGTGCTGTATAAGAAGCGCGCTTTTAGCATAATTCCAGCCCGCAGATATCATCAAGAGGGATGCAGCTGCCGTCTTCCATTATAAGAAGGCGCCTTCGCAGATCGATCTCTTTAGTGAATCCTTCCATATCGATCATATGCCCGCCGGCCTTAAGCCTGTCCTCAACGAAAAAACTGACATGTACAAGACATTTTCCGTTTCGGGCATACATGATCTCGGAGAGTCTGGCGTTAAGTTCATAGGCCAGATCATCATCAGTGGCAGGCCTCGGCACGGTAAGACGCATCTCTTCTTTATACATATCACCAAGACCCGTAAGAGCCGCAAAGGGAGCAAATTGTGCGGCACGCTGATCTATAGATAATTTTTTTCGGGGCTTTTTATTCATAGCTACAGTATATCGAACAAATGTTTGCAAATCAAGCCTCGGCACTTGACGATGAAGGGCAAAAACTGTATGATGTTCAAGGTCAATAAACACAAGGGTTTGAGCAATATCAGACGGTTAATTGTGTTCAGTGACAGAATGCAGGCGTGGTTCAATGGTAGAACATCAGCTTCCCAAGCTGAGGACGCGGGTTCGATTCCCGTCGCTTGCTGATCTAAATAAGGCCGGCTATGCCGGTTTTTTAAATCGGGAGAATATAAATGGAAGAATTTGAACAGAAAGTTCTGACCGAGCATGATGACAATGCGAAAAAGCCGGTCAAGAGCAATATGGTCGAGAATCTGAAGATCGAGACTATAGAGAAGTACGAGAAGGCTCTCGCACTCGGTGACAAGGATACGGTACGCAGGATAGAGTGGGAACTGGGTACACTTACCATTCATAAGAAAGAACTCAGGGAATTCGTTGACAGACGTAAGGCAGAAGGCCTTTCTGCGGTACCGACTGATTCGGACAGACGTGATTTTGAGGAATACAAGAATCCCACGCAGCCGTATAAGACAGGAAAGCCTGCAGCAGAGGATGCAAAGGAAGCAACCGTAAAAGAGGAGGCACCGGTAGCGGAAACGGCTCCTGCAACAGAGATAAAAGAGGGATAAATTTCCTCTTGACTTATTATGTACACCTGTGGTATCTTTAACGGGTGTCAAGCAGAGTATCAGCTCTCACCCTGCGACCCCAAATGGGAGTTTCAGGCGTCAATATATGATCTGTTCCATGCAGTTCCATGCAATGGATGGTTTATATTTGAGAAGCGGATACGATGCGGTATCCGTTTTTTTTATCATTTATGGAGGGTAAAAAGATTAGCGAATTATTGATCAACGGACAGATCCGTGAAAAGGAAGTGCGTGTGATCGGCGAGCACGGCGAGCAGATCGGAGTGCTTTCCATCCAGGAAGCTATGAGAATGGCCGAAGAGGCTGAAGTGGATCTTATAATGGTAGCACCCAAGGCTGCGCCTCCCGTGTGCAGGCTGGCTGATTATGGCAAATACCGTTATGAGCAGATGCGCAAGGAAAAGGAAGCTAAGAAGAAGCAGCACGTAGTTGAGATAAAGGAGATCAGACTTTCTCCCAATATCGATACCAATGACCTTAATACAAAGGTTGCTGCGGCAAGGAAATTCCTTTCAAAGGGCGACAGAGTAAAGCTTACTCTTCGTTTCAGAGGTCGTGAGATGGCACATATGTCCGCATCAAAGCATATACTTGATGACGTGGCAGAGATGCTTTCGGATATCGCAAATGTTGAGAAGGCGGCCAAGGTAGAAGGTCGTACGATGACAATGTTTTTGTCCAAAAAGTAAGTAATTTTTTAGTAACAGGAGGAAAATAAAATGCCTAAAATGAAGACAAGCAAAGCAGCAGCAAAAAGGTTCAAGGTTTCTGGAACGGGTAAGCTTATCCGCAGCAAGGCTTATAAGAGCCATATTCTTACAAAGAAGTCAACAAAGAGGAAGAGATCACTTCGTCAGAGCATCGTTACTGACGCAACAAATGTAGGAAATATGAAGAAGATTCTGCCTTACATGTAATTTAAGGGAAGAAATCCTGACGTTACAGTTTTGACGGCAATAATATTATAAGATAGAGAGGTAATAAAAATGGCTAGGATTAAAGGCGGCGCAAATGCCAAGAAAAAGCATAACAGAGTATTAAAGCTTGCAAGAGGTTATTACGGAGCAAGATCAAATCAGTACCGTGTAGCTAAGCAGTCTGTAATGAGAGCTCTCGCTTCTTCATATGAAGGCAGAAAGCAGAGAAAGCGTCAGTTCAGACAGCTCTGGATCGCACGTATCAATGCTGCAGCAAGGATCAACGGTCTTTCATACAGCAAGTTTATGTACGGCTTAAAGCTTGCTCAGGTTGATATCAACCGCAAGATGCTCGCTGAGCTCGCAGTTAATGACGCAGAGGGATTCGCATCTCTTGCAGAGCTTGCAAAGAGCAAGATCGCTTAATTGATCGCTTGATCATATAATAGATATATATCAAAGATGCCCTGTATCACTGTAGGGCATCTTTTTTGTCTGCAATACAAATAGCAATATGGTTATTTTTTGATATAATAATAGTCACATCATATGTCATAACCGCTATTAGGGACAATACATCCTGGAGGAGTATAGTGATAATGAGGAAAAAGATTGCAGTTTTTGCGGCCGGGTGGGCCTCTAATATACTTGTTCAGTGTCTTAATGGTATGAACAATGTGATCGAGGGAGAAGATGTGGATATTTATCTTTTCCTGAATTATGCGGCTTTGAATGAGCCACCCGAGCTGATATCAGGAGAGCTGAATATATTCAAACTGCCTGATATAAATGATTTTGACGGAGTCATTATCTGTGCAAATCTTATCGAATTCAAGGATGAGATAGAGCAGATCGTAAATAAGGCGAAGTTTGCGGGGATACCGGTTGTGAGTATCGGCGCCACCGTCAAAGATACCATATCCATTGTTTCTGATAACTATTCCGGAATGCATGATCTTGCAGAGCATCTTGTTGTTAACCACGGGATAAGGGATTATTTTGTTGTGGCCGGCGCAAAGGATAACGAGGGCGGGGAGCAGAGGATAAAGGCGCTTAAGGATGTGCTGAATGAGCATGGTACTGAGCTTCCTGAAGATCATATCTTTTATACCAATTGGCTGATCACTACGGCAGACCACCTGACAAGGAAATGGTGCAGGGAGAAATGCCTTCCGAGGGCCATTGTATGTGCCAATGATGCACTTGCCCTGAATGTCTGTCTTGCACTTAAAGAATTCAATGTGCGTGTCCCCGAGGATGTGGTAGTCACCGGTTTTGACAATTTACCTGATGCGCGTATCTTCTATCCGTCGTTAACAACAGTGGATCAGAATTTTACGCTCTGCGGTGAAGAGGCTGCAAGAATATTGTTTGGCAGTATCGAAGGTAAGAAATATGAACCTGTAATTGTAATAGACAGCACGATGGTGCTGGGTGAAAGTTGTGGCTGTCCTGAAAATACAGGCAGTGTGATGCTGCGTCAGCAGGCTGCGACCAATTCATATATGAAGCATAATGACGATCTGGCCCAGATGCGATATGACAGGTTGATAGAGAGAACGATACTCTCCTGTGAGTCCATAAGCGAGATAAGACAGAAACTTACCGCGCTGCTTGCGGAAAATCATGATTATGAAGGCGATAATTTCCATATATTCATGGATGAGACGGCCTACAGATCGGTATGTGATGTAAGTGTCAGTATGAGACGTGCCGGTTACGATGAGGAGCTTTCCGTTATAATATCCATGTGTGACGGTCAGATAAGCGAGGAACACAAGTTCCGCACTGCCGAACTGGTACCGCATTCAAAGAATGAAAAGAATCATCTGTATATCTTTGTGCCGCTGTATTTCAATCAGTATTCGGCCGGATACATGGTCTTCTGCGATCTCTATAAGGCCCTTGAAGAAAAGACGCTCCGTGCATATTATCAGGGGATCAATTATTCCATGGAAAAGTTCCGTCAGAATATGTATCTGAAATATATGAATGAACGTATAACGGAGCTTGCCCAGATCGATACGCTTACGCATATCAAAAACCGTGCGGCATATGATAAGAAGCGCAAGGAACTTCAGAATAATATAGATGTGATACCCGGCTATGAATTCGGTATCGTTATGTTTGATGCCAATAACCTAAAGGCTATCAATGATGAATACGGCCATGAAGCAGGTGATCAGTATCTGAAGAACTGCTGCTCGCTTATATGCAGGGTTTTTGCACACAGTCCCGTATACCGCATAGGAGGAGATGAATTCCTTGCAGTGCTGGAGGGCAATGATTACGTTGACAGAGAGGTCCTTATGTCTGTCTTTCAGAGAGATATGATGAAGATAGGCGAGAAGGCTATCGCTCCGGAGGAAAAGGTTTCCGTCGCCAGTGGCATGTGTGTGTTTGACAGTAAAAAACATAATACTGTTGAAGATATCAGAAACTGTGCCGATGAGCGTATGTATGAAAACAAGAGAACAATGAAGCACAGAGAAGATTGATCCCGCATTTAGCGGGATCATTTTTTATCGCTTATTATTATCTCTCCCTTTGCTTCCGGAATATCGCGTATGATCTCACCTACGTTTTTTACGGTGATCGTTCCGGACAAGGGGTTCTTTATACTTATCACATATGAATGGACAGTGGCATTAACATCTGATCTTTCAAAGCACAGATCCGTCTCATTCATAATGCAGTTTTCCAGTACCAGACCATCGCAGTAGCAGAATGGCTGGGTTCCGGTGATAGTGCAGTTGATCAGTTTCAGATTCTTTGAATACCAGGCAAGATATTCACCGTTTATGATACTGTCCCTTACTGTTATATTTTCGGAGTGCCAGAAGGCATCTTTTGTATCAAATCTGCAGTTTTTAATTTCAGCATTTTTTACATACTGGAATGAATATTTTCCCTTGAATGATACATCCTCAAATGTAAGATCGGAGGAACGCATCATAAAATATTCGCTTTCGGCGTGGCTGCTTTCGATGTGAAGACCGTTTACTGACCAGCCAAATTCAGGTGAGATGATATCTGAGTTGCGGATAGTCACATCACTGCATTCACGGAGAGCTTTGATGCCGTGCATTTTGGTATTTTTTATATCGATGTGATCGGAATACCAGAGTGCTGCTCTGCATTTGTCTGTCATTTCAGAATCGTTTATGGTAATGCCGTGTACGTGCCAGCATGGATATCTGAGGTTGAAAAAAATATTTTCTGCCTTTATATTGCTACACTCTTTGATGGCACTTTCTCCGTCGGCAGGGCCGTCAAAAGCACAGTTCTTAAGTTCTAAGTCCTTTGAACCGTAAAGAGCGCGTTCCTCGTCAGTTGTAAGATCTGTAATCAGAGTCATCATGTACCTCCAAATTAAGGATTCATCTGTTGTATAATTATTTAGTCTGAATATATATTATAGACCAGATGGTTGAGGTTTACATGCATAAAAAGGAGTACAGAGTGCAGACGTCCTTTTATTGCCCTGTTCACGGTGGTGAATGGAACGGGGAGAAAAGTGATATACATATTGATCTTAGCGTAAATACTAATCCGCTTGGTATGCCGGAGAATGTAAAGAAACTGTTTGAAGACGGAAGTATGAGCCTTCTCGCAGAAAGGTACCCGGACAGGGAGTGCACTGCTTTGAGGCAGGCGCTCGCTGTGGAATACCGGGTGCATGAGGGAAATATCATATGCGGGAACGGCGCATCAGAACTGATCATGACAGCAGTTTCAGCTTTTAAAGCATGTGGTTTAAAACGGGCGCTTATAGCCGTGCCTTCATTTTCCGGTTATGAAAGAAGCTTAAAGGCATATGGTATAGAAACGGTATATCATGAGCTTAAAAGGGAAGATGGGTTTGTCCTGACGGATTCATTTACGGATACACTTTCTGAGAATATCCGTAATATGAAGAGCAAAGGTGATCTTGCCGTGTTCCTCTGTAATCCCAATAATCCAAACGGTGCATGCATAGAAAAAACGCTTCTGGAAAAGACAGTCACACTGTGCGAGGAAAACGGGGTATGGCTGTTTCTGGATGAGTGTTTTATAGGCTTTACCGGAGCCGGCTCTGACAGGAGTCTTAAGATACTTACGCAGGATCATAAATATCTGTGCGTATTGGATGCATTTACAAAACTGTATGCTCTTCCGGGCCTCAGGATCGGTTTTATATTTTCGGGGAATGATATGCTGAATGAGAATATGCGTATGCTGCTTCCTGAATGGAATGTATCGGCCCTTGCACAGACTGCAGGGATGGCAGCACTTACGGATAATGAGGATTATCTGCGTGAAACTGTTGATCTGACCGAGAGGGAAAGACGCTTTCTTGGGGATAAGTTAAAGGCTCTTGGCTTTGAAGTATATCCGGGTGTTGTTAACTTTATAATGTTCAGAACGTCTGAGGATGATAAGTTTATGGGGCTTCAGGAGAAGCTGATGAGGAAAGGCGTATTGATCAGAAGCTGCGAAAACTTTCACGGGACTGATGACAGGGATTATCGTATTGCCGTAAGAGGGCATGCGGAGAATCTCAGATTTATCAAGATTTTAGAGGAGTTAGCCGGATAATGAAAACACGTACGATAATGATACAGGGGACCATGTCAGGAGCGGGGAAGAGTCTGATAACTGCAGGCTTATGCCGTGTTTTTCATCAGGATGGTCTGGTGGCGGTTCCGTTCAAATCACAGAACATGGCGCTCAATTCATATATAACAAAAGAAGGTCTCGAAATGGGCCGTGCTCAGGTGATGCAGGCAGAAGCTGCCGGTATTGAGCCGGAAGTGTGCATGAATCCGATATTGCTAAAACCCACGACGGACAGAGGTTCCCAGGTCATAGTTAACGGTGAAGTGCTGGGAAACATGAGTGCGAAAGAGTATTTTGCCTATAAGAAAAAACTTATCCCTGATATAAAAAAGGCCTTTATGAAACTTGAAGAGAAGGCTGATATCATTGTGATCGAGGGGGCGGGGTCACCGGCCGAGATCAATCTTAAGGATAATGATATAGTCAATATGGGGCTTGCTGAGATCACCGGTTCCAATGTACTTCTTGCCTCTGATATAGACAGGGGCGGTGTTTTTGCACAACTCCTCGGAACAGTGGAGCTGCTTACACCTGAAGAGAGAGCTCGTGTAGTGGGGATGATCATAAATAAATTCAGGGGAGATCCCACCATACTTGATCCCGGCATAGAGATGATAGAAAAAAAGTGCGGTATACCGGTAATGGGCGTGCTGCCGTATCTTCATGCATCATTCGATGATGAAGACAGCCTGACAGAACGCTTTGATGCAAACAGGAATGCAGGAGTCATAGACATAGCTGTCATAAGGTATCCAAGGATATCAAATTTTACGGACTTCAATGTGTTCGAATATATGGAAGGTGTAAGTGTACGCTATGTTTCATCCGTAAGAGAACTTGGTGAACCGGACATGGTCTTCCTTCCGGGAAGCAAGAATACAATGGGTGACCTCAGATGGATGAGGGAGAGCGGGCTTGAAAATGCCGTAAAAAAAGTATCGGAAAGGTGCCCCGTGTTTGGAATATGCGGTGGTTATCAGATGCTTGGGCAAAAGATAAGCGATCCGGAAAATGCCGAGGATGGCGGTGAAATAAAAGGCATGGGACTTCTGGGAACTGAGACTGTGCTTAAAAAAGAAAAGATCAGAAAACAGGTATCAGGGCTTTTGAGCTTTCCTGCAGGCGTGTTTGAAGATATGAAGGATATAAGATATACGGGATATGAGATACATATGGGCGTGACAACACCGGAAGGGCTGCCGGTTAACAGTGATGGTAAAAATGTCTACGGCAGCTACATTCATGGGCTGTTTGATGAAGGTGACATCGCAATGAAGATCGTAGGAAAGCTTGCTGTAAAAAAAGGAGTAGAGATAAATACAGACGATGAACTTTCATATGCTTCATTAAAGGAAAAGAATTATGATCTGTTAGCTGATATGATCCGTGAGAATATGGATATGGATAAGGTGTATGCCGCTCTGTCGCCTGCAGCGATATGAGAAGAGGTTCATGATAATGGCATTTGGCTGGTATGATGTGATAATAAGTGTATATGCGGCGTTCCTGATAGACTGCATTTTTGGCGATCCGCAGGGCTTTCCGCATCCGGTAAGGTTGATGGGAAAGCTTATCTCGCTTTTAGAAAAGCTGCTGCTTCATAAAAAGAATCCATGGTGGATAAAACGCATATTGGGCGGACTTCTGGTACTTATCGTGCTGGGGCTTACAGGCGGGATCACCTTTGGGATAGTGTTTGCGTCTTATTATTTTGAGGGCAAATACCTTGGTACGAAGTATATCTCTATTTTTGTGATGAGTCTTTTGAATGCGACATGCATTGCTTCGAGAGATCTGAATGATGCTGCCATGAAAGTGTGCAGGCCTTTACTAAAAGGAAATGTAGAAGAGGCAAGGCAGGCAGTATCGATGATAGTGGGGCGTGATACAAAGAGCCTTGATGCGGACGGCATAGCACGTGCAGCAGTCGAAACTGTTGCGGAAAACACAAATGACGGAGTGGTAGCGCCCGTGATATTTCTGCTGATAGGAGGACCTGTCGGAGGCATGCTCTATAAGGCGATCAATACAATGGATTCGATGATCGGCTATAAGAACCATAAGTATATGTATTTCGGGACCGCAGCTGCAAAGCTTGATGATATCGCAGGCTTTGTCCCGGCAAGGATAAGCGCAATATTAATGGTCGTTGCGGCATGGTTTTTAAGATATGATTCCGCGAATGCATGGAGGATATTTTTAAGGGACAGATACAAACATGCCAGTCCCAATTCCGCACAGTGTGAGAGCGTATGTGCGGGAGCGCTTGAAGTGAGGCTCGCCGGAGATGCATACTATTCCGGGCAACTTGTAAAAAAAGAATTCATAGGTGATCCCATACGTGAGATATCGCCGGGAGATATAATCCGGGCATGCAAGCTTATGTACTTTACCGTGCTGTTGCTGCTTGCCCTGCTGGCCATGTTCACGCCGGTGTTTCTGCGTGGGATTAAGATATGAAGATAATGAGGGGGATGAAGATATGAGAGGACTGATACATATTTACTGCGGGGAAGGCAAGGGAAAGACGACGGCTGCCGTGGGGCTTGCTATACGAGCTGCAGGTGCTGGAAAGAAAGTGCTTTTTACGCAGTTTTTAAAAAACGGAAAGTCATCCGAACTGAAGATCCTTGAGTCGATCGAAGGAATAGATATATTAAAGGGAGTGCCGGTGGAAGGCTTTGTAAAGCATTTCGATGAGGCTAAAAAGCAAAAGGTATCCGGGGATTCAAAGAAGCAGCTCCGTGAAGTGATAAGCAGAGCCGGTGATTATGATCTGGTGATAATGGATGAGATAATTCCGGCATGTGCGCACGGGATAACAGAGGAGTCTGATGTTGCGGACTTTATAAAGAACAGACCGGAAAAGCCGGAGCTTGTCCTTACCGGAAGGCATCCGTCGGAAGCGTTGCTCTCATTAGCCGATTATGTAACGGAGATGCAAAAGTGCAAGCATCCGTACGATTGTGGAGTGGCCGCAAGAGAGGGGATAGAGTACTGAAATGGAGTTTAATATATCAGCGCCTAATGAGCAGGCAATGAAGCTTGCGAGGGAGCGACAGGCAAAACTTGCAAAACCGCCCGGAAGCCTTGGCAGACTCGAAGATATATCAGTACAGCTTGCGGGGATAACCGGCAAAGTCTGCAATCATATGGAGAGAAAACTACTCCTTGTCTTTGCTGCCGATAACGGTGTGGCAGCAGAAGGGGTTTCCAGCGCACCTCAGTCTGTAACTCTTATGCAGACAGTTAATCTCACGCGCGCAAAGACCGGTGCATCGGTGCTTGCAAAACACTTTGGCTGTGAAATCATTGTATGCGATGTGGGCGTGAATGCGGATATAAAGGATGGTCATGTGCTGGATAAAAAGATCGCATATGGTACGAATGACATAATGAAGGGACCGGCAATGACCGTGGCTCAGGCGGAGAGCGCGATAAAGACAGGCTATGAGCTTGCATTTGAAGCAGATGCCGATGTGATAGGTGTAGGAGAAATGGGAATCGCCAATACTACCACTTCTGCCGCAGTGCTCAGTGTCCTTTTAGATAAAGAGCCTGCCGCAGTCACCGGAAGGGGCGGCGGCATTACCGATGAGGCTTTTGAAAAAAAGAAAAGAGTGATAGCGCAGGCTGTTGCGATCAACCATCCTGATCCTTCGGATACGGTAGGAGTTATCGCCACGCTTGGCGGTTTTGATATAGCTGCCATGTGCGGAGCATTCCTTGGCGCGGCAGCATCGGGAAAGCCTGCTGTAATTGACGGTTTTATATCCGCGGCAGCGGCTCTGTGCGCATACAGACTGTGCCCTGATGTGAAAGCCTATATGATACCGAGCCATGCTTCGTTTGAGATAGGATATAAGCTCGCAATGGATGAGCTGGGGCTTAGGCCGATATTTGATCTGGGTATGCGGCTTGGAGAGGGCAGCGGCTGCGTACTTGCCTTTAATGTGATAGAGGCAGCATGTGCAGTGATGAATGATATGGCCACGTTTGAAGAAGCCGGCATTGATGACGGCTATCTGGACGAGATCAGGGATAAAGACAGCTTTACCGTAAATGTAAAGAAAGGAAGCTGACCATGGGAAGCCTTATACTGATCAAAGGTCCGAATAACAGCGGGAAAAGCGAGTATGCCGAGAAGCTTGCGATAGGAAGCAGTGAAGAACGTTTCTATATCGCTACGATGATCCCTGTAACAGAGGATAATCATGAGCATATTATGAGGCATATCGAGAGGCGAAAAGATATGGCCTTTACTACATACGAACTGCCGTATGAGGTGGGAAGCGCACCCGTGACAGCCTCATCTGCCGTGCTTCTTGAGGATGTATCAAATCTGCTTGCAAATGTAATGTTCGGAAAAAAAGGTGACATCGATTCGGTGTTTAAAGATATATGCCGTCTTAAAGAATCCTGCAGTGTGCTTATCGCGGTGAGCATATCAGGGCTTGATGAAGCAAAGTATGATGGTGAGACAGCAGATTATATAAGAGCGCTTGCGGAGCTTAACAGAAGGCTTGAACGCATATCGGAGAGAACTGAAGATATGATTAAGAGTGTTAGGGGAGAAAGATACAATGCTTTTTAAATCATTATGTACTGCGGTTTCGGCCTACAGTATCATACCGGTTCCTTATTACGAATGGGATAAGGAATCATCTGCATATGCGATATGCTTCCTTCCTGTCATAGGTTTTGTAAATGCTATCCTTTTTGCATTATGGATATTTATATGCAGGCTTACGGGGCTTAGCGCGATACTGTTTGCAGCGGTTGCCTCAGCTGTTCCTGTTTTCGTTACAGGAGGCATTCATATGGACGGCTTTATGGATACAGTGGATGCGCTTGCTTCTCATCAGCCTAAGGAACGCAAGTTAGAGATCATGAAGGATCCTAACTGTGGAGCGTTTTCTGTTATCTACTGCGTGATCTATTTTCTGATCATGACGGGGCTCTTTTATGAATTGTTTAAGATGCCCGGTGAGATAGTGCTCTATGTCTGTCCCGCATATGTTTTTTCAAGGATATTATCAGCATTCTGTGCGATCAATATTTCGCATGCAAGGAAGAATGGCATGCTGGATGCCGTGACGGAACATGTAAAAAAGGTTCCTTGCAACATTGCGCTTATAGTACTCTTCATTATCATCGGAACAGCTGTTGCGGTAATTGATATTCCGACAGGGCTTGCAGGGATCGCAGCAGTTATTATATGGACGATCATATACAGACGATTTGCTGTTAAGACATTTGGAGGAGTGACAGGCGATACGGCAGGATTCTTCCTTCAGATGGCAGAGGTGATCTATATCATCGCGGTTTTGATCGGAGGGAAAGTTTTTTGAAGAAGCTGATCTTTATCCGTCATGGTGCAGTACCCGGAAATCTGGAACGCAGATATATAGGAAGGACTGACGAAGCCTTATCAAAAGAGGGGATAAGCCAGATGCTTTCGCTAAAGGAGAGGCAGATAAATGCGGATGTTATCTTTGTGAGCCCCATGCGCAGAGCCGTGCAGTCTGCAAGGCTGCTTTTTCCGGATAGAGAGCTGCAGATAATAGATGCTTTTAAAGAGACCGACTTTGGTATTTTTGAGGGAAAAACGGCAGATGAACTGGCAGATGATGAGGCATATAGGGAATGGGTGACTTCAGGCTGCACAGCGGATATACCGGAGGGAGAGAGCGTTACAGGTTTTAAGGAGCGCTGCTGCAGGGCTTTTGAGAGCCTGATGCTTTTATTCGAAGACGGAAAGACATATGCCTTCGTGGTCCATGGTGGGGTGATAATGGCGATAATGGAACGCTTTTTTGTGCCTCATCATGATTTCTATCATTATCATATAAAAAACGGAGGGATGATCACTGCGCAGGTAAACGGCAGTGATCTGATCCCTCTTTGATTCTTCTTTGATCCCGGTTTATTTGTTTTTATTCAGCGAGCTTAAACTGTCCCACTACAGATACAAGTTCCTGTGCGGAGCTGTTTACCTTGCTGCAGCTTGCGGTCATTTCGGAGATGCCGTCAGAAACCTGCTGTGAAGTTGCGGCGATCGCTTCGCTGGATGCGGCATTTTCTTCCGATGCTGCGGAAAGGCTGGCAACAAGCTCTGATACTGCGGATATGCTCTTGTCTATTTCCTCATTGACACCGGAGATCTTGTCTATTCCACTGTTGATCCGTTCAACGGATACGACTATCTTCTTGAATTTATCTCTTGTTTCATTAACACTGTCACTCTGTGCTTTAACACAGCGCTGCACATTGAGGCTTTGTGCCTGGGTTATTTCGGTTGCTTTCTGCAATTCCTCAAGCATCGAATTGATAGTCTCGGCGGAAGCTGAACTCTGCTCGGCAAGTTGTCTTATTTCACTGGCTACTACGGCAAAACCCTTGCCTGCTTCGCCTGCACGAGCTGCCTCTATGGAAGCGTTCAGTGAGAGCAGATTGGTCTGGCTGGCAATGTCAGATATCAGTCCGGAGGCTTCTCCTATCCTTGAAGCGCTTCCCGCGATACCATCCATAAGGGCGAATATTTTGTCAAAAGCTTCAGTAGACTGCTCTGTTACGGCTGTAAGCTGATTAATGCTTTCCATGCCCTGGTCCGTTGCTTCTTTTATATCGCTGCTTTCGCTCGCCAGAACCTTTGAAGCCTCAGTGCTGTTTTCCATCATAGTCTGCAGGTCGTTCATGTTCTGGGCGATACTCTGCACATCGCCTGCCTGTTCGGTGGCGGTTATAGCCATTTCATTTACCGCTTTGTTTATATTCTTCATGGCATCATCAGCGGCGGCAGACTGTTCATTTATGGAGCTTCCTGCCTGAGCCAGTTCCGAAGATGAGTTATTTATAAGCCCTATGACGGAAGCAAGATTTGCCTGCATTGATATAGCTGCACGTGAGAGAGAACCGATCTCATCAGTGCTTTTGCTTTCGGCGATGGTTTTGGAAAGATCCTTCTGTGCTATAGTGTTTATATCAGAATCAAGAATGCGAAGACTCTTTCTGATATACTCTGTGATCCTTATACAGTAGATAAGGACTATTATGAGCACAATAGCGATCACCGCGCTGGCGATCCCCATATAACGCTTTACAGTATTCATGGTTTCGTTTATTTTGAATTCTGCATAAGAGCCCATACTGTGTTCCATGACATTAAGGTCTTCTCTTGCAGCTGAGAAAAACTTGGTTTGTGCTTTATTGGTGCCCCTGCCGGTTTTGAAATCATAGGCATAGATCCACTCGGCGGTAGCTGATCTGTAATGTTCGAGAAGCTCTTGATTTGTCTTCTCCTGACCTTCGGCCTTATATTCCGTAAATAGAAAGGGGTCCTGCAAGAAAAGTTCTTCAAGAGTGTCGGCGGCGTTCACTGCCAGCTGCTGTTTTTCGGTTGCTGTTTCGATAAGTGATTGTTTCTGTTCATCATCAAGCATTTCCATCATTTTCTTCAGATAGTATTCATTTGATGCCATCTGAGCCTGATGCATATCACGGTCTGCGGTTATGAGCGTGGCATTTATATTGGATATCTCGTCGATATAGATTTTCTTGTCATTTTGGGCAAGATTAAGGATACTGGTGATCATTGCGATAGTAACCACTATCAGCAACAGCCCTATAGGGATAGTCATGGCATTGATCTTGCCTGCGAGAGATGATCTTCTCATACGATATACCTCCTGTGTACAGAGATGTGTCTTGTCTGAAATAGTGTTTCCAAATAAGTGTACTTGATGAAACGGTATACGGTAATATTATACTATATCTGAAGGTCAAAATAGAATGGAATATATCATATTGAAAAGTTAAAAGAATTGGACTAAAATCTTGATGTTGATTCGTCAGGTGCTGCGGAATTAATAGTACGCAGATAATAGGGAAGCGGGTGCAAATCCCGCACGAACTCGTCACCGTGATTGCAGGAAAGACCACAGACTAAATAGCCACTGGATATAGACCGGGAAGGCTGTCTGAGGGTCATGCATCAGCCGGGAGACCTGCCTGTTCGAAGACGCGTGCCGCGAGTAATCGGCAAGGCGTGTCACAAGTGCATCCTTTCAACGTGGGTGCATTCAGACGCCTTTTGCCCTTTTATCGGGTGAGAGGTTTTTTATTTTGGAGGAAAAAACTATGAAAAAAAAATTACTGATGGTTATGCTGTCATGTACTGTAACAGCATCATTACTTGCCGGTTGCGGTGCGAAAGATGCGTATACCGCAGCACCCGAGCCGACTGCAGAGGCAGAGCCCGCAGAGCCTGTTGCAACTGAGGAAGCTGCAGAGCAGGATACTGCAGAGGTTACCGAAGAAGTTACAGAAGAGACTACAGGTTCAGACCAGGAGGCTGCAGACATGGTTGCTGATTTGATCGATGCTATATACGTACAGACCTGGACAGAAGATACCGAAAGACAGTGCGCCGAGGCAAAGGCTGCATGGGATGCTCTTACAGATGAGCAGAAGGAGATGGTATCAGGTGAAGAGGCTGATCCCGATTATTTCGGCAGAGATACAGGTGATGCTGCTGCGGATGATCCGCTCAATGCAGATGAGATAGGGGAGAAGGAAATATTAGTAGTAAGCTTTGGTACTTCATTCAATGATTCACGTGCGACAGACATAGGCGGTATAGAGAAGGCTATTGCAAAGGCTTATCCTGAATGGTCAGTACGCAGAGCATTTACAGCACAGATCATCATCAATCACGTTCTTGCCAGAGATGGTGAGAAGATCGACAATATCGATCAGGCTCTTAAGCGTGCAGTAGATAACGGCGTTAAGGAGCTTATCGTTCAGCCTACACATCTTATGCATGGCGCAGAGTATGACGAGATCGTATCAGCTGTAAAGAATTATGAAGGTCAGATCGATTCCATCGTTATCGCAGAGCCTCTTCTTGGTGAGGTGGGAGCAGATGCTTCAGCCAGCAATGAAGATAAGCAGAATGTAGCTAAGTTTATCACTGCAGCTGCACTTGAAACTTCCGGCTATGCTGATCTGGATGCTGCAAAGGCTGATGGCACAGCATACGTATTTATGGGCCATGGAACATCTCATTCTGCCGCCGTTACTTACTCACAGATGCAGACAACATTTGATGAGATGGGCTATGACAATGTATTCGTAGGCACAGTAGAAGGCAATCCTGAAGAGACTGCATGTGAAGCTGTTATCGAAAAAGTTAAGGCAGCAGGCTACAAGAAGGTTGTGCTCCGTCCACTGATGGTCGTTGCAGGCGATCATGCCAATAATGATATGGCAGGAGATGATGACGATACATGGAAGAGCCTCTTTATCATGGATGGATCATTTGAAGATATCAAGTGCCAGATAGCCGGTCTTGGCGGAATAGAAGATGTGGAACAGATATATGTTGCACATACAGGCGAGGCTATAAAGAAATAAGGATTAAAAATGAAAAACAGATATTCATCATTCTTAATTAAATGTGCAGCAATACTGATGACAGGCTCTCTTCTTTCCGGATGCGGGCCTGCATCTGAGCCTGCAGTTCCCGTTGCTTCAACAGAAGATGTAAAAGCGGCTGAGGTTACGGAGGCTGCAGATACAGAAACTGAAGTTACTGAAACGGAAGTTACAGAGCCTGAAGCTACGGAAGCTGCAACTACGGAGGCTGCAGAGACTGTGGCTCAGGCAGCGCTTGCAGACGGCACATATGTATGTGATTTTATAACCGACAGCAGTATGTTTGCTGTGAATGAAGCCTGTGAGGGCAAAGGCCTTCTGACTGTGAAAGATGGACAGATGACCATACATGTCAGTCTCATGTCGGAGAAGATATTAAATCTTTTCCCCGGCCTTGCGGAAGATGCCGAGAAGGATGGTGCCGTGCTTCTTGAGCCCGTGAAGGATACCGTGACATATTCAGATGGATACAGCGAGACTGTAAACGGTTTTGATGTGCCGGTGCCGGCTATTGATGAAGAGTTTGATCTGGCGATCATCGGAACAAAGGGCAAATGGTATGATCATAAAGTAAAGGTATCTGCTCCGGTTGAGGGGGACAGCGTACCCGGACTGCAGGCGGCTTTCAAAACTGCTGCAGATCTGGAACTTGCAGATGGTGTATATACTGCGGAAGTGACACTCAAAGGCGGATCAGGCAAGGCATCTGTCACATCCCCCGCGATCATTAAGGTAGAGAACGGTACTGTATATGCAGATATCGAATTCTCAAGTGCAAACTATGATTATATGCTCCTTGACGGGACCAGATATGAGGCTGATACCTCGGGAGGACTGTCAGTATTTGAAGTGCCGATCGCAGGTTTTGACAGCGAGATCGCGATCACCGCGGATACAACAGCTATGAGCGAACCTCATGAGATCGACTACACAGTCTGCTTTGATTCCGCATCAATTAAGGAAAGCAAGTAACTGTTCTTTTGAAAAAAACGATCACAGGAAAAATTCTAACAGGAAAGGCAGGTGTCGTATTCGGTGCGGCACTTGCCTTTCTCTGTCTTATGACAGCATGTTCTGTCAATGATACACCCGATGTTACTTCACTTGAGTATGGCGGGCTTGTTAAGGAAAGGGAGTATATCCCTCAGTTAGCTGCAGGGTTTAAGATAAAGTATTACGCCGGTGGTTATGAAGAGGTATGTGTATCGGATGGAAGGGATTATCTGGTGATACCGGAGGGAAGCGCTACGCCTGATGGCATACCTGACAATGTTACCGTCATAGATCATATACCCGATCATATATATGTGGCTTCATCAGCTGCGATGTGCAGGTTCGATGCAACAGATACTATAGACAGGGTCGCATTCTCAGGAGTGAAAGCAGAAGACTGGAAGATAGAAGCTGCAAAGGCCGCAATGGATAACGGACAGATGATCTATGCCGGCAAATATTCCGCACCGGATTACGAGATGCTGCTTTCGGGAAAGTGTGATCTGGCGGTAGAGAATCTGATGATATTGCATAAGCCCGAGATAGCAGAACAGCTTGAGTCTCTTGGGATACCTGTTTTTATAGACAGGTCCTCCGAGGAAAATGAACCGCTTGGCAAGACCGAATGGATCGTAGCCTACGGTGTGCTTACGGGAGAGGAAGATAAGGCGCTCGCATTGTTTGAAGAACAGAAGGCGCTTGCCGATGCCTTTTCGGATTTTCCTGCCACAGACAAAACAATAGCGTATTTTTATGTGAATTCACAGGGACAGATCGTATGTCCCAAAACAGAAGAATCCATTCCGAAGATGATCTCATATGCAGGCGGGAAATATGCCTGTGAAGGTCTATCGGATGAAGAGACCGGACTCATATCGACGGTAAAGATCGATATGGAAACATTTCTAAAGATGGCACGTGATGCCGATTATCTGGTATATGATGCCAATATAGAACCTATTGATTCGGTAAACGATCTGCTTGAAAAGAACAGTTTATTTGAAGAATTTAAGGCTGTTAAAGAGGGCAGTGTATATATAATCGGAAACTCAATGTATCAGAACTCCGATAAGGCCGGAACCATTATAAATGATCTGCACAGTATGATCACAGGTCAGGAAGATATGGTTTATCTGAGGAAAGCAAGATGACATCAGCTGAAAAAAGAAAAATAACAATAGTATATTGTCTGCTCATCGTATTGATGATATTTCTTTTCATGCTTTCCATCAGTACCGGAAGTGTCATGGTGCCTTTTTCGCGCGTTGCATCTGTATTGATAAAGGGCACGGGTGATAATGATACTGTTATGATCATTAAGATGATACGTCTTCCGAGAACGGTTTTGGCGTTGGTCTCCGGCGGAGCACTGGCGCTTGCCGGATATCTGTTACAGACATTTTTCCGTAATCCCATAGCCGGACCTTATGTAATGGGAATATCATCCGGTGCAAGGATGATGGTTGCTGTAATGACGATCATTGTGCTTAGCAGAGGCGGCGGTGTGTCTTCTATACAGATGGTAGTCGTATCTTTTGCGGGGGCTCTTCTCTCAACAGTTGTGATACTTCTGCTCTCTACAAGGATAAAGAGCATGTCCGTGCTGCTTGTTGCGGGCATAATGATCAGTTATATATGTACGGCAGTTACTGATTTTATCGTCAATGTTGCAGGAGATTCTTCCGTGGTGAATATGCATGGATGGTCGCAGGGAAGCTTTTCCGGAACCTCTGAGCAGGAAGCGGCATTTGCCGCCGTTTTTATTCTGATCGTATCGATGATCGTATGGGCTGTGTCGAAACCTATAGGAGCATACAGGAATGGAGAAGTGTATGCTAAGAGTGTCGGGGTGAATGTCAGAGCCCTGCAGATATCGATCATACTTTTATCAAGTCTTTTATCAGGTATTGTAACAGCGTTTGCAGGGCCTGTTTCTTTTGTGGGTATAGCGGTTCCGTTTATCGTAAGGAAGCTTATGACTGACAGAAGACCGGTCATCATGATGCCTGCAGTATTCCTTACGGGAGCGTCCTATACAATGGCCGCAGACCTGGCAGCACGTATGCTGCTCTCACCGACAGAACTTTCTCTCTCGACGGTTACAGCTTTTGCAGGTGTTCCGATCGTGCTGATCATGCTGGCAGGAGGCAGGTTTGAAAGGAAATGTTGATACATTTCCTTTCAAACACAAATTGGTGAATACGCCTTCGGCGTATTCACCAATTTGCCAGCTCAGAGAAACCGCATACGCGGATTTCTCTTCGTGGAGGTACAAGAATGACAGATAAATATATTGAAGTCCATGACATGACAGCAGGGTACAAAGGCACGTCGGTTTTGGAAAATATTAGTTTTGATATATGTAAAGGTGAGATGGTATCGATCGTGGGGCCAAACGGCGCCGGTAAATCCACATTGCTGTATGTTTTGTCAGGACTGCTCGCGCCAATGTCCGGAAGGATACTTATAGAAGGACAGGATCTTAACAGGATATCGGACGGTGACAGAGCACGAAAGATAGCAGTGATGTTTACCGAGCGTGTGAAGAAGGAAGCGGAGAGTTGCCTGGCAGTCGTATCTGAAGGCAGGTATCCGTATACCGGATGGTTTGGAAGGCTCTCCGAAGCCGATATGGATATAGTCAGAAAAGTGATGGAGATGACAGACTGCCTCACTCTTGCAGACAGGAATTTTAATGAGCTTTCTGACGGACAGAAGCAGAGAGTGTTGCTTGCCAGGGCAATCGCGCAGGAACCGGGTGTGCTGATACTGGATGAACCTACAACCTTCCTG
This sequence comes from Lachnospiraceae bacterium NK4A179, assembly GCA_000421045.1. Classification (GTDB taxonomy): domain Bacteria; phylum Bacillota; class Clostridia; order Lachnospirales; family Lachnospiraceae; genus NK4A136. The sequence goes on from ATWC01000005.1 coordinate 83,347, forward strand.
GATCTGAAATACCAGCTGGAACTGCTGGATCTGTTAAAAAATCTCTCTAGGGATGCGGACCATCCGTTGACGATAGTTATGTCTCTGCATGAACTTAACCTTTCCCAGAAGTTTGCGGACAGGGTACTCATGCTGGGTGATAAAGAGATCACAGCTTACGGGAAGCCTGCCGATGTGATGACAGTTCCTGCGCTGACAAGGTTGTACGGTATAGATGAACATCTCCTGCATGACTTCATGGCAGGAGATATCGCTTCTGAAAAAAATGATAAAAGTACGGATGAGGATATAAATTCAAATGATACTGCAACGGAAAATGGCTTGAGACGTGGCTTCACAACAGGTACTTCAGCTGCGCTTGCAAGTCAGGGGGCTGCAGAATATCTCCTTACGGGGATAAGGCCTTCCGAGATGTCAGTCATGACTCCGGCAGGGATAAGAGTAAGTGTCACACCTTTTGAATGCGGATGCGATGAAGAAGAAAAAACTGCTTACTGCACGGTAGTCAAAAATGCAGGAGATGACCCTGATGTGACGAATGGGATACATATCAGAGCTGAGGTGACGCTAACGGATGAGGAAGGCATTGTCATAGATGGAGGAGAAGGTATAGGAAGAGTTACACTTCCAGGCCTTGACCAACCCGTTGGAGAGGCGGCAATCAACCATGTGCCGAGGAAGATGATAAGTGATGTGCTTAAGGTATCGGCCAGGGAGAATGGTTATACGGGTGGTTTCAAAGTGATCGTAAGTGCCGAGAACGGTGAGGCGATTGCTGCCAGAACATTGAACAGCACGCTTGGTATAAAGGGCGGCATTTCTATCATTGGCACGAGCGGCATAGTGGAGCCCATGTCTGAAAAGGCTCTTGTGGATACGATAAGGGTTGCGGTCCGTCAGGCGGCTGCGATGGGGAACAGAAGCATCATCCTTACGCCGGGTAATTACGGAGCAGAATTTATCAAAAAGAACAGGATTGACAAGCTGGATATACCGGTCATACAGATGTCTAATTTTATAGGAGATGCACTGGATATAGCCGCCAATGCGGGTATAGAGCGTGTGATGCTCATAGGGCATACAGGAAAGCTTGTAAAGCTTGCAGCATCGGTCATGAACACTCATTCAAAATATGCTGATGGACGAAGAGAGATATTTGCCTGCTATGCAGCGCTTGCGGGCGCATCTGCCGGATGTATAAAAAAGCTGTATGAGAGCGTAACGAGCGATGCATGTATCGATATCCTGAAGGAAGAGTCACTTCTTCAGGATACAGAGAAACTGATAATCCGGTCTATACAGGCTAATCTGGAGCGCAGGGCCGGAGGTAAGTTTGAAGTAGGCGCACTTTTGTTTTCGAATGTTCACGGCTTGTTCGGTATAACGGATAAAGGTCGGGAGCTGCTTACAGAGTTTGGATATAAAGGAGCATTATAATGGTTTATTTCATCGGAGCCGGGCCGGGCGATCCGGAACTGATCACTCTAAAAGGATACAGATTGCTGCAGGAAGCTGATACCGTTATCTATGCGGGGAGTCTTGTTAATCCTGAACTGTTAAAGTATTGCAGAAAAGATGCTGCTGTTTATGACAGTGCCCACATGTCTCTTCCGGAGATAACGGAGGTCATCAGACAGACAGAACCCGGGATCACGGTCAGGCTTCAGACAGGAGATACTTCATTATATTCTGCGATAAATGAACAGACTGCAGAGCTGAAGAGATATGGGATAAGCTACAGCACGGTTCCCGGAGTATCAAGCTTCTGCGCTGCTGCGGCTGCACTGGGTACTGAATATACAGTCCCCGGCAGATCGCAGTCCGTGATAATAAGCAGGATAGAAGGGAGGACACCTGTTCCCGAAAGAGAACGCATTCAGGATATGGCTTCTCATAAGACGTCCATGGTGCTCTTCCTTTCGGCAGGGAAAACAAAAGAAGTTGAGGAAGCGCTGCTTGCGGGAGGGTACAGTGCGGATACACCTGCAGCTATCATTTACAAAGCAAGCTGGCCTGAGGAGAAGAAGTTTTTCTGTACTGTCGGAACGCTTGATCAGACAGCGAAGGATAACGGGGTAAGCAGGACAAGTCTTCTGCTTATAGGAGATTTCTTAAACGGAAGTGAGCAAAAGAGTCTGCTCTATGATCCGGATTTCACCACAGGATACAGAGAAGGAAAACAAGGCAAAGCAGGTACATATGCCTGTGCCTTTACTGACAGAGGCTATGAGCTTGGAGAAAAGTTAGGGGTCGACAGTCTTACGAGGATAAGCAGGAAGCAGGGGACTTGCACTCTTGATGAATGGGTGCAGGAACATTTCTATACCGCAAAGACACTTGTTTTTATCGGAGCTGTGCAGATAGCGGTAAGAGCTGTTTCAAAATATATCAGAGGAAAGGATAGTGATCCTGCTGTCATAGTGATCGATGAAGCAGGACAGTATATTATACCGGTTCTTTCCGGTCATATAGGCGGAGCTAATGCAGAAGCAGCGAAGCTTGCTGAAATAACAGGTGGGGTGTCTGTGATCACGACCGCAAGTGACATAAGGGGCCTGTGGGCTGCCGATACCTGGGCGGTACAGCATGGATTAAAGGTAAAGTATACCGGAAACATTGTCAGGGTCCAGAGTGCGTTGCTGGATGCGCAGAAGATAAGGATCGGTCTGGGTCAGATGATAAAGATAGCTGATCAGGATAAGGATGATCAGCTTGTATTTGAAGATAAATATGATAAAGAGCAGCAGGCGCAGATAAGAATTTCGGGCTATGACACAGGTAAGGACGGATGTGTGGCAGCAGGCAGCAGACGGCAGGTATCAGATGATACATTGATACTGATCCCAAAATGTGTATCTGTTGGAATAGGCTGCAAAAAGGGAACTCCAAAAGAAAAGATAGTGGAAGCATTTGATAAGTTCTTAGCTGACAATGATATATACAGGGAGTCCGTAAAAGATATAGCATCGATAGATCTGAAAAAGGATGAAGAGGGACTTCTTGAATTTGCAGGTGAAAAGGGACTGGAAATCCGCTTCTATACCGCAGAGGAGCTTGGTAATGCGCAGGGGGATTTTACAGCGTCTGATTTTGTCATGAAGACGACAGGAGTTGATAATGTGTGCGAAAGGGCAGCAGTGTTGCAGGCAGGCAAAGAAGGAAAGCTCATCGTCCGCAAAACCGTGTATGAAGGTGTGACGATCGCGGCGGCAGAAGGCAGGTTGATCATATGAAGAAATTGTATGTGACGGGGATAGGTCCGGGATGCAGGGAAGATATGACTCTGCGGGCACTTAAGGCACTTGAGGATTCGATGCTTATAGTCGGATATACCGGATATGTTGAAATTCTTAAGGAAGAACTTGGAGATGAGGCATTCATGTCATCAAAAGAATTCTATACTACCGGCATGACAGGTGAAACAGACAGATGCAGATATGCCCTGGAAAAAGCGCATGAGGGCATCACCACATCTATCATATGTTCAGGTGATGCGGGAATATATGGAATGGCTTCTCCAGTACTTGAGCTGTCACGAGACTATCCGGATGTTGATATAGAGATAGTGCCCGGTATCACGGCGGCTTCATCGGGAGCCGCGCTTACAGGTGCGCCGATAGGGCATGACCTTGCGATCATTTCGCTTTCGGACAGACTGACTCCATGGGATGTGATAGAGAAGAGACTGCGTCTTGCAGCACAGGGAGCTTTCGTTACCGTTCTGTACAATCCGGTATCCAAAGGCAGACCTGATGGTATAAAGAAGGCTGTTTCCATCTTTATTGAAGAAGGTGTTTCGGGTGATACTCCATGCGCACTTGCCAGAAAAATAGGCAGGAGTGGGGAGAATGCCGAAGTCACTACACTTGCAAAGCTTCCGGATGCAGACTGTGATATGTATACCACGGTTTTTATCGGAAGTGACAAAACATATGAAGCATGCGGCAAAATGATCACACCGAGAGGTTACAGATGAAGCTTATCATTTTTTCGGGAACTACTGAAGGAAGGGATATATCTGCACGTCTGAACGCCATGGGGCATGATGTGACAGTGTCTGTTGCAACTGACTATGGCAGGGTAAAACAGGGCGAGGGAGATGTGAAGATCCTGGAAGGCCGGATGGATGAAGTGCAGATGGAGAATGTGATAGCAGATTTTGATCTGTGCATTGATGCAACACACCCATATGCCGCAGAGGCAGGTGCCAATATAAAGAAAGCCTGTGAACGTGCAGGCATCAGATATATGAGGCTTGCAAGAGCGGTAAGTAATATACCTGATGATTCAATGATATTTGCCGATGCGTCCAAAGCTTCCGAGTATCTGGAAACAACTAAGGGTAATGTCCTGCTCACAACAGGTGCAAAGGAGATAGGCGTCTTTGAGAAGATAGAAAGGGAGCGGCTGTTTGTAAGGATACTTCCTTCCATGCTTTCTTTGAAGGCTGCTGAGGATGCAGGTATCAGACCTGAAAACATCATTGCTATGGAAGGTCCTTTTTCGGAAGAAATGAATGAATTGCTCATACGCGAGAAACAGATAAAGTACCTTGTGACCAAAGACGGTGGGGTGAAAGGCGGATTTCCGCAAAAGGCAGGAGCCTGTGAAAAGACAGGCGCAAAGCTTTTGTTAATAGACAGGCCTTCCGGCAGGGAAGGAATGAATGAAGAAGAGATCATAACAGAGATCAATAATATAGAAAACAATAAAGAAATCATATTATCAGGCAAAGAGGGCAAGTCATGAAAAAAGGGATCTATCTGATAGGCTGCGGAAGCGGAGATAAGAAATACATTTCTTCCGCCGCATTGGATGTGATAAAAGCGGCGGATATCGTGATAGGTGCAGGCAGGCTTATAGACTGCCTTTCAGATATCATCACATGCAAAACAAGAGCTTTGTATATGACGGAAGATATAGTTAAGGAGCTTAAAGGTTGCAGTGATGATGTTATGGCTGCCGTTATTTTTTCGGGAGATACAGGATTCTTTTCAGGAGCAGGCAAGCTTGGAAAAAGACTTGATGAAGAAGGGATAGCTTACGAAGTGCTTCCCGGCATATCAAGCCTTCAGATGCTGTCTGCAAAGATTATGGAAGATTATCAGGATGTGAATACCATATCGCTTCACGGAAGGACTGAGAATTATGAGGATATAAAGCATGCCGTGACAGCGGCGCTTATGACCGGAAAAAAATCCTTCTTTCTGACAGGTGGCAAGGCTCATCCGGAAGATATATTCAAGGTGCTTGTGGAATGCGGCCTTGGAGATATTCAGACGGTTACGGGTGAGGATCTGTTTACGGATAAGGAAAGGATAGTGCGCGGAAGAGCATGCGAACTGGCTGATGCTTCCTTCAGTGAACTTTCGGTCGTTGTGGTCTATGCTGCCCCGGTCTATACCGGTGTGGGGAGAGGCATACCTGATGATGAATTTATCAGGGGAAGTGTGCCCATGACCAAAAGGTTTGTCAGGGCATCAGTTGTATCTGCACTAAGGCTTAGCCCCTCTGATACGGTATGGGATGTGGGTGCCGGTACTGGTTCCGTAAGTGTTGAGATTGCACTCTCATGCCCGGAGGGAACCGTATGCGCTATAGAGAAGGATACTGAAGGAGTGGCTCTTATAAAAGATAATAAAAGAAAATTCAGCTGCATGAATATGGAAATATATGAGGGCGAAGCACCTGCGGCACTTACAGAACTTCCGGTGCCGGATGCTGTATTTATCGGGGGAAGCAGCGGTAAGCTGGAGGAGATATTAAAAACAGTTTATGAGAAAAATGCGCAGGCAAGGGCGGTGATAACTGCTGTGACATATGAAACATTAAATGCATCAACGGAGATCTTTGACAGATTAAACAGGGATTATGAGGTGACGCAGATCAGTGTGACCGAGACAGCGCACAGAGGTCGTTATCACATGCTGCAGGCACAGAACCCCGTGTTTATCATTTCTGCAGTCTGAAAGGATATATATGAGTACAGGTTTTTTGATATCAGCTCCCTCATCGGGATCGGGCAAGACTGTTGTCACGCTGGTACTGCTTGCCCTGTTAAAAAGAAAGGGCTATGCACCCGCGGCTTTTAAGGCAGGGCCTGATTATATCGATCCAATGTATCACAGGGCTGTTACGGGGGAAGCTTCACATAACCTGGACACTTATCTGGCAGATGAGCAAACCGTGGAAACAGTATTTGAAAAATACAGCACAGGTCATGATATTTCTGTTGTGGAAGGCGCAATGGGATACTATGACGGGATAGGCGGAAGCGTGGCAGATGCAAGTGCTTATGATGTGGCAAGGTTACTGGGGCTGCCTGTGATACTGGTAGTCACATCCAAAGGGACAGCACTTTCAGATGCAGCAGTGATAAAGGGCATGAAGGAATTCAGGCCTGATTCAGGAATACACGGAGTGATACTCAATAAGTGCAGCAGCAGGCTTTTCGAACGGATGAAACCCGTGCTTGAGAAGGAAGCCGGCATTCCTGTACTTGGATATCTTCCTTCAAATGCAGATGCAGATTTTCCTTCCAGACATTTAGGCCTCTGTACGGCAGGAGAAATAAGTGATCTGCAGGAGCGGATAGAGAGACTTGCCGCGCTGGCAGAAGGAACGATAGATACCGAAAAGATTTTGGGGATGACGCGATCCTGTGATTTGGAGTATAATACATATCTGTCTGAGGATGTTCCGGTAAGGCATGAACCTTTTAAGGATAATTCTTCGGATGATAATTCTTCGGATGATAATTCGTCGCATGACCGTCCTCTCATCGCTGTGGCAAGGGACGAATCTTTTTGTTTCACATATGATGAGTCGATAGATATTTTGAAAGAAATGGGCGCGGACATTTCTTTTTTCAGCCCACTCAATGACACTGCCCTTCCTGAAGGCGCTGATGCGCTGTATCTTCCGGGCGGGTATCCGGAGCTCTATCTTGAAAAACTCTCCGGAAATGAAGCGATGCTTAATGAGATACGCCTGGCAGCGAAGGATCATATGCCTATAGTGGCAGAGTGTGGCGGATATATGTATCTGTGCCGCGGGATCATGGATGATGATGGCAGATGTTACAAGATGGCAGGCCTGCTTCCCGGGATCTTAAAGAAGACTTCGGGGCTGGTGAGATTTGGCTATGCTTCGCTTCAGGCCAATGAGGAAAGCCTCTTATTTGAAAAAGGCGACAGCATCCGTATCCATTCATTTCATCATTTTGATCCTATAAGCAGTGAAGATGATGAAAGAGGAGATGCTTTCAGTTTCTGCAAGGCATCTGATAAAAGCGAGTGGAAAGAGGGCTTTGCGGGCAGCAGCCTTTATGCTGCATTCCCTCATATCTATTTCCCGGGCTGCAGGAAGGCAGTACAGCGGATGATACGCGCTGCAATAGCTTTTCATAAAGAGCGGGAAGCATAGGGATAAAAGAAACCTCATACGCGGATTTTTCTTCGTGGAGATACAGATATGATAATAAAGAATCCGGCAAAAATAGAAGAGACCAGCATGCAGATCATAGGTTCCGAACTTTCAGAGATGGGCATAACCATTCCTGAAGAGAACAGGGCGGCAGTGTTTCGTGCGATACATGCAAGCGCTGATCTTGACTATGCGACAAATCTTGTCTTTACAGATGGCGCAGTACGTGCGGGAGTGGAGGCACTAAAAAAAGGCGCAGCGATCATAACTGATACCAATATGATGCTGTCAGGGGTTCACAAGAAAAGCCTTGAAAGATACGGGAATGATGCAGTGTGCTACATGTCAGATCCGGAAGTGGCAGCTAAGGCAAAGGAGTTGGATACTACAAGGGCTGAAGTTTCGATGATCACGGCAGCATCAAAATATCCGGAAGGAATATATGCCGTAGGCAATGCGCCCACGGCACTTTTGAAACTGGCGGATATGATAGAGGACGGAATGCGTCCGTCGCTTGTTGTCGGAGTTCCGGTAGGATTTGTAAATATAATCGAGAGTAAGGATAGAGCATTGGAAGTCTGCAGACAAAACGGTGTACCGGCGATCATTGCCTGCGGACGCAAAGGAGGAAGCTCTGTGGGAGCGGCTATACTGAATGCGCTCATCTATGAAGCAGCAGGGCGGGAGTGAAAGAATGAAAAAATACGATGTCACAGGCATGAGTTGTGCAGCCTGTCAGGCACATGTTGAAAAAGCAGTAAAAAATGTACCGGGGGTGGAAGAGTGCGCGGTGAGCCTGCTCACCAATTCTTTGACAGTGGAGGGCACGGCTGATGAGACTGCGGTCATCAAAGCAGTAGAGGCTGCAGGGTATGGCGCAAAGCTTCACGGGGCAGTGAAGAAAGAAGATGATGGATTGTCGGATAGTGATGACAGGAGACTGTTAAAGCGGCTTATTTATTCCGCTTCATTTCTTCTGATCTTGCTTTATTTTTCTATGGGACATATGATGCTTTCTCTTCCCGTCCCCGGAATACTTGATAATCATGTGAGTATCACGGTCATTCAGATGATACTTGCGGTGATCATTCTTTTTATCAACAGGGAGTTTTTTATTTCAGGAACAAAGTCTGTTCTTCACGGATCCCCGAATATGGATACGCTGGTAGCTTTGGGCTCAGCTGTTTCTTTTGTCTACAGCCTGGTATTCCTTTTTGTGATGATCGATGCGGCTATGGCAATGAACATGTCTTTGATAAAAGACATAGCTTCAAAGAACATTTGGTTCGAAACTGCTGCGATGATCCCATCACTTATCACAGTAGGTAAAACTCTTGAGGCATATTCAAAAGGCAGGACAACGGATGCGCTGAAGAACCTGATAAAGCTTGCACCGGAGAAGGCAACGCTTATACGTGACGGAAAAGAGATCGAGGTCGGAATAGAAGAGGTGTGTGTTGGAGATATCTTTGTTGTGCGTCCCGGGGAAAAGATACCTGTGGATGGCACCATCACTGAGGGCAACACTGCAGTCGATGAATCGGCTCTTACGGGAGAGTCCGTGCCTGTGGATAAAGAAGCGGGTGATACAGTATCTGCAGCGACTGTTAATCAATCCGGTTTTATAAAGGCAAAGGCGGTGAGGGTCGGTGAAGACACATCGCTCTCACGCATCATACAGCTTGTATCGGATGCTTCCGCCACAAAGGCTCCCATTGCAAGGATTGCAGACAGGGTATCAGCAGTTTTTGTTCCGGTTGTGCTGCTCATCGCTGTGGCTGCTTTTGCAGGATGGCTCATCGCAGGAAAAGAGGTTTCTTTTGCGCTTACCAGGGCTGTATCGGTTCTGGTTATAAGCTGTCCTTGTGCGCTGGGATTAGCCACACCGGTTGCGGTGATGGTAGGCAATGGAATGGGGGCAAGACGCGGCATACTTTTTAAAACAGCAGCATCACTTGAGGCAGTCGGCAAGGCTGAAATAATAGCACTTGATAAAACAGGTACCATAACGAACGGTACTCCGGTATTGACTGATATATTTGCGGCGGAGGGAGTGAGCGAGTCGGAACTTTTAAATGCTGCTGCATCACTGGAAGCAAAGAGTGAGCATCCCTTATCCAAGGCAGTGATGGAGTATGCGAAGCAAAAGAATGCGAAAGTATCTGAAACTACTGACTTTGCCGTGCTTCCCGGCAAGGGGCTCAAGGGGCTTTCGAACGGAAAATGGCTGTATGCGGGCAATGCTGGTTTCGTTTCAAAGAAAGCTGTTATAGATAAAAAGACAGAGGAAGCTGCGTCAAAACTCTCGGCTGAAGGCAAGACGATAGTATATTTTGCAGAGGAAGACCGATTTCTTGGAATGGCAGCTATTGCCGATACGATAAAAAGCGACAGCGCAGAAGCCATAAGCCAGCTCAAGAACATGGGATTAAAGGTTGTGATGCTTACCGGTGATGGTGCCGTGACAGCCAAAGCCATTGGGGAAAATGCCGGTGTAGACGACGTGATCGCAGGCGTTCTGCCGGAAGAAAAAGAGCAGGTCATAAGGAAGCTCAAAGCAGAAGGCAAGACTGTGATGGTAGGTGACGGAATAAATGATGCACCGGCGCTCACCGCAGCTGATACCGGAATGGCGATAGGTGCAGGAACGGATGTGGCAATTGACGCTGCGGATATAGTGCTCATGAACAGTTCGCTTAAGGATGCTGCGGCCGCTGTGAGACTTAGCCGCATTGCTGTAAGGAATATTCACGAGAATCTGTTCTGGGCATTTTTCTATAATGCTCTGTGCATACCGCTTGCTATAGGATTGTATCAGCTGCTGTTTGGTTTTCCGTGGGAGCTGAAACCGGCTGTGGGAGCACTGGCAATGAGCTTCTCAAGCGTTACGGTATGTCTTAATGCGCTGAGACTCAATCTGTATGATATTTATGACACCAGGTATGATAGAATGAGAAAAGTTAAAAAAGTAGAAAGGAAGGTCAAGGAAATGAAAAAAACTATCACCATCGAAGGAATGATGTGCGGACACTGCGAAGCTACTGTACAGAAGGCACTTGAGGCCATAGACGGCGTGGAGAGTGCATCTGCAGATCACGTTTCCGGTAAAGCAAGCGTTACACTTTCAAAGGATGTACCTGATGAAGTGTTTAAGGAAGCAGTAGAGGCAAAGGATTACAAGTTCATCTCAATCGATGCCGAATAATCTCTTTGTATTCTCCAGGACTTTTATGCGCAGTTCTTCTTCATCCTGACTGCGCACTTCTGCGAGTTTCTGCACCACATATTTAACATTTGACGGGACATTGGGATTCTTTAATTTTTTTCCGTCGAGTCTGGGAAGCAGGTAAGGCGCATCCGTTTCCACTAAAAGACGGTCATCGGGGATAAGCTTTACCGCTTCTAACAGTTCGGCATTTCTTCTGTTATCACATATCCAGCCGGTTATGCCTATCATGCAGCCAAGGTTAAGATATTTATCTGCTGTCTCGGGATCCCCGGTAAAGCAGTGAACGACCTGTCTGCTTCCAAAATCATATTCACGTATCAGAGAATAAAAATCCGACACGGCGCTTCTTTCATGAAGGAAAAGAGGCTTATCCACTTCCCTTGCAAGCTCTAATTGACATTCAAATGCCGAGAGCTGTTCATTCTTGGGGGAATACATCCTGTCATAATCCAAACCGCATTCACCCACAGCCACACACTTTTTTTCAAGCAAAAGAGATAAGAGTTTTTTTCGTGTGCTTTTTTCAAAACTTTTAGCATCATGGGGATGCACACCGGCCGTAAAATATACGCCTTCATGTGTCTTACAGAATTCAAATGACTTGATCGAGCTCCCCAGCGAAGAACCTGTGAGTATCACTCCCACACCGTTTTCTTCAGCTTCAGATACGATCTGTTCTTCAAAATTCTCAAACTGTCTGCATATGAGATTCAGTCCTATATCGATATATAAACGTTCTTTATTCATTTGATGCTCCATTCTGATCAGCTGCGTGCTTTAGACATTGAGGGCGTAGTAAAGGCCCTTTTTTGCCATCAGCTCTTCATGTGTTCCCTGTTCTGCGATGCCTTTGTCGGAAATATAGAGTATACGGTCCGCATCGCGTATGGTTGATAATCTGTGCGCCACCAGAAATGCTGTCTTGTCTTTGATGATATGCTCGAGGGCCTGCTGGATCAAGGCTTCGGTCTCTGTATCTATGGCGCTGGTTGCTTCATCAAGTATTATGACCGAAGGATTCTTTAAGATTATCCTTGCAAAGCTTACAAGCTGTTTCTCGCCTGCGGAAAGACCGCCACCTCTTTCTTCGAGCACATGCTGATATCCGCCTTCCAGACGCATGATGAACCTGTCGGCAAATATCTCTTTGGCTGCGGCGATGCATTCTTCATCGCTTGCATCGGGCTTTCCGTAACGGATGTTTTCCATTATGGTTCCCTTGAAGAGGAAGGGATCCTGCATAAGAACACCCACCTCTTTTCTGAGGGAGTGGATGGTGCAGTCTCTCACATCAATATCATCGATCATGACAGTTCCTGCATTCACATCATAGAATCTTGTCAGCATGTTGATTATGGTCGTCTTTCCGGCTCCGGTGGGACCGACAAGTGCAATGGTCTCTCCGGGCTTTACATGAAGATTGAAGTGTTCAAGTATATTATTGTCATCTTCATATGCAAAGGTCACATCATTGAAATCAACCTTTCCCTTTGCATGTTCGAGCACCACGGCATTCTCTCTGTTTTCGATAACGGAAGGGTAGTCGATGGTATCGAAGACCTGCTCAAGATTGGAGCTCACTTCGGAAAGGTTCTGTATGATATTGGTGATCTCCTGTAAGGGTCCCTGGAAGTTACCCATATACTGGGTAAAAAGTATGACAAGCCCGGCATTGATCGTGGAGTCACCGTTTAAGATCATCGCAAGCGAGATGCCATATATCACAAGAGTGCCAAGGTTCCAGAATGTCTCAACGATGGGGCCGTTAAGCTCATTTCTGATAACGATCTGCCACCACTGATTAACACACTTCCTGTGTACATCCGAATAGATATCTTCATTAATTTCGGGACGGTTGTAGTTCTTTATAACATTCTCGCCCATGATGGATTCAACAAGGAATGCCGCACGGTTAGAATTCTTTGCACGAAGCTTGCTAAAGAGCCTTCTGATGGTCTTCCTTAAAAGCAGTACAAAAAACATCATCGGTAAGACCGTGAGGAAAACGACCAATGTCAGCATCGGCGAATAGTAGAGCATAAATATCGTAACGACAAGAAGCTTTACTATGTATATGAAGAACATCATCACAAAGTTTGAAAAGAAGTTCGCCAGACCGTTGATATATTCGGTGACACGGACCACGATCTTGCCGTCCGGTCTGTTGTCAAAGTAATCAAACGGAAGCTGCTGCAGACGGTAGAATATGTCTTCACGTATCTTTGAGATAACGGAGTGTCCCATCTTACCCATGGCAACCGATTGTATCCATGTGGAGACTATCTCAAGCAGTGCTATGAATGTCATTGCCGAGATCATCGCTGCAAGCTTGCCGTAATCCTTTGTCGGTGCCACATCATTGATTATGTCCTTAAGTATGATAGGGGGCAGGAGCGAAGTTACAGACATGATAAGCAGCATCACGGCAACAAGGATCAGAGTTTTCTTGTGGGGAACGATATATTTCCATGTCCTGCCAAGCTGTTTGATGTCTATCTTTTTAGTGATCTGTTCATCTTCGAAATATGTATTGCGTGCCATGATCAGTCTTCGCCTCCTTTCAGGAGGGTATCGTAGTTCACCGTGGTCTCGGCCTGTGCCTGCTGCAGACGGTAAACTTCCGCAAAGACCCCGTTCTTTTTCATCAGTTCATCAAATGTGCCGCGCTCAGCGATATGTCCGTCCTGCATGTAAAGGATCTCATCACAGTGCACAACAGATGAGAGTCTGTGGGCGGTGATGATGACGGTTCTGTCTTTGTAGTTCTTTTTGAGTTCATCGAGAAGGGCACGCTCGGTATTCACATCAAGCGCACTCGTGGAATCATCCAGAACAAGTACGGGTGCATTCTTAAGAAATGCACGCGCTATGCTGAGACGCTGCTTCTGTCCGCCAGAGAGACCGAGTCCTCTCTCGCCGATGATCGTATCGTAATTATCGACCAGCCCATCGATGAATTTGCTTGCCTGGGCATTCTTGGCGGCTTTCCTGATACGGGGCTCCTTTGCTTCCGGATCGGAGTATGCGATATTCGCATTGATCGTATTGGAAAAGAGGAAAACATTCTGGAACACGTATGAGAACATATTCCTCAGGGCAAATATTTTATCAATGAATGTCCTGCTGACGGATTGAACCTTCATCGAAAAAAGTTCAAGACCATAATCAGTGATTATGTCGGGAGAGGAATCTTTTATCGATCTGTAGATGATTGAGTCAACATCTCTTTCCTCGGTAGGGAAGGAATAGGAGACAAGAGCAGTTTCCAGTTTTACTCCGGGCATGATACCTTCCACCGGATAGTCACTTGCAGGCTGATAGCCGAAGAGGTAATAGTTGTAATCCTTATCGCTCTCGATACTATCCCAGTTCTTGATTGGCATACCCAGTTCATCACTGATTGGTTTGAGAATTTTGTATTTGAGCTTTTTCCTTCGGGACTCACCGATATGCTCGGAAAAGGTGATATCAATATCCTCGGAAAATCTGTTGATCAGGTGGAAACACTTTGATAAGGAAGTTCCTCCCTTGAACACTATGTCGGGATTGCTCTTTGCAAGCAGCTTTAAGATCATGGTAACGTAGTAATCCTTTTCTATGACAGATTCTGCGATGCCGGTCTGTGCGTTGGCTTCTGTAATGACCTCTGTAAAGAGATTCTTATCTTTATGCAAGTACATGATCTAACCTCATTTCATAGTAATACCGAAAAGTTGAATCCGGGTATCTTCTAATATACTGGTCAACATCGTCTCTTGTGATATGGTTCGCAAGAGAATATTTTGTAATTTTTTCTCTCGCTTCATCATAATCGCTGTCAAGGTAGGAGTCCAGATTTTTTAATAATTCCAGAAGCTGGAGAACCTTAACATTCTCATCGGAGATGGGGACATTCGTCTTTCTGACGATAAAGGACTGTTTACCGATCATCACTTCCCTTACGATGGCAGCTATATTATTGCTGACGATTTCTTTCTTCATCGGAACCTGCAAAGACAGTCCGATGATGTTGGCAAAAGTGCTGCCGGAATAGTAACCGTCTGTCTTGCCGCCACGGGAGATGTACTTATACCTGGCTACGGTTTCTGGAGTCGGACCGGCGGATGAACTAAAACGGGTCTTCTTCGGAATATAATATATCCCTTTTTCATATCTCACGATTTTACCGGCATCAGCAAGAGTTTTGATCTGCTGACGGAAGTTATCACGTCTCATCCCCTCTATATGAATATCATCGAGGAAGATAGGTTCCCCATCGTCATAGTGTTCTTTCAAATATTCATAAAGCATAGTCTGCTCCTTATATAGTCACGTTGCATAATATATAATATAACGTATAGTGAATTATAAGATATAAAAAATCTCAAGTCAACCCCGCATGACCTGTTTTATATGGCTTTTTTTGCGGCTATTTTTTGGGGGAACTATCGTAAGATCAATACAAATTCTGTATTCTCGGGCGATCAGCCCAGGGTAAGACCTTTCGGAACAGCAAATATCTTTGAGGGAAAATTCCTGCTTTACACATACGAAAGGAAGTGTTAGAGTATGAATCACATTTCTGGGAATTTCTGAGGCGTCTCGCCACATTTTTTCCGTGAATTGCAGTTGTAGTAAGTTTTGTTGCTCATTATAATGAAAGGAGAAGTGCATGAGCGAAGAAGTCAACAGAGAATACAAGGATAGACTCTTTGCGTTTATATTTGGCAGAGAGGAAAATAAAGCTTGGACGTTATCATTGTATAATGCTCTGAATGGAACATCATATACGGACGAGAGTGTAATAGAGATTACTACTATGTCCGACACAGTTTATATGGGCATGAAGAATGATGTATCGTGTATTGTGTCGGCAACGCTGAGTTTGTATGAGCAGCAGAGCACCTATAATCCGAATATGCCGGTGAGACAACTTATGTATCTAGGTAGGCAGTATGACAGATATATTAATGATACTCATCAGAATATTTATGGAAGAAAGCAGATGCATCTGCCGGTACCTAAGCTTGTAACCTTTTATAATGGAAATGAAGAAATAGATGATCAGATTTTGAGACTCAGTGATTCGTTTTCTGAGAATTCTGATCAGTCGGATGTGCAAGTGAGCGTCCGTATGATCAATATAAGTCGGAAGAAGAATTCAAAGCTTTTGGATGCCTGTTTGCCACTGAAAGAATATACCTGGTTTGTGGAGACAGTGAGGGCGGTCAAGTCCGAGAATCGTTTGTCAATGGAAGAAGCGGTAGATAAAACCATCGATGAAATGCCTAAATCCTTTCAGATAAGAAAGTTTCTGATAGGAAACCGAACGGAGGTAAGGAATATGTGTCTGACGGAATACAATGAAGCCGAGACAATGCAGATGTTCAAGGAAGAGGGGATAGAAGAAGGTATAAAAGAAGGTATATTGGTCTCGGTTAGAAATCTAATGAATAATATGAAGTGCTCCGCTGAACAGGCACTGGAATTGATCGGTGTTCCGGAAGAGGAGCGGTCAGTATATTTGAAGATGCTATAATATAAGCGCTAAGAAAATTAAATAAGAGACTCCCAAAGTAAAGTATACTTTACTTTGGGAGTCTTTTGACAGTTAAGCAGTAACTATTGCAGGACATGCCTTCGGTAAATAAATAAGGCGCTACTAATAATTGTCTTGTCTTTGCTTGCGATACCAAGTACGATATATCCTGTATCTGATAATTAAGAAGCCATATAAGGCATTTAGTTGAATGGTGCTTGTATGAAAACAGTAAGAGTAGCAGCTGCAGTAATAAAAGATGGAGAACGTGTTTTTGCAACAGCCAGAGGGTATGGTGAATATAAAGGGAAATGGGAATTTCCCGGCGGCAAAATAGAAGAAGGCGAAACGCCGCAGCAGGCGCTGAAACGCGAGATAGAAGAAGAACTCGATACAGAGATAAATGTAGGCGAATATATTTGCACGGTTGAATACGATTATCCGGCTTTCCATTTATCAATGGATTGCTTTTTTTGTGAAGTGGTTAAGGGGCAGCTGGTATTAAAAGAGGCGGCGGAAGCCAAGTGGCTGACTAAGGATACTATTGATTCAGTAGAGTGGCTGCCCGCAGATGTGATGGTGGTGGAGAAAATAAAAGAGCAGATGGTTATCCTCGGAGGCGGTGCATCTTCGCAGAATAATGCGGCGCCAGAGGCGGCTGTGAAGACGACCGAGATTACTGAAGCGACTGTGACGGAGAGTGCGGGCACAGAGACCGCAAAGCCGGATGAAACTAAAACTGAGGAAACAGTTACCGAAAGTACGATGGCCGAAAGCGATTGGAAATAACGGAAATGTTTTAGGTTATGGAATGATCGAGGGAACATTTTCTGCAAATTAATAAGGAACTACAATATGGTAAAAGAGATCATACGTGATCCGCTGTTCCTGCAGCAAAAGTCAGAACCGGCAACGGAGGCTGACAAGCAGGTGATAGAGGATCTTCTTGATACACTTAAAGCAAATCAGGACAGATGCGTTGGCATGGCTGCAAACATGATCGGAGTGAATAAGCAGATCATTGTTGTGGCTGCGGGGCCTTTTCAGTTTGCGATGATCAATCCGGTGATCACGAAGAAAAACGGAAAGTATGAGACTGAGGAAAGCTGTCTGTCTCTGGATGGAAGCAGACCTTGCATAAGATATAAAGAGATCGAAGTCGATTACCTGGATCAGAACTTTCATAAGCAGCATGGAAAGTACTCCGGTTTTACGGCACAGATCATTCAGCATGAGATCCAGCATTTTAGCGGTGAATTGATATAGAAGTTTAATCCCTATGTAAATTACATAGGGATTTTTTTCTTGAAAAAAGTACTTGAAAACAATTTTTAATTCACTTAGCCTAATCTTCAGGACGTCCGAATAATAACATTAGGAGGCGAATTTAGTGGAAAAAGAGAGGTTTCATAGTTTTATCAAGGACAGTACAGGAAATGAAAGCAACATATGCCAGATATATGCCATAAAGGATGGCAGGGATGTGTATGATGATTCATGGCGCGACTTTAAGACCGAAGATGCTGTGAATGTCAATTCGGTGACAAAGGGCGTGATGGCGCTCCTTGCCGGGATCGCGATAGACAGAGGGTTTATTGAAAGCGTAGATCAGAAGGTCATGGAGTTCTTTCCGGACTACAGCGTGAAACGTGGAGAGAAGACTATCTATGAGGTGACGATAAAGCATCTTCTTACAATGACGGCACCGTATAAGTGCAAGTCTGAACCGTGGAAAAAGGTCTGCACTTCAGATGACTGGACTCTGGCCATACTTGATTTCCTTGGAGGACGCAAAGGAATAACCGGAGAGTTCAAATATGCAACGCTTGGGATACAGATATTGGCCGGTATAATTGAGCATGCGTCCGGTGAAAAACTGATAGACTTTGCCAATAAGAACCTGTTTCTGCCATTGGGAATACCTGAGCATTTTATTCATGATGATTCTTCTAAAGAGGATCAGTTTGACTTTTTCATGAATAAGAAGCCAAGAAAAAATGAATGGTATTCAGATCCGCAGGGTACTGTGACGGCAGGATGGGGACTGTGCTCATCGGCACGTGATCTGGCAAAGCTTGGCGCGCTTGTGTTAAACGAGGGTGAATACGATGGAAAGAAGATAATATCGAAGGAATACCTTAATGACATGACAGCTCCGCACTTAAAACTTGGCGAGCGCTTTGGGTTCATGAATTACGGATACCTTTGGTACAAGCCTTTTGATGACAGAGAGGTCTATGCTGCCATAGGTGACAGCGGAAATATAATCTATGTCAATAAAGAAAAAAATGTGTCTGTTGGAATTACCGGCACATTTAAACCCAGGATCTTTGACAGAGTCGAATTTATTGAAACAAAGGTTCTGCCAGTGATATATTACTGACAGCTTTATGTGGCATCGAAGAGATGATTATTGGTCTAAAAAGGAAATATAACTCATGACGATGAAATTTGCAGTGATCGATACAGAAACCAATTGGAATAATGATGTCATGTCTATTGGAATAGTTGTCGCTGAGGATGGATCATTCAACTCGTTGGATTGCAGATATTTTATTATCCCGGAAGCAACTGTTGCCGGAGGGATGTTTGCATATGCGCTGAATGTAAAAGGGCAGAAAGCTGAACATTTGGAGCGCAAAAAGACTATTAAAGCGTTAGTGAGTTTTCTGAAGCATAATGAGGTGTCTTCAATATTTGCTTATAATGCATCTTTTGATGCCAGATGTCTTCCTGAACTGCAGGATTATGAATGGCATGATATTCTGAAATTGGCTGCATATAAGCAGCATAATCCCGCAATCCCTGCCGGTGCACCATGCTGTGGTACCGGCAGGCTCAAGCGCGGATATGGAGTCGAAGACATCATGCATATGTTTGGTGAAAACGATTATTCAGAAATACATAATGCTTTGACGGATGCACAGGATGAACTCAGGATAATGAAATATTTGAATTATCCGATCAGTAAGTATCCGACGATTTAGCACATTGATGATAGAGGCACAGTTTTTTTGAAGCAGCGAAATTAGGGAGGCTTAGGATAGCTCTCTAATTATGTACCTCTTGAATAATGCACTTTATGGTGCTATAGTTTTTTCATCTCGGGATTCTACCCGAAACAAAAAACGGATATTCAGCCGTTTTTATCCAATCAAAAGCAGTAACGGTAAGCGGCAGTTGAACGGACGCTTTATTCCTTTTGACTGTCAACAAAAGTACAGAAATGAAAGGAAAGAGCACATGAAGAAAACACACAATTACACACAGGCTGATATCCTTGGGGAACTCACACCAAGAGAAAAAGTTGTGGAGAGTATCAAGTCAGATCATGATACACGTAGGAGATTTGGAAAACTAAAGCCAGAACAGCAGGAAAATATCATCACGTTTCTCTCGGGAGAACGTGGACTTGAAGTCCTGTTAGACAGTTTTTTTCAGAAGATATTTAATCCTATGGAAAACAAGGACAGGATCTGCAGTTTGCTTTCGGCGCTTATTGGACAGGAGGTTGAAGACTTCACCATGCTTCCGCGTGAAGGCAATCCTATGTACGAAAAGGGAAGTCTGGTCATCATGGATATACTTGTGAGACTTAAGGACGGAAGCTTTGTGGATGTTGAGATGCAAAAGATAGGATACAGGTTTCCTTCACAGCGCAGCACCTGCTATGCATCAGACCTGGTAATGAGACAGTACAATGCCCTTAGAGCAGAGCATGGGGATGAATTCAGCTACGATATGATCCGTCCAGTAAATATAATTGTGATCATTGAATCGGCAAGTAAGGAGTTTTCCGAAACAGGATCTTATATACATAGAAGACAGGTTTCTTACAGCAGTGGAATTAAGTTCCCGGATAGCGTAAATATATGCTATATCACTCTTGACAGCTTCAGGAAATCTATACAGAATATAAATGAACCGCTTGATAAGTGGCTTGCATTTTTTACTTACAAGGAACCGAAAGAAATCATTTCCCTTGTAAATAAGTATCCGGAATTCTTTCAGTTATACCATGAAATATCGGAATTCCGCAGAAATCCAAAGGAGGCAATCACTATGTATTCGGAAGCGTTAGCGGTACTTGATCACAATACCGAATTGTTTATGATTAAGGAAGCTCATCAGGAAATTGAGGAGCTGAAACTGGAGAAAGATACACTCCTGCAGGAGAAGGATTCGATTCGGCAGGAGAATGATGCGCTTCAGCAGGAGAATGATTCTCTTCAGCAGGAGAAGGATGCTCTTCAGCAGAAACTTGCTAAGTATGAGGCTAAATACGGCAAGTTATAATAGTATCAAAACGGGGTAATGAGGGCGGAATAGTAAATAATATGAATAAAAAGAGATTAAAAGTAACACTTAATGCGCCGGTGGTGATCGGCTTTGTTGCCATGTGTTTTGTGGCAACGGTTCTGAATTATGTTTCAGGCGGTGTGGCCGGGAGACTTTTGTTTATGACATATCGTGCGCCGCTATGGTCACCCTTGACATGGCTCAGAGGTGTTACTTATATCTTTGGACATGCAGATCTGGCACATATGGTTGGAAATATGAGCTATCTGCTTTTGCTGGGACCGATGCTTGAAGAAAAATACGGCTCAAAGCTCTTGGTTCTTATTATTGCTATCACAGCTATTATTACCAGTGTAATTCATTTTGTGTTTTTTCCTTCCATGGCTCTGTGCGGAGCGAGCGGCGTGGTGTTTGCGTTTATCCTGCTGTCATCATTTACCGGCTTTAGAGCAGGCGAAATACCGGTGAGCTTCATTTTGGTATCGATGTTTTTTATCGGTCAGCAGATCGTTGATGGATTAACGGTACAGGATAATATCTCCAATCTGACACATATAATTGGTGGTATCCTGGGAGGCATCATAGGATATGTGTTGAATCTTAGGAAGAGATAGGAACTAATGTGGGGCCTATCTCTTTTTCTTTAAGGTCATTATCTGCGGAATCACATGATCGGCAGTGATCAAGTGATTCAGTTTCTGAAATTCTTTTTTTTATCTCTTTATAGTAAATTGCATAAGTGTAAATGATCAAGTAATTCCGGCAACAGAAGGTATTCTTAATATTGGGGTGTGTTTTTTCTCGTTGTCATGTATTTGTTTCAGTAGTACGGTTCGCGGGGGGAAGGTCTTTCGTTGTTAGGATTGCTTGATTAATTTGTGTTATGTAATGCTACAGCAAGGATTTAGGGGCAAAAATGTTTTTTGAAGCCAAGATTACTTGATTTATTCAAGTTATGTAATGCTACAGCAAGGAATATCTGGCAAGAATGGATTTTGAAGCCAAGATTACTTGGTTTCTTCAAGTTATGTAATGCTACAGCAAGGAATATGTGGCAAGAATGTTTTATGAAGCCATGATTGCTTGATTTCTTCAAGTTATGTAATGTCACAGCAAAGGATTACGCGACAAGAATGGATTTTGAAGCCGGAATTACTTGATTCTATACAGTTATGTAACTTCACAGCAATCCCTCCACAGAAGAATGATTTTATTTTTAAGGATTCTTTAAAGATTTGAAAGGCACCCCGGTGATAGTATGCACACATGATGACACACAAAAATACATAGATAATGACACGCATATGTACACACATAATGGTATAAATACTGACACACAAAAATGGCATAAATAATAAACAAATAATGCAACTCAAACAAGCATAAATAAATGTTCCTTGTCAAAATCATGAGGTGAAAGATGGAAATTAATAGTGTGAAATCAACTGATCACAGTAAGACAACTGATCACAGTAAATCAACTGATCACCGTAAGACAACTGATCACAGCGGGGCAGCCAATCAAAGCAGATCAACCAATCCCAACAAAGCAAAGAATATCTGCCTGGAAGCAATTGATCTGTGCAAGACATATATTGTTGATGGCTACAGCAATAATGTGCTGCAGAATGTAAATCTAAAGATCGCAGAAGGGGAATTTGTATCGATAATGGGACCCAGCGGGTCGGGCAAATCGACCTTGCTCTATACGATAAGTGGAATGGATGATATGACAGCCGGTAAGGTCATCTTTGACGGAGAGGATCTGTCGGGAATGAGTGCAAAGGAACTTACGAAACTGAGACTTATCAAGATGGGCTTTATATTTCAGCAGATGTACATGATGAAAAAGCTGTGCATCATGGATAATATCGTGCTTCCGGGGTATCAGGCAAAGCTTTGTTCCAGAGAGGAAGTAAATAAAAATGCCGAGGAGCTGATGAGAAGGCTTGGTGTCATAGAGCTGGCCGATCGACAGATAACCGAGGTTTCTGGCGGGCAGCTTCAGCGTGCATGTCTTGCAAGAGCGCTTATCAACAGTCCCAAGGTTTTGTTTGCGGATGAACCTACAGGTGCACTCAATTCCAAAGCTTCCATGGAAGTTCTTAATGAACTGGTGAAAGCAAATGAAGCAGGCTCCACGGTTCTGATGGTAACGCACAGTGAGAAGGTGGCAGCCAGCTCTGACAGGATAATCTATCTGATGGACGGAGATATACAGGGCGAACTCGCTCTCGGCAAATTAAGCAATGCCGCAGATACCAGAGAAGAACTTGCAAAACGCGAAAGAAAACTCAGAAACTGGTTAGAGGAGATGGGGTGGTAGCATGTATTTACGGATGTTGAAAAGAGACCTTAGCGACAAGGTCGGTTTAAATGTCATATTATTCATATTCATGATAATAGCTGCCACTCTCGTTGTCATAAGTTCCGGTTTTATCTATACCTTTATCAGCGGTATCGATAGGACGTATGAAAAATGTCATACTTCGGATTTTATCCTGCTTATTGATAAAAGCATGACGGATTATGAGGGCCAGAAGAAGGAAATAACTGATTTTTTAAGGAAAGATCCGAATATTGATGAAATCATCATTACCGAGAGACCTTTTATACGCACCTCACATCTTGAATTTGAAGGCGTAAACAAGAAATCGGTCACGGGTCTGTATGAGAGTGAGTGTATGCTCCTGCCGGTAGTAAAAGAAGGACAGAACATTCCATGTGATCTGAATGATGAGCCGTTTGTTCTTAAGGACGGATGTGTGGCACTTCCGCAGTATATCGCGGCTCATGCAAAAGCGAAGGTTGGAGATAAGTTCAGTATCACTACTGATATGGGGAACACTTATGAATTCAGAGTGCAGTATATTTTTAAGGACCCCGCAACAGCTATGATCAATAAGATCCTTTTATCGGATTCGGATTACAAGGCAATAGAGTCTGAATTTCCATATCTTGCATCATCTTACGAATGCACACTGAAAGTTCCGTATACCAATATAAAAGAGTTGTCAGATTGGGGGAATGATCTCTATAACGAATTGTACAGGATGACGGAAGATGGCACCATTGACGGAAATCTTATTCTGTGTAATACCGCCAAAACCAATACGGTTTCCAATGAAAGTATGGTCACGCTTATCATAGGTATTTTCATGGGACTGATAGGAATTGTACTGATACTCCTTGTCTTTATGACAATACACTTCAGTCTCAAATCTACTATCAAAAGAGAAGAGAAGGAGATTGGCGCGATGAAGGCGATAGGTGTTGATTCGCTTTCGTACAAGGCGCTCTTTATCGTGAAATATATCGCTTTTGCAATGGTGGGAGGAGTGATAGGGCTGATCCTCGGAATGCCGATCAGCCGGTTTATGGTAAATAACTTTATAATCAACACTGTCAATCCTAAGCTGGGAATATTTCTACTGATCAGTCTTATAAGTACCACATCATTTGTTATTATCATGATCATGTTCTCATTTATCGCACTCAGGAGAATGAGGAACATTTCCGTAATGGATACGATACATGGAGAGAACAGGGGCGAGAGATTTAAGAAGCTTCCGGGAATGCAGCTCTATAAGAGCAGAAAAATGTCGATCCCGTTCTTTATGGCGTCCTGCGATATAAGCGGAAGGATCAAAAGATATGTTTACCTGATAGTCAGTTATTCTCTGGGGATCGTTGTGATCTTAATGCTGCTTCAGCTTAAGCGGACTATAGTAAGTGAGGATTTCTCAAAAACATATTGGCATATTGCAGATAGAGAACTCATGATCAGACCGGAAGAAGGTATTAGGGATAAGCTTATCCAGCAAGAGGGGAGCTATCGAAATGTTTTCCTCTATTATGAAAGATTCTTTAATGAAAACGGTGTGCCTCTTAATATACAGATCGCGGATATACAGAATGCATTTATGATAAACGGTGCTGAAAAAGAAGGCATAGATTTATACTTTGGAGATTTTGAGCCGGAAAGACTTACGATCGTTAAAGGCGGGAGACCGCCTGAAAAAACAAATGAAGTGGCGGTGTCTCATTTCCTTCAGAAAACGAAGGGGGTTCAGATAGGCGATACGATCACCATAGAGTATATGGTTTATTCGGATGATGGTTTTTCCAAGGAAAAGAAGACGAGAGACTTTCTTGTCACTGCATATATAGAAACATATGGTCTGAGATCTGCAGATATTTTTACTGCCGGGCTTAAAGAAGATATCGTGATGGATTCATGGGATATCTTTAATGAAGGCATTGATGCGGACGGGGAGGAGTATGATGCGGCTATAGAGAAAATGAGAGAACTGATGCCTGAGGCACAGATCTGGGATAAGGATCAGGTTCTGGCTTTTGATCTGGGGGATCAGTTCGGAGGTATCATAGATCTGCTTATCGTTGTGCTTTCGATCATACTGGCGATCACTTTTTCGGCTATGACATTGTTGTATGAACAGATCTTTATCGAAGAAGAAACATCTGACATTGCCATGATGAAGAGTATGGGAATGGACAGGACCACTATCAGAAAGTGGCATTTTGAAAGGATCATGATACTGATCGCCATCGCTTCCGTTATCGGTATCATTATGGCATTTACTGTGAGCAGGTATGCGTTGGAATTGTTGGGAATAAGTACGCTTAGTCTGGTTTCCTTTGCAATAGCAAATCCGCCTCTGTTATCGGTTGTGATAGTTCCGGCTGTGCTTGCAATACTGATAAGTCTTGTGCTTATGGCTGCTTTGAAATCCATGGATGATATCCAGATATGGAGGGTTAGAAATGAGTAGAAATAAAAGACCGATTTGGACTTCAGTACTTTGTGCCTGTCTGATGGTTGTATCTTCTGCAACTGCATGTGGAAGGACTGCTGCTGATGTGCAGTCAGAAGGTATGAAAAAGATCGGATCATATAATGTTGAGAGTGAAGTGAATTATACCGATGAAAGTGAAAAGGAAGAAGTGCTTGAGCGATTTGCTTCAGGCGACGGGCTTTGCATCATTGATAAGTATCCTACGTACTATGATGTGACGCTTGATTACGAGAAGGGAAAGCCTTCGGAAGTGGGGCAGGCATATGCGGAGACTATCATAAAAGCTGTGCCGGAGTATGAAGCAGCTTTTGAACCGTATCTATATGAAAATATCAGATTTGCTTTTGACGGCAGAGAGATCAATTATGAAACGCTGGAAAAGCGTATACGCACACTGGAAGCTGCAATACCGGATGAATACAGGGAAGAAGCAGAAAGCTTTGCAAGGACTATTGCGGCAGGAGAGGAAGGCTATCTGGAAAACGGAAAGCTAAGCTATATCGAGGCGATCACAATGCAGCTGGTACCGGACGCTCTCAGACCGACAGCATGCAGTGCACTGTCACTCACCGGAAGCAAGACCGTTACAGGTGAGAGGATGACGCTCAGGAATCTGGAATGGCATATCGGATCCAAGGGGCAGATCACGGATATTCATGCGGTGACCCATATGAAAAAAGGAGAGCGTTCCCTTACGTCGATAAGCGTTCTTGGCATGCTTGACATGATCACTGCTGTAAATGATGACGGCGTTATGATCGCCATCCTTGATGTGGGATCAGTGGAGGAAGAGCCGTTTGTATATGATGGAAAGAAATGTTATACGTTTGAAATACGAAAAGCTCTTGAAGAGTTTTCAACCGCAAAGGAAGCGGGTGACTTTATGGTGGGGGAGAGTGGAGATTATACATGGTGCCATAATCTGATTATAAGCGATGCAAAGGATGCATTCTGCGCAGAAGATGTCACTTCGGAAGTGGCAGCTACGGGCAAAGGCCGGTCGGTACTCAGGGATGAGAATAGTGAATTGATGGAGGGATTAACCTGGGACAGCCCTGATTCACTCTGCATCGTGAACTCCTATGCAACTAAGGGGAATCAGGATTCTTTTACAGGTGAAGCCAGCAATATAAACAGGTTCTTTAAGTATAATAAGTGGGTGAAGGAAAAAGAAAAATTCTCCATTGCGGACATGAAGGGCATTATGGCTCACGAGGTCGTGGAACAGTATTATATTGTAAATGTACACAATGAGGGAACGGTCCATACTGTGATCGTGGACTATGCTACAGGGAAGATCCACGTATCATTTACAAAGGGGATAGCCGAGGATATCCCGCGTTATATCGAAGTGGGCACATACTGATGATTGAACGGTTTAATTGCGGAGGCTTTTTATAATATAATTGTAATCAGAGATATGGTGATCGCGAGAAATAATTGCGACTACTATTCTGCTCTGCAAGGATGCCCCTTAAAAAGGAGATGAACCTGAGGTTTATGAAAGATATCCTTATCATAGAAGATAATGAAGAACTGGGGAAGCTTATCACGGACTTCTTAAAGCGCGAGGGATACACGGTTGAGTGGAAAACTAACGCAGAGGAAGGACTGGAGGTAGTTAGGAAAGCAGCATTCAAGATGTTGCTTCTTGACGTTATGCTCCCGGGAATGGACGGCTATGAAGCTCTGCAGGAGATACGTAAAAAGCAGAAACTGCCGGTTCTTATGATGAGTGCACGTACGGATGATGAGAGCAAGATACTCGGGCTTGAAGTGGGTGCAGATGATTATATCGACAAGCCTTTTTCCATACCGGTGCTGGCATCCAAGATCAAAGCTCTTATGCGCAGAAGCTATGATATGACCGAGGAACGTGAGCTGTTTACCTATGGTGATATTTCTCTGGATGCAAAGCAGAGTGAAGTATATAAAAACGGAAATAAGATAAGCATTACAGGTAAGGAATATGAGCTGCTGTTGTATATGATGAACCATCCCGAGCAGGTCCTTAAAAAGGAAGAACTCTATGACAGTGTCTGGGGATATGAGTGCTTCAGCGAACCTTCGACACTGAATGTTCATATCAGATGGTTAAGGGAGAAGCTTGAGGATGATCCAAAGAAACCTAAGCTTATCCGGACGGTATGGGGAGTAGGTTATAAATTTGGGGGAGCCAAAGAGGATTAAAATATCATGAAGAAGGCTGCAAAGCTTTATGTTATAACGGTGAGTCTTTTCCTGATTCTGATAGTCGCTGCCAATATCATTTCGGTCAGAACAAAAAGAAAGAAGGCCGATAATGAAGTGACTGTAATGAACAGGATCGTTTGTGAAGTTCAGGATCATATTGATGAAAATGCAGTGGATATTCCGGATGAAGCGGATGTGAATGATCTGCTGCGCCGTTTTTTTTATGATAATACAGATGCGCTTGCAGGAGAATATGGGAGAAAGGACCTGCCGGATTCGGCTTATTATATTTCCGCCGCAGCAGGGGAATCCGAAGTGAGTCTTATCAATAAAACGGGGATGAATGAAAAGCTTTGGGCCTTGCGCTATGAAGATGGCATAATTGGGTTTATCGTATTTGAGTCAGTGGATAATGATACGCGTGAGAGGCTTCTTCTCAATCTGTCACTTTTTGCAGCATTCTTTTTTACTCTTCTTATATGTATATATATTTCAAGAACTGTTCTGGGGCCGTTTGCGAAGCTTTCGACCTATCCTGAAAAATTGTCAAAAAATCAGATAAGCGAGAAGTTGCCTGAGACAAAAAACAGAGTGTTCGGACGTTTTATATGGGGCGTCAATATGCTCAGCGACAGGCTTAAGAATGATAAGGCAAGGATCGAGCGGATGGATAAGGAGCGCCAGACTATGCTGACTACGGTTGCTCATGGTATCAAGACTCCTGTTGCCAATATAAAGCTGTATTCAGATGCGATACAGACCGGCCTGTATCAGCCTGATGGAAAAATAAATGAAGAGGATGCAAGGGTCGCAGAGAAGATAAGTAAGAATGCAGATGATATAACGGAGCTGGTAAAGAGCCTTATAAAAACAGCTTCCGAGGAATTGATCTCTTACGAAGTTAATATTGAAAGCTTTTATTTAAGCGAACTGAAGGACTTTTTACATGAAGAATATTCCAATCGTCTGGAAGTGCTTAAGATACCGTATGAATTTGAACTGACAAGCAATCTTATAATTAAAAACGATAAGGCCGGAATATGCAGAATGCTGTCGCAACTTATGGAAAATGCGATCAAATACGGTGATGGAAGAGGGATACATGTAGTGCTGGATAAGGATGCGGAAGGATACTATTTCTCGGTAAGAAATAAGGGGAAGCTTATAGATGAGAGCGAGTTACCGTATCTTTTCAAGAGCTTTTGGCGCGGTTCCAATGCAGAAAATGTTGAAGGAAGCGGCATAGGTCTGTTCGAAGCACGTGAGATAGCCAAAAGGCTTGGTGGTGATATATATGTTAAGGCTGATAAAGAAAATGAAGAGATGGAGTTTATGATCTGTTTACCCTTTACTTAAATTCATTATAGACGTTCTTTTTAAGCCAGTCCCAGAGACTTCCTTTTACGCTTTTCCCTGTTTTGTTTGAGATAACGTAGTATTGCATTCGTTTTCCCTTCAAAGGACCGGATTTTACTACGTTGTAACTGTCAAATATCTCGGTCTTGCCATTCTGACGCGGATTCCTTGTAGACCATTCGTTATTATAATAATACAGTGGCAGTGTATTCTTTTGTTCCATATAAACACAGTAGTAGATGGTATACTTTTCATAAGCTATGTCGGGGGTATAGGCTTCAGTTCCCTTTTTGCCGGCATTCGATCCGACTGCGACCATAAACAGATAGGGCTCCGGGTTAACTCCGGCCAGTCGTATGATCTCTTTTGCGAATTCCGTATTTGAGACATCCTGATCCGCATTGTTTGAAGCGTTTTCACCGGAGTCTTCTTTTGCACCGGTAATAACAGGCGTTCCAGCCGGAACATCCCCGTTAATCGCATACTGCTCCACAAATGCAGCCTGTGCAGCATCCTTGCAGGCTTGAGCATTTGGCAGGTATCTTTTGATCTTGGCTTCTCTGATATAACCGATAAGTGTCGGTACCAGGATCGCAGCAAGGATCGCAAGGATCACCAGTACGATGATCAGTTCAACCAGGGTAAAGCCTCTGTTTTTTGAAAGGTGATTTTTCTTTTTGTTCATAATCGTGCCCTTTCATTTAGTGGATTTTTATACAATCATTATATCTCTTATATCGGATTTATTGGGGAAAAACTTTAGATGGCCGACCGATCGGGCTGACTGCACTCTTTTCTGATCTGTTGTTCAAAAAAGTGCAGTCTTAAGAAGACTTTGATATAATGAAAAGCGCAAATAAAAAACGGAGGGAACAATAATGGTTATGTTCAGAAAATTAAGAAATATCTAAAAGCATGAGACTTATAGAATAGTTTCATGCTTTCGGTCCTATCGGAACAAAAACTATTTTTATAAGGAGAATCGAAATGATATTTCAAGACAATATAATAAAAGAGTATTTACGCAACGTATATTTTATTTCAGGAACAGCCTGTGGTGGAAAGACAACGGTTACCAAGGCACTTGGTGAAAAGTACGGTATTCCGATCTATGTCATCGATGATCAGTTTACGATCCATCAGCTTATGTCGGATAAAGAATATCAGCCTACCATGAATACAACATTCAGGGATGCGGATGAGTTCTTTGGAAGAAGTGTTGATGAGTACAGGAAATGGCTTTTGGGAAATAAAAGGGAACAGCTGGATTTTGTACTGCTGGATCTGATAAGGCTCTCAAGAGACAGGGTTATTCTGTGCGATCTTCATATTGTTGTTGAAGAAGCAGACAGTATAACCGATCCATCCAGGATCGTTTTTATGATATCAAAGCCGGAAAACATTGTGGATACGTACTGTAACCGGGCGGATCATCAGCCGTTCAATGATTTTATCCACAGTGCATCCGATTTTGAAGCTGCCAAGGCAACATGTGAGCAGACTTTAACAGAGCTGAATACCGAGATATACAACTTTATCAAGTCAAGTGGTTACTTCTGGGTAGAACGTGATAATACAAGAAGCGTTGCGGATACGGCAGCTTTGGTTGAAAAGCATTTTGGATGGCGACTTTTAGATGATCTGGAGATCCGGAAAGTTGAAAAGGGAAGTAATCTTTCTGATGAACTCCTGGCTTTCATTGAGAACTGTTCATGGGATGAAGTCAAAGAACACATGACAGACCTTGTGAGAAACTGGAGATTAACTGACTGGGAAACAATGTTTGTGGCCAAAGCGGATGGTAAGATTATCGGAATGACTTCTGTCATGAAAGAAGATTATTATCCTATGCCGGAATTGATGCCATGGATATCCTGCGTGTATGTTTCAGAGGAATATCGTGGCCTCAAAGTTGGCGGAAAAATGATCGATCATGCGAATGAATATCTGAGAGGATTGGGATTTACGCAGAGTTATATCCCTTCAGACCATGTCGGGGTGTACGAGCATTATGGATATCATTACATAAAGGATATCGTAAACTACGGCGGTGGTACGGATCATTTATTTGTAAAGGAACTTTGATCATCTAAACAACAAAAATGATGCCCATGTCGGATTCGGCATGGGCATTTTTATGATCTCAATTTTCAGTTTCAGAATTAGTTCGTCCAAGAAATTCTTCAATGATCTCTTCGCATTTTGCCGGTTCGGTTTTATATATAAAATGACTGCCTGGAAGATAGGCTATTTCATAATTGCCCATTTTTTCAAGATAGGGGATCAATTCTTTCTCGATCGCTTCTTTACAGTCTGCATCTTCTAAATTTCCGTCTCTGGCTGAAATATATAATTTAGGGACATCAGTTTCCGCAAGAGAATTCCATGCGGCATCCCTGTTTCTATTTATGCATGCGCCTTCTTTTGCAGAGGCATCGGAAGATATCGATAATAACTGAAGAATACAATATGTACGCCATTCATCCTTTGAAAGACCACTGTCATTTTGAAGAAGTGCCGGAAGCAGAATATCTCCGATCCCAAGATTAACAGCAATTTTGTAAAACAGATTATCGGAAGAATCTACCTGCTTTTCTTCCTCCGAAAGGGATTCAACATATGTTCCGTCAATGTTAACAAATGCCTGAACCTCCTCAGGATATGTGCTTACCCAATATGAAGCATATACAGCGCCCATGGAGTGAGCCATCAGAATATAAGGGCCTTCAATCCCGGAATTTTTTAAAGCACTGCGATATTCTTCTACGATCACTTCCAGGCTTCTGTCATCTTTTGTGTCATCACTTCCGTCCCAGCCGGATCTTCCGATAAAGATAAACCTGTAATCCTCTTCAAGTTTTTTTGTCATCTGCCTCATATCAACCGATAATCCGGCGCCCATTCCGCTTAAAACAACAATTTTACCCTTGCCGTTTTCGTTTCCAAATTTAATTACATTCAGCGAATGATCGCCAACAGACACCGGATCATAGTATCCGTTTGCTGCCAGATATTTTATGTCTGTGTTAAGTTTGATCCTATGGAATACAGATAATCCTAAGAGGATCGCGACCAGTGTGATCAAAATAACAAGGAATACTTTGCCGGGGGTCTTTTTCTTTTTTTTCATAAGGTACCTTCTTATTGTTTTCTATCAGCAAGATATGCTGCAATCCTTTTGTTTCTTCGTTCTACAATCGGATGTGTAATCAAAAACTACATTCATCGTTCTTGCTCCTGTAATCCGATAAGAGTTTCATATTAATTTTATATTCTTTCTGCGACAGGAACAAGATATGACAAAAACGGTCTTGACAAGTTAGAAAAACCTAACTATAATCGCTTAAGGTTAGCGATAGCTAACGATAACCATTTACAATGAACTCGGATTAGGGACGACTCGCCAATCTGGTTATACGGCGTTTGAAGAAGAAAAGGATATGAAAATGAATCTTAATGAAGCTGATACAGGACTGGAATATGTTATCACCGGGGTCGACACAGAGGGTGATGATGAAATGGAAAGTTTTCTTTTCTCGCTTGGCTGCTACAGCGGTGAGAAGATCACTGTAGTGGACAGAAAGAAGAATCTGGTCGTATCCATCAAGGATGCGCGTTATAACATTGACCCTGAGCTTGCATCGGCCATCCATGTTCTTGCATAGGCACGTTTTGTAAATAAGGAGGAATATAGGTAATGAGGATCGCATTAACAGGTAATCCCAACAGTGGCAAGACGACAATGTACAATGCCCTGACGGGAAGAAATGAGAAGATCGGTAACTGGGCAGGAGTTACGGTCGACAGAAAGGAAAGCCGCATAAAGGATAAATACAATGAAAGCGGCAAGGAGCTTATCGCCGTGGATCTTCCCGGAGCATATTCGATGTCTCCTTTTACCTCGGAAGAGAGTATCACGAGCAGCTATGTTAAGCATGAGCATCCTGATGCGATAATCAATATAGTAGATGCGACCAATCTGAGCAGAAGTCTTTTCTTTACAACTCAGCTTCTTGAACTGGGAATCCCTGTAGTTGTTGCCCTTAATAAAACTGATGTGAATGATAAGAAAGGTAACAAAATCGATGAAACCAAGCTTTCAGAAAAACTCGGTTGTCCTGTTATCAAGACGGTTTCTACCTCTGAAAAAGGAATAAAGGATGCAGTAAGTGCTGCGGCAGCTCTGGAAAGTAAGGGTCAAAAGGCGCCTTATCATCAGGGTGAAGTAGATGTCTCCAGCAAGAAAGCTGTTGAAGATGCTGACCGCAAGAGATTTGATTTTGTAAATGCGATCGTTAAAGATGTTGAAGTCAGAAAGACTCTTACAAAGGATAAGACAAAGGGCGATGCGATCGATAAGGTTGTTACCAATCCCTTCCTCGGCCTACTGATATTTGCAGGTATAATGTTCTGTGTATTTTACATAAGCCAGACTACAGTCGGAACCTGGCTTGCAGACATTCTTGTGGGATGGATAGAAACATTCCAAGGATGGGCCGGAGAGCAGCTCGGAGATGCCAATCCGCTTCTTTATGCACTTCTTATTGATGGTGTAATCGGCGGTGTCGGAGCTGTTGTGGGATTCCTTCCTCTTGTAATGGTCATGTATTTCCTTATCGCACTTCTTGAAGATTGCGGTTATATGGCAAGAGCTACAGTAGTGCTGGATCCTATCTTTAAGAAGGTTGGACTTTCCGGAAAATCTGTTATCCCCATGATAATCGGAACCGGATGCGGAATTCCTGCGATAATGGCCTGCAGGACTATTAAGAATGAGCGTGAGCGCAGGAGCACTGCAATGCTTGCAACATTTATGCCGTGTGGCGCAAAGCTTCCGGTAATCGCACTTTTTGCGGGAGCCTTTTTCCCTGATTCAACATGGGTAAGCTTTGTGTGCTACGTACTCGGTGTAGTGCTTGTTCTTTTCGGAGCGCTTCTCATCAAAGCTATAACCGGCATGAAGTACCGTAAGAGTTTCTTTATAATCGAGCTTCCCGAATACAAGGTTCCCAGCCTTGGGTTCGCTTTCAAGAGCATGCTTGAGCGCGGTAAGGCATATATTGTTAAGGCAGGTACAGTTATCCTTGTATGTAATACGGTTGTGCAGATCATGCAGTCCTTCAACTGGCAGTTTGAAGCAGTTGAAGAGGGGCTTGAAAGTACCTCGATACTTGCGAGCGTTGCACGGCCTTTCGCAGTTCTTCTTGTTCCTGTTGTCGGTGTCGTCTCATGGCAGCTTGCCGCTGCAGCGATCACAGGATTTATTGCCAAGGAGAATGTTGTTGGAACTATCGCTACATGCTTTGCAATAACCAATTTCATCGATACAGAAGAGTTTGAACTCATCGGAGAAGGAAATGCAGTTGCAACGGTTATGGGTATAACAAAGGTTGCCGCACTTGCATACCTCATGTTTAATCTTTATACACCTCCTTGTTTTGCAGCCCTTGGCGCAATGAATTCAGAAATGAAATCAGCCAAGTGGCTCTGGGGGGCTATCGGCCTTCAGCTTGCTACCGGATTTACCGTAGGCTTTATCGTTTATCAGGTTGGAACCATCATAACTACAGGAACCGTTGGAGCAGGCTTCGTCGGAGGGCTTATAGCGGTGATCTGCTTTGCAGCGATCATAACTTTCATTATCAGGAGCAATCACAGAAAGATGGCTCTTGAGTATAAACTTAGCTGATCCTATGCGGGGGGAGTTTCCGGGTTCTGTTCTCCTCTAACCATTGATAGTAAGCACAATAACAGGTTTGTAGTTTGCTATATTATTCGGAAACTGCTCCCGTATAAGTTCATAAGTATAGGAGGGAAAAAGATGGGTTCAGTTATTGCCAATGTGGTTATAATACTTATAATGGCAGTTATACTTACCGGGGCCTGCCTGTACATATATAAAGAAAAAAAGAAGGGCAGACGCTGTATAGGTTGCCCGATGGCTGGGAAATGTCCTAAGCATGCGGCTTGCAGCAAAAATTCCTTGCAAAACTTATAAAACTATCCTTCGTATGGATCATCTAAAAATGAATTTATGAAGTGTAAAACGGGGGGATATTCTCCTCGTTTTTGATTTAATGATGAGAGGTATATATGAGTTCTACGATATCTAATGCAGTGATAATCCTGCTGCTTTTGATCATTATGTTTTTCGCCGTAAGGAGTACAATTGCCCATTTCAAGGGAAAAGGATCCTGCTGTGGCGGAGGTGGAAGTGATGTCAAAACTAAACCCAAAAGGTTGAAAAATGTGATCATGACGAAAGTGATCAGGATAGATGGAATGCACTGTGAGCACTGCTATACAAGAGTATCCAATGCCCTCAATTCAATCGATGGTATAAGCGCCATAGTTAAAGGGAAAAAGGGCATTGCAATTGTAAAGATGGAAAAAAGTTACAGTGATGAAGAACTAGAGCAGGCCATTACGGATATGGGATACGATGTTGTATCCATAAGCGATAAGTAGATCATCTGAAGGATATCGAATATGCTTAAATTGGTATCTGATACAATATATTAAGAATGATAAAATCATCAGGTTTGGTTATCAGAACCCATGCCGGAAAGGATTGTAACTATCATATGAGTACTATCATTACAGGATTGATGATACCTTTTATAGGCACGGCCGCAGGAGCGGGCTGTGTTTTTTTCTTGAAAAAGGAACTGAAGGCAACTGTCCAGAGAGCGCTCGCAGGTTTTGCTGCAGGAGTTATGGTTGCCGCATCTATTTGGAGTCTTATAGTTCCTGCAATAGAACAGTCAGAGGATAAAGGCAGACTGGCCTTTCTTCCGGCATTCATTGGTTTCTGGTGTGGGATATTCTTTCTGCTCCTTCTGGACCATGTTATCCCTCATATTCACAGGAGTATTGAAAGAGCGGACCAGACGGAGGGCCCAAAGAGCAGGCTTACAAGAACTGCTATGCTGGTGCTTGCGGTGACACTTCATAACATTCCTGAGGGAATGGCAGTCGGTGTTGTATATGCGGGTTTTTCAGGCGGCTCATCAGGTATCACGGCCGGAGCAGCTCTGGCGCTCGCAATTGGAATAGCGATCCAGAATTTCCCGGAAGGTGCGATCATATCCATGCCTTTGTATGCGGAAGGGAAGAATAAGCCAAAGTCATTCATTCTCGGAGTGCTGTCGGGGGCGGTGGAGCCGGTCTTTGGAGGACTCACGGTTATACTGGCAGCGTTTATCGTGCCTGCAATGCCTTATCTTCTTTCATTCGCCGCCGGCGCAATGCTTTATGTGGTTGTAGAGGAACTGATACCGGAGATGTCTGAGGGAGAACATTCCGATATAGGCGTCATAGCTTTTTCTGTGGGCTTCAGTCTTATGATGGTTCTGGATGTGGCGCTGGGGTGAGAGATGACATATTCATGTGGGATTACCTTCCGAAGTTCCACTGTGTTTATTCTTTCCGTGTCTCCTATGAGCCCGAACGGATAGAGGATTAGGTGTCCGGTCTTTGAAACATGGAAAAGTATTTTTGAAGAAGTTCCTTGATCTCATACGCTGGTTCTTTCATGCCACCCTTGATCCATACGAAGAGGGTATTCCATATTGCGCCGATATTAAATGCAAGAAGATATTTGGGATCGAGTTCTCCGAAAAAATGTCTGTATATGTCTTCATCCAGCTCATGTTACGGCAATTGATTATTCTGACGGACCGTGGATAACGGCAAAGGAGGGATATCAAATTTTGTTCGATGAATTATTCGAAATATTTGTTGAATGATTTTACGAATATGCTATAATAAAAATAATTCATACAAATCATGTTTAAGTGAGGAGGGATTGATATGCCAATAATAGCACCGGTATCCGAACTAAGAAATTATGGACAGGTACTTGAAAAAGTAAAACCAAACGCTCCTGTTTATTTGACTAAAAATGGTCATGGTCAGTTTAGCGTTCACAGTATAGAGGATGATGAGGAATTTGAAAAGGCAAGGGCGATGGTACGACTCCTGACCGAGATAAACAAGGGTATACAGTCTGGAGAAGAACAAGGCTGGCTCTCTGATGAGGATCTTGATAAACATTTCATTGAGAGACGTAAGCAGAAGGAAAAGATGCTGATGGAACAGAAAACGGAGGGTTAAATATGATTTACCAACTTAGATACTCTCCGATTGCTGAAGAAGATCTGGATCGTGTGTGGGATGAAGTTTGGGAGGCTTCACAAAACTTTGATATAGCGGACAAATATGTGGAAGATCTTCGTAATGCCTTGAGACAAAAGAAGAAGTATCCAAAGACAGGTAGCCCGCTTACATACATGGGGGAGTTTACGGGACTGTATTATGTGACGTTTAAAGAGTATATTGCATTTTACAGAATCCATGGTGATGTGATTGAGGTTGCAAGAGTACTGTTCTCCCGAAGCGATTATATGAAAGAATTGTTTGGGAAAAGCGAATACTTACATCGCCCTTTATGAATCAGTATTATTTGTGGATAAAGGTTATTGCAAGAGAGTAAGGAAAGTTGGAAGTTAAATAAATGGAAGCTTATAAAACGGAATGGTATGGCAGTAAAGCAAAGGTGCTCCGGCGTTTTCGGAATATGCAGGTCATTGATTATGGTTGCCGGGGAAAAGGGATAATTACCGATATCCGTCTGTTTCCGGGGATTCAGCTCAGCTTACAGGACATGGAGACGGAGTCGGTATTTCCGGCACAGACTTTTTCGGATGATATTGTATCGATCAATTATTGCGTGGACGGCAGGCAGGAGAGTGAGTTTCGGGATCATACCGTTGCTTATCTTTTGCAGCATCATTTAAGTGTGATTGGGACGAAATTTTTGCCTGTTTCATTTTCTTTTCCGCTTAGGAAGTACCGTGGAATATCGCTTGTGCTGGAGCAGGGGGCGATGGATGCCGAAACCTTTAAGATACTGAACACATTTGGGGTGGATATTGGACAGATTGAAGAACACCTTCACCTGGAAGAAAAATGGTTTATCAGTCATCCAATGAAAGGACTGGATCATTTATTCAGGGAAATCCTGCAGGCCACGTCATTTGATGGGAGCCGCTTCGAACTGCACAGACTGCGTCTTAAGGTGATCGAATTGCTGCAGTATATCTCGCAGATGGATGCCGTTATGGACGAGGAACATATTTATTTTTCTATGGAACAGATCCGGAAAACCAAACAGATCGCCGAAGAGATGCTGAACGACCCGGAAAACAGACTGACACTGGAGGAATACGCAAAGAAGTATGAAATATCGGTTTCGGTATTTCACAAGATTTTTAATCAAATTTATGGAGATACGCCACACGTATACCGTAAAAAATATAAGATGAATCTTGCGTGTATGTATCTGCGGGAGGGAGGAAGAAAGATCAGCGATATTGCTTTGGAACTGGGATACAGCAATCCGAGCAAATTTTCCAAAGCATTTTACAGTGTCTATGGGGTTTTGCCTAAGCAATACCAAAAAGAAAACAGGAATGGGCTATTTTTGGAAGTATAAGAGCTTTTCGGAGTAGAAGGACAAAAGAATAGATGATATAAAAAGCGTGGTAATAAACAATGCCACGCTTTTTTTATGCACAGGGTCGCCGAAAGGAAAACGTTGCCTGACGGCAACCGGCGACCCGCGCGCGAGCAGGGTGCGACTTCGTCTTCCCTACTCGATTGCACAGGAAGCAGAAAGAAGCGCGGAAGAATAAGGAGGACTGACAGAAAGTGAGTCAAAAAAATAAAAAGAACAAAAAGAAAAACGGCTTGGCAAGGTGTCTGGAGATCGCCGCAAAACGAAAACCGCTGGTGATCCTATCGGCAGTGCTTTCGTCGATTGCGGCAATCTGTTCCTTTGTGCCGTATCTGGCAATCTATTGTGTGATCCGGGAGATTCTTATGGTATATCCCGACCTGAACCGCCTGAACACGGAAGCGATCCGGTTATATTCGGTTTGGGCAATGCTTGGGATTATTGGAAACCTGATCAGTTATTTTCTGGCAATTCTGTGTTCACATATTGGGGCTTTTGGAACGATCTATGACTTAAAAATCGAATTTGCCGATCATCTGGCCCGGATTCCCCTGGGATATCATCTGAGTATCGGAAGCGGCAAACTTCGCAAGATCATGGAAGGAAACATTGAAAGCATCGAAGGGTTTCTGGCGCATCAGTTTCCTGATTTTGTGGCCTCGGTGACCAGTCCGATCGTGATGGTGATCCTGCTGTTTGTAGTTGACTGGCGGTTTGGGCTGGCCAGCCTCGCGGGAATTATTGCAGCGTTTGTTGCAGAGTTTATGGGATACGGCAGCGGAGAAATGAAAAATACAATGCAGCAGTATCAGGATGCATTGGAAGATATGAACAATGCATCGGTGGAGTTTGTCCGCGGTATGCCGGTCATCAAGATATTCGGTAAGGAGGAATCCTCCTTTGAACGCTTGAAATCAGCGATTAATAAATACACAGACTGGGTTCTTAAGTTTTCTCTGGGGTGGCAGAATTGCATGCCTGCGTTCACGACCATTGTAAATAATATCTATCTTTTTCTGATCCCGGTAGGGATTCTGGTGGGGAGAAATGCAAAAGATCCGAAAATGTTCGCATTACACTTTGTTTTTTATCTGCTGTTTGTACCGGCGATCGCAGGTATCCTCAACAAGATCATGTATGTATCGGAAAGCTTTATGGAGATAAACAATAATGTTGCCCGTATGGATGAAATACTCTATATCAGTGAGCTTACGGACAATGGAACGAAAGTTCCGGCAGGCTGTGATGTGCGTTTTGAAAATGTATCGTTTTCCTATGAAGGCAGAACTGAGCAGGCACTGAAAAATGTCAGCTTTCAGGCGCAGGAAGGACAGCTTACGGCAGTCGTCGGAGCCTCCGGAAGCGGTAAGAGTACTATCGCCAATCTCTTATCCCGATTCTGGGATATCGGAGAGGGAAGCATAAAGATTGGGAATACGGATATCCGGGAGATCTCGCAGGAAGAACTGATGAAGACAATCAGTTTTGTCTATCAGGATACCTTTCTGTTTAAGATGAGCATTGCGGATAATATACGGCTGGGAAGGAGAAATGCATCGGATCAGGATGTAATGGAAGCGGCAAGACAGGCTCAGTGCCATGAGTTTATCATGCAGTTGCCGGATGGCTATCAAACAGTGGTGGGAAGCAGCGGAGTACACTTGTCCGGTGGGGAAAGACAGCGTATCGCGATTGCCAGAGCTATACTTAAGGATTCTCCGGTCATCATACTGGACGAGGCAACTGCATTTTCGGATCCGGAGAACGAATACCTGATCCAGAAATCTTTTGAAAATCTGACGAAGAACAAAACCGTGATCATGATCGCACACCGGCTGAGTACGGTGAGGGATGCTGACCGTATCCTGGTAATGCAGGATGGAGAACTGGTGGAAAGCGGTAACCATGAAGCGCTGTATGAAAAAGGCGGCCGTTACAGAAAACTCTGGGACAGCTATGCACAGACTTTGGAATGGAAGGTAGGGGAAACAGCATGAAGAAATTAAAGGATTTTTTACTTTTATCGGATCGGGGATACGCAGATCTGAAGAAAGCGATTCTGGCTTGTACACTGACCAATCTGGCGATGGTTCTCCCGTTTATGGTTACAGTGATGTTGTTCAAAGAGATCCTGCTGTATTTTACCGCAGGAGAGATCAACTGGCAGCATATGTGGCTGTTGTGGGGCGCGGGGATCGTTTCGGCCGTGATCGTATTTCTGGCGGCAAAGAATGATTACCGTAAAACATACATTGCATCTTATAAAGAATCCAATCATACCAGAGAACGTATCGCGGAGCACCTGACCAGGCTTCCGATGAGTTTTTATAATACAAAGGATCTGACAGAGATCACAACGAATATGATGTCGGACTGCTCGGCCATGGAATCTATGTTAAGCAGCACTATACCGCCGCTGATCGCCAATATGATCTCAAGCACCATTACCTGTTTATTGCTTGCGTTATTTGAGTGGCGGCTTGCACTCTGCATCTTCGTTACCATACCGTTTGCGTTTATGATCATATGGGCGAGCAAGAAGAGGCAGAAGAAGCTCTTTGAAAAGCAGGTGGAAGAAAAGCTGACGGCTTCCGACCGGATCCAGGAGTATCTGGAAGGCATGAAAGTGGTAAGATCCTGCAATATGGCAGGAGAAAGTTTTGAAAACTTAAAGCAGGTGCTCACAAGACTGAAGAAGATATCGGTAAAAGTAGAATTGGCAGTAGGGGTGTTCATGTCGAGTGCCAGTATGGTATTGCAGGCAGGGATCGGGATCACGGTATTTGTCGGTTGCCGGTTGCTCATACAGGGTAAGGTGGAACTGCTGACCCTGCTGATGTTTCTGCTGATGGCAACCAGAATGTATGGACCGATCCTGGCAATCCTGGGGCAGCTGTCTTCTCTGCTGAACCTGGATGTGGTAACAAAGCGTATGCGAACGCTTCTGAATGCTCCGGAGATGAGCGGAAACAGACCGTGTACGCCGGGAGGATCGATCTGTCTGGAGCATGTATCATTTGGTTATAACGAAGAAGAGACGATAAAAGATGTATCCTTAACAATACGTCCGGGCGAAACGGTGGCATTTGTAGGACCTTCCGGCAGCGGCAAGAGTACACTGACTAAGTTGATTGCAAGATTTTGGGACGTTTCTGAAGGAAGGATCACATATGGCGGAGACGATATCAGACAGCTGGCGCCGGGGGGACTTATGAAGAATTTCTCCTTTGTATTTCAGGATGTAACGCTCTTTCAGGATACGATTCTGAACAATATCCGGATGGGAAAAGAAAATGCTACGGATGAAGAAGTTCTGGAAGCAGCGAAGAAAGCTTTTTGTGATGAATTTGTTTCACGGCTTCCGGACGGCTATGAGACGGTTCTTGGAGAAAACGGTGGAACACTCTCCGGCGGAGAACGACAGCGGATCTCGATTGCCAGGGCGATACTGAAAGATGCACCGGTCATTATCCTTGATGAGGCTACGGCATCACTGGATCCGGAGAATGAAGTATTTGTTCAGCAGGCGATCGCAAATCTGTCCGAAAACAAGACCGTGATCATGATCGCACACAGACTGCGTACCATTACCGGCGCAGATCAGATCTTTGTTCTGGAACAGGGCAGAGTGAAGGAAAGTGGAACGCACGCAGAACTGCTGGAGCAAAAAGGGCTCTATAAAAAACTGTTCCGGCTGCAGAACAGTATGGCCGGTTAGGATATTAGGATATTGCACTTAAAGAAAGCGGAGGTTGCAGAGCGCGAAAAAAGCCTCCCGAGGCAGGAGCACCAAGTAGAAGACCAGGTATGGGTGTAGATGACTAAATACAGACGGGTAGCTGCGTTTCCGGCGTGGCTACCCGTTTTTTTTCGTCCGGATTATAGACAGAGATGCAAACGAGTGTTATTATACGGTGTTAGCCAAGGCTAACTGGTGGGGTGAAGCATGGCGTAAGGCTTAATACGCATTTCATAAGGTCGCAGACTGAATGCAGTCAGTGGGCTTTTTATTTGAAGGATGGACATGATGCACAGGATGTTGATGGAACTCGCTTAATGTTTGGAACGTTAAGAAATTAT
Organism: Lachnospiraceae bacterium NK4A179; assembly: GCA_000421045.1. Classification (GTDB taxonomy): domain Bacteria; phylum Bacillota; class Clostridia; order Lachnospirales; family Lachnospiraceae; genus NK4A136. The sequence continues at coordinate 125,781 of ATWC01000005.1, forward strand.
CTTGATGAGGAATTTATACAAAATCACCCTATGATAAAGATCACGAGGGGTGGCGAAGTAAAGGAATATGAACTATTTGCTGTTAAAGTGACAGATACAGATGATGAAGCATACAGGCTGGATTTTGATGATGGAGAATTCGAGGAATTTGCCGATGCAATGGGAGCTCCAGCAAATACGGTAGAGATCCTTACATTATCTACATGCCTTGGAAATGAGGATGATTTAAGACTTTTGGTACAAGGTGCAATTACAAAATAAAAAAATCCGCGCGGGAGTTGTGTATTGATATTGTTTTTCTTTACTAAGAAGTTATATTAAGGCAGCGGGTTATGATATGATCGGCTGCTTTTTTTATGTAGAAAAATGACGAGGTAGGCGTTGACTTTTTTGTTCTTTCAAAATAAAATACTTATAAGTAGACTACATATAAGTAGACTAGTTACAAGTAGTTAAATTATTTGCGGCAAAGGAGCACACAATGATAGGACGTTCTAGTGAACTTAATCTTTTAAATTCATTATATGAGAGCTCACAATTTGAGTATCTGGTCATGTATGGCAGGCGAAGAGTTGGCAAAACAACTCTTTTACAGGAATTTGCCAAGGATAAAAATGCTGTTTTTTTTCCTGCACAGGAGAAAAATGACGCTCTTAACTTGCAGGACTTTTCCAAAATGATACAGATGAGACTTGATGGAATGTATATTTCACCATTTGAAGGCTGGAAAGAGGCTTTTGAATATATTGACAAAAAGGTAAGTGAAAGGACTCTGATCATCATAGATGAATTCCCGTTTATTGCAGAAGAGAATCCTACAATAAAGTCCATTTTGCAGAATGCAATAGATCATTTATGGAAGAAAAACAAGAATATTTTCTTGATTCTATGTGGATCTTCAGTCAGTTTTATGGAATCAGAAATTATGGGGAGAAAAAGTCCATTACATGATAGGCAGACTTCAAGTATGGAAGTGATTCCCTTTGACTATTACGAAAGTAGCCTTTTTTATCCTTCATATACAAACGAGCAGAAACTGATTGCTTATGGGATTCTTGGAGGAGTGCCTAGGTATCTTGAAGCATTTGATGACAGTGTATCGATTGAAGATAATATATCTAACAAAATCATAAGGAAGGGGGCATATTTGAATGAAGAACCTTCAAACTTATTAAAGGCAGAGCTTCGGGAACCTAACGTATATAATAGCATTTTAAGTGCTATAGCAAGTGGAAGAAATAAGGTGCAGGAGATATCTGACTATATTCATGAGGACAAGAGTAAAGTTTCAAAGTATCTTGTTACCTTACAGACAATGCGCCTTGTAGAAAAGAAGGTTCCTTGTGGAGAAGGAAATGGAAGTCGTAAAGGAATATATAAACTGACGGATAACTTTTTCCGTTTTTGGTTCAGGTATGAATTTACTAATAACGCCTATTATGAAATGCTTGGTGCTGATGCTGCTTCAAAAGAAATCATGGATGGAATATCTGATTACATGGGGGATGCTTTTGAAGGAATATGCACAGAATATTTTGTGAGAAAGGCCAAAAAGAAGGAACTTCCTTTCATACCATATCATATAGGAAAATGGTGGGGGAATAATGTGCATATCAAAGCACAGGACGATGTGGACATACTTATGATAGACAAGACTGGCAAGAAAGGTATTTTTGTAGAGTGTAAATTTACAAATTCCAAAATGCCACATTCGGAGTATGAAGATTTAAAAACAGCCATGTTGGCATTTCCTAATATAGAAGAAAAGTATATATATTTCGTCAGTAAATCAGGATATGAAAAGTCAGTGGTTAGGCATGCGGCGGAAGATGGAGCAGTATTGCTGGAACTTAACGATCTATTTGAGTGATTGCGTTTATGGATATAATGTGTGAAAGTAATAGTGCGTACACGCTGGTGTGATGTGTGTAAAGGATGGGAAGATCAATAAATCAAGGAGGTTTTATCATGACTTACGATGAAGTAGTAAAGGAAGCACAGAAGATCGTAGCAAAGGGCGATGCATCCGGGATCAAGGATCATCTTGCGGTGCAGTACAACATAACCGGTGAAGGCGAGGGTGCCTTTTATATGGAAGTGAAAGACGGTCATATTGATGTTCAGCCATATGATTATAAGGACAGGGATATCCTTGTAACGGCTGATGCTAAGACTATCCTCGACATGATGTCCGGAAAGCTTGATATTGTGAATGCATACCTTACGCATAAGATTACCGCGGAGGGAGACCTTGGTAAGGCAGACATCCTTAAGAAGCTTATTAACAGTGGAAAGAAAGCGGAGAAGGCTGCAGCAAAGGCGGAAAAGAAGAGCGCAAAAGCTGCAAAGAAGTCAAAATGATATGGTCTACTGCAGGATGAGATCAACTTTGGACACATAGTTCAGGCAGAGGTGTGATTCGCACATCTGCAGAAGGAACTATCTAACCGTAATGGGAGTACCTGCCAATGGGATTTGATTATTTTGTGTTTTACACAGAAGCAAGCCTGGTTTGTGTGATCATTTTGACTATGATCCTTATAACAGACAGGATGTTTCACACAAAGCAGGAGAAGCAGATATGGTTCGGACGAGCGATATCCGCATTTATATTGTACTTTATTTCCGATGCCTGCTGGGCTGCAATGCTTAGTGGGATGTTCCCGAAAATACGTTTTTTTGCTGTGCTATTTAACTATACAAACTACATCCTGATAAGCCTTATGGGATATGGGCTGTTCGCGTTTATAGCCGTTTCAGGGAAAATGTCTTTTTTTAACAGCATCAGGAATAGGCGGTTATGTTTTATACCGGTGGTTGTTTCCGTCCTGTTCATTTCGATCGCTTATGTAACAAATCCTTTGTTTTGGATAAACGAGAACAATGAGTTGAATGTTCTGTATTTTCCCCTGATGTTTGCGGTTCCGTCATTATATCTTATTGTCGGATTCATTTTTTCTGTGGCCTATGCCTTTAGATCTGAGCTAAGGGAAGAGAAGAGGCGATATCTGGTTATTGGTAGTGTCCCTTTTGGTGTTATGGCATTCGGTATGATCCAGGTTGTTGCTCTAAATGCCCCGACTTTTTGCTTTGGATGTACTATCATGTGGCTGTGGTTTTATATACAGAACACTAAAGCACTGATATCGGTGGATGATCTGACGCATTTGAACAACAGAGGTCAGATAAACCGTTACCTTGAGCAGATACGTTACAGCGAAGATTCAAGAGTTATTATACTGATGATTGATATAGATAGATTTAAGGGGATTAATGATCGGTATGGACATGCGGAGGGTGATCGTGCTTTGGTAATCGTCTCGGATGCTCTCAGACAGACTTGCAACCAGATAAATGCTTCCGTATTTCTGGGCAGATATGGAGGAGACGAGTTTACGATCATTATACAGAATCCCAAAGATGAGGACCACACTGAACGATTGATCACACTGTTGAGAAATAATCTGGCTGAGAAGCAGCAGGAGAATAGTCTTCCCTATGAGCTTGATGTCAGCATCGGTTATGATGAAGTGACAGACGGTAATGATTCAGTATATGCGTGTATGACCCGCGCAGATGAGAAGCTCTATATAGATAAACAAAGGAATGCAGGAAAAATGTAAAAGGTGTATTATACGCCATGGAGAAATGAATGGGGCAAAAGCTATATTTTGACAATTATACGGCGGCCGGGGACATTCTTGTTATTGCCATATGCTTTGTTATAGGCATATTGGTTGCGACTTCTTACAACACAAGAACCAAGACCTTCAAGCTGTTTTTGAACATGATCATATATCTTGGCCTTGCCGCCCTGTCAGATATGATCCTTCACGACTACTATGCCCATATGGCAGGGGGAAGTTATACGCCTATCTATGTTATTAGAGTGATTTATCATGCAATGCTGTTTTCACTGTTCCTTGTATATGTGGTTTATCTTGTTGTGATACTGAATCTTGACAGACGAGATGTAGTCCCGATCATGTCGGTAGCTACAGGTGTTTATGCCATAATCATATTAACCGATATTATACTGACCGTATCGGGAAAAGGTTTTCGTATAGGGGATGACGGTACTGCTTCCTATGGACCTAATGTGTTTATGGCAGGCTATATAGCCTTTGTTTCGTTGATAGTATTCGTGATACTGAAATATCGTGACAAATTGTACAGAAAATCTGTTTTAGGTCTGTTTGGCACGATAGTGATATCATTTTTTATCCTGTATAACCAGGGACGTCACGGACAGGCCACCTTCACTGTTGCTACCTTTTTGCTTCCTGTTCTTGCAATAATGTATCTTCTTCATTCCAATCCGTATAATGTGGAAACCGGAACCATCAGTGCATCGGCGCTTAAGGATGCCGTTAAGTATCATTATGAGAAGAAGCTTGAGTTTTATTTCATGAGCATGTATCTTCCGGATTTTCATGCGGAAGCCAAGGAACTTCCTGAGGAAATCAAGGCTGAAATAAGGAGATTTCCGTCCGCACATTTCAGAAAATCAGTTTTGTTTGAGATAAGCAATGGTCATCTTCTTCTCATGGTGCCGAAGAAGGGAAATCTGAGGTGTGAAGAAAGCATAAGGAAGATCCTTGAAGCATTTGAGGTGGATTACGAAAAATATCGGTTTGATTATAAGATTGTGATGGGTAAATCCATTGATGACATAAGCCGCAGGAATGAATACTTAAGCCTTATCAGGAATATAATGCGGCATATGCCTGTAAATACTCTGCATGAAATAACCGACGAAGATGTAAAGGCCTTTGATCGCTCTGAAGATATACTTGTTCAGCTGGAAGACATTTACAGAAAAGAAGACCTTAATGATGAAAGGGTTCTGGCGTATTGTCAACCCGTTCTGAACATAAAGACAGGGAAATACGATACCGCAGAAGCTCTCATGCGATTGAGGCTACCGGAGCTTGGAATGATTTTCCCGGATCAGTTTATTCCATTGGCTGAAGACATGGGCTTTATTCATGTGCTGACCAAGATCATCCTTCACAAGACATGCGATGCCGTTAAGGATCTTCTGGCAGAGGGATATGAAGTGAAGCGGATTTCCGTAAATGCTGCCATGTCAGATCTCAGGGATGAAGCATTTGCAAAGGAACTGAGCGATATCATAGAGGAAAGCAACATTCCCAACAGCAAGATTGCCATTGAAGTTACAGAATCTCAGTCAGACAGAGATTTCAATGATTTAAAGGAAATGATTGATAAGCTTAAAGGTATCGGTATCAAGTTTTATCTTGATGATTTCGGAACGGGTTACTCCAATATGGAGCGTATCATGAATCTTCCGTTTGACATCATAAAGTTTGACCGGTCTCTCGTCATAGCCAGCCAGTCGGATAAGCGTTCAGAGGAGATTGTAGGCAAACTTGCCGGAATGTTTGCGGAACTTCATTATTCCGTTTTGTATGAGGGTGTTGAAGACGAAGAGGATGAGAAGAGATGTATCAACATGCACGCTTCATATCTGCAGGGATATAAGTATTCCAAGCCGATACCGATAGAGGATCTTAAGAACTTCTTTTCAAAAAGTGAGGTTCCACAGTCATAGAACACACTTTCGCAGGGGTGACATCGGATATGGAGGATTGTGAGTTAAAGAAAGGGGCGAATCCACATCGCCCCTTTTTCAATCTGTTTTCTGTTTTTACTGGAAAAGAAAACTCAAAGAATCCGTTCTTGAATCCGCGCTCCCCTCAGGCATCATTAAGGCGGTGCGTAATGCTTAGGGATGCACAGTTCGATAAATTTGCTGCAGTCTATATAGTATGAAACAGACAGAGTCGTTGAACGCAAAGAAGTACCTTTGTTTGATAACAAAGCATTTCGCGAGGCTATTATTAATGCAGTACTTCATAATTATTGGGCGTCTGGAAATGAACCGATGATTTCAGTTTATTCTGATAGAATCGAAATATTATCCAGAGGGACGTTGGCACCGGCACAGACAATGGAAGGGTTTTATCTTGGTGAGTCTGTTCCGGTTAATGAGAAATTATCGGAGGTATTCTTGCAACTGCATATAAGTGAAAAGTCTGGAAGAGGAGTTCCTACCATTATTGACACATATGGCAAGGATGCCATTACCTTTAGAGAAAATTCAATTGTGGTTACGATTCCGTTTAACAGGCTTAATGAAGTTGGTAAAAAGGTTGGTAAAAAGGTTGGTAAAAAGGTTGGTAAAAAAGTTGGTAATTCCGATGTGGATAGACCCATTTTAAATCCCAGAAGGCAGACAATCCTGTTGGAAATCAAGCAGAATCCATATGTAACAAAACACGAGCTTTCAGAAATAATAGGTATAAGTACTACAGCCATTGATAATAATATTGCTTATTTGAGAAATAATGGTTTTATTGAGAGGGTTGGTAAAACTAAAGGTGGATATTGGGAGGTTATTGAGTGATTAAACCAGATTAGAAATTATAGATGTGCGACGATGAATTGGCAACATGGTGCTCGATTTTTGGCGCCCATTTTTTAAATTATACAGTTTTTTCTTCGTGTTCGAGTATTCTATAAAATCATTATATTTCACAAATTGAGTATAAAATGATACAGTTATTTTACAATTATCTGATATATCTCCGCTGAAAATAATGATGCCTTCGCTAGACATGGTTTTATATAATGACTTAACTGCATCATGAATACATTTAGAAGGATTTACTATTTTATTCATGATAGTATCTAAATGAATGTCTGAAATATAAAATATATTAAACTGGGGATATCCTCCATAAAACGCCATAGGTGATGATATATTTCTTGTATTAGCCAATATGGACTCAGATACTTGTAATTCCGTTTTTTTGCTTAATGTATAAAGACTCTTTGTATCTTTATTTCGCATATTCATAAATTACCCCCAATTGGTTTTATTGAACGTATATATCATAAATTTCATCTATTGCGCTGTAGTCAATTACAGATCTTTGGAATTTCACCGGAGTTGATTATCGTATAAAAAATAGATAATAATTTTTGAATTGTTTAAGTAGAATTGTGATGAAATTCTGTGTTTGTGATGATTCAGCGTCAGAATAAATCTATTGCCTCCTTCAGGTTAACTTTTGCCCATTCATCAATCCGGGCATTTCTCTTATTATAGAAATCGATGACTGTATCAACATAAGTCAGATACTCTTCGGGAGTCTGTGGCAATGGATTATTGTAGAATTCTCCCGGGAACGGATACCAATACCTGACTGCAGAATAATCGTCAGTCACCATATCCTGAAGCAGGAAGAAATCAACATAACCCTTAAAATCTACAAACGCATCAAAGAACGGTTTGAAATCACATATGCAACTGTAAAGAGGACTGTCCTCTCCAAGATAGTATCTTCTTATGCATTCAAGAGTAAGGTCATAGCAATCACATATCTTGACGATGATCCCGCGTCTCTGATTCATTGACATCTTTCCCTTCGACACATTGGCGGGGAAGATGATATTGCCGGCAATTGTATAGCCGTTATGAATGAAGTTTTCAATAACGGCAGGGTCGATCTGCGAGATGATGTGCGCCATCTTACCCCAGCGAGAATAGGAATGTCCGATGCCGTCACCTGAGAACCAGTATTCTGTCTCCCCGATATATCCAATAAGCTTGTCATTGAGTTCAAGCCTTTGACCGCAGGGGAGTTCTTTGCTCCATAATAACTGATGATATCTTCTTAGTGTCGGACTGCAGCTGTCCGGATCCTTTCCTTTAGGTGTGTCCAAACGAACATCATATGTCGTATCAATAATACTCATATCACCGTCTCCCTAATAGTTATATATATCCGGATTATATGTTTTCATTATATCATCTGGAAAAAATGCAAAAAGTTCCCTAAAGGAAATTTTTGATGTATAGTAATTTTTGTGTAATTCAGCAGTTAATGCGGGAAAAAGCAGATCAACAGTTGCCGTGACGAAAAAAGCATCAAGGAGGAATTGGAATGACAACTACGATGGTATGGATTTTTATGACACTGGTCGCCTATCTGCTAATGATGGTGGTGATCGGTGCCATCTACAGCAAGAAAAATGAGAATGCCGAAGATTATTTTTTGGGCGGTAGATCGCTTGGAGCGTTTGTGGCAGCGATGTCTGCGCAGGCTTCGGATATGAGCGGCTGGCTTTTGATGGGATTGCCGGGAGCTATCTTTTTGTCGGGGCTTTCCGGTGACGGCTGGGTATGTATCGGGCTTTTGCTTGGTACGGCACTCAACTGGATCTTTGTAGCTTCGCCGTTACGCAGATATACGATCGCGGCCGGAAATTCCGTAACACTTCCAAAGTTTTTTGAAAACAGATATGGGGATAAAAAGAAGATCCTGATGACGATTTCCTCCATCATCATCGCATTGTTCTTTACCGTTTATACGGCCTCTGCATTTGCTTCCGGAGGAAAACTGTTTAATTCCGTTTTTGGTCTGGATTATAAGATCTCATTGACGATCGGAGCTTTGGTTATCCTTACGTACACGTTTATGGGGGGATTTCGCGCAGTATGTACGACTGACCTGGTCCAGGGAACTTTGATGCTGATCGGTCTGCTGGTGGTACCTATTGCGGTTTACGCCATTATGACGGGGAGCGGGACTACCGTTCCGGGCGGGTTGGCCGCAAACGGTGTGGAAGATATTGGCAGTTTTACGAGTTTTATGCATGGTAACAATGCTATCAGTATTATTTCCGGCCTGGCGTGGGGGCTCGGATATTTCGGTATGCCGCACATTCTGGTACGTTTTATGGCGGTAAAAGACGAGCAGGCTATGAAACGTTCAAAAGTCATAGCGATAAGCTGGGTGACACTGTCTCTGGCAGCCGCAGGCGTCATCGGTATTCTGGGACGCGCCTATATGGATTTCTCACAGTTCAAAGAATCCGGTGTGGAAGGTGCAATGTTCGGTTCGGAACATATATTTATTGAAATGATCAAGCGTGTGTTTACAGAGGAGATCAATGCGCCGATTATAGCAGGTATCTTTTTAAGCGGTATTCTTGCTGCGATCATGTCCACGGCAGACTCCCAGCTCCTGGTGAGTGCATCTGCGATCTCGGAGGATATTTACAAAGGTGTGATCAAAAAAGATGCGGATGATAAAAAGGTTCTGATGCTGAGCAGGGCGGCGATCATTGTAATTGCGCTGGTTGCTTATGTGATCGCTCTGGATCCGGATTCCTCTGTTATGGGACTGGTTTCCGATGCATGGGCGGGGCTTGGAGCTGCTTTTGGCCCGCTTGTATTGATGAGTTTGTTCTGGAAGCGTACCAATCTGCAGGGAGCGATCGCGGGGCTGGTAAGCGGCGCATTGTGTGTGATCCTCTGGGACTACATTCCCTTAGTGAACGGCCAGACACTCGCTAAGGCTACAGGTTTATACTCGCTCGCGGTAGGATTTGTGCTGAGTCTTATTTGTATCGTGGCAGTAAGTCTGGCAACCAAAGCGCCGGGAAAAGAAATCACGGATGTGTTTGATGAAGTGAAAGGAAAAGCATAATGAGTAACGAGGGGGGGTGGCTGTTTTTTACAGATAATTGAGCACAAAGTCTTTAATATAGTGCATAATTACCAATAATGACATTGATTTTGTTCGAGTATTTGCTTATAATCGCTCACAATTCATATTAGTGGCAAAGCCATCGAAAGGTGGTGACGCAAAACTATAGGGACTAACGAATATTATGCATCAGCAGTTGTTCAATGTCAGCCAGTTACCGATAAGAATATGACCTATAGCGGCATTGTGAGTGCGTTATGCATATCATGATGCAGCTTTTTGTTTATCGAAGGAAATGCCTATGCAGGGATATAGGAAAATTTCAGAAGTATCTAAAGAATGGGGAATAAGTGAGAGAAGGGTTAATGCACTATGCCTTGAAGGCCGTATTGAAGGTGCAGAAAAATTTGGAAACGTATGGGTAATTCCGGAAGAGTCGGAGAAACCTGCGGATGAAAGGTTAAAGTCCGGTCGGTATATAAAAGAGAAAGATTGAATATAAGCGGCGAGGCGCTACTAATGGAATTTCATGGTGATGATAAGATAAATCGCGTGCTGGGGGTGTATTCGAAGCTTGCATAGAATCATACATGATGACACTAGCTAGATTATTTGATGAAGACGGGAAGTCTGCGCTGTAGTCATGTCTGGATATCTCTGAAGGTTTTGGAGGACGATATTTTTATATTTTTCTGACTTCTTTTCGGGCCTGTGCCTAGGAACATTTTTCTGCAAAGCTATCTGGCAGCATGTCCCAATATTTTAGGACTGTCTTATAATCTATGCCCAGCCGGCGGCTTACCTGGGATTTGTTTAGTCTGCTGCGTTTCAGTTCTTGTATTTTCTCGTAGATCATCCAGTTTTTCACCTTTCCATCATCTCCGAGGAAAAGTATCTATAGAGATGGGGGCTTATGGAATGGTACACTGTAAACAGTGTACCATTCTTTTTTATGGAGATTCTTGAACTGAAGGTGTGGTGGCAAGAGTTTGAGATTTAATAAAATGCGTGTTTGCGACATAAAGTGCCTCATAAAATGCGAGAATATGCTTGAAAGTGCCTCATGTTTTGTGATAACATTTGCTTGGAGGTAGAGGAATGTATTACAGAAGAAAGATTGATGAATATTTAAATGGCTGGAAAGCAGATCCGGAGCATAAGCCTCTTATAGTAAAAGGTGCGAGACAAATCGGTAAGACAGAATCCATTTTGCATTTTGCTGGGGAGAACTATGAAAATGTTGTGTATATCAATTTTGCTCTTGAAAAGAAATACATGCAGATACTTGCAGATGGTTATGATGTAGAAAGTGTTCTTAAGAATATCTCTTTGGCAAATCCGGCTTTTAAGTTTATTCCTGATGAAACTATACTTATTTTTGATGAAATACAAGAGAATCCGGATGTGGCTACGACTCTTAAGTCTTTTAAGATAGATGGAAAATATGATGTTATCTGTAGTGGCTCAATGCTTGGGATTAATTATAAAAAGATTCACAGTAATAGTGTTGGAGCAAAGACCGATTATGAAATGTATTCGATGGACTTCGAAGAGTTTCTTTGGGCAAAAGGGTATAGTCAGGAACAGATAAATTCTATCTTAATTCACATGATTGATAATAAGCCTTTTAATGAAAATGAACTGTCGATTTTTAAGAGCTTATTCTTAGATTATTGCGTGTTAGGAGGAATGCCGGCCGTAGTTAAAACTTATATAGAGACAGGCCTTTTTTCCGGTACATTGGATGCACAGAAACAGATTAGGCTTGATTACGAAGAAGATGTAAGAAAATATGCAGAAAGCCTCGACCAGACAAAAATAATTAGTGTGTACAGAAGTATTCCTGCGCAGCTTGCAAAAGAGAATAAGAAGTTCCAGTTTAATAAAATTGAAAAGAATGCAAGATCCAGGGAATACACCGGATGTATTGAATGGCTTATTGATGCAGGTGTTATTACGGAGTGTCAGTGCTTGCGGTTTCCTGAGTTACCGCTTAAAGGTAATGTGGAGGAGAGTAAGTATAAACTGTATTATCCGGACACTGGTCTGCTTGTTTCTGCGTTAGATGAGGAAGCACAGGAAGATTTAAGGGTTAACAAGAATCTCGGAGTGTATAAAGGTGCTCTTTATGAGAACTTCGTTGCCGAGGCTTTTGTGAAGCAGGGGCTTGGGCTTTTCTATTATAAGAAGGAGAATTCTACTCTTGAAGAAGACTTCTTCGTAAGAACGCAAAATGATTTGATTCCTGTTGAAGTCAAGTCTAACAGTAATCAATCAAAATCGTTGTCTGCATTGATCAAGAATAAGAACTATGGTGATATCTCATTTGGAATAAAGCTTGGCGATTTTAATGTAGGACATGCAAATGATATTTTTACATTCCCATATTTTTGCACGTTTAAGATAAAAGAATATTTGAAGAAAAAAGAATGACAACAAATCTAATCTGACATATCGGTATGACCTCCAATCATATGTTTAATGGGACGATCATCTCATAAGTATGATAGAATTTTAAGAGTACCGATGATTGAGTACTTACATTCGGATAGTTGCCGACATTTGATAACAGGGCTTCCTGCGTGGTAAAATACATCGGCTTGGTCTGGGGCTCTTTTGGGGGACTAAAAATTTTTAGGAAATCTGAAAGGCTTGTAAAATAA
>ATWC01000006.1 GCA_000421045.1 Lachnospiraceae bacterium NK4A179
CACCGACAGCAACACCTACGGCAACACCGACAGCTACGCCTACAGCAACACCTACGGCAACGCCGACAGCAACACCTACGGCAACACCTACAGCTACGCCGACAGCAACACCTACGGCAACACCTACGGCAACACCTACGGCAACGCCGACTGCAAAACCTACGGCAACACCTACGGCAACACCGACAGTAACACCTACAACAGCGCCTACTGCTACGGCAACACCTACGGCAACGCCGACAGCAACACCTACAGCAACACCTACGGCAACGCCGACAGCAACACCTACAGCAACACCTACGCCTACGGAAGAACCTACGGCTACGCCGACAGCAACACCTACGCCTACGGAAGAACCTACGGCAACACCCACGGCTACTCCGACAGCAACACCTACACCTACGGAGGAGACGATATCGGAAAATAATGCGGATGGCGGAACGCCGACAGCAACACCTACGGCTACTCCGACACCTACGGAAGAACCTACGGCAACGCCTACAGCAACACCTACGGCAACGCCGACAGCAACACCTACGGCAACACCGACAGCAACACCTACGGCAACACCGACAGCAACGCCTACAGCAACACCTAAGCCTACGGAAGAGCCTACGGCAACGCCTACACCTACAGTAACACCTACTGTTACACCGATGCCTACAGATGAGCCTACGGCAACACCTACAGCTACGGTAACTCCTACACCTAAGGAGGAGTCGACATCTGAAAATAGTGCAACAGGCGGAACACCGACAGCAACACCTACGCCTACGGAAGAACCCACGGCAACTGCTACGGCAACACCTACACCTACAGATGCACCTACTGCTACAGCAACACCTACAGTTGCTCCCGCAACATCAACACCTACGGCATCACCTACACCTACACCTAAGACAGTTGTTGTAGAGCCTGTTAATCCGGAGCCTGTAACAGAAACTACAGCACCTACTCCGGAGCCTGAGAAGCCGGTTGTTAAGGAAACTGTTGTAACTCCTAAGCCGACACCCAAGGCTAAGAGAAAGAAGACGGTTAAGCCTAACGATACAGTATCAACTCCTGAGAAGAAGAATTCAGAAGTTCAGTGGCAGAAGAAGTCACCTGATAGTGATACCTGGGAGAATATCCCCAATGCAACACAGAGCACTTATGTTGTTACAGAGGCTGATAAGAACACCCAGATTCGTGCGCAGATAACTGATGACAGTGAGATAGTTTCCTACACCGAGAGTGTATGGGCAAGCGCTCCTAAGGCAAAGGCTGATGCAGTGCCTAAGACCGGAGTGAATGAAACACTTGCATTGATCCTACTCGCAATTGGTTCAGCGTCTGCAGCTGCAGTACTGATACTCAGGAAAAAGAAAGAAGACTAAGATGATCTAAAAGGGCTCTCCGCTTAAGCGGAGAGCCTTTTTTTACTTTAAAAATAGTACTGTTTACAGTATAATAGACACTATGAAAACCAAAGTATTAGTGACTGCCGGAGGCACCGGCTCAGCCTGGCAGATAGCGGATACGCTGAGAAAATATTATGATGACAGAATAGAACTGTTTATCACGGATACGAATCCGTCCGAATTAGTGGCATCTGCAACTCTTGCGGATCGTTTCATTACTGTGCCTCCCGTTAAAAGTGAGGGTTACGCCTCATATATGTATAACCTTTTGAAGGCAAACGGCATAGATGCCGTGATACCTATTATTCCGTGGGAACAGGCATACTTTGCGGAAGATCTTAAGCAGTTTCATGAACTTGGCATAAAGTCAACTGCTCCTCTCGTGCGCACTTCACGCACACTTAATCACAAGATAAGACTATATGAATACTGCAAGGCTTGCAGCATACCGACTATTCCTGTGATCCAAATGGATGAGGTGGAGGATGATGTAACATATTTTATAAAAGAGAAAAATGGTTTCGGGTCAATGGGGGCAAGGCGTATCAAAGGCTCGGATATAAAACGCATAGACAGCTCATTGCTTGACAGGATCGTTGTGCAGGAAGATTGCACCGGAAAAGGCTCCAGAGCAGATGCACTGGAGGAAGTTACGGCGGAGTGCTTCTATGACGGCATAGACTGCTCCATAGCTATCAGGGAACGTCTGGAAGCCAAGAGCGGTGTTTGTACCAAAGCAAGGTTTTTAAAAATTCCGGAAGTGGAGAAAGTGATCAAACGTTTTACGGAACTGCTTCCTTTCCCTCCGGTCTTTAATATACAATTTGTCCACAGGGGTGATGAATGGCTTGTAATGGATGTTAATCTCAGACTTGCAGCCGGAACCGGTCTTTCTGCGGCTGCGGGATTTGACACCGTGAGGGCGCTTCTTGCCTGGATACTTGGGGAACAGATCGATCCCTCTTGGCTGACTGTGGATGAAAGCGTGAAAACAGTGCTCAGAGTGTATAAGGAGGTCACAGTGAGATGAGTGAACGTACAGATCTGATGGAAAAGCGCATACTTATTATCGACCTTGACGGTACGATAATCGACAGCAGGGAAAGACATATCAGCGTTATGCAGGATGTCCTTGCCGGAATAAAGAACAACGGCTTTAACGGTGACGAGTATATGGCCTACAAGTCATTTGGCAAGAGCAGCAGGGACTATCTTGAGGAGGTGCTCCATCTTGATCGCGATGATGCGGCAAGAGCAGCAGCGATGTGGAGTGCTAAGATAGAGCTTTCGGCATATATTCATGAGGACAGACTTTATGAAGATGCGCTTCCTTTCTTAAACAGCGTATATCCTCTTTCGGGGATCATATTCCTTACAGCAAGGAGCAATGATCTGGGCCTGAATACCGAATTGCGCGCACTTGATCTTTTCCCTTATCCGGATGCGGTGATAAAGGCCGATCCCATGAATGCGCTGGAGGAAAAACTGAAGGCTGTTGAGGCGATAAGGAAAGCATATGAGAAAGCCGAGATCACGATAATAGGCGATACCGAAAATGAGTATGAACTGGCACAGAAGACAGGTCTTAAGGCTTATATCCTTAACAGAGGCTTCAGATGCAAAGAGTTCTGGGATGCAAGGAATGTAAAGAGTTACGGAAGCCTTGAGGAGATCCTTAAGGATAAGGAGGCGAAAATATGAAGTATGATCTTTTGCTCGTTGGAGCGGGCCTGTATTCCGGTGTTATAGCAAACAAGGCTGTAAAGTCCGGAAAAAAGGTGCTTGTGATAGAACGAAGGGATCATATTGCCGGCAATATGTATACCGGTAAGGTCGAGAACATAAATGTTCACGTATATGGTCCGCATATCTTTCATACTTCCGACAGAAACGTATGGAATTATATAAATCAGTTTGCCGACTTCAACAGGTTTACCAACACGCCTGTTGCAAGATACAAAGATGAGATCTACAATCTGCCGTTCAATATGAATACTTTCAGCAGAATGTGGGGAGTAAAGACACCTGATGAAGCAAGGGCAAAGATAGATGAACAGATAAAGGCAGCAGGGATCACTGAGCCGCGTAACCTTGAGGAACAGGCTATATCACTGGTCGGCAGTGATATTTATGAAAAGCTGATCAAAGGCTATACGGAGAAACAGTGGGGCAGGAAATGCACAGAACTTCCTGCTTTCATAATCAAGCGTCTTCCTGTCAGATTTGTTTATGATGATAATTATTTCAATGATCCTTATCAGGGCATTCCTATAGGCGGATATACAGCCATAGCTGAAAAAATGTTTGATGGTGCGGAGATCAAGCTTAATACGGATTATTTTTCCGACAGAAAGAGCTTTGATGAATGTGCAGACAAGATAGTATTTACGGGAATGATAGACGAATTCTTTGATTACGAACTGGGCGAACTTGAATACAGAAGTCTTCGTTTTGAAACCGAAGTGCTTGATAAGGAGAATTATCAGGGAAGTGCTATAGTCAATTATACGGAAGCTTCGGTTCCTTACACCAGAGTTATAGAGCACAAGCATTTTGAATTCGGATGTTCACAGCAGGCAGTTAAGAATCCCAAAACTGTCATAACGCATGAGTATCCGGCTACGTGGAAGCGTGGGGATGAACCGTACTATCCGATGAATGACGAGAAGAACAACAGTCTTTATCTTGAATATACGAAGCTTGCGCAAGCGAAGCGCCCTAATGTGATATTTGGCGGAAGGTTAGGCAAGTACAAGTATCTGGATATGGATAAGGTTATCATTGAAGCGCTTGCTGATGCGGAAAGAATATGAAGCTTTCGGTAATAGTTCCTGTTTACAATACAGCCCCGGAAGACCGGCTTAAACACTGCCTTGAATCGCTTGAGGCGCAGACACTTGCTGATATGGAAGTGATAGTTGTGGATGATGCTTCCACGGATGATTCGCCTGCTGTCATAAAGGAGTTCGAAGAGAGGCTTTCAAAAGAACGCCCGGGTTTTTTCAAAGCAGTTTACTGCAAAGAAAATCATAAACAGGGCGGCGCCAGAAACAGAGGCATGAAGATAGCTTCCGGAGATTGGATAGGTTTTATAGACGGTGATGATTTTGCTTCGCCGGATATGTATGAGAAGCTGCTTAGCAAAGGCGAAAAAACAGGCGCAGATGTTGTCGGATGCGACTATACCATTACAGACCGCTATGATTACAAGCCGGGACAGAATGTGACAGTTAATACGGATGCCCAGACAGGCGTGCTTGATGATGAAAAGCATAAGAGTCTGATAGTCAGAAGCGGAAGCTGTGTTACCAAAATATACAGAAAAAGTCTCATCGATGAAAACGGACTCAGTTTTCCTGAAGGGATCTTTTACGAAGATAACTGCGCAGGTCCGCTATGGACGGTGTATTTCAAACATTTTGAATATGTGAGGGAGCCTCTGTACCATTATCTGACGGTGGGGACTTCCACGACGCATCATGTGGATATCGCAAAATGCAGGGATCGTGTGAAAGCCGGAGAGATATTTCTTGAGGAATGCAGAAGACGTGGTATCACAGATCGTTTTCCCGATGAAGTGGAATTCCATTTTACGGAATGCGCATATGCAAACACGCTGTTTTCTTATATGTATAGCGGACAAAGCAGAAAGCCTGCTTATACGCAGAGTCTGAAGAAGATGATACTTAAGGAGTATCCTGAATTCAGAAAAAATATCTATGTAAAGAAGTATATTTCAGATGAGAACAGAAATTTCATAGACCTGCAGATGAAAAATAATCTGCTGTTCTTTATCAAATATGTACTGCTCTTTAAATACAGGGATATAAAAAAGGGCAGAAAAAGTAATGCTTAAAGGAACCTGCTATGGGTCTTATACTCAGAAAGGCTAATGCCTACGATAAAAAAATGTATCTGAACTGGGCGAATGACGGCGCTGTCAGGGCGGCGTCATTTGACAGTGTGGTGATAAAGGAAGAAGATCACGAAAAGTGGTTTAAGAAAAAGCTTGAGGATAAAAATGCCTTTCTTTTTGTATGCATGGATTTCCTGATGCCGCTTGGGCAGGTGCGTATAGAGCGTGATGAGAAGGATAAAAAGAAAGCTTTCGTAAGCTATAGTGTTGATGCTTCATACAGAGGTCGGGGCATAGGCAGGAAGATGCTTGCTCTTATGCAGTCGGAACTTCTTAAGGATAAAGAAGCAGAGGGTATAGAAACACTGTGCGCAGAAGTTAAGAATGACAATGCATCTTCGGCTGCGGTTTTTGAAAGCCTTGGTTATAAAAAAGTAAGCAGCTCTGACAGATGCATTACTTATGAGAAGAAACTGAAAGATGCGTCAGTTCCGCCTGTAAAGAAGAATATATCACGCGAGACCGGACTCGAACTGCTCCGGATACTTGCGATGTTCATGGTGATCACACTTCATTATCTGGGAAAGGGCGGAATGCTGCCTGATCAGAAGGGGGATCTCTCAGTAGTTTCTTCAATACCGTGGATACTTGAAGCCGCATGTCTGGGCTGTGTGAATGTATATGTCATAATAAGCGGACTGTTTGCTGAAAAATACAGATTCAGCATAAAGCGTATTGTTATGCTCTGGCTTCAGGTTTTCTTTTACAGTGCGTTTATCTATATCATCTTTGTGACAGCGGCGATAATAAACGGAGATACGGCCTTTATTGTCGAGCAGGTAAATGTCTACAATGTACTGTTCTTCCTGTTCCCTGTAGTAAACGGCCATTATTGGTTCGCAGGAGCATTCATAATCCTGTCTCTGTTTATGCCTTTTATTGCCAATGCCCTTAAGACAACAGATAAGAAGACTCATCTTTCTGTTGTGATAGGTCTTCTTACAGTCTACTGTGTTTCTCGTTCATGTCTTCCTTTTGAGCTTATCGATGACAGAGGCAATGGCGTGATCTGGTTCCTCGTGCTTTATATAACAGCATCTTACATAGGCAGGTATGGTCTTGGATTTATGAAGACAAAGCTTTCGGCTTCCCTTTGGTATGTATCAGCGGTTCTTCTTACATTCCTTTCCTATCGTGTGTTTGCGGCATTGTACAGAAAGACCTGCGGTTATGAATATGGAATCACGGTTCCCTCTGCTTACAATTTTGTTTTTGTGCTCATATCTTCCGTTGCACTTGTGATGCTTTTTAAGAAGATCGAGATAAAGAATGGTTTTATTAAAAAGATCATTCTTGGGATATCACCTTATGTGTTCGGCGTGTATCTTCTTCATGAGCATCTGCTCATACGTTACAGCTGGCTTGATTGGCTGCATGTAAATGATAAGATGGGGATATCTGCAAGGGTGCTTAATTTCGCGGTTTCGCTTGTGGTAGTATTTACAGCGGGCGTGGCAGTGGATTTCCTACGTGCAAAGCTGTTTGTACTTTGTGAGAGATTCATGGATTCCTGCATGAAGATCTATTATGACAAAAAGGAAGGTTTTGATTATCTTATAACGGGCGGGCTTACCACAGTATTTAACTGGGTTGCATATGTGCTCTGTGCGGATGTCATACTTACCGGTATTATCGATCAGAGCATCACGCTTTTTGCGGGCTCGCAGTTTGAACAGATCATCTCAGCGGATTATGCAAGAGACTGGATCTCAAATGTTATTGCATGGGTAGTGGCTGTTATATTTGCCTATGCGACCAATCGCGTGTTTGTATTTCACAGTGACAAACATGGCTTTGGTCCTGTGTTTAAGGAATTTATGGCTTTTGTTACGGCAAGAGTTCTTTCGTTTGTTGTTGAACAGGTGCTGTTTACGGGAGCTATACACTTCATGAATGATAAGGTTGCAAAGCTTCTTATCGGAGTGGTTGTTATAATACTGAACTATATCTTCAGCAAACTCTGGATATTCAAAAAGGAAAAATAAATGGACAGAATAAACCTTAACGATAAATACATACTGGTAACGGGAGCGGCAGGATTTATCGGTTCCGCACTTATAATGCGGATGATAAAAAGTGACGAGTGCTTCCACATCATCGGTGTTGACAGTTTGAATGATTATTATGATGTGAGGATAAAGGAATTCAGGCTTAAGAAGATTGAAGATGCCATAAAGGATTCTTCTTCTGACTGGAAATTCGTGAAGGGTAATATTGCCGATGCGGGACTTGTTAAGGAACTGTTTTCACAGTATCCCTTTGCATGTGTTGTAAACCTTGCGGCTCAGGCAGGCGTGCGTTATTCGATAGTGAATCCGGATGCCTATATTGAGTCAAATATCATAGGATTCTACAACCTGCTTGAAGCCTGCCGTCATTCTTATGATGATGGAAAGACCGGAGTGGAGCATCTTGTATATGCTTCATCCTCTTCGATATACGGAAGCAGCGCAAGCATCCCTTATAAGGTTGAAGAGCCTGCAGAGCATCCGGTATCTCTCTATGCGGCCACAAAGAAATCAAACGAACTTATGGCGCATGCCTACAGCAAGCTTTATACGATACCTTCCACCGGGCTCAGATTCTTTACGGTATACGGACCTGCGGGCAGACCGGATATGGCTTATTTTGGATTTACTGACAAGCTTAAGAAAAATGAAAACATAAAGATATTCAATTACGGAAAATGCAGAAGAGACTTTACATATGTGGATGATGTGGCAGAAGGTGTGTTCCGTGTGATGCACGGCGCTCCCGAAAAACGTACCGGAGAGGATGGTCTTCCGGTACCGCCGTATTCTATTTACAACATCGGAAACAGTTCGCCTGTCGGACTTATGGATTTCATAGAGATGCTTGGAGATGAACTGAAAGACCAGGGCATACTAGCTAAGGATTTTGATATAAAAGCTCATGAAGAGCTGGTTCCCATGCAGCCGG
Source organism: Lachnospiraceae bacterium NK4A179 (assembly GCA_000421045.1). Classification (GTDB taxonomy): domain Bacteria; phylum Bacillota; class Clostridia; order Lachnospirales; family Lachnospiraceae; genus NK4A136. The sequence goes on from ATWC01000006.1 coordinate 8,257, forward strand.
GTGATGTGCCCGTGACATATGCGGATACTTCGGCGCTTGAAAGAGATTTTGGTTTCAGGCCGGATACACCGCTGAAAAAGGGATTACATGAATTTGCTGTATGGTATAAGGAGTTTTATTGCGATGAAAAAGAAGACTGAATATTTTTACCTTGCAGCTTTTGCAATACTTGCATTTGCGGGCGTGTGGAGGGGAGTAGATCTTTCCGATACCACATACAGTCTGGGCAATTACCGATTCATGGGAGAGCTCACAGGCAGTTTTGAGAATGCTACATTTCTATCGATACTTACAGGTGCGTTTCTGACAAAGATCTTTGGCGGAAGCATTCTTGCAATGAATATAGTTACAAAGCTGTTTCCGTTGGCATCTGTGATCATTGTGTATTTTTCTCTCAGAAATAAAGTAAAACCATTTATCCTTTTCGTATCGGGGATGACTGCACTCGGTCTGTGCTGGTGCCCTTCAGTTATACTTTACAATTATCTGACATATTTCCTCCTGACAGCGGCATGTATGTTTCTGTTCACGGCTTTTGAAGGTAAAAAGAAAAAGGATGTCAGATTCTTCCTTGCAGGTCTTTTGCTGGGGATCAATCTTCTGGTTCGCATCTCAAATGCAGTGGAAGTGCTGCTGATCATATTTGTTATCTGCGCCTTCATTATCAAAAAACGTAAAGGAATGTTTAAAGCGATAGGGCTCTGCATTCTCGGGTATATTGCAGGAGCTTTATCCGGGCTTGCGGTATTTTTTGCCTACGCAAAATTTTCCGGAGGAAACAGTGCGGAGAAGATAAGCTCGATGCTTGAATGGATTAAAGGTCTTCTTTCGGGAACCGGAGGATCCGGAAGTTCAGGCTATTCGATGAAGCTTATGCTTATGACAATACTTGAAAACTACAGAGGCAATATGAGATTTGCCGGTGTTGCAGCAGTTGTTATCTTTGCCGGAGTTCTCATGTTTCTTTTTCAGCCCGTATCATCGGTTTGCTCTGAAAAGAAGGCAAAGTTGATAGTAAATATAAAGAAGGTTATCTTTATTGCCGCAATGGGACTTTTGTTTGAATATTACAGACGCAACGGAGTCTTCACATTTAAATACATGAACAACGGCAGTATATTTAATATCAGCGTTGTTTTTATAATCATATCATTGCTTGTTTTCTTTTCAGCTATATTTCTTCCCTGGATGGAGGATCATGAAAAGCTGCTTTCGGTGATGGGGATATTGATAATACTTATAACTCCGTTAGGTACTAACAATCATCTGTTTGCAGTGATCAATAATATGTTTGTGATAATGCCTGCTGCTGTATGCGTCATGGCAGGATATTTAAGGATTCTGAAGGATAACATCGTGCTTTTTCCTTCAAAGGCATTTGTCTGCCTGCTTACGGGGCTGGTTGCTGTTCAGGCGATGCTGTTCGGACTGGTATATTGCTTCAGGGTAGGAGACGGCCAGACTTTTGAGGTGAGACGTTTTGCCTACGGGAACAGCATACCTGTTTTAAACGGCCTGTACGGACCGAAGTATGAAAGGGATGAGCTGTGCGGACTTGCCGATGCACTGAATCAGTCTGAAAATGTTGAGGATGGTGCAAAGCTTCTTACATGGGGTAATGTTCCCGGATTCTATTATATTCTTGATATGCCGCCGGCATTGCCTACTTTGTGGCCGGACCTTGAGAGCTATCCTTATATTGAATTTTCAAAGGGGCTTAATAAACTTGATGCTGATGACACGCTTCCTGTTATAATAATGAGCGCAGAAGAAGCAGAGGGCTTTGGGGCGAATGAGGTATATTCATATTCTGCGAAAACAACTGACTCCGGACCGTCAATGCTTAAGAGACTTGCACTGATGGAGTTTATGAGTACCAATAATTACACCTGTGAATACAGCAATGACGGATATGCTTATTTTGTTCCGTATGATCTTAAAAGTATGATGGAGGATCTGTTAAATGATCAGTTTTAATGTGCCACCTTTTACCGGTCGTGAGATCGAATATATAAAAGACTGTGTAGAGTCCAGAAAAATATGCGGTGACGGCAAATATACCAAGAAGTGTAATGAGTGGATAGAAAAAAAGACAGGTGCGGCAAAGTGTCTTCTTACAACCTCATGCACACATGCTACGGAAATGGCGGCGCTCCTTTCCGGTATAAAGGAAGGCGATGAAGTGATAATGCCTTCATATACTTTTGTTTCGACTGCGGATGCTTTTGTGCTGCGTGGCGCAAAGGCTGTGTTTGTTGATATCAGGCCTGATACGATGAATATAGATGAAACAAAGATAGAGGCTGCGATCACGGAAAAGACTAAAGCTATAGTTCCTGTTCATTATGCCGGTGTAGGATGCGAGATGGATACCATAATGGATATTGCAGAACGTCATGGGCTCAAGGTGATCGAGGATGCGGCTCAGGGCATCATGTCAAAGTATAAAGGAAAGAGTCTCGGAGCCATAGGCGATCTCGGATGTTTTTCTTTTCATGAAACAAAGAATTACAGCATGGGTGAAGGCGGAGCAATAGTCTTCAAGACACCTGAGCTTGTTGAGGAAGCAGAGATAATAAGAGAAAAGGGAACCGACAGAAGCCGTTTCTTCAGAGGCCAGGTAGATAAATATACCTGGGTCAATTACGGCTCATCATATCTGCCGAGTGATATGAATGCTGCATATTTGTATGCGCAGCTTGAATTGGCAGATGAGATAAATGAAGCCAGAATGAAAGTATGGAACACCTACTATAACGGGCTTAGGGATCTTGCAGAGGCTGGGAAGATCGATCTTCCCGTTGTGCCTGAAGGGTGCGAGCACAATGCACACATGTTTTATATAAAGACAAAGGATATGGAGGAACGCACGAAGCTGATCAGTTTCCTTAAAGATAACGGCATATGCTCTGTCTTCCATTACATCCCGCTTCACACATCACCTGCCGGAAAGAAATTCGGAAGATTTAACGGAGAGGATGTCTATACAACAAGGGAGAGCGAAAGGCTCACAAGGCTTCCGATGTATTACAAACTTACTGAGGAGGATAATATGTACATAATCTCCAAGGTGAAAGAATTCTATGGCTTCTCATAAGTCTCAAAAGGAAAATATCGCCGTTCTGGTGCAGAACGGATACGGCGGCGGAGCTGAACGCATGGCCGCCAATATGACTCTTGCGCTTTCACACTATTACAATGTTTATTATGTGCTTTTTGACGGTGAAGGGATAATCTATGAATACGCCGGAAAAAAGGTCGATCTGCGTATCCCGCCCATAAAGGAGGGAGGCGCGTTTAAACGTGCTTCCAATACGATAAAACGAGTGGCAGCCGTAAGGAAGCTCAAAAAGGAGCTTAAACTTAAGGCTGTCATCAGTCATTTAAACGGTGCTGATCTTGTAAATGTCCTTTCGGGAAAAAGGTTTGCAGGAAACAGATGCAGGGTCATATGTGTTTTTCATTCAATGCCTTCCGTTGACGAGCCCTGCAATGCAGTTTATAAGTTTCTCCACAGATTAATAGGATCGTTTGCGGACAGATATATCTGTGTTTCAAAGATGGCTGCCTGCGATATGAATGAGAATTTCGGAGTTAAAAAAAGAGATCTTTCAGTCATCTATAATTTTTCCGATCTTTCAAGGATAGAGTCATTAATGAAAAAACAGCTCCCGGGTGATTTTGAGACCTTCAGGCGATCACATGGGAAACTTATCATAAATGTCGGAAGGATGGAGAAAGTAAAGCGTCAGGAGAGGCTTGTGAAGCTTCTTTTAAAACTAAGAGATAACGGCTTTGAAGATGCCGGACTTGTGATACTGGGCGATGGACCGTTAAGAACAGAACTGGTTTCGCTTGCCTCACAGATGCATCTTTCAGATCATATTTTCATGCCCGGAAATGTTTCAAACCCGTTTATGTATATGGCGGCGTCGGATCTGTTTGTGCTGTGTTCCGATTACGAGGGACTTCCGATGGTACTCACCGAAGCTGCAGCCTGCGGACTGCCCTGCGTATCCTGTGATATGCCATCCGGTGCGCGTGAGATACTGGCTCCCGATACCGATATACATGAGCATGCAGAAGATGTTGAATATGCAAAGTACGGAGTGCTTACCAGAGCTTTCAGATATGAAGGCGGCGGAAGGCATTCGGAGGATAATGGGGATCCTGCAGGATCTTCACTTTACAAGGCGTGTGAGGATATGCTTGCGGATAAAACTAAAACAGAACGTTATATAAAAACAGGCATGGAGTGCGCGGAAAGATTTTCTGAGAAAAAGGCGATTGGCAGATGGATAAAACTGATAGAAAACTGAAAATAAAATTGATCCTTTGCTATATTCTTACGTTTGCTGTCGCCCTGGCTGCTTTCATGGCGGCACCGTCGGATCCGCACTTTGTGATAAACGATGATGTGATGATACGTTCTATTCTCGATGGAAGTTATGCAGGCGAGAATTCGTTTATGACAGTATATATGAGAGTTCCTCTCTCTGCTTTGCTTGCACTCATATGCAGAATATTTCCCTCGGTTTCTGTGTTTGAATTCTTTCTTCAGGCTGTGTGTCTTGCTTCGTTTGCACTTGTAGCCAAAGAACTCATTTCATCAGATAAGACAATCAAAAAAGCTGTGTTTAAGGTCGTTTTTTTGATATCGCTCTGGTTTGCGATCTATGCGATATATGCAATGCAGCTTCACTATACCGTAGTGGCAGCAGTCGCAGGCGCTGCAGGGCTTTTCCTTTTTGCAGAAGGAGTTTTTGAAAAAGAACTCAGGAAATATCCGATCGTTACCGGAATGCTTTTGATGATACTCTGTGACGAGATCAGGAAGCAGACTTTCTTTATGGTGATTCCTTTTGCATTTATAGCTGCTGCAATTTCGGTCATAGCCTCACTTAAGAATAAAGATAAGGAACGCCTGACTAAGCTGCTTAAGATATGTGCCGTTCCTGCTGTGCTTTTCTTATTGTTTATTGCGACAGATAAGGCGGCATATTCATCAAACGGATATGCAGAGTATATGGAATACAATGACGCCAGGACTGCATTGTATGACTATACAGGGGTTTATGATGACGCGGATGCAAAAGCGTATTATTCATCACTTGGACTTGAAGAACCGGAGATGAAGCTCATTAAAGAATATGATATAGCTCTGGATGCGGATATAGATGCAAAGCTTATGGAGCAGATGGCTGCTTATAAAGCACCTTCGGCTGACAAAGATCCGGTCACACATATAAGAGAAACCATATGGATGCTTAGGCATGAGACTTTGACGCCTGATGGTGATAAGGGTAAGGAGTTTCCGATACTCCTGCTCATTACTGTTCTTGCGGCAGCAGCACTTATCATTTCAAGCGGAAATTTCGTATGTTTTGTGCCGCTTGCGATCGTTCTGTGTATTCATTTTGGCCTTTACGGAATGCTTTTCTGGAACGGGAGATTTCCTGAACGTGTAGTGATAGCTCTTTATATGATAAGCACCACTGCAGTCATTTCCGTAGGCTTTTTGGCTGCACGTCATCCACGCAGGGAAAGAGACAGGCTTAATGCAGGTATCATGGCAGCGGCTGCGATCCTCATTTTGGTGATCACCGGACCAATATCTGCAGGATCCGCCCGTGATCGCAGTGAAGCGGTGGGTGATACAAACGCTGCATATGATGTGTTATACTCTTATATGGCAAAAAGGCCTGATATGCTATATCTTTCGGATGTTTATGCGGATGTGACATCATCTTCCGTTAATCTTCCGGAAAATATGTTAAAGCTTGGCGGGTGGATAACAGAGAGCCCGCTGTATCATAAGAAACTTGAAGGTTACGGAGCAGAGGATATGGACGGGCTTCTTAAAGGAGACAGGGAGCTTGCCTATGTCTGCAGGGAAGGCGTGGGTCTTTCTGCAGAGGACCTTAAAGCCTTCTTTGACGCCAAGTACGGGGAGGATACATTTCTTTTGAAACCTGAGGATGAGATCCGTTCCGGGAAGGAAGTTTTTCATATTTATTTGATCGAAAGAACAATAAGATAATGGATAACAAAGAAGAAAAGAAAGATATAATAGACGGCGCGCGTTTAAGATTAAGACGCATGACGGTAGAGGATACGCCGGATGTGCTCATGTGGCGCAATAAAGAATTTGTTGTAAGCCACTTTATCTATCGCAAGGAGATAACGCGCGAGGACCATTTGAATTATATAAAGTCAAAGATAGACACCGGGCTTACCGAGCAGTTCATCATGGAAGTGAAGGAAGATGGTAAGCTGCACGGTATTGGATGTGTTTATCTTCAGAATATAGACAGAGAGAATAAAAAAGCTGAGTTCGGCATTTTCATAGGTGATGAGGATGCGCTTGAGCAGGGCTATGGAACTGAAGCGCAGAAGCTTATATTGGAATACGGCAGGGAAAAGCTCGGGCTTAAGACAGTTACGTTAAAGGTGCTTGATGATAATGAGAGAGCGCTCAGGACATACGGAAGAAACGGTTTCAGTCTCCTTCCCGGCAGTGTGAGAATGACTGCTTGTGACGGAAGTGAGATCAATATCCTTACTATGGAAAAGGATATGGACGGAGGTTTATAAGGTGACAGACAGGAGAGATAAACAGGTTTTCATCACGGTTTTTGTTGCGGGCTTTCTTGTCCATGGTTTCCGTTTTGCAAATAAATTTTTCTGCGAAGATGCACTTCATTATCTTGATTCCATATCTGCGGCATGGTCCGCATCTCTTGGAAGATATCTTCTGGGTACCGTAGAGTATGTGAGAGGGCCGAGGGAGATCACATGGCTTCTCGGAGTGCTGTCTTTATTATGGATAGCACTTGCAGCGGTTTTTATAGTCAGGATCTTTGGCATCAGGGATAAGCACTGTGTGCTGCTTGCCTCTGTTTTACTGGTTGCGAATCCGGTCGTTACCGGAACCTTTGCGTTTTTGTATACGGCAGACGGATATTTCTTTGGAATGATGCTGTCTGTTCTGGCAGTTTTTATCCTTGAAAAGAGTAAAAAGAAGATATCCGTATTGTATGCGGCACTTAGCATTGCAGCATCGATGGGCTTTTATCAGTCATATCTTTCCGTGACCATCGTGCTCATGATGATGATACTTATGCTCATGCTTCTTGGCGGAAGCACTTTAAAGGAAACGGGGATGAAAGCCCTGCGCTTTTTGATGACAGGTGCGTGCGCAGTAGCAATATACTTCCCTGCAATGATCTTTACGCAGAAATATCTTGATGTGCAGATGGCTGACTATCAGGGGATAAATGGCAACAGTTCACTTGGCATCGTGGAGAGACTCGTTTCTTTTCTTAAGGGTTCATACGTGGAATTTGCAAGGTTTTTCCTTGTCAGATGGAAGTTATCATTTTATAACGTAACAAATGTGCTGCTTTTTGTTCTTATCGCTGTTTTGATATTCATGCTGCTTACAGACAAAAAGCTTAAGGAAAAGGCTGCGAGGGCAGGTCTGGTCCTGCTTCTTTTACTTCTCCTTCCGCTTGCAACACATATCTTTCTTATCATCTCAAACAGTTCTTCATATATATCGGCGAGCACAGGTTACAGCATGTGCCTGCTTTATGTGTTCCCGCTGATCCTGTATGAGAAATACAGATCGGGTACGGGTAAGGAAATAAAGAAGTTCTACGTGGGAATGAATGTATTCATTGCTCTTATCTGTTTTTGCTTTGGAGTTACAGCAGGACAGGTTTATGAGAATATGTACAGGGCAAATGTAATGCAGGAGAATGAGATCTGCAGAGTTCAGGTAAGAGCTGAAACTCTTCCCGGTTACCATGAGGATATGAAAGTTGCGGTATATGGCTGCACTTACAAGCCTCAGGAGTATATTGCAAACTCACCGATGATGCCGGGGGCTGTTTCCGACCTGTTCATAACAGAGGACAGGACCTATGTGGCTGCCATGAACTGGTATCTTTCAACGGAATATACGGTTGCGGGTGAGGATATTAAGAAAGCGATAGTTGGCACGGATGAATTCGCCAATATGCAGATGTGGCCGGCGCAGGATTCGGTCCGCATCATAGATGATACCCTGGTGATCTGGTTTGACGACAGAGGAATGGAAAAATACCTCTGAAAATGGTACAATTTCAGAGATTACGGGGTTTTTAAGGAGCATTAAGAAATATGATCATTTCCAAGACACCGCTTCGGGCATCCTTCTTTGGAGGAGGCACTGATTTTGCGGCATATTTTCATGAGAGCAGGTTTGGCTACGGAAGCGTTATAAGCACGGCTCTCGGCATGCATGTATATATAACGGTCAACAAGAGATTTGACGGTCAGATAAGGGTTGTATACAACGGCAATGAGCTTGTTGATCATGTTGATCAGGTTAAACACAATATAATCAGGGAAGCTTTGAAGATCACCGGCATTGAGACCGGCGTAGAGGTTGTTTACATGGCAGACCTGCCGATGACCGATCTGGGCGTGGGACTTGCTTCATCAAGCGCTCTTGCGGTAGGTGTGCTGAACGCGCTTCATGCGTACAAAGGTGAATACGTAACTGCATCGCAGCTTGCTAAAGAAGCGATAGAGATCGAGATAGGAAGGCTTGGGCAGCAGATAGGTATTCAGGATCAGTATGCAGTGGCTGTTGGTGGTTTCAACCGTTATCTTTTCAATTCCGATGATACGGTAACTGTTACTCCTGCAGTATATGACATGAAGATAAGGGAGAAGTTATGCTCCAATCTTCTTATGTTTTATACAGGCAAGTCCAGAGATTCAAGAGCAATCTTTAAGGAGCAGAAGGAGACAACGAAGACTCACAAGGCTGATGTGCTCGATCCGCTTGTTGAAGCTACAGATATTGCCATGAAAGCTTTAAGCAGCGGTGATCTGGATAAATGGGGACACCTTCTTAGGGATACCTGGGAGTTAAAAAAGAAATTTGCTTCGGGAGTATCAAACCCCGATATAGATGATATGTACGACAGAGCAACAGGCGCGGGTGCACTGGGTGGCAAGATCCTCGGTGCCGGCGGCGGAGGCTTTTTGCTTGTGTATGTTCCGCAGGATAAGCAGTCTGCAGTAAGGGAAGCACTTCATGATTTCAGGGAAGTTCCTTTCTCTATGGATATGCAGGGCAGCCGTATAATCTTTGCGGACTGACGGGTGAAGAGAAAACGTATACGCAGATTTCTCTTCGTGGAGGAAAAAGATGAGTAAGATTCTTGTGACCGGTGCTGCCGGTTTCATAGGTTCACAGCTTTCATACAGCCTCTGGCAGAAGGGTGACGAGGTCACTCTTCTTGATGATTTTTCATATGGGCATGAGGACAATCTGATATTTGATGAACATGATTTCAGGAATGAGATCGTCAGGATGGATTTTCGTGATGAGGCAGGAATGGATAGGCTTTTTGCGGAAAGAGGCTTTGACTATGTCTATCATCTGGGCGGAATCACTCCGCTTCCCGATTGCCAGAACAGGCCGGTCGATGCGGTGGATGTGAATGTGAAGGGTACAACGGTTGTTCTTGATAACGTAAGACGTCATGGTGTGAAGAAGATGTTCTTTGCGAGCACTTCTGCAGTATATGAAAACAATACGGATTTCCCCTCGGTTGAAGAAAAGGTGGAATTTCCGGGACTTATATATCCGAGTACAAAATACGCAGCAGAGCAGATATGCAGGGCGTTTTCAAAGGCTTACGGGATCCCTGTAGTGGTATTTCGTTTTGCAAATGTCTACGGTCCGCATATCGACTGTCTTCGTACCACTCCTCCTGTTATGGGCTATATCATACGTGAGTTTCATGATAAAAAAAGCCCTGTGCTCCATTCAACCGGAGAGCAGAAGAGAGATTTTGTCTATGTCGATGATCTGATCAGACTGCTCATACTGGTTCAGAAGGCAGAGCATTTTGATATAGTGAATGTTTCAAGCGGTGAGGCTTATTCAATCGGAAGCATAGCCGATACCATCGCAAAGATAATGGGATGTGAGGATATTCCGATAGAGCATGCAGAAGTAGGGCATTTCTGGGCAAAGTATCCTGAGCTTTATGCTAAGCCTTATCCCATATCAGAAGAGATGCTCGGACATGAGGTTCTTAAATATACATGCCTTTCAAACAGGCATGCCAAGGAAGAGTACGGCTGGAGCCCTGAGATATCGTTAGAAGAGGGGATACGCCGTACGGTTGATTTTTCGGTGAAGGCGATAGAAAGAGCAAACAATGGATAAGATAACAATAATAGTACCATGCTATAACGAATCGGAATCCTTCCCCTTCCTGATACCTGCGCTGAATGACACCATGAACAAAATGAAGGAGCAGGAGTTTGAGATAATACTTGTAGATAACTGCTCGGAGGATGACACGCTTGAGTTCATGCGCAAGGCTCATGCCGATGATCCGAGATATCAGTATATTTCTTTTTCGAGAAATTTCGGAAAGGATGCATCCATGTTTGCCGGGCTTAAAAAGAGCACCGGAGACTACGTTACGGTTATGGATGCAGATCTTCAGGATCCTCTGGATATGCTTGAAGAGATGTATAAGTTCCTTAAGGAAAGCGATTATGACTGTGCAGCAGCCTACAGGAACACAAGAAAGGGTGAGCCGTGGTTAAGATCTGAACTTGCAAAGGCTTTCTATAAATTGATGGGAAGCATATCAAGCAGTGAGATGGTAAGCGGAGCCCGTGATTTCAGACTTATGAAGAGACCAATGGTGAATGCGATACTCGAACTGGAAGAGAGTGTCCGTTTTACAAAAGGAATTTTTTCATGGGTGGGATTCAAGACGAAGTGGTTTGGCTATGAGAATAAGGAACGTGTTGCAGGTGAGACCAAGCTTCCGATGAAGAGTGCCTTCACTTATGCGATGCGCGGAATTGTTGCATTTTCAACTGTGCCGCTTGTTGCCGCATCCTTTATGGGATTCGGAGTATGTGTGGTCGCAGTTATATATCTGTTATACGTGATAATCAAACAGCTCATACTGCATGAAGCGGTGGCGGGGTATCCCTCGCTTATGTGCGTGCTGCTTTTTGGCATCGGTACCATCCTTATGGTGCTTGGTGTGATAGGGCAGTATCTGGCCCAGATGTATCTTGAGATAAAGCACAGGCCTATATACATAACAAGAGAGACCAGCATGAGTGAAAAGAAGGAGTAACCATGTACAGGGAATATCTGAAAAGACTTGAACAAAAGATAGAAGAAGCCGTCTATACAGGCGGCGGTGAAGAGATCACTGATTACGAAGATATAATGAAAAAACTTGTGGACATTTTCTCTGAGGTGAAAAAGCAGGGAAAATGCCTCTTTTTTATCGGAAACGGCGGCTCTTCGGCCATTGCATCACACATGACTGCAGATTTTATGAAGAACGGCGGAATGAAGACCTACAGTCTTTATGACAGTGCAGTGACCACATGTATGGGTAATGATTACGGTTATGAGTATGTATTCTCAAGGCCGCTTAGCTTCCTTGGAAATCGTGATGACATGCTTATTGCTGTATCCAGTTCGGGCAATTCCGAAAATATCATACTTGCGATCGAAGCAGCGCATGAGCGTGGAATGAAAGTACTTACGATCACAGGGTTTAAGCCTGATAACCGTGCAAGAGCAGCCGGGGATTTCAATATCTACGTTCCCTGCTGTGAATACGGACAGGTAGAGTCGATACACTGTCTTATACTTCAGCAGGTTGTTGATGAGATACTTGCAAGAGACGGAGCACAGTTATGAGTGTAAAGCAGGCGGTAATACTGGCAGGAGGAAGAGGCGAGAGACTGAAGCCTTTTACCGATGAACATCCAAAGCCCATGTATCCCGTGCAGGGTGTGCCTTTCATAGACAGACTGGTATCACAGGTGAAGGGATTCGGTATAGAAAAGGTTCTCCTTCTGCTTGGCTACAAGGCAGAGCAGATAATGGAAGAACTGGGAGACGGAGAACGCTTCGGGCTTCACATAGATTATGATGTGACACCTCCCGAATATGATACGGGTGACAGGCTTTATCATGCAAAGGATATGCTTGATGAAAAGTTTATCCTTATGTACTGTGACAACTATTGTCCCATCGATTTTGACAGGCTTGTGAAGGATGCATCCGAAAATGATGCGCTGATACAGCTTTCGGTATATTCAAACAAAGACGGATACACAAAGAATAATCTTCGCCTGTGTAAAGACTCCGAAAAAGTTGAAGTTTATGACAAGTCCAGGAAAGAAAAGGATCTTGCGGGAGTCGATATAGGCTATGCCGTGATAGACAGGAGCATAGTTGATGCTCTTTCAATGCCTGCCGGAAACTTTGCGGCAGCAGTATATGCAAAGACCTGCAATGAAGGCCGCATGTATGCGACGGTCACCGATCACAGATATTATTCCATCGGATCATTTGAACGCATGCATCTTACAGAGGAGTTTTTCTCAGGAAAGAAAGCTGCTTTTTTAGACCGTGACGGTACATTGAATGAAAGACCGCCAAGAGCATGCTATGTTGAGAAGCCTGAAGATTTCAAGTGGCTTCCGGGTGCAATAGAAGCCGTAAAGATGCTCAATGACAGAGGGATAATAACGGTGCTTATAAGCAATCAGCCGGGTATTGCCAGAGGCAATATGACGGAAGCTGATCTTGAAGCAGTAAATGCAAAGATGCAGCGTGAGCTTGAAGCAGCAGGCGCACACATGGATCATATTTATTTCTGCCCGCACAACTGGGATGAAGGCTGCGATTGCAGGAAACCCAAACCGGGTATGCTTTATATGGCGCAGAGGGATCTGTCACTTAATCTGTCTGACTGTGTGCTTTTTGGAGATGATGACAGGGACATAGCTGCGGCGGATGCTGCGCGTGTTGAGTATCATCTTGTATCTGAGGAGTACCCGTTAATAAATGCAGTAAAGGACTGGCTTGCCAAATGAAGAAGATCGCAGTGAGAATCGATGATGTGACGCCGGGTATGGATCCGAACAAAATGCTCAGGTTCACAAATCTGCTTGACAGGTATCAGATAAAGCCTCTTATCGGTATCATTCCCGCCAACAGGGATGACACACCGGGTATGGCTCCCGATCCGAACGATACCATTGATTTTGAATGGATAAGAATGAAGATCGCTGAAGGTTATGTGCCTGCGATGCACGGATGCAATCATGTATATACGACTGAGGATGCCGGCATATTCCCGTTAAATCCTTTTTCTGAATTTGCCGGTGTATCTCTTTACGATCAGCTCAAGCTTATCGGTTACGGAAAGAAGCTTTTAAGAAACAAAGGCATAGATACCGATGTGTTCATGGCACCGGGACACAGTTATGATATCAATACACTGAAGGCGCTTAAACACTTTGGATTTAAATATGTTACCGACGGTTTCGGACGCAGGCCGTATACACAGGGTGGACTTACATTCCTTCCGATATCGCTGTTGCGCAGCCTGGAACTGAAGGATCCGGAGGATGGAGTGACAACATTTGTTGTGCATACATGGATGATGGATGATCCTGATTTCGAAGAATATGAGAAACTGTTTTCGGAACACAGAGAGCGCTTCATAAACTTCGATGAGCTCTTTAAGATCACACCTGTGAGACGCAGCCGCGGCAAACATTATGCGGAGTATACTGCAGCCAGGCTAAAGCGTTTTGCGGGATCGATAAAAAAGTAGAGATAAAGTATGAGAGACGGAAAGATAGTTGTCCTTCAGGTTATCGGAGGACTTTCAATGGGCGGCGCTGAAAGCCGTATCATGGATATAGCAAGACATATAGACAGATCAAAGTTTGACTTTGATTTTTTGCTTGATGAGCCCGAAGGCTATTACGAGCCTGAAGCAAAGAAGCTTGGCAGCAATATATACAGGGTGCCTCGATTCAGATTGTATAACTGGCCGCAGTATGCTTCAGCGATGAAGAAGTTTTTTTCAGAGCATAAAGAAATAGACATAGTGCAGGGAAGTCTTACGAGCACGGCATCTATCTACATGCCTATAGCAAAGAAGTGCGGCGTTCCCGTGACCATGGCATACGCAAGGTCTGCGGGTGTTGATCCCGGTCCGAAGGGTACAGTCACAAAGATGCTTAGAAAGAATCTTTGGAAGAAATGTGATCATGCTGCTGCAGTATCAAGTGAAGCAGGCGAAGCAGTCTTTGGTAAGGAACGTCTGGATCACGGCGATGTAATGATAATGCCGGGAGCTATGCCGCTTGATAAGTTCTGTTATGCAGAGCATGAAGCGGAAGGAAAAGCGATAAGAGAAAAGTTCGGACTTGGGTGTTCATTTGTGATCGGTCATGTTGGACGTTTTCATTATGCAAAGAATCATGAATTCCTGATAGAAGTATTTAAAGAGATAAAGAAAAAGAAAACGGACGCAAAGCTTCTGCTTGCGGGAAACGGTCCTACATTTGAGGCTGTGAAGAAAAAGGCAGCAGATGAAGGAGTTTCCGATGATGTTGTATTTGCCGGAGAGACAGGCAATCCTGCACCCATGTATATGGCAGCGGATATGCTTATATTCCCTTCACATTATGAAGGACTTCCGGGAACAGTAATTGAGGCTCAGGCTGCAGGTCTTCCCTGCCTCATATCTGATGCGATATCAAGAGAAGCAGCGGTCACCGAACTGGTGGAGCGCTTTTCACTTGATAAAAGTGCTGCAGAGTGGGCTGATGAGGCACTAAAATTATTTGGCACCATAAAAGACAGATATCCTTTAAGACAGGATATAAATATGAATCCCGCTCTGTCAGATGCGGGATTTGAGATAGTCAGTTCAACAAAGAAACTGGAAGCATTGTTTGAGAAATTGCTGAAGGACGCAAATGGCTGAGATTAAAAAAGTAATGTTTCATATTAACAGTCTGGGTAAGGGCGGTGCGGAAAGAGTTGTCACCGTGCTTACACGTGAGATGCTGCGCAGAGGGCTGGAAGTGACCATTGTTACCGAATGGTTTGATAAAAAGGCTGAGTATCCTCTTCCTGAAGGCGCTAAGCGCATAGACGCAGGGCTTAATGAGGAAGAAGAGAAAAAAAGCAGGACAGCTCAGATCCGCTTAAGGGAAGCTAAACTTCATGATGCGATCCTGTCCGAAAAGCCGGATGTGCTCTTTGCTTTCTGCAGAAATGCAAATTACAGGGCTATACTTGCGGCAAGAGGCACCGGTGTTCCGGTCATCATTTCCGTCCGCAACGATCCAAAAGTTTATTATGCTTCCGGATTTCAGAAGATGCTTTCGGGCAGGCTTTATCCGATGGCAGCAGGTGCGGTTTTTCAGACTGAAGAGGCAAGGGATTTCTTCAAGGGTTCAGTAAAGAAAAAAGGAACAGTTATCATGAATCCTGTTTCCGAAGAATACCTGAAGGCTGAACCGGCGGCAAAGAGACGAAAGGCAATCGTAAATTCGGCACGCTTTGCATATGCCAAGGATCATATGACATTGATAAAGGCGTTTGAAAAAGTGCTTGTGAAGTATCCTGATTATACTCTTGAACTTTACGGTGACAAGAGCGATGACAATGAGATATTCCAGATAAAGGAATGGGTACGTTTTCATAAGCTTGAAGATAAGATCCTGTTTATGGGCAATCAGCCTGATCTGGAAAAGAAGATAATAGATGCCTCGGTGTTTGTGCTTTCTTCTGTTTATGAAGGAATGCCCAATGCATTGATGGAGGCTATGGCTATGGGCATACCCTGTGTTTCCTCAGATTGTCCATGCGGAGGGCCTGCTGCTCTTATAAGAGATGGTGAAAATGGCCTGCTTTTTAAGACCGGGGATGAAAGAGAACTTACCGCTGCGATCTGCAGAATGCTTGAGCGTCCTGAAGATGCGGAACGCACCGGCAGACAGGCGAGAGAGGATCTCAAGAAATGCACGCCTGAAAAGATCTGTGACAGGTGGCTTGAATATGCTGCAAAAATGACCGGAAAAAATAGCAGATAAGAAATAGCAGATAAGAAATTACAGAATAAGAAATTACAGATAAAAAATTACAGATAAAATATTTCAAACAAAATTTATAGTGATATGTGCGGAATATGTGGTTTTGTTACTAAAAGAAATATAAAGGAAAATGAACTGCAGGCAATGAATGACAGTTCATACAGAAGAGGGCCCGATGATAAGGGCACTCTTGTTTTTGAGACTGCAAACGGATATACCGTGGGTTTAGGACATCGAAGACTTTCCATACAGGATCTTTCGGAGAATGGTCATCAGCCCATGTCCACATCTGACAGCCGCATAAGTCTTGTCTTTAACGGTGAGATATACAACTGTACAGAGCTCAAGGAAGAACTCTCATTCTATGATTACAAAGGTACATCTGATACGGAAGTGATACTTGCGGCATATCTTAAATGGGGCCGCGATCTGACATCCCATCTTGACGGAATGTTTGCCTTTGCACTTTTTGACAGATCAAAGGATCTGCTCATCCTGGCAAGGGACCGCGTGGGCAAGAAGCCGTTATATTTTTACAAAGAAAATGACGGGATAGTATTTGCGTCTGAACTGAAGCCCATCATGTTCTATCCCGGTTTCAGGAAAGAGATAAACAGAAAAGTTCTTTCAAGATATCTTCTTCAGGGTTATATAAATGCACCTGAGAGCGTTTTTGAAAATGTTTTTAAGCTTGAGCCCGGCTCAGTGCTCTTTTTTGAGAACGGCAAGACTGATATCAAAAAATACTGGGATATTTATAAAACATATCACAGGAAAAGTGCAGAAAAATGTGACTCATATGATGAGGCAAAGGACAGGTTAAAGGTCCTGCTGTTTGAGGCTGTCAAAAAAAGACTTGTATCTGATGTGCCTGTAGGAACTTTCCTGAGCGGAGGTTACGATTCCTCGCTTGTGAGTGCCATCGCATGTAAGGTTTCTGATGAGAGAGTGAAGACTTTCTGCATCGGTTTTGAAGATGAAAGATACAATGAGGCGCCTTATGCGCGTGATGTGGCATCTTTCCTTGGAACAGATCATACTGAAAAGATCATAACGATGGATGAGATGCTTGAGGCTGTTAATGCCATACCGCAGGCATTTGATGAACCTTTTGCTGATTCATCTCAGATCCCGACAATGCTCGTATCCAAAACAGCAAGAGAGAAGGTTACCGTTATCCTTACAGGTGATGGTGGTGATGAATTTTTCTGCGGCTATGGTGATTACGAAAAAGTAAGACTTGCACAGCTGCTTGATATTCCGGGTGCAGCGGCTCATGCAATAGGTTCTGTAAAGATTAAAGGCTCAAGGCTTGAGAAGCGATATCCGGATAAGCTTCGCGTTATATCAAAGAATCGCGATCCGGAAACAAAGACTCAGCTTCAGGCTGATATTTGCAGATATTATGCAAGGGAGTTTGTCCTTCGCACTGAAGGTGAGCTTCCCATGGATTACCGCATGGAGTCTGTGATCAATGAAAGCAACTGGGTGAAAAGGCGTATGCTTCTTGATATGGCTGCGTATCTGCCCGGAGATATACTCTGCAAGGTTGACCGGGCGGGCATGTATCATTCGCTTGAGGCCAGATGCCCGATACTTGATACATCAGTTATGGAATATTCTTTTTCACTTCCGCTTGAATATAAATATATAGGGAATATCAGAAAAAGGATACTTAAGGATATTGCATATGACCTTATACCGGAGAAGCTTTTGAACAGACCAAAGAAGGGCTTTGCAGTTCCAATGGATACATGGTTAAGAGGCCCTTTAAAGGAAGAATTGCTTACATTTTCCGATACGTCTCTTTTAAAAGAGCAGGGGCTTTTCAATGCGGAAAAGTTAAACTCTACGGTAAATAGATATCTTTCGGGTAATGGATCGAAGAAGGCCGGCTACAACAGTTTTGTACGCATGCTCTGGTCCTTCCTCGTGTTTGAACGGTGGTATGATACATGGATAAAAAAATACTCTTTGTAAGTGAGACTGTTCTTTTCCCGATGGACAGAGGCAACAGGAAAAGAAATGTAAATCTCATCGAAACTTTGAAGAAGGAAGGCTGCACCGTAGACTTCCTTTATCTTGATACCTATCCGGAAGAAGATACTTCGGAAACGGAAAAATATATCGGAGAAAATCATTTCTTCAGGATAATGAACAGGAAGAGGACTTTCCCGGTGTTTTTAAAACGCAAGGTAAGGAAAGCTCTTGAACTGCTGCATTGTCAGTTTGCATTCAAATTCTTTTCGCTTGATGAACGCACATCTCCGGAACTTGAAAATGACATGAAAGCTTTTTTTGCGGAGCATGACTATGCACAGGTTTGGGTCAGTTGCGTATATAATTCAAAAGTTCTGCTCGCAGTTCCGGGTGGGACACTAAAGGTTCTGGATACAGTTAATGTTTCTTCGGTGAAGAGACAGGAGTATGAAGCCGTAGGATATTACAATTATGAATTTGCCCTGAAGCCGGATATTGAAAGAGAAGGGCTTAAACGCGCTGATGCCGTGATCGCGATCCAGAATGAAGAGGAAAAGTTTTTTGCGGATCTGATAGGTGACGGCAGCAGGGTATATACCATAGGCGAGAATATGCCTGTGCATGAACCGTATGTGTCGGATTCAAAGAAGGTGCTTTTTATCGGCAGCACATATGTGATCAATGTTGACGGCGTAATGAATTTTATAAAGATGGTCCTGCCTAAACTGAAGGAAGTATGTCCTGAAGCCGAAGTGCTGTTTGGCGGGTCTATCTGCAAGATGATACCTGACAGCGATGAGTATAAAAAACTTGGATGGGTTGATTCTCTGGATGAGGTTTATAAAGATGCCAGAGTTGTGATCAATCCCGTGCGTCACGGAGCCGGACTCAATATAAAAATGGTTGAGGCTCTTTCATTTGCAAAGCCCGTGGTATCGGCTGTCAAAGGCATGCGCGGACTTTCCTGGAAAGAACAGGTATGCATTGCAACAGATGATCCCGAAGAATTTGCCTGTGCCGTACGCGACATCATACGGGATGATGAACTTGCAATGAAACTGTCGCAGACGGCGGTATCATTCATGAAGGAATATGAAGAGAAGAATACAGAAGCCTTAAAGGAGCTCCTTTCGTTATGAAGCAGATAAAGAAGATTGCGGTTGTCGGTCCTGTGTATCCGTATTACAGCGGCATAGCTCATTATACGGGATTGCTTGTGACAGCGCTTAAGAAAAAATATGAAGTTGTGACATATTCATATTCGATGCAGTATCCGAAGTTTATGTTCAAAAGAGAACAGAAGGATTACGGCAACAGAACCTTTGAGATAAAGGATGCAAAATTTAAGATAAATACAGCGCTTCCCCACAACTGGATAAGCAGCAGAAAACTTCTTCTTAAAGAGAAGCCGGATCTGATGATAGTTCAGTGGTGGCATCCATATTTTGCACCCTGTTATCAGATCATGCTTTTAGGGCTTAAGAAACATTTTCCTGTTATCTTTGTATGTCACAATGTGCTTCCACATGAGCGCTTTCCTTTTGACAGGCTGCTTTCCAAGAATACGCTTTCAAAAGGTGATTTCTGCATTCTTCATTCAAAGGAAGATGAGAAGGATCTGAAAGGACTGCTTCCTTCAATGAAGTATAAAAGGACAGTTCTTCCTACGTATAATGCTTTCAAACTTTCGGGCATAGGAAGAAAGGATGCAAGAGAGCAGCTTGGCGTGAGCGATGATGAGCAGATGATACTATTCTTTGGACTGGTGCGTAAGTATAAGGGATTAAAGTATCTGATTCTTGCAGCCGGTAAGATCGTTGAGCATCTTCCGAAGGCGAAGATATTCATTGTCGGTGATTTCGGAAGCGATAAAGATGAATATATGGAACTTATAGAAAAAAGCGGAGTAAAGGATCATTTTGTGATAAGGGACGGATACGTTCCCGATAAAGAGGTGGAGCCTTACTTTGCGGCGGCAGATGTAAATGTCTGCCCGTATATATCTGCGACACAGTCTGCGATAGTGCAGATCGCTTTCGGTTTTGAAATGCCTGTTATAGCAACGGATGTGGGTGGCCTCCCTGAGGCTGTCACGGATGGCAGGACAGGGCTCATAGTTCCGCATGCCGATCCTGATGCTTTGGCGAATGCGGTTATCAGATATTTTGATGAAGATCTGAAAACCGTATTCAGTGAGAATGTAAAGAATGAAGCAGAAAGGTTTTCCTGGGACAGGACCGTCGAGATCGTAGAGGAGTTTTATGACAGGTACTGATACAAATCAATACGCGGTGATAATACCTGCATATAAGAAGTGCTTCGATGCAGACGAGTGCGCTGCCGTTGATGCATATTTCAAAGTGCTTACGGGCGATATGTTTTTTGTCATACCGCAGAACTTTGATGCATCATGGTATGAGGAAAGATATAAAAAAGCGCATTTCACGCGCTTTCCCGATAAATACTTCAAGGGCACGGATGGCTACAATATACTTATGCTAAGTGACGGTTTCTATGCGGCATTTGCAAAATATGAGTATATACTGATCGCGCAGCCGGATGCAGCACTTCTTTCTGATGAGGACAGGATACCCTCATTTATCAAAAAGGGGTATGATTATATCGGTGCGCCTTGGGAACCGGAAAGAAACATCTGGGAATGGACATTTTCCAAGAAGCATTTTGGAGTCAAATGCCTTAAGAAAAAGGGCAACGGCATTGTTATGGGTAACGGCGGTTTCTCATTGCGCAATATAAAGAAGTGTCGTGCACTCCTTAAGGAATTTGCATGGAGAAAGCTTTACTGGTACAGAAGCGAGGATATATTCTTCGGAGTATTTGGCCCGGATAATCGTTCCGGCTTCATTCCTGCAGATAAAAAGACAGGAAGGGAATTTTCTCTTGAGTATGGGATAAAAGAAGCGGTACAGGCCGGTGAAGCACCTTTTGCAGTGCACGGCTGGTCTAAGGAATTTGCGGACTATAATGAAATGAGATCCTTTATGGAAAAGCACGGAGTGCATATCTGGTAGAAAAGAGGTGGGATCAATGGGTGAAAAGATCAGCGTTATCATTCCTGTTTACAACAAGGCTGAATATATTAAGGATTGCGTTGAGAGTTTAAAGGTACAGACGGATGGTAATTTTAATATAGTGATCATCGATGACGGCTCGACAGATGATTCTCCATCCATTTGCAGAGAGCTTGCCGAGTCTGATGAAAGGATAAGATATTACAGGACCGAGAATGGGGGAGCAGCTGCGGCCAGAAACTATGGTCTGACCAAAGCAGAGGGAAAGTATATCGCATTTGTCGATGCCGATGATACCGTTAAACCCGATTACCTTGCTTACTTAAGAAATAATATGGAAAACAGTGAGGCACAGATATCCGTATGCGCTCATGAAAATGTATATCCTGACAGAGTGACGGATGAGACTGACGGAGTGAAGGGCTCTGTAAGGAATGCAGCCGATGTGGCAGGTGGTGCTGCAAAGAAGGCTGCAGACTATATTGACTCGGAAGTTTTCGGAAACGGTCCGTCAGGATCTAAACTGTATTATTTTTCGGGAAACAGCGCGCTTAAGGAACTGCTTTATCAGAGAAGGTTCATGTCTGTTCCCTGGGGAATGCTCACAGACCGCAAGCTCTGGGAACAGGTACGTTTCCCTGAAGGGACTGAAGCTGAAGATATGGGAACCATATACAGGCTTTTTGCAATAGCTGACGGAGTTGTATATGGAGAGCAGAAACTCTATGAATACAAACAGCGCAGATCCAATACCATGAACTCAACGATATGCACGCGCAATGCGGCATATTATAAGCACAGCAGAGAAATGTTGAAGTATATAAAGACTGAATTTCCTGCTTATTATCCCGCTGCGCTTTCTAGACATTTTTCATGCTGCTGCCAGATACTTGCAGAGATGCCGGAAGGCGAGAAGCCTATGGTCATAGCTCATGTAAGGGATGATATAAGCGTGATGGCACCTAAGATAATGAAGGATGGTGAGGCAGGTGCAAGAAACCGCTCTGCTGCATCACTGGCCCTTGTGAGTGTGGATGCACTCAAAGGATCGCTTAAGGTTTACGACAAAGGCAGAAGGTTATATCTGGATCTTTGATATTTCATCTTTAATTAATTCAAGGAGAATCTTTCAATGGTTACTGCCAGGGAACTTAAGGATAAAGAGGCAAAACTTTCTTTAGTCGGGCTCGGTTATGTGGGAATGCCCATAGCGGTCGAGTTTGCAAAGAGAGGCATATCCGTGATAGGTTTTGACCTCAATGAAAAAAAGATAGAACTCTATAATGAAGGCAAGGATCCGACTCATGAAGTCGGTGATGATGCGATAAAGAATTCGGGCGTTGAATTTACGGCTGATGAGGAGAGACTTAAGGATGCACTGTTCCATATAGTTGCCGTACCTACTCCGGTAAATGATGATCATACGCCTGATCTTGGTCCTGTTGAAGGTGCATCGCATATACTCGGAAGGAATCTTACGAAGGGATCGATAGTTGTTTTTGAATCTACTGTATATCCCGGAGTTACAGAGGATGTGTGCCTTCCGATCCTTGAAAAGGAATCGGGACTTAAGTGCGGCATAGATTTTAAGATCGCTTATTCTCCGGAGCGTATCAATCCCGGAGATAAGGAGCATCGTCTGAATACTATAAAGAAGATAGTATCGGGAATGGATGAAGAGACACTTGCTACGGTTGCGGAAGTATATGAGATAGTTGTCGATGCAGGAGTTCACAGAGCCGAGTCGATCAAAGTTGCCGAAGCCGCAAAGGTTATCGAGAACAGCCAGAGGGATATAAATATTGCCTTCATGAATGAGCTTTCCATCATCTTCAACAAGATGGGGATCGATACACTTAGTGTGCTTAAGGCTGCCGGAACAAAGTGGAATTTCCTTCCTTTCAGACCGGGACTTGTAGGCGGTCACTGCATAGGAGTAGATCCTTATTATCTTACATACAAGGCAGAACAGTTAGGCTATCACTCACAGGTGATACTTGCAGGACGCCGCATAAATGATGATATGGGTAAGTATGTTGCCGAGAATTGTGTAAAGCAGCTGATCGCGATCGATAAGTCCGTGAAGTGTGCAAGGGTCGGAATACTTGGCTTCACATTCAAGGAAAACTGTCCCGACACCAGAAACAGTAAGGTCTTTGATATAGTTAAGGAACTCAGGGAATACGGCATAGAACCTCTGATAGCCGATCCCGAGGCAGATGCTCCGGAAGCGGAAAGGCTTTACGGAGTGAAGATGACGGACGTGGATTCGTTTACGGATATGGATGCGATAATCCTTGCCGTGGCACATAAAGAGTTTTCTGCTATGAGCAGGGAGCGATTTGATAAGATGTACGGAGACGGCACCCGCCTCCTGCTGGATATTAAAGGCATTAAAGACAGGCCTGAGTTTGAAGCGGCCGGATACAGATACTGGAGATTATAAATGGGATACAAGAATCTGACATTTCCTGAGGGTTCACTTTTCCTGGTTACGGGAGGAGCGGGCTTTATAGGATCAAATCTTTGCGAAGCGATACTTAAACTAGGTTACAGGGTAAGATGCCTTGATGATCTGTCTACGGGCAAGCAGAGAAACGTGGACATGTTCATCGACGATCCGAATTATGAATTCATAAAAGGCGATATCAAGGATATCGATACGTGCATGAAGGCATGTGAAGGCGTGGATTATATCATGCATGAGGCTGCATGGGGATCTGTTCCGCGTTCGATAGAGATGCCGGTTTTTTACTGTATGAATAATATAGTCGGCTTTGTTAATATGTGCGAAGCAGCAAGGCAGAACAAGGTAAAGAAGTTTGTGTATGCTTCAAGCTCGAGCGTATATGGTGATGAACCCGTGCTTCCAAAGAAAGAGGGACGTGAGGGCAATCTCCTTTCTCCTTATGCGCTTTCAAAGCGTGCTGATGAGGAATGGGCAAAGCAGTATACAAGACATTACGGCCTTGATACCTATGGCCTCAGATATTTCAATGTTTTCGGAAGACGTCAGGATCCTGACGGTGCATATGCTGCAGTCATTCCCAAGTTTATCCGACAGCTTCTTTCAGGTGAGACTCCGGTGATAAACGGAGACGGAAAGCAGAGCCGTGATTTCACATATATTGAGAATGTCATAGAGGCAAATCTTAAGGCCTGTCTCGCACCCTCAGAAGCTGCGGGAGAAGCTTTTAATGTAGCTTTCGGCGGCAGGGAATATCTGATAGATATCTATTACGGACTCGCAAAAGCTCTGGAAATAGACAGAGAACCGCTCTACGGTCCTGACAGGGCAGGTGATATAAAGCATTCCAATGCGGATATTTCCAAAGCAAAGGAACTGCTCGGATATGATCCGGACTGGAGTTTTGAAAAGGGTATCAAGGAGGCCATTGCATGGTACAGGGAAGACCTCGCACCGAAGGCATGAACAGCCGCTCAAAACTGACAGTATGCGAGTACCAGGGCAGGTGTGATGCGAAAGGGAATGCTGTGGGGCATGCCCCCAAGGTGCTTTCCGAGTATGTCTCTTATGTAAGGGACGATTTTGACGTTACTGTATATGCGCCCGAAACGATCCTTAAAGCCTCCGAATTAAAAGGCATAAAAAGAAAAGTACTGAATGACTTTATAGTGATGGAAGGAAATTCTTCCTTCTTTTCCAAGATATTCAATAAATTCAGAATGTTCAGAAATATCTCATCCGCGCTTAAATATTCCGAAGCGGATAAGATATGGTTTTTTAATACAGAATTTTATCTGATGCTTTACCTTGCTCTTTTCGGGAACCGGGGTAAGGAAATCTACATCACAACCTTCATGGAAGGTTTTCTTGCCGGAAAGAACGGACCTTTTGCAAAGATAAAACAGAAGATCTTTGAAAAAGCCCAGAAGAAGATAAAACTCATAATCTCGGCAGGGCCGGCGTTCTCATTTAAGAATGCTCCGAGTGTTTTTATCCCTGATTATGCCTGCGATCCCGCTGTTTTTGACATACCGGAAGGACATGTACCGGAAGATGCGGATATCGCAGAATTTGTTGCTGATCATAAGAAAGACGGATTTGCGGTGTGTTTAGGGACCATGAATCCCGAAAAACAGTTAGAGGAGATGACTGAAGCATTTAAATGCACGGGCTATCCTCTGCTCATTGCCGGACGTTTTTATGATCCCGAGCGTCTGACTGCTCTAAAAAAATCTGCCGGCAGGGAAACTCTTGTCAAAAATACATATCTTTCAAAGGAAGATTATGCATGGCTTTTAAAAAATGCGTTTATGGTCGTGCTTCCATATGCTAAGGATCAGTATTCGGCTCAGACATCCGGCGTGATGCAGGAGGCGGTCTTTGCAGGTTCCCCTGTCATGGCCTATGAAGAAGTCCTTTGGGGGAACAGAGTGCCCGGTATAGGCATAAGATCGTTCGATTCGTTAAAAGATAGCTTCAAAGTCCCTTCACAGGCGGATCTTGAGGTGATAAAAGAAAGCTATTCAGAGCTTCGCAGGACCAGATATTCCCGCGAGATCATAAAAAAATCCCTTATAAAGGCTTTGTATTAAAAAATACCACAAGATGTGGTAAAATCTATCCCGTATGGAAAGAGCGCTTAAGGAACTCATAGCATCTGACATCAAAAGAGTCAGTGCTCATCCTCTTACATTAAAGGAGCGTTTAAGCCTCCCGCCCCAGCTTAAGTATCAGATACTGTGGCGAAAGGCTGCTTTTTATTACAAAAAAGGCGGTTTCTTACGAAAATGGTACGGCCTTTTATTAGACCGTGCCCAGGAGAAGACGCAGATAACACTTCCAAGGGAGACAGAAGCAGGCCCGGGGCTTTATATAGGCCACTACGGGCGTCTTATCGTGAGCCCTGATGCGAAGATCGGAAAGAATGTGAATCTTTCCACCGGAATAACCATAGGAGCTGTAAACAGAGGTTCAAAAAAGGGAGCGCCTGTTATAGGCGATGAAGTCTGGATCGGTACCAACGCGGTCATAGTAGGACATGTGACCATAGGCAACGATGTAATGATCGCTCCGGGAGCCTTTGTTAATTTTGATGTCCCGGCGCATTCTGTTGTGGTCGGTAACCCCGGCGTGATACATGCAAAAGAGAATGCCACAGAGGGTTATATAAACGGAAAAGTCTGACTGTTATGAATGTATACCGCAGGTTAAAGACACTGCTTAACGGAAAACAAAAGAGGGATTTTATCCTCCTGCTTGTGCTTATAATAATAAGCGCTTTTTTGGAGACCCTCGGAGTTTCGGTGATCCTTCCCATAATCACCGCAGTAGCGGATCCGGATGCGGTACTTGGCAATGAATATGTAATGGCAGTCATGAATATGATGGGGCTGGAACTTACGGGACTTAGTTTTGCAAAGCTTGTCCTGATAGCAGCCATCATCATTTATGCGGTAAAGAACCTGTATCTGCTTTTTCTTTATTATATACAGGCTGCATATGTTTCGAAGCTTGAGAGCGGTACATCATCAAGACTTCTTAATGATTACCTGAACAGGCCTTATGAGTTCTACCTGAATGCGGACGTGAATGCGATATTCCAGACTGTGAATAAGGATATACCGCATGTTTTCATACTCCTGCAGGAAGTGCTGCTTACACTTACGGAAATGGCTGTGGTCGTGTGTCTTTGCATTGTGCTGTTTATAGTCAATATAAAGATGACACTCATAAGCTCACTCTTTATAGGTGTGCTGCTTTTGATCGTGGTATTTGCCGCAAAGCCAAAGCTTGGCCGCCTAGGCACACAGAGGCTTGAGAAACAGGTTTCAACGATGAAGTGGATGCAGCAGGCTGTATTTGGCATTAAGGATGTGAAGGCTGCAGACAGGAAGGATTATTTCCTCAGATGCTTTGCCGATTCCTATGACGATCTTGCCAATGCAAACAGAAAGTATACTGTGCTTTCGGCGCTGCCAAGGCTTCTTCTGGAATTCTGCTGCATGGCAGGCGCACTGGGCTTTCTGCTTGTATGTGTATTAAACGGCGTGGATATGATGCCGATGCTTCCGACCATAGGAGTATTTGCCGCATCGGCCATAAGACTGCTTCAGAGCGTTAACCGTATATCAACACACCTCTCGTCCATAGCATATTATGAGACGAGCTTAAACTTTGTCTGTGACAATATAGATGTTACCGGACTTAAAGGTATAGACAGGAATGAGTCACGCTCTAAAGAACGCATCAGCATAAAGAAGGGCGTGGAAGTAAAGGATATAACCTACAGATATCCCGGCACGGAAAAGAAGATATTCGATCATGCATCGATGAGCATACCTGTGGGAAAGAGCATAGGTGTTGTGGGTGTGAGCGGTGCCGGAAAAACAACCGTCATAGATATTTTATTAGGGCTTTTAAAACCGGAAGAGGGCAGCGTCTATGCTGACGGCAAAGATATACATGATGATCTGCCTGCTTATCTGCATGACACAGGTTATATAGCTCAGAATATCTACATGCTTGATGCGACAATACGTGAGAATGTTGCATTCGGTGAGAAAAGGGAAGACATCTCCGATGAAAGAGTATGGGAAGCTCTCAGGGAAGCTCAGCTGGAGGACTTTGTAAAGAGCCTTCCGGATGGTCTTGATACACAGACAGGTGACAGGGGCGTGCGCATATCCGGCGGACAGAGGCAGAGGATAGGAATTGCAAGGGCTCTTTATAATGATCCCGAGCTCCTTATATTTGATGAAGCTACCAGCGCTTTGGATAATGATACCGAGGCTGCGATAATGGAAGCCATTAATGCATTAAAGGGAAGGAAGACAATGGTCATCATAGCCCACAGGCTTGGGACTATTGAGAACTGCGATATAATCTACAGGGTTGAAAATGGAAAGATCGAAACCACGAAAATATAAGATAGCGATAATCCTGCCGCATTTTTATCCTTATGTGGGCGGCGCGGAGAAGATGTTCTATGATCTGGCCGTGAAGCTTGCATCTGCAGGTCATCGTGTTCATGTGGTCGCCGAGAAGGTCGATGATGAGCATGACGGACGCATGGAGTTTGACGGGATAAAAGTATGGTACTGCAGATGGGCCTCGGCATTCGGGCATCCCATTCCAAGGCAGAAGGATATAGAGCGACATATCAAGTGGTGCAACATAGTACATACTTCGATATTTACGACTGCGCCTGTTGTTAGCCGCCTTGCGGAAAGATATCACAAGCCTTCGGTGCTTACAGTTTATGAGATGAGAGGCTTCAAATGGTTTTTCACCGATTCATGGTACAGGGCAGGCATTTATTTTCTTGTTGAGCAGTACAGCTGCAGACAGAAGTTTGATGCATATCATGCAATATCAGATGCAACGGCTGCGGATATGAAAAAGTATGCGCAGAAGAAGGATGTGCACAGAGTATATCTTGCAAATGAGCTGGGAAATGAAACTCAGGCGACATCCTCATTTTCACTCAGAGAGTATTTCGGACTTAAGGATGAATTTATATTCCTTTATTATGGCAGACCCGGTAAGACAAAAGGCGTGCAGGTTTATGAAAAAGCTCTTGAGATACTTAAAAAGAGAGGCGCGCTTTCAAGAAAGATAAGATACTGTTTCATACTTGGAAAGGAGCCTGCGGGTCCGAGGAAGGATTTCTTAAGGAGTCTTAAGAAGGCAGGGCTTTCCGGTTATGTTCTGATAAGAGGTTCCGTTGAAAGGGAAGATCTTGCAGAGGCTATCAAACAGGCCGACTGTGTGGTCGTACCTTCGCTTACGGAAGGATTCGGTTTTTCGGCGCTTGAAGCCTGCCAGTCAGGTGCGCGCTTAATATGCAGTGATGCAGGTTCGCTCCCTGAGGTCGTATACGGAGACTGTGCGGTTTTTAAGAACCGTGATGCCAAAGACCTCGCCGATAAGCTTGAAGCAGCGGCAGCGGGAGATAAAGATATATTCAGGAAGATACCTGAAAAGAAATTTACTTATGATGCAATGTTTGACGGCATCATGGAGATATATGAGGGAATTATAAAATGACAGCTTTCTGGTTTTTTGCAGGTGAGATGGCAGCGATAGTCATGATGGCTGCGCTGTACAGAAGGACAGATATATTCAAGCTTCTGATAGGAGGTCTCGGACTTTATTTTGCAAATTACATTCTTATATCGGGCGTGCTCATATGGGCAGACGGTTTTTCAATAGACAGGGCGGCACTGTGGACATTTATAGTATGTGCCGTAACGGCAGCAGCGCTGCTCTTTACATGGACAAAGGGTATGCCGCATATCAGATTCATTTTTAAGCCGTACATACCTTTGTTTGTCATAATGATAGTATGCGGCCTGCTTTCTGCCAACAAGGCCGGTCTTTACAGCATGGGTCAGGATTCAGGCGTGTATCAGGCCAGAGCCATGTTTTATATGGCAGGTTACAACGACAGTCATATAAAGCTTGATGAGATACAGGATGTAAACAGTGAATGGGGACGTACGCTTTACCTTAACAGTATAAAGGATCTGGACGGGTTTTATCTTGATACGGATATAGATTCATTTTCGGACCCTGCAGATATTAAGGAAATCGACGGTGTGCTTCACGGAGTTGCAACTTATCCCGCACTCCTTGCACTGTTTTCCATGGTATTTGGCTTTAAGGGTATGCTTGGAGTCAACTCGGTTGCATATCTTTTACTGATTGCAAATGTATGGTTTGTATGTACCAATATGAAATTCAGACCGGTATATAAGACTGTTGCAACAGCACTTGCTGCACTTTCACCGATAGTCCTCTGGGGTGCGCAGAATACACTGCCAGATCTTATCATCGCGCTGCTCTTCTGTGCATTCATGAGTTTTCTTTCGGAGGGAACAAAGAAGAGAGTGACTTTTGTTTCGGCTATACCGCTTGCAGCAATGTGTTTCTTCCATGTGCAGATATCGATATTTATGCCGATGTTCGTGATCATCTATCTTATGAATTACTTACGGACAAAGCATAAGGGATATCTTAGTGCACTTATCATGCTGCTGATCGCATATCCGTGCGGAATGATGATGATGCTTAAGACTGCCACAAGGTATGTGGACAGCAACCTTGGAAACCTTTACGCCAAAACAGGAAATATCCTTAATGCAGATAATCTGCTGGGAATAGTCATTACCGTATCTGCCGTGTGCGCAGTCATTGCGGTGCTGCTCCTGATGATCGGAAAGAAGGCTTCTGTCATAAGGATATCAAGAAAGCTTAAGAAGAGCGCAGCTGCCGGAAGGACGGCAAAAACAGTGCTCTGCATAGTGACTGCTGCTTTTGTGCTGCTCTTTGCAAGAGAGATATTCAATCTTCAAAGGAACGGACTGCAGTTTGTAAGGATCACATTTGCCGCAGTGCTTCAGATGTCTGCATATGTGATGCTGCCTCTTGCTTTTGTGGCTATCATCTACAAAGGCAAGTCTTGGTTTAAGGACAGATTTTTTGCAACATTAAGTTTTACATTTATGTATCTGCTGTTTATGTATTGTGTTGTGGTAATGCCGCAGATATATTATTTCTACTACTCGGCAAGGTATCTTTCATTTCTTGTGATACTGCCGATACTGATCGCAGGATACATGCTCGATAAGATAAGAGTTTCTTATACGCTGCCTCTTGTTGCAGCAGGAGCTATACCCATGTTACTGCTGAATACTCTTCTTGTTACTGATAAGGATCTTACCTACAGTCAGTTTGAACTCCTTGATGGACTTGAATCCTGCATCACTGACAAGGATGCGGTACTGATCAATTCGCAGGGATACAAAGAGTATCAGGTATACTGGATGCCTCTCAAGGCGCTTACAGGCGCAGACATATATTTCGTTGAGGATGGAAAACTTGATACGCAGGCAAGACGTCTCGGAAAGACTCATGAGAATGTGTTTGTACTTTCTTATGATGCTGCAACGATAACGGGTGAGACAGAGGATTTCCGTGAGGTGTATAAAGGCACTGCACACGGATCCGTTTATGAGGATTTCTACAGATATGCAACACCTTATCCGAGAAATGCCGTAAAACTGGATACACCAATGACGCTTTTCATAGCGGAAGAGAAAAAAGACAGATGAACAAGATGGATAGGAAAAAAAAGGTAAAGCTGATCATTCAGATCCCCTGCTATAACGAGGCGGATACGCTTGAGATAGCATTAAATGATCTGCCGAAGCAAATAGACGGCATAGATGAGATAGAGTATCTGATCATCGATGACGGAAGCACGGATAAGACTGTTGAAGTGGCAGTCAACTGGGGCGTCCATCATGTGGTCAGCTTTACAAGGAACAAGGGGCTTGCAAAAGGCTTCATGGCGGGCATAGAAGCTGCGCTTTCCTATGGGGCTGATATCATAGTCAATACTGATGCTGACAATCAGTATTGCGGAGAAGATATAGAAAAGCTCATTCGTCCCATACTTAACGGAGAGGCTGATATCGTGATAGGTGAAAGACCTATCGATAAGACACCTCATTTCTCATGGATAAAAAAGAAACTCCAGCATTTTGGAAGCTTTGTTGTGAGAAAGGCATCAAAGACTAACATACCGGATGCGCCTTCGGGTTTCAGGGCATTCTCAAGAGAAGCTGCAATGCATCTGAATGTTGTGAACGAATATACATATACACTTGAGACTATCGTGCAGGCCGGAAGAAACAAGATGGCGATAACTTCCGTGCCCATAAGGACCAATCCGGAGCTCAGGAAATCAAGGCTTTTCAACAGCATGGGTTCCTATGTAAAGAAATCGATGCTTACTATACTCAGAGCTCTGCTCATGTACAGATCGCTGATGGTACTTTCCGTAATGGGATCGATACCTTTCCTTATAGGCTTCAGTATTGGCGTGCGTTTCCTTGTGTACTATTTCCAGCATCAGGCGGGCGGTCATATTCAGTCGCTGATACTTGCTTGTACGCTCATGATCATAGGTTTCATGACATTTATTATAGGTATGCTGGCCGATGTGCTTTCTGCAAACAGAAAACTTATCGAGGATGTGCAGTATCATGTGAGAAAGCTCACATATGATGAATCCAATGCCGAAGTGTGGCAGGAGGCAGGAAACCGCAAGGTCTTGAAAGAAGAAGAAGCAGCAGAGGGTTCCGATTATGCCTCGGATGACTGAAAAGCCCATAGTCACTGTCAGGGTGATGATATATAACAATGCATCCAAGCTGCATGAGACGATAGATTCGATAATGTTGCAGGACTATGATGCGATAGAAGTCATCATCAGTGATGACGGTTCTACAGATCCTGACAGGGAACTGCTTGAAAAGGAAAGACAGAGAGCCGCGGAAAAATGTCTTGACGCGATATTGCTTCCGGCTCATGAGAATATGGGCACTGTTGCCCACTTAAACCTTATTAATTCAAAAGCAAGCGGCAGGTATCTGATGAGCTGCTGTCCCGGAGATGTGCTTAATGATGCGCATACCGTCAGCAGTATTGTTGAAGCCTTTGAAAAAACAGGCTGCAGATATCTCACATCCAGAAGGCTTGATGTATATGATGATCATACTAAGGTACGCCCTTATGCATTTACAGGCTTGCTGCTTTCGTGCATGCCGGGACGCCTTATGAATCATATGATAAAGAACCGTAATCTTATAAGCGGCTGTTCAAGCTTTGAACGTAAAGATATATTTGAGACCTACGGACCATACGATGAAGATTATCGTCTGCTTGAGGATTTTCCTTTTGTGGTAAAGCTCCTGCAGAAGAAGGAGAAGATAGGATTCTTAAATAAGGTTACGGTCAGGCACGGTATGGGTAGCGGTGTATCCACAGGAGAGATACATCCGGATATATATAAGGATCTGCTGACAATGAGGAAAAAACTGCTTGCGGATCCTGAGGGGCTCTATCAGAGCACCGTGGATTTTCTTAAGATGAATATCGAGGAATGACAGAAGATGGAGATAAAGACATACAAACTGCAGAGGCATGGAGATTACAGGGGAAGCCTTGTGGCTCTTGAAGAGATGAAAGATGTCCCTTTTGAGGTAAAGAGAGTCTATTATGCCTTTGATACAAAGCCCGGCGTTGTGAGAGGCAATCATGCGCACAAATCGCTTGAACAGCTGATGGTATGTGTGAAAGGTTCGTTGAAGCTTACGCTTGATGATGGCACGGACAGACAGAGTATAGTGCTCGATAATCCTTATGAAGGAGTATATATATCCAATAATATGTGGAGGGAAATGTCTGATTTCTCAGAAGACTGTGTGATGATGGTGTTTGCTTCCGAGTATTATGATGAAAACGATTATATAAGGGACTATGATGAGTTCCTCAAATTTGTGGGTAAGAAGTGATATGGATAAGATAGCTGTCCTCATTCCCTGTTACAACGAGGAAAAGACAATTGAAAAAGTTGTGAAGGATTCCTTTGCCGCTCTTCCGAATGCAAAGGTTTATGTTTATGACAACAATTCCACTGACAGGACAGCAGAACTGGCAGAGAAAGCCGGAGCCATAGTACGACGTGAACCCAGGCAGGGAAAAGGCTATGTGCTTCGCAGGATGTTTCGTGAGATAGATGCGCTTTGCTATATCTGCGTTGACGGAGATGATACATATCCGATGGATAAGGCTCCGGAGATGGCGAGAAAGGTGCTTGAGGAAAATGTTGATATGGTAGTGGGCGACAGACTTTCCTCTACATATTTCAAAGAAAATAAGAGACCTTTCCACAATGCCGGAAACTCCATGGTCCGCAAGACGATAAACAGACTCTTTGATTGTGAGATAAAAGATATCATGACAGGTTTCCGCGCACTGTCATATGAATTTGTGAAAAGCTATCCCGTGCTTTCAAGAGGCTTTGAGATAGAGACAGAGATGACCATACATGCCGTTTTCAATGAGATGGTGATAGATAATGTGGTCGTTGATTACAGAGACAGGCCGGATGGAAGCGACAGTAAGCTTAATACCTATTCCGACGGTGCAAAGGTTATCGTTACCATAGTAAAGCTATATAAGAATTATAAGCCGTTTGAATTCTTCACATCTCTTTCTCTTGTGCTGATAGTGCTTGCAGCAGTTGCCTTCGGCTGGGTATTTGCAAGATTCCTTACGACACATCTGGTCGAGAATATGCCTACACTTGTGGTGAGCGGATTTACGGTGCTCGCTGCGATCCAGAGTTTTTTCTCGGGGCTCATCCTTTCGGATATGGTTACTGCATCGAGACGCAGCACGGAACTTGAACTTAACAGGATCAGTGAAAGAAAGAGAGACCTGCAATGAAGAAAGCGGTGCGCCTTGCAGCATGCGTAATATTTTATCTGCTCTTTCTTTTGGCTGACGGTGCGGTGCTTGGAGCTGACAGCAGAGGCTATATAGAGATGATCGCGGCCAGGGAGCCGGTCTATCCTCTTTTCCTTGCGGCTTTCAGATGTCTGTTTAATAACGGTGCAGAACTCTTTGCTGCCGCATTCATACAGTCGCTGCTGCAGGGATTAGCTGTGTTTTTAACTGTTGATTATGTAAGAGAAAAGTTTCAGGTGTCTCTTGTTCCGGAGATACTTATGTATCTTACACATGCGGGAGCTGCACTGCTCATACGCTTTGCATCGGAGAGAGGAGCTGTCTTTTCGACGATGATAATGACAGAGGGAATAACAATGTCTCTCTGGCTGATCTTTATGGTACTGCTATTTAAAGCAGTGTATTCGGAAAAGTACCGTGATCTTTACCGGGTGCCGTTATTGCTTGCTATCATGTTCGATACAAGGAAGCAGATGGCAGCAGGATATGTGATATTTGTGATCGTTATTTTTTTCACGGGTATCAGGCGTTTTGAAAAAAAGAAATGGCTTAAGAGAACTGCTCTTGCTCTCGGGCTTTCGATGCTAAGCATCATTGTGGCTGTTGCGGGTACAAGGCTTTACAATCTGATGCTTCGCGGTGAGTTTGCACAGAACACAAGAGACATGAACCTTGTGCTCACAACCACTCTTTATGTCGCAGATGAAGATGACGGAAGGCTTATCGATGATCCTGCTGCAAAAGAGGTCTTTGATGAAACGGTTAAAAGCCTCAAGTCAAGCGAGAGCAACATAAGCTTTGCTCCCTCTGATCTTTCCGGGCTTGCAGAGCATTATGAAGAACATTACGACGTGATAACGATAGATACCACCAAGGATCTGTTTGAAGATAATGCCGTAAAAAGAGGCTTTGCACCGGGAATGGAAGCACAGAAGGAAGCCGACAGGATGTCTGCAGTGATAGTTAAAAGTCTTATGGCAGATAATCTGACCAAATATATGAAGATATATGCGGCATCGCTTCTTACCGGCTTTGTGAATACGATCGCACACAGGAACAGGTTTTTGAATATTGTGGCATTTGCATTATATGCGGCATATATATTTATGCTGATAAAGTGCTATAGGAAAAAAGAATTAAGGGATACAGCCGATACAGCGCTTACGGTGCTCATTGCGATCGCAGTGAATACCGGAGTTACTGCGGCGGTGATATTCTGTCAGTCGCGTTATATGATTTACAACATGGCGATCTTTTACATGTTGTTTATACTGATGGGATTTAATTTGTGGGGATCCGGGTTTAAAAATGAAGGCATTAAAAGACATAATAAAAAAGCTTGATTATATATTGAATGCAAAACAGAAGAGGCAGTATTTCCTCGTTATGGCTATCGCTCTCATCGGCTCCTTCTGGGAGCTTTTAGGTGTTTCTGCGGTATTCCCGTTTATAGAATCACTCATGCAGCCTGACAAAGTTTCAAAGGCATGGTACTATCCGTTTCTTGAAAAATATTTCGGAGTGCAGGCTTCCGATACGCTTCAGATAATAACCATACTCGGTATAATGCTTATTCTTATCTATGTGGTAAAGAATGTTTATCTCTGCGGCTCGGCATATCTGCAGTCCTGGTATTCCACCAGTGTACAGAGAGATATCTCCATTAAGATGGAAAAAGCGTATCTCGGCAGTTCATATGTATTCCATCTGGGCGTGAATTCGGCTCTGCTCTTAAGAAGCATAATGCAGGATGCGGCAGGCGTGTTCGCTGTGTTTGTTCACATATTCAGGATTTTTGCAGAAGGTTTTACCGTTCTTGTCATCACGCTTTTCCTGATAACGCTCGATCCCGTGATAGCACTTTCTCTTGCGGCTCTGCTTGGCAGCTGCATGCTCATCGTATTCTTCGGACTCAAAGGCCTTGTAAAGAAGTTCGGAAAGATAGGGACCGAGTACGATATGAAGATGTACAAGTATCTGAATGAGGCATTTAACGGTATAAAAGAGATCATGGTAATGAACCGCCGTGAATACTTCTCAAAGAATTATGAGGAAGCCAGCGTCATAAGCACCAGAGCAGGAAGAAGAAACGGTTTCTTAAACAGCATCCCCACATACATTTACGAAGTGGCCTGCATAGGCGGTCTTATAGGAGTGGTCATCCTGAGGATAAACTCTTCGGAAGATATTGCTTCAGTCATTACAAAAGTGGCCGTGATAGCTGCTTCTTCATTTAAGCTTTTTCCTTCTGTAGGAAGACTTACCAATGCACTTAATCAGGTGATATATCACAGGCCGCGTCTCGATGCTACCTATGACATGCTTAAGCTCATCGAAGAAAATGCGGATTATCATGTTAAGAAGATAGACAGTACAAATGATGTGCCGCTTACATTTGAAAAGGAATTAAAGATCGAGGATGTGTGCATGAAGTATCCTGAAGGCGAGGAGAACGTCCTTGATCACTTAAGCCTTACGGTTAAGAAGGGGGAGTCGGTCGCACTTATAGGACCCTCAGGAGCAGGAAAGACAACGCTTGCGGATGTTATACTCGGACTCTTAAAACCTCAGTCAGGTCATGTGCTTACGGACGGTAAGGATGTTTATGAAAATCTTCCCAGATGGGCTAAGATAATCGGTTATGTACCTCAGAGTGTTTATCTTACCGATGATACCATCAGGAACAATGTTGCCTTCGGTATTTATGAGGATCAGATAGATGAGGATAAGGTCTGGCATGCGCTTGAACAGGCACAGCTTGCTGATTTTGTAAAGAGTCTTCCGGAAGGCCTTGATACGATGGCGGGAGAGAGAGGTGTGCGTCTTTCGGGTGGACAGCGGCAGAGGATCGCAATCGCCAGAGCTCTTTACGAGGATCCGCCCATACTTGTGCTTGATGAAGCAACAAGCGCTCTCGATACAGAAACAGAGACGGCTGTTATGGAATCCATAGATTCACTTCACGGACAGAAGACAATGATAATAGTTGCTCACAGGCTAAGCACCATAAGAAACTGCGATGCGGTATTTCAGGTAAATGCCGGAAAGGCCACAAAGCGTGATAAAGACGAAGTGATGAAAGAGGCACTCCCTAAATGAAGAAGATCCTGTTTATCACCCACTATGACAATCTGTATGGCGCAAACAGGGCGTTGCTCACTCTTGTAAAAAAGCTTAAGAGTGAAGGCCGTTATGAGCCCATGGTTGTGATACCTGCCAAAGGTCTCTTTACCGATGAGCTAGATGCGATAAAGGTTCCGTATCTTGTTTGCTCCATAACACAGTGGATGGCGATTTACAGGGAACCGGTAAGTTTTGCGATCAAAAGAAGAAAAAGGCTTAAGGCTATTGAAGATGAACTGAAGATAATGGAAGAGAGATTTAAGGATGAGAATATTGCTCTTATCCATTCCAATTCTTCGGTCATACCGCATGGAGCTTTTCTTGCCAAGAGACTTGGCTGCAGGCATGTGTGGCATGTGAGGGAATTCCCGAAAGAACATTATGGAATGAGACCGTTTCTTAAAGAGGAACAGGTCAGAAAAGCATTCAATGCTGCCGACAGGCTTATCGCCATCTCTGATGCGGTGAAGGAAAATCTGCAGGAGAAGTATCCCGCTGCAAAGGTGATGAGGATATATGACGGCATAGATACCTGCGTAAACGATCAGACAGATCATAAGGATCATGATGGCGTGACTTTCTTATATACCGCATATCTGTTTCCTGCAAAGCATCAGATGGATGTGTGCATGGCTGCTTCGGAACTTAAGAAAGAAGGTATCGCGGATTTTAAAGTGATATTTGCCGGAGACGGTGATAAGCATTACAGAAAAAAGATAGAAGATTTCATAGCTGCTCAGGGGCTTGATAAAAATGTGATGATCAAGGGTTTCGTCGAAGACATGGACAGTCTTTTGAATGAAGCTGATGCAGGTATCATCGCGTCTGAGTATGAAGGCTTTGGGTTAGCAACCGTAGAATATATGCGTACCGGTCTTCCTGTAATAGGAAGAAGATCCGGTGCCACTCCCGAGATCGTTAAGGATGAAGAAACAGGTCTTCTTTATGATGATATTCAGGGGCTGGTGACATGTATGAAAAAGCTTATATCGGATGCGGCTCTCAGGGAACGCATGGGAATGGAAGGAAAAGAAAGAGTCAAAGAGTATTTTACATCTGATATAAATGCAGAAAAAATTCTTTCGATGTATGACGGGTTATTTTAAGGCTTTTATTAATGGGATTTAAATGGACTTATAAAAGAGCATACTGGAAGGTCAGGAGTTTTTTGAGCACGCATTTGGGCGTGAGCATTAAGCACAGCTGTTACAATGGCCGGCAGATAATGAGCATAGAAGATACAGGTGCTTATGTTAAAGAAAAACTGCTTTCAGGTGAGAAGTTTGCGGCAGGACGCATAGGCGGCAGTGAGCTCAAGGTAATGATCTCATTCCAGAGTGAGAATAAAGATATGAAGCTCAGGGAAAAGTATCACAATCTTTTGATGCTGCTTTCCGGGTTTTTCGGTGATATGAACGATCTGGAGGATTTTGACCGTCTGATGGAACGTTCTATCGGAAGTATGGATCTGATGGGTGTATGGTTCAATCAGATGGAGGATGTGATGCTTGAAAGATACGGGGCACCTCATCTGAAATACGGGTTTCTTGAAGGCCTTGAACCCTGGTATTGCCCGGACAATCCGTGGAGTGCCGCCCTGAAAGGTAAAAAGGTCCTTGTGATACATCCTTATGCTGAAAGTATAGAGAAACAATACAGGGAAAACCGGGAGAAGATATTTCCTGGAACAGATATATTGCCTGAGTTTGAACTGCAGACCATCAAGGCAGTACAGACGCTTTATCTGGAGAAGGATGAGCGTTTTGCAAAATGGACGGATGCGCTCTATTACATGTGCAAGGAAGCAATGAAAAGAGAGTTCGATGTGGCTCTTGTGGGATGCGGTGCATACGGACTTCCGCTTGCGGCATTTCTTGCCGATAACGGAAAGAGCGTGATACATATGGGCGGATCGCTGCAGCTGCTTTTCGGTATAAGAGGAAAGCGATGGGATGAGATGGAACTCTTAAAGCCCTACTACAGTGATGCGTGGATAAGGCCCTCGGAAAGTGAGAATCTGGGAGGCCGGGAGAAGAATGTTGAAAACGGCTGCTACTGGTAATATCTTTTCAAAGATTTCTGATATATTCTTCATCCTGGGCATACTCTGCGAATTATACGTGATGCCATCCGGCTATGCGTTTGGGTGGTATCATGAGAAAACATTTATCGCAGCGGGTATGGCTTGTTTTTGCGTATCCATAATTTTCTCGATGAATCTGAAAAAGGATTTCCCGGTCTTTGCACTGTTGGCGGCTTATGGCGCCGTATGCTACAGATACCAGGGCACGGCACTGGTGCTGCGCATCATACTTGCATTGCTTGCGGGGCGCGACAAGAACAGGGATCGCACTGTGAAGATGTTTTTTGCGGGAAGTATGTTTGTGATCGTGCTTGCCGCAGTGCTTTCGCTATTAGGCATACACAATTCAGTCATGCAGACTGGAAACACAAGAAGCTTCACCGAGACAAGACTCACACTGGGCTTCTATAATCCAAACGGCTTTGCACTCTTTGTATTCAGGACCTATGTGCTGGCAGTGTTCCTTTTGATCACTGCACTTAAGGATAAAAAGAAGGGTGTGTTTATAGCTGCTGCAGTTTCGCTTCCGTTCCTGATACTGATACTGTTAAGTCATTCAAAGATGGCGGCTGCGGCTTTTGTGGCAGTTTTTATTCTTACGATGATATGCATCGGGGTAAAGGGGAAGGCTGCTGATATCACAGCATATGCGGCTTCGCTTGGCGCGGTCATCCTGCAGGTGGTGTTACTCATAGTATTCAGATTTCAGCTGCTACCGAAGATGCGCTTTGGAAAGAATGATACTTTTTTTGAAAAGATCAATTCGCTTACAACAGGCCGTCTTATGATGACGAAGGCGCTTTTTAAGTCGGCGGTGCCAAGGCCGTTTGGAAGACCTCAGGGTGAGATGGCTCTTACCGAGATGGGATTTGAGAATTCTGCTTTTGCACAGGGGTATATATTTATTCTGCTTCTGTTGGCATGCATCTTCTGGCTGAGCATCAGGTTTTACAGGAAGAAAGACAGGGCAGGGCTCGTGGTACTTTCAGCCACAACTCTTTATGCGTTGGCCGAAAGCTATCTTGCATATTTTAACAAGAACTCTATATGGCTTATGATGATAGGTATTTGCGCGGCAGGGGCTGCATGCAGGGAAAGGAATGAAATGGGAAAAGACGGAAAGAAAAAGATAAGGATAGATTTTGCCGGCTTCTGGCCTGACTTCAAGAAGGATGACAATTACTTTTACAACAGACTGAAGCTTTATTATGATCCCGAGATATGTGACGATCCCGACTATGTGTTCTGCAGCGGTTTTTCGGATGAGCATTTTAAATATATGGACTGCGTGAAGATATTCTTCACGGGTGAAAATATCATGCCGGATTTTAATCTCTTTGATTATGCGCTGGGTTTTCATTACATAGATTTTGAAGACAGATACTTAAGGCTCCCGTTATATGCCCTGTATGATAAGGAGAAGATAATAATACCTGCACTTAAGAAGCATACACATGAAGATGAATACTATCTTTCCAAAAAGAAATTCTGCAACCGTGTGGTATCCAATCCTTTCGGAGCAGGGGAGAGGGATGAGATGTTTGATAAGCTCTCCGCTTATAAGCAGGTTGATTCCGGAGGACGCTACAGGAACAATGTGGGCGGCCCTGTTGATGATAAGATAGCTTTTGAGAGGGATTATAAGTTTACGCTTGCTTTTGAGAATTCTTCGATGAGCGGATACACAACAGAAAAGATACTCGAAGCATTTGCGGGTGACACCATACCTGTATATTTCGGAAGCCCAAGGATCAAAGAGGAATTCAATCCGGAATCATTTATAGATGCGTCTTCCTTTGATTCGTTTGATGAAGTGGTCGAGGAGATAAAGAAGATTGATAATGATGATGAGCTCTATCTTAAGATGATGAAGGCTCCGGCGGTACTTCCCGAGTCCCAGTCAAAGCCTGTCCTTGAGGATGATTATATAGATGCTTTCCTTAAGAATATATTTGATCAGGATCTTTCAACCGCTAAGAGACGCAACATGGTCTATATAGGGCATGATTATCAGAAAAAATTAAAGGATGCCAATGCGCTGAAGAGAGTTCTTGATGTGGTCAAGAGACCTGTTCATCTGATGCACAAGATCAAATGGCAGATAACAAGTAAGGATAAATAAATGGCTGAAATGATTAAAGAAAAAAAGGAAACTGACCGCAGACTGATAATGCTTGCAATAACGGCATTGTTCTTTTTCCTTATGCATCTGACATTTGTGGGATTCACAAATGATGATTATTACTTCAGGATAATGAAGGCGGATCACGGTTCCGTCCTTCAGACTGTCATATACAGGTACCAGACCGACACCTCGAGGGTGCTTTCGGAAGCTCTGCTTTTCTGCTTTATAGAGCTTCCGTTCATCACATGGCAGATCGCGGATACACTAATATGTGTGCTTACCGCTTATGCATCATCTGTCATATTCGGACTTAAGAAGGATGATAAGAGAAATTATCTTATCTTTCTTTTGCTTGCTTGCTATCCGTATATGCATATGGGTTCAGCAGGATGGATATGCACGACACTTAATTATATCTGGCCGCTTGCGGCATTCCTATATGGTCTGTCGGTTGTGATGAGGCGTTACAGGAATGAAAAAGTATCTGGCAATACATACAGGTTTGCACTTATCTGTTTACTGTTTGCTGTTAACTGTGAGCAGTCTGCTGCAGTAGTGACGTTTGCATTTATACTGGCTTCGGTATTCGCTATCCTGGATAAGAAGAATGCATGGTATGAGATAACAGGTGCCTGCATAGGTATCTTCGGTATCGTATTCGCACTTACTTCTCCCGGAAACGGAGCTCGCACCGAGATGGA
The DNA here is from genome assembly GCA_000421045.1 of Lachnospiraceae bacterium NK4A179. GTDB lineage: Bacteria > Bacillota > Clostridia > Lachnospirales > Lachnospiraceae > NK4A136. The sequence goes on from ATWC01000006.1 coordinate 50,540, forward strand.
AGCGGCAAACTGGATGCCGCAGTTTTTCGACCTTACACTCATCGAAAAAGCAAGGTTGTGCGGGGTGTTCGTATTTGAACACTTTGTCATGGTGCCGTGTGTGATCTTTGCTCTGTTTACGGCAGTGCTCATGTTTGCGGGCTTTGAAAAAGCAAAGGAGACTTCCGATAAGAAGAAGCTTCTGTACTTTACTTCTTCGGTTCCTGCAGTGATCGATGTGGCATTTACATCAATGTATTTTGTTAAGGATTTCATCATCGGGCATAAAAGGAATTATGACTTTACCTTCCCTCCAGTATATATGGATAATCCGCGTGAGGTGTTTGTCCAGCTTTCGGAGATAGCAGCGCTCATTATTTATATCGTTGCCGCATGCTACACTCTCTGGAGGATATTCCCTGAGGTAAGACAGAAGATATGTGCTATATATATGCTTGGTGTGGGCTTTGCCGTGAGGATGGCACTCATGCTTTCACCGACCATGTTTGCTTCATGGCACAGGGTAATGATATTCCTGTACTTTGCATTTTTGGGAGATTCATATCTGCTTATAGATCTGCTTCTTAAGAGAAAGAAGAAATGGCAGAAGATCGTCATCATATTAATAATTGCTGCAGGCATAATTGCCAACCTGATACTTACTGTCGGGCTACAGATAAGAAAACGCGGGATGTAATATGTTATTTACTACACTGGAATATGCATATTTTTTTGCGGCGGTATTTCTGATCTATCATCTGATACCTGAACGCTTCAAATGGGTCGTACTCTGTGCGGCTTCCGGATATTTTTACTTTAAGGCCGGAGTATATGCTTTTGTATTATTGGCTGCGATATCGCTTGTTTCCTATGCTGGGGCTCTGCTCATAGACAGGTACAGGAAAAAGAGCGGCATACTGCTTACTGCTTCGGTCCTTATAATCCTTCTTACAATGGCCCTTATGAGGCTTCCGTTTGTTTCATTCATCATGCCTCTAGGTTATTCATTTTATGCGCTGCAGTGCATCGCATACATGACTGAAGTGCAGAGAGAAGGCATAGAGGTGATGAAGAATCCTCTGAAGGTATTCCTGTATGTTTCTTATTTCCCTCATGTGCTGCAGGGACCTTTTGAAGATCCGTCGGAATATATGACAGAATTGTTTGCAGGGCATGGCTTCTCGTATGAAAAAGCAAGAGAAGGAATGTTAAGGATTCTCTGGGGGCTTTTAAAGAAGCTTGTTATTGCTGACAGGATAGGTTATATCGTTGATCCTGCTTTTGAGGATCCCGCAGGCTGCACCGGTTTCAGAGTGTTGTATGTTATGGCGCTCTATACCATACAGCTTTATGCTGATTTTTCCGGTTACATGGATATGGCTATCGGTTCATCAAAGATGCTTGGCATAGAGATCAGAGAAAACTTTAATGTGCCGTATCTTTCAAAATCCATGGCGGAATTCTGGCGCAGATGGCACATGTCGCTTGGCCTGTGGTTTAAAGCCTATGTTTTTTATCCGGTGCTCAGGACAAAGCCATGCGCAGCACTACGCACACATTTTAAGAAAAAGAAAAACAGATATCTGATGAACACACTGCCCACGGCTGTGGCACTCACAGTCAACTGGACGCTTATCGGGCTGTGGCATGGTTTTGATGCCAACTATCTTGCCTATGACTGGTTCTGCGGTGCAGTGATCATTCTTTCCGAGTTTCTAAAACCTGTTTATGACAAGATCAACTCTTCATCAAAGTTTTTTAAGAGCAGCTTCTGCGACGGACTCAGAGTCATCCGTAATTTTGTTCTTGTTATGTTTTCGTTCATGTTTTTCAGACCTGCAACTTTGCAGGATTCATTCACGCTTATGGGCAATGCATTCCATGGAATGAATCTCATGCAATGTCTGCAGATGGCTTATAATGTGAACAGCTATGATCTGTTTCTGATAGTGGTGCCGCTTATTATGCTGATAGTGGCTGATGTGCTTAAGTACAAAGGGAAAGATCCTGTCACACTTAGCGCAAAGGCACCCACAGCAGTCAGATGGGCGGTTTATATCATTCTCATACTTATGATTTATATCGGAAAAGGCGACAGAAGCGTTCCGGGACCTGCATATATCGTCTTTTAGGGAGGTATGATGGCAACTTTTCTTGAACTGAAAAAGAATCTGAAAAAAGATATGACAGGGCTTAAGCCTTTTAAGATGGCTGTGCTCGGTGACTGTGCAACGCAGCACTTAAGCCAGGCACTTCGTGGTGAAGCATATGAAAGAGGTATCGCACTTTCTGTTTATGATGCCGATTATGATGAGATAATGGCGCAGATAACAGATCCCTCATCGGAGCTTTATGACTTCGCTCCTGAAGCTGTGCTTATTGTCATGTGCACGGAGAGGCTTTATTCGGATTATTGCAGAACTGAGCTTGCAGAGAGAAAGAACTTTGCCGATAACAGGATAAAGCTTATCACCTCGCTTTGGGACAGGCTTCTTTCAGTTAAAGGGATTAAGGTGCTTCAGCCTGATCTTCCTGAAGCAGATGACGGTATATACGGAAATTTCGGACTCAAATATGAAGATTCATTTATCTATCAACAGCGCAGATTAAACTTCCTGCTTATGCAGGAGAGTGCGGCGCGCGCATCCGTATCGCTAATTAATCTGAGCATAATAAAGTCAGAACTTGGAAATGCATTCAGGGATGACAAGATGTATTTTGCGGCAAGGATGCCATTTTCCATGGAAGCACTGCCGCGCATAGCAGCGTCTGTAATGAATACGGTCGACAGTGCACTGGGACGCATAAGGAAGTGTGTTGTGCTAGATCTGGACAATACCTTATGGGGTGGCGTGATAGGAGATGACGGACTCTCCGGTATCGAAGTGGGAGAGCTCGGTACGGGCAGAGCTTTTCATGAGTTTCAGACCTGGCTTAAGGAACTTAAGAACAGAGGCATCATACTTGCAGTATGCAGCAAGAATAATGAGGATACTGCAAAGGAACCTTTTGAGAAGCATCCCGAGATGGTCCTTAAACTTGATGACATTGCATGCTTCATTGCCAACTGGGATGATAAGGCAACTAATATCAGAAAGATTCAGAGCATACTGAACATAGGCATGGACAGTCTTGTGTTCATTGATGACAACAGATTCGAACGTGAACTGGTTCGCAGTATGATACCTGAGATAACAGTGCCTGATATGCCGGAGGATCCTTCTTCCTATGTACCTTATCTTAAGAGCCTTGGACTTTTTGAAACTACGGGTATCAGTGCAGAAGATGCCGGCAGGACAGAGAAATACAGGGCTGAGGCAGAGCGTGTTAAAGCAATGGACAGCTTTGCGGATTACAGCGAGTATCTTAAAAGCCTGGAAATGAAGGCTGTTGCCGCACCGTTTGATGAGTTTCATTTCCCGAGGATCGCGGAACTGTCACAGCGGTCCAATCAGTTTAATCTTAGGACTGTGCGTTATCAGACCGGAGACATAGAAAAGATGTCTTCGGATGATTCTTATATCACTCTGTATTTTACACTTAAGGATCGCTTTGGCGACCATGGCCTTATCAGCGCAGTGATCATGAAAAAGCTGGAGGACAGGGTATTCGTTGATACATGGTTTATGAGCTGCAGGGTGCTCAAGCGCACGATGGAAGAGTATATCATCAATTCCATGGTAAAAGCTGCAGCTGATGCCGGCTATGACCTGATTGAAGCAGAGTATATACCCACAGCCAAAAACAAAATGGTCGCCGACATCTATCCAAAGATGGGCTTTAAAGAAATGCAGGATGAGCCCGGTCATTATCTTGTGAAGCCGTCAGAATTTAAACCGCTGGTGACTTATATAAGCTGAGTGATCAAAGAAATTCTCCAAAGTTTTTTTGTTGACTAAAAATATATATAAAAGTATAATCGCCTTATTTTACAGACGACCCAATTTCACACTCTGAAAGGAGAATTTGACCGATGACTATTTTGCAGCTTAAGTATGTGATAACCATTTCAGAAACCGGGTCATTAAATAAGGCATCAGAGATACTGTATGTGTCGCAGCCTTCACTTACAAGTTCTGTAAGAGAGCTTGAGAGTGAACTTGGTATAACCATTTTTATCAGGACCGGCAGAGGTGTGACCCTTACCAATGACGGACAGGAATTTATCCAATATGCCAGACAGCTGATATATCAGTATGATGTGCTTCTGGATAAATACGGTGAAAAGGGTAAATATAAAAAGAAATTCGGAGTGTCTACGCAGCATTATTCTTTTGCTGTGAAATCCTTTGTTGAAACGATCAAACATTTCGGGACCGATGAGTATGAATTTGCGATCCGCGAAACAAGAACTAAAGAAGTGATCGATGATGTGGCTAATGGAAGAAGTGAGATAGGCATACTCTATCTGAATGATTTTAACAGAAAAGCCATAACCAAGTTTTTGAAATCAAAGGATTTGGAATTCTATCATCTTTGCAATTGCGGTGCATATGTCTTTCTGTGGAAAGGGCATCCCTTAGCCGGTTACGACAAGATCACATTTGAGGATCTTAAGGATTATCCCTGCCTTTCATTCGAACAGGGTGCCGAAGGATCATTTTATCTGGCGGAGGAAATATTAAGTACCGCAGAGTATCCGCAGGTCATCAAGGCAAACGACAGGGCTACAATGCTCAATCTTGCGGCAGGTGTGAATGGCTATACATTATGCTCCGGCATAGTCTGCGAGGAATTAAACGGCGATGATTATATGGCCATCCCTTTTGATGCCGGAAGTGACGCAGTGGGCAGCAGCATGGAGATCGGATACATCGTTAAGAAAAACATGATACTTAGCAACGTGGGAAGGTTATATACCCAGGAGTTAAACAAGTATCTTAAAGAAAGCGGCAAAACTGACGTATAGTCTGAAACTATAACTGAATATATATCGGGATTATTGGACAAAGCCATAGGCGGTTAGCATAATTAGCTCATAAAAAACGGCGATAAGCTTCTTGAAGGAGATAAGAAAATGAGCGAAGAATTGGCAACCAGACTGGCACGCGAAGCGGAAAAAGTTACGGATTTATCGCTTCTCTTATCAAATGCAGCGTATATATATATTTCGGCAAGAAAGAAGAGGCTATGAACCTGTTAAATTCGGTTAAGCCCATGGCATCATCACCTGTCTATAAGCCGCAATACAGGATGTGTGAGGAAGAATACAGGAGAAAATTCGGGGATATTTAAGAACGTCCCTGTGGCCTAAAATATGCACATTGGATGTGGGACTGTCGATGCGACAGTCCCTATTATTTATGGTATAATAATGCAGTTAAGGATTTAGTAAGTTTGCGGAGGTGAAAATGAGCAGGGAAGAAATACTCGAAAAGGTCAATGAAGTGTTCAGGGAAGTGTTTGAGGATGACAGTATCATCGTTAAAGATGAGACTACTGCCGATGACATAGAAGACTGGGATTCCCTTATGCATATTACGCTTGTTTCCGAGATAGAAAATGCCTTCGGTTTCAAGTTCAAGATGAAAGATGTAGTGGGCATGAAGAATGTCGGTGAAATGCTGGATATCATCAAGGAGGCAGTCGGATGAACCACTACACTATCGATGAACTTAAGATAGGTATGACTGAATCCTTCACTGTTCAGGTGACAGAGGATATGCAGGAAAAGTTCACTGAGGTGAGCGGCGATACCAATCCCATGCATATCGATGAGGAATATGCCAAAAAACATGGCTTTGACGGCAGGCTTGTTTATGGCATGCTCACAGGGTCGCTTTATTCAAGGCTTGCAGGCGTTTATCTTCCCGGGGAGCATTGTGTGCTTCAGGAAGTGAGAGCACGTTTTCACGCTCCCGTATATATAGGAGAAACTCTTACGGTGATGGGCACTGTGGAGGAACAACATGAAGCAGTACGTACCATAAAGATCAAAGCCGTGATCATTAACGAAAACGGAAAGAAAGTTTCCAGTGCCACGATCACAGCACTGGTGAATGAATGATGGAAAAGCAGACATGGCTTATCATAGGCGCATCTTCGGATGTGGGAGTCTCATATATCAGACACCTGGCAGATAAGGGCACTGACGGGCTTACTATCTATGCTCATTGCAACAGCAGGGTGTCACGTTTTGATGAGATAAAAAAGGATCATCCGGGCCTTGATATAAAGACGCTTAAGGCTGATCTTAAACTCAAGTCAGACCGTGAAAGGCTTATGGATGAAGTGTCAGACATAGAGCCTAACAGATTCGTATTTCTTCCGGCAGCGGGATTTGAGTATATGAGATTAAAGGATCTGGATACTGTAAGGCTTGAGGACGGATTTTCAGTTCAGGCAGAGAGTTTTCTGATGCTTTCTTCAAAAGTGCTTCCTGCCATGAAGAAGACGGGATTTGGAAGAGTGGCTGTAATGCTTACGGAATATACTACAGATGATCTTCCACCGAAATTTATGGCTGATTATATAACCGCAAAGTATGCGCTTCTTGGGGCCATGAAGGCCTGCGCTGCTGAATACGGCGGAGATAAGGTAAAGATAAACGGTATTTCTCCGTCCATGATGGACACATCGTTTATAAACGCACTGGATGAGAAGATAAAGGAGTTAAACAGGATGAAGGCAGGCAGACTGCTTGAACCTTCCGATCTGTTTCCTGTGCTCGATGAGTTATTATCTGCGGAATGTGATAAGAACGGCTGCAACATAAGGATCACGGCATGACAAAGGCTGCATTTTTATTCAATGAACCGGAAGCATCAGGCATGGACCTGAGTGCTCCCGAGAATGGAAATCCGGGCGCGGGCGGCACTGCCCTCTGCTTTGCTTATGTTATCAAAGGTCTTGATGCAGATTCTGATATAAAGGTTTATGCCATGCAGGATACAAAGCTTTCCTGCAGAAATATCATGAGAGTAAAGGATGAGGCTGAAGCCTTTGCCGATGCGGAAAAGAACGGCTATAGCGTTTTTATCTTAAGAGGCCATCAGAAGCCTGAAGTAATAAATGAACTTCAAAAATATGACCTTAGATATATCTTCTGGATGCACAACAGACTTACTTATGAGGAGATATGTTTTTTCAGAAGCTGTGAAAAAGTAAGACGTGTGCTGGCTGTGGGTCGTGAGATGTATGACTTCTACATCGATGACAATGTATCTGACAAGCTTGATTATGTGACAAACCCTTTTGTTCCGTCACCGGAGATGAAGGCTATAAAGCTTTCGGGCGAGAAGGGCATATGCTTTGTGGGCTCTCTTATCCCGGATAAGAATTTCCATATGCTTGCAGAAGCCTGGCCACAGATAAAAAAAGAAGTTCCCGATGCAAGGCTTCATGTGATAGGAAACGGAAAGCTTTATGACAGGGATGCACATCTTGGTCCTTATGGTCTGGCAGAGAGTGGATATGAAGCTTCTTTCATGAAGTATCTTACCGATGATGAAGGTAAGATCGATAAGGCTGTAGTTTTTCACGGGATAATGGGCAGCGAGAAAACGGATGTTTTCAGGCAGTGCGCAGTGGGCGTCATAAACCCTATGGGTACGGAAACTTTCGGGCTGGCAGCTGTCGAGATGGAAGCATGCGGGCTTCCCGTTGTAAGCCGCATGAAGCTTGGGCTTCCTGATGCAGTCATTTCAGGAAAGACGGGAATACTTATCAGGAAACCGGCTGAACTTGCAGGAGCGCTGATACTGCTTCTTACAGATGATGCCGGAAGGAAGAAGCTTTCATTAAATGCAGTTAAATATGCATCTGAAGCATTTCTTCCGGAAAAAGCCGTTAAGGGATTTAAACGTGTGATAGGTGAAGTTGAAGAAGACAAACCTGCAGCGTACAAAAAGCCTGTTGGAAATATGGGCAACAATAATAAACGTGTGAGACGGATATTTCACGGACTTCATAAAGCCGTGAAAAAATTACCTTCCGTTCATGATATTCAGAAAAAGTAATATGAGCGAAAATGCAGTAATAAGCGTACTCATAACAGCATACAATATAGAGGATTACATCGGACAGACCCTTCAGAGTGTTCTCCTTCAGGAAAGTCTTTATCCGTTTGAGATACTGGTAGGGGATGACGGTTCCGATGACAGGACAGTAGATATAATCAACAGCTATATCAAGGATAATCCCGGCAGGATAAAGCTTTTTCAGATGCCGCGTGAAAAAGGCGTGGAATACAACCGCGTGGAAAGATCCAGTGCAAACCGTCTGAACCTTCTGAAAAATGCGACAGGAAGATATTGTTCATTCCTTGACGGTGATGATATCTACACTGATAAGAAACGTCTTGAAAAAATGGCTGACAAGCTTGAAGCCATGAAGAACAGGGATTGCATAGCCTGTGCGCATAACCTTGATATGCTTTATGAAGATGGCAGACGAAAGCCTCTCTGCTCGGCGAGACGTGAGCGTAAGATAAGCTTAAAGGACTACTGGACACAGATGTTCCTTCAGTCCGATGCATTCATGTTCAGGAATATTTATAGAGAGCATGAGCCTAAAGGAAGACTTAAGAGTCTTTTTGATGACAACAATATAACATTCTGGTTCCTTCGCTACGGAAAAATCTATTATCTGCCGGAAGCGATGGCTGCCTACAGGCAGGTGGGCGGCTCCTCATGGAATGCGATCGATGATCTGAAGCGTGCTGCTTCAAACATGATCGGATATTCGATGGAAAGAGAGCTTGCACCGGAATTAAAGAAATACAGCGATGCAAGACATTACAAGGATCTTAAGTATCTTGCAAAGCATAAAAAAGATCTGAAGCGTGAAAATCTTGAGCCGTTTTATACGACTGCGGAAAAGCTTAAACTCCAGTATGCACTTGAAGCCTATTGCATGAATGGGCACTGGATAGAGAAAAGCCTCAAGTCGGGAAGACGCGGCATAAGGAAGGCTGCGATGAGACGGCGTATCAGAAAACTATTTGGAAGATATTGAATCATGGAAGACCTGATCAGTGTAATAGTGCCCGTTTACAGGGTGGAAAAATACATAATAGACTGCGTTCGGAGCATCATCCATCAGACCTATACCAATCTGCAGATCATTCTTGTGGATGACGGTTCTGATGATAACTGTCCCGGACTCTGCGATAAATTTGCTCTTGATGACAGCCGTATCGAAGTGATACACAAAAAGAACGGCGGGCTGTCGTCGGCCAGAAATGCCGGCATTGAGAGGGCTTATGGTGCGTGGATCCTCTTTGTTGATTCGGATGATTTCATTGCAGTAAACATGATAGAGAAGCTCGCGGATATCGTCGATAAAACAGGTGCTGATATTGCTGTCTGTGATTATGAGCAGATACCCGAAGGCAGGAAGTTCGACATCATCAGACGTGAGGAAGTCGATGAAGTGAAAGTGCTTGGAACGTTTGATGCCGAAGCAAGATTCTATGAGCCCGGACGAATGGGACAGTGTATGGTCGCATGGAACAAGCTGTACAGGAAGAACCTCTTTGATAAAGAGGGAATCCCTGTCAGGTATCCTGTGGGTAAGATATTTGAAGACGGGTTTACGACCTATAAGCTGGTATACAATGCTTCAAAAGTGGCCTTTACGGATGAAGTGCTTTATTTCTACAGACAGAGAGGCGACAGCATAATGAGCAGGAATGGCGGCAGAAACTATGCTGCAGCTCAGGAAGCCGGTATAGGTAAGCTGGATTTCTTCAGAGGCAGAGGAGAGATGGAACTTTTCAAGATGCAGTTAAACTCAGAGATACACAATTGTATTCATTTTTATGAGGCTGCTTCCGAAAAGGAAGACAAACATAATATAAGACAATGGTTTAAAGTTCTGTACTGGGATTATTTCAGGAATGAAAAGTGGCCCTTCGGAAAACGTGTGAGGATGAGGGCGTTTGAACTCGGCTATCTGCCTTATAAGATAGTGAGTTCTTTTGAAGGGCTTTATAACAGGTTATGAATCATATCTATAAAAAGACAAATGTGATAAAGACATATATGCTGCTTCTTATAGAAGCGGTCACTCTTGCCCTGTCATTAACCGCAGCGGTGTTTACAAGATACGGCTGGATGAGTGCTGACGGAAACGGCGAGATCTATATCATCTTCGGCATCATGGAAGCCGGACTTATCTTTTTGTACTCAACCATAACAGACTGGAACAGGGACTTTTTTATACGCGGTTATTTCAGGGAAGCGATGGCCGTGATGAAATGTCTTGGTTCAACAAGCGCTTTCTCGGCGCTGTTCATGTACATTCTTTTAAAGGACCGGCCGATGTCACGAACCGTGTTCTTTATTTATCTGCCGCTTGTTATGGTACTCACATATATGTTCCATCTGATCTTTAAGGAATATATGCTTAAGTATTACAGGAAGGGTGTGGGCAGTGACAAGCTTATGATAGTCACCACATCAGACAGGGCGGAAAAGGTTATCGACAGGGTAAAGCATTCCAAGGAATGGAATTATGAAGTGACCAGTGTCGTTATCATGGATAAAGACATGAAGGGCAGCACCATAGGCAACGTCCCGGTCATAGCAGGCGCTGATGATATGATAAGCGAAGCTACGAAAAATATAGTGGACAGGGTATTCATATCACTTCCTTCGGATGTGCCTATCAAGGATATAAGAAATACCATTTATGAATTTGAAAACATGGGCGTTGTCTGCCATTATGATGTGGGCCTTGAGGACTTGAAACTTGCAGGTCAGGAGGCAGGCACCTTTGCGGGCTATGCCGTGCTTTCTTTTTCGCTGCAGAATCTTGATTACAGAAGACTTATGATCAAGCGTCTTATGGATATATTGGGAAGCATCGTAGGAATGTTAATAACCATCATCATGTTTCCGTTTGTGGCGATCGCGATAAGACTTGAATCCAAAGGCCCTGTTATCTTCAAACAGGAGCGCATCGGAAGGAATGGAAGACATTTTAAGATGTACAAGTTCCGCTCGATGTATGTTGATGCGGAAGATAAGCTTTCGGATCTTAAAGATAAGAATGAAGTGAAGGGACTTATGTTCAAGATGGATGATGATCCACGTATAACCAAGGTCGGACGTTTTATCAGAAAAACGAGCATAGATGAATTCCCGCAGTTCTTCAATATCTTTAAGGGCGATATGTCAATGGTCGGGACAAGACCGCCTACCGTTGATGAATATGAGCAGTACAATGCGCATTACAGAAGAAGGCTTGCGCTCACACCGGGACTTACGGGCCTGTGGCAGGTGAGCGGCAGAAGCGATATCACGGATTTTGACGAGGTGGTAAAGCTGGATCTTGAATATATAGATAACTGGTCGCTTTCACTGGATCTTAAGATACTGCTTAAAACCATTGGCGCTGTATTTACCGGAAGGGGGTCAAAGTAAATGAGGGCGGATGTACCTGTTGCTTTTATCATTTTCAACAGGCCTGATACCACTGCGATGGTATTTGAAGAGATAAGGAAGGCGAAACCTTCAAAGCTCTATGTTATAGCTGACGGACCAAGGCCTGACAGAGAGGGCGAGAAGGAAAAGACCGAAGAGTGCAGAAGATATGTAGAGGAACATATCGACTGGCCGTGTACTCTTGAAAAGATCTATTCCGATGTGAATCTGGGTTGCAAGGTGAGGGTGTATACAGGTATCACTGAGGTGCTTGAAAAAGAACCATGGACTATCATACTTGAAGATGATGTGGTACCCACGCAGAGTTTCTTTGATTTCTGCGCTGACCTGCTTCATATGTACAGCGATGACAAAAAAGTCATGATGATCTCGGGGACCAATTATTTTGATGGTCATGAGATAAAGGATAATTATACATTCTCATGCTTTTCGAGCATCTGGGGATGGGCTACATGGGCAAGAGCCTGGCAATATTATGATCCCGACATAAAGAGGTGGCCGGAGATACGTAAGTCAGGAAAGTTTAAGCGTGTACAGGGCGGTATAGCATATCTCTTTCTCAAGGAGCATATGGACAGTGTGTATGAGCACAGGAAAGATACCTGGGATCTGCAATGGGATTTTGCAAGACATTCGCACAGAGGACTGGGCATAGTGCCTGCAGGCAATCTTGTAAGAAACATAGGCTTTGAAAGAGAGGATGCAACGCATACCAATTCAAATGGTGCTTCGGATATGAATTTTTCATATGGCAGCGTCAGCTTTCCTCTTGAGAAAAAGGCGGAGATAAAAAGGGATGTTGATTATGATGCTGCCTTTATCAAAAAGTATTACGGAATGAAAAAGTTAATGAAGGCAGGAATGAGAAGGATGCATATCATCAAATGAAAAGTCCCAGATTTACAGTCATAACGCCGACCTTCGAACAGGCGGCATATATAGGGGATACGATAGAGTCTGTACTCTCACAGAGTTTTAAGGACTTTGAATATATCATAGTTGATTCCTGTTCCATGGACGGCACTAAGGAAATTGTTGAAAAGTATGCTGCCCGTGATGAGCGTATAAGATACATACGTGAAAAGGATAAGGGCCAGGCAGACGGTATAAACAAGGGCTTGAAGGCGGCAAAGGGTGAGATAGTCTGCTGGCTCAATTCAGATGATATGTATTTCGGAAACGATGTCCTTGAGAAAGTGGACAGGGCATTCAGGAAAGCAAAGGGCGCATCGCTTGTGATAGGCGATGCCTGGTACTGTGATAAGGATAAGAATCTTACTGAATACAACAATTCTGACAGAGGCGGCGGAAAGTGGCTCATAAGAAGGTGGTACTATATCGTGCAGCCGGCCTGCTTTTGGAAAAATGAACACAGACTGCTTGATACACGTTATCATTATGTGTTTGACTGGAAGTTTTTTACGGAACGTTTTGAGGAAGGGCACGTGATCTTTACTCATGAGCCGTATGCTCTTTACAGGATGTACGAGGATAATAAGACAGGCCTTAACAATGCAGCGCGCAGGAAAGAAGTCTACAGGCTGCAGAAAGAACTCGGTGATTCAAAGTTAAACATACTCTGGTGCAGGCATGTTTACAGAGCTTATAAAAAAGCCGAAGAGACCGGCAGGGAATCCATAAAAAAGAGAACGGACCTTTGGAGCAAGATATTGTTCCATATCAGCGGAAGACGCATAGCGGGGTTTTAGATGATATATATACTTATGACCACCCACAACAGAAAAGAGAAAACACTGAACTGTGTTATGAGTCTTAAACGTGCGCTTGAAAGGCAGATCGCAAAAGGCAACAGGATAGTTCTTCTTGATGCGGATGCCGCAAGCAGCGACGGCACTCCTGAAATGCTGGAGGGACTTAAAGACAGCACTTTTGATGTGAAGGTCATGGGCATCCCTTCGGAGAGCTACTGGAACACCGGGATGAGAGTTGCCATGAAAAAAGCAGCAAGGATGGCAGCAGATGATGATCTGATCATGCTGGTGAATGACGATGTGATCTTCTATGACGGGGCTGCCGATAAGATGATAAAGCTGCTTAAGGAAAAGTCTGCTGATGCAGTGGTCGGAGCCTTCTGTGACAGTCTGGGTTCAATGAGTTACGGAGGCGTGAAGCAGAAGAGCAGACACTTTGCCAGGTTTGAATTGATAAAACCCGGGAAAGATAAGCTTTGCGATACTTTCAACTGTAACTGTTTGATCATGAAAAAATCCGTGATGATGCAGACAGGCAATCTGGATAAACAATACACCCACAGCATGGGCGATTATGACTACGGTCTTAAGATGAAGCGAAAAGGCCTTAAGGTTATAAGCTCTGAAGAATATGCCGGATGCTGCGATGATAATGACAGAAAAGGAAGCTGGATGGACAGGGATCTTCCGATATCGGAACGCATAAGGCTTAAGGAGAGTCCCAAAGGCCTGCCTTACAGGGATTGGTATCATTTCATAAGAAAGAATTACGGCCTGCTGCCGGCGCTTTATCACAGCACTACACCATATATAAGGATATTTACAAAACACTGATCTGATTGGAGGGATTAAAAATGGGAAAGAGGATACTTGTAACCGGAGGAGCGGGATTCCTGGGCTCGCATTTGTGTGACAGACTTATCAAAGAGGGAAATGATGTCATCTGTCTGGATAATCTGTTTACAGGAAGCAAGAATAATATCAGACATCTGATCGGTAATCCTTACTTTGAATTTATAAGACACGATGTGACTGTGCCCATAGTAATAGAAGTGGATCAGATATACAATCTGGCATGCCCTGCTTCACCGGTGCATTATCAGTACAATCCAATAAAGACTACAAAGACCTCTGTGCTCGGAGCTATGAATATGCTCGGACTTGCAAAACGTGTGCATGCCCGCATTCTGCAGGCTTCAACTTCCGAAGTGTACGGTGATCCCGAAGTGCATCCCCAGCCCGAATCATACAGAGGCTGTGTGAATACCATCGGAATACGTTCCTGCTACGATGAAGGAAAGCGTGTTGCAGAGACTCTCTTCTTTGATTATCACAGAGTTCATAATGTTGACATAAAGGTTATGAGAATATTCAACACCTATGGTCCCAATATGCATCCGGCTGACGGACGTGTTGTGAGCAACTTCATCATGCAGGCGTTGAGGAATGAGGATATCACTGTTTATGGTGATGGATCTCAGACCAGAAGCTTTTGTTATGTTGATGATCTGATCGAAGGAATGGTAAGGCTCATGAATTCCAGAGACGGCTTCACCGGCCCTGTAAACATAGGCAATCCGGGTGAGTTCACTATAAGAGAACTTGCAGACCTTGTTATAAAGCTTTCAGGTTCATCTTCAAAGATCGTAGAGAAGCCGCTTCCTTCGGATGATCCGGTAAGACGCAGACCGGTAATAGATCTTGCAAAGCAGGAACTTGATTGGGAACCTCATATTCCGTTAGAAGAGGGACTCAAAAAGACTATAGAATATTTCAGGAATTTTGTCTGAAGAAGTAAGTGAAAAAGGAAGCAGAAAAAAACAGCATCATTGAAAAGCTTATATGGATACCGGCGGTTGCAGCCGCCTACATGATACTATCCTTTTCCCTTCAGCCGGGTGAAACCTCAGGTGAAACAAGCGGGAATGTAACAGCATTTCTGATCAACTTCTTTGGCGGGGATGCACTTTCGATAAGTGAAGACAAATTGGCAATCTTAGACGGCATAGTAAGGAAATTGGCTCATTTGTCGGAATACGCTTTCTTAAGTTTTCTCACCGGACTTGCCATAACGGTAAACGGTTTCAAGAGAAAACTCAGATTTGCATATACAGCAGTTATGTGTCTGGCAGTATCGGTAAGTGATGAGTTCCTGCAGATATTTGTTCCCGGAAGGAACGGTGACCTGAAGGATGTTTGTGTGGATATGTGCGGCGTTATGATCGCAGCACTCATCATTTACTATATCGGAAAATGTCTTGATAAGAGAAATAAAAAAGAGACGGTTCACGGAAGACGTCCCTTTATGAATTTCTATATCGATGATATAGGTTTCGATGAAGCACTTGATCGCATAATGGAAATGGCAAAGAAAGGTAAGCACTATCTTGTTACCCCCAATGCCGATCATGTTATGAGACTTTCGGAAGATCCTGATTTCTTAAGGATTTACAAAAATGCCGATCTGGTAACAACAGACGGCACACCGCTTATGTGGATCGCCGAGTCACAGGGGAAGCCCATTAAGGAAAGAGTTACAGGAGCTGATCTTCTTCCGGCAGTCTGTGAAAGGGCAGCAAAGGAAGGGAAATCGGTTTTCTTTCTGGGAGGTGCCGGAGATACGGCAGAGCGTGCTGCCGCTAATCTAAAGGCAAAATATAAAGGCCTTGATGTGGCAGGTTTTTATGTACCGCCCATGGGTTTTGAAAAAGACAAAGAAGAAGTGGACAAGGCAGTCAAGGCTGTCAATGATGCTTCTCCCGATATACTTTTTGTCTGTCTCGGAATGCCCAAACAGGAACGTTTCATTACGGACAATAAAGAAAAACTGGATTGTCATATATCCATAGCATGCGGTGCTGCGATCGATTTTGCTGCAGGCACCAATATAAGAGCTCCTAAATGGATGAGGAATTCAGGCCTCGAGTGGTTTTACAGATTCATGCAGGAACCGGGCAGACTGTTCCACAGATATTTTGTTGTGGATACAAGGATATTCCTTCTTGCGTGGAAATACAGAAAAGGATTTGAAGATGATCACAGCAATTGACCTCACTAGTGTGAGCGACAATCTGTCAGGACTTGAGAGGATGGCTGTATGCCTGTCCTATGAAATGGTAAGACTCAGGCCCGATATCACTTTTGTTATCGTGATAAAGAATTCACTTCCGGAACCGCTTAAGAGATTCAGGAAATTTGATAATGTTAAGTTTGCGAGGGTAAAGGGCGGCAAGCTTGCAGTCAACCAGATAAAGCTGCCTTTTGCAATGGCAGGGATAAAAGCAGATGCATATATTTTTCCGGCTTTCCCGGTTCCGCTTTTGTTCGGAAAGAAAAAGGGACGCAGGATATACGGTACTGTTGCGGATACTGCTGTTTTTGATGTTCCTGATACAATGAAGCTCAGATCAAGACTTTTGTTTGGCGCCGGCCTTAAGCATACTGCAAAAGTATGTGACAGTGTGATCACCATATCTGAGTTTTCAAAAAGCAGGATCAAAAAGAATCTGCCTTATGTGAAAGATATCACGCTTGCATATTGTGCCGTTGATGAGATAAATGCGGCACCTTCAAAGAGAGACGTCAGGAAAAAATACGGCTTGCCTGAAAAATACCTGCTGGCGCTTTCTACAGTGGAGCCCAGAAAGAATGCGGCATTTTTAAGCCGCGGCTATGAAGCCTACAGGAAGGCAGGGGGAGAGCTCCCACTTGTGTTTGCCGGCAGGAACGGCTGGCTTACCGATACGGAGAAGCTTGATAACCTTATATTTACCGGGTTTATAGATGATGAAGATCTGGCTTCTGTATATGCAGGAGCTGAAGCATTTCTGGATGCCTCTGTTTATGAGGGCTTTGGAATGCCTCCGCTTGAAGCGCTTATGTGCGGTGTTAAGAAACTATTTGTTTCCGATATACCGGCTCACAGGGAAGTGCTTTTAGATGCGGCAGAATATTTTGATAAAGATGATGAAAATGCCTTTGCGCAGGGACTCATAAGATATCTGGATGAGCCTGTGACAGATAAAAGGCTTGATGCGATAGAAAGAAGGCTTAAAGCCTTTTCATGGAAAGAGAGTGCCGAGAGGATACTGGATGCGGTCACTGTTTAAAAAACTGAATACGGTACTGCCTTCAGCAGAGAAGAAGCGTATAGTCGCGCTCATTGTTGCTATGGTCATAGGTGGCCTTATGGAACTGGCAGGTGTATCTGCTGTTTTCCCTCTTATATCGATAATGACATCGGAAGACGGAAAGCTTCCTGCGGTATTATTAAGGTTTCTTCCTGAAAGTGTTGCTGCGAACAGAACAGAGCTTGTAGTCGTGCTGGCACTTGCTCTTATCGTGATCTATATTCTGAAGAACCTTTATATAGTAAAGATGTACGATGCTATCTTTTCGTTCACCTGGAACGGAACCACGCGTACCGCAACCGATACCATGGATCTGTTCATGCATGCGCCGTACAGCATCTTTCTTCAGATGAGTATACCTGAACTGCAGCGTGTGGTTCAGGTTGATGTGATAGGAACATACAGAGTACTCGAGGGCGTGCTGCAGATAATGTCTGAGGGTGTCATATGTCTGATACTCGCAATACTCCTTGTTGTGGCATCTCCGATTATGACTCTGTTCCTC
Organism: Lachnospiraceae bacterium NK4A179; assembly: GCA_000421045.1. Taxonomy (GTDB): domain Bacteria; phylum Bacillota; class Clostridia; order Lachnospirales; family Lachnospiraceae; genus NK4A136. The sequence continues at coordinate 68,253 of ATWC01000006.1, forward strand.
TTCGTGCTGCTTGCGGCTGTGGATGGATTTTATCTTATTCATTCAAGAAAGAAGGCCAAGAAACTTGGAGAGGAACAGCTTAAGGAAGCGACAGAAGAAGCCCGCGTGCTGCTGGATTCTTTCAGCAGTATTAAGGAACTCAAAGTTCTGGGCAGAGAGAAATATTTCATAAAGAGATACAGTGAGCAGAGAAAAAGACTTGCGAGGACGGGCAAGGGCAATCAGATGCTTGTCATTCTGCCGCGTCCGCTTACCGAAACTATCTGTATCTGTGGCGTTATGGCGATACTTATCTTTGTGAGTTTAAGAGGCGGTAATGTGGCGGATATGATACCTGTGCTCGCGGTATTTGCAGTGGCTGCATTCAGAATGCTCCCGAGTGTCGGAAAGATTAATGGCTTTATATCCAATATGACCTATGGCATGCCTGCACTTAATGATCTCTATTCAAAGATGGGAGAGATTGAAGAATTAAGAAAAGCGCAGGGACTTAAGAAATCTGATGAAGGTGAAACAGAGCTTAAGTTTGAAAAAGAAATGGAACTTAAGAATGTGACATTTCTTTATAAGACCGGCAGAAAGATCCTTGATGAAGTTACGTTCAAAATAAAAAAGGGGGAGACTGTCGGGATCATAGGAGGAAGCGGAGCAGGCAAGACTACGCTTGTGGATGTTATAATGGGGCTGTTAGTGCCTGAAAAGGGAAAGGTGCTTTCTGATGGAACAGATATTCAGGGCGCTATGCGCAAGTGGCACAGCTTCATAGGTTATGTTCCGCAGACTATATATCTTTCGAATGCGACGGTCAGAGAGAATGTGGCTTTTGGAATAGAACCCGACAGGATAGATGATGAAAAAGTCGAGAAGGCTCTCAAGATGGCGCAGGCCTGGAGCTTTGTTCAGGATATGCCTGAGAAAACTGACACATTCATAGGAGACCGGGGTATGAGGATCTCAGGCGGTCAGCGTCAGAGGATAGGCATAGCAAGAGCGCTCTATATGGAACCGCAGATCCTTGTGTTTGATGAGGCTACGGCATCGCTTGACGGTGAGACCGAGAAAGCGCTGATGGATTCGATATCTTCGTTAAAGGGTGGTCATACGATGATCATAATAGCCCACAGACTTGAAACATTGAAAGACTGCAACAAGATATATGAAGTGAAAGACGGTAAAGTCATTTCAGCTTTTGAAAAAGTGAAAGGGAGGAACTGATGCTTTCGGTAATACTGCCTTCATTCAATGAAGAGGGAAACATAGAACGTGCTGCCGAGGCTATTGGCAATGTACTGTCGGGTGAATCGATCGACTATGAGCTTATATATGTCAACGACGGTTCAAAGGACAGGACTCAGGAGATACTTGAGAGCCTGGTAAAAAAGGACAAGCATGTGCGTTATATCATGTTCTCAAGAAACTTCGGCAAGGAAGCAGCTATTTCTGCCGGGCTTGCAAATGCAAAAGGAGACTGTGCGGCTGTTATGGACTGTGATCTGCAGCATCCGCCTGAAACTTTGACAGAGATGTACAAACTCTGGAAGGAAGGCTTTGAAGTCATAGAAGGTGTGAAGGCTGACCGTGGCAAAGAATCTCTGCTTCACAAGATGAGTGCCGGTTTCTTTTATGGAATAATGTCTGATGCGATGAAGATGGATATGATGCATGCATCTGACTTTAAGCTTCTCGACAGGAAGGCTGTCGATGCTCTGCTCCGTTTTCCGGAGTATCATTCCTTCTTCAGGGCACTTTCAGCCTGGGTGGGATTTAAGACGACTACGGTTTCTTTTAAGGTTAAAGAAAGGGAGGCGGGAACTAGCAAGTGGTCCACAAGAGCACTTATCAAATATGCCGTGGACAATATAATGGAGTTCTCGTCGCTTCCGATGCATATAATAACCGTTACAGGTTTTATCACTTTCTTCCTTGGAATGCTTCTCGGAATACAAACGCTCGTGAGATATTTCCTGGGCAATGCAGCGGAAGGTTTTACCACTGTCATCATTCTGATCCTGATCATGGGAAGCATATTGATGATATCACTTGGTATAATAGGGCTGTATCTTTCAAAGATATACGATGAAGTGAAGAGACGGCCGAAATATATAATTTCAAAATACGGAGGATACGATGGCTAAATTTGATGATATCCTGCCTCTTATCGGCAGGACCAAACCTTTGCTTGATGCGGACATCAGGAAATATGATGAGGAGCTTTCAAAGACTGTTCATGAATCAAGGTTTCTTGTTATAGGTGGAGCCGGGTCAATAGGTTCAGCTGTATCAAAGGAGATTTTTGACAGGGATCCAAAGCTTCTTCATGTTGTTGATATATCCGAGAATAATATGGTTGAGCTTGTACGTGATATAAGGTCTTCAAAGGGCTACGGAAGCGGCGAATTTGCAACTTATGCAATAGACGCAGGTTCCGATATATTCGAGAGCTTCATGAGGACAGGAGGAGGCAGGAAAGACGGAAGCACAGGTTATGATTATGTGCTCAATCTTTCTGCACTGAAGCACGTGCGTTCCGAAAAGGACCCTTACACACTCATGCGTATGGTAGATACCAATGTCTTCAATACAGATAAGACAATGAAGCTTGCAAAGGAATATGGCGCAAGAAAGTATTTCTGCGTATCAACCGATAAGGCTGCAAATCCCGTGAATATGATGGGCGCAAGCAAGCGTATCATGGAAATGTTCCTTATGCGCAGAAGTCTGGAGATGCCTGTTTCAACTGCAAGATTTGCAAATGTGGCATTCAGCGACGGAAGCCTTCTCTACGGATTCAACAGACGTCTTGAGAAGAATCAGCCTATCTCTGCACCTAATGATGTGAAGAGATATTTTGTAACGCCCAAGGAGGCAGGCGAGCTGTGCCTGATGTCCACTATACTCGGAGAGAACAGGGATATATTCTTCCCTAAGCTCGATGATGAACTCAATATGGTTACTTTTTCGGATATTGCGGTTAAGTATTTAAGGGCAAGGGGCTATGAGCCTGTTGAATGTGCGACTGAGGATGAGGCAAGAGCAAGAGTAAGTGAGCTTAAGGCTGAGCATAAGTATCCGGTTTATTTTTTCACATCCGATACAACAGGTGAGAAGTCCTTCGAAGAGTTCTATACCGATAAAGAAACGCTTGATATGGAGCGCTTTGAGGCACTCGGTGTTATAAAGAATGAAGCTGTTTTTGAAGAATCAAAACTTACCATGTTTACGGACAGGATAGGCGGAATGAGGAATAAGGGTGTATGGGAAAGAAGCGAGATGATAGATCTTTTCAATGAGATGATACCTGAGTTCCATCATCTTGAGACAGGCAAGTTCCTCGATAACAGAATGTAAGGAGGAAAAACATGACAAGATTACTTGATATCATACTGAGCTTTTTTGCAACAGTAGTGATCTCTCCGTTCATGATCCCGATCATGATAGGACTTAAGTGCACGGGAGAGCATGATATTTTCTATAAGCAGAAGAGAGCGGGAAGATGCGGAAAACCTTTCTACATTCTTAAATTTGCGACCATGCTCCGCAACAGCCCCAATCTTCCGGGCGGTCTTACGACTATGAAAAATGATCCGAGAATGCTTCCCATGGGACCGTTCTTAAGAAAGACCAAGATCAACGAATTGCCGCAGCTTTTGAATATACTGTTTGGGGATATGAGTGTTATAGGATTCAGACCGGTCACGGTTGAGCAGTATAAGCTTTACAGCAAAGAGTTTAAGAGCCTTGCACAGAAAACTAAGCAGCGTCCCGGTCTTTCCGGTATAGGTTCCATAGTTTTTCGTGATGAGGAGGCTATTCTCTGGAAGGTTGAAGAACAGGGAATGGATAAGGATAAGTTCTACAGGGAAGTGATCGCTCCGTATAAGTGTGAGCTGGAAATATGGTACATGAAGCACAGGAATGTTTTCACATATGTGAAGCTTATAATACTTACAGTAGATGCAGTGCTTAATCCCGGAAGCAGAAGATGGGAAAAGGAACTCAAGGGACTTCCTGCGGTTCCCGAGAATCTTAAAGGATATATCTGAGAGGAGAAGACATGTTAAACGGAAAGACAATACTTGTGACCGGCGGTACAGGCTCATTCGGCCATCATTTTGTTGAATATGTGCTGGCACATTACAAGCCTAAGAAGATAATCATTTATTCAAGGGATGAGTTCAAGCAGTTCAATATGCAGAATGAATTCAGGGAATACTCAAGGCCGGGCGGAGTGCTCAGATTTTTTATCGGCGATGTAAGGGATGGTGAAAGACTCAGACGCGCTATGAAAGGTGTGGACTATGTTATCCATGCTGCTGCGCTCAAGCAGGTTCCTGCATGTGAGTACAATCCTAATGAAGCGGTTAAGACTAATATCACGGGAGCTATGAATGTTATCAATGCATGTCTTGATGAACATGTGAAAAAAGTTGTGGCTCTCTCAACCGATAAGGCGGTAAATCCGATCAATCTGTACGGTGGAACAAAACTGGTATCCGACAAACTCTTCTGTGCAGCCAATGCTTATTCGGGTGACGGAGGAACAGTGTTCTCAGTTGTGAGATACGGAAATGTTGCCGGAAGCCGCGGTTCGGTAATACCTTTCTTTGAGGATCTTATAGAAAAGGGTGAAGATGAGCTTCCCATAACAGACCTTCGCATGACCCGCTTCTGGATAAGTCTGGAACAGGGTGTTGAACTTGTTATCAAAGCGCTGGAAGACAGCCAGGGTGGTGAGACATTTATTTCAAAGATACCTTCATTCAGGATAACCGATCTTGCAAAGGCGATGAAGCCTGACTGCAAGATAAAAGAAGTAGGCATAAGAGAAGGTGAAAAGCTGCACGAGATCATGATCACATGTGAAGATGCAGCCAGAACATATGAATATGAGAAGAACTACATAATCTATCCTCATTATGACTGGTGGCGTGACAGAAATATCATCCCCGGCGGTAAGAAGGTTGAGGAAGGTTTTGAGTATTCATCCGGCACAAACAAGGTGTTTATGACTGTTGAGGAGATCAGGGAAAAGCTGAAAACTGATCTGGATAAACATTGACAGCAAAACCGGACAGATATGCACGAAGATGATAACAACTTAAAATGAAATACAAAATTCGACAATTGAGAATAAAAATGCTCAAAGAATAGTGTACAAATCGGTTAACAAGTGTTTACAAAAAACGATTTAGGTTGTGTAAATTGTGTATATTCTGTGAATGAAAATATACAATATTATTGAAAATATACAAAATGACTAAAGGGAGCCATAAAATCCTTGATTGTTTTGTGAATATAGTGGATAATTCATCATGTAGGAGAACGTTTCAGTAAAACGTTTTAATAAATACCATTTTTTAGGAGGAATGAAAGTGAGGAGGAGATCTTCAGCCGTTCAACCGGTTAAAACTAAGCCCTCAAAAATTAAGACTATGAGAGGGTTGCGCGAGTTTGCTTATATCGTGCCGTTTCTTTTACTGATTTTTATTTTTTCATATTATCCGCTGTATGGATGGGTATATGCGTTCTTTGATTGGAGACCGCCTTTCCCTCTGACAATGGATAAGTTTGTTGGACTTAAGTGGTTCCAGTCCATGGTTGAGAATGATATTAAGAGAAGAGCAATTCTCAACGTTCTCAGGAATACATTCGCAATGAGTGGATTGAGCCTGCTCTTTTCATGGTTCCCCATGATCTTTGCGGTGTTCCTTAACGAAATCAAATGCAAGCCCTTCAAGAAGTTTGTTCAGACAGTTACAACACTGCCTAACTTCATAAGCTGGGTCCTTGTTTATTCAATCGCTTACTGCATACTGAACAGTACAGGTGTTCTCAATTCTGTACTTGGAAACCTTGGATTGATCGATCCAAATCAGCCGATACTGTTCCTTCAGTCAACAGAGCATGTATGGTTTAAGCAGTGGCTGTGGCTGACATGGAAAAATGCAGGTTGGTCTGCGATCATGTATATCGCTGCCATCACTTCAATAGATGAGCAGATGATAGAGGCTGCACGTATCGACGGCGCATCAAGACTTGAGATCATTAAATATGTTACGATCCCCTGCATAATGCCGACATACTTCGTGCTTGTTATGCTGCAGATGTCAAACTTCCTTTCAAACGGAATGGAACAGTTCTTCGTATTTGAGAACTCCTTCAATAAGGATTACATCGAAGTGCTGGATCTGTACGTATACAATCTGGCTATGGGCAGCGGCGGTTACTCATTATCAACCGCAATCAGTATTCTGAAGAGTTTTGTCAGTCTGGTTCTGCTCTTTACGACTAACTCTATTTCAAAGCGCGTAAGAGGCGAAGGATTTATCTGATCCGTGGAGGGAAATATGACACCTATTGAATTAAATAATAACAATGCGGATAACAGATCCGCAGATTCACACTCAAGTCAAATCAAGATAAAGATGGAGAATACAAAGAACCATAGGATTGGGGACAAAGTGCTTAGTGTGATCGTCTACATAGTATACTCATTCTTTGCATTTGTATGTGTATACCCGTTCTACTACATCTTTATCAATACTATAAGTAATAATGACCTGAGCCAGAGAGGTAAGGTTCTGTTCTGGCCGGTAGAGTTACATTTTACAAACTATCAGCAGGTTTTCCAGCTGCCCGGCCTTATGCATGCACTTGGAGTATCTGTTTTAAGAACCGCCGTCGGAACAATTATTACAGTTATAGTAGCTGCTTTCCTGGGCTTTATGTTTACAAGAGAGTCTCTTTGGAAGCGTAAATTATGGTTCCGTGTTGTGGCAGCAACAATGTATTTCAATGCCGGTATCATACCGTTTTACATCACAATGATGAACCTGCATCTGTTAAATAATTTCTGGGTATATATCTTCCCTACAGCAGTGCAGCCGTTCTACATTATCCTGTGCAAGACATTCATTGAATCTGTTCCTTCGGAACTTACAGAGGCTGCTGAGATTGACGGAGCAGGTACATTATCGGTATTCTTCAGGATCATACTTCCGGTCATCAAGCCGATACTTGCTACGATCGCTGTATTCACTGCAGTGGCACAGTGGAACGCTTTCCAGGATACTCTGCTTTATGTAACGGATTCTAAACTTTATACACTGCAGTACACACTTTATCAGTATATTAACCAGGCAAGTTCACTGAAGTCCCTGGTAAACAGCTCACAAAGCGGTACGCAGTTGATGGCTTCCTTAGCTCACGCTCAGACTGCTACATCAATAAGAATGACCGTTACTATAATAGTAGTTGTACCTATCATACTGGTATATCCGTTCTTCCAGAGGTTCTTTACAAAGGGTATTATGATCGGTGCTGTTAAGGGATAACTTAGCCGTCCGATAATAATATATAACAAAAACTGTATTGCCGCCGAGGGGGTGGCAGAAAGGAAGGGTTATGAAAAGAAGGTTAGTTGCGTTATTATGTACAGCTGCCATGGTGACAGGGGCACTTAGCGGCTGCACAGGTTCAGGCTCGCAAAAGCCTGCACCGGGAGCTACACAGACAAGCGGAGACACCGGATCCGGCGAAAACGGTTCAACAGATCCGTCCGCAGACATGGGAGATGAAGTAAGTCTTGAATTCTTCGATGTTGCTGCAAACTATCAGGGCGATCAGATAGGTTGGTTCGCAAAGGTGCTCAAGGATAATGTTAACGTTAAGATAAACATTATCGCGCCTCAGGTTGCAGGTGACGAAGTTTATCAGACACGTGCATCAGGCGGAAATCTTGGTGATGTTCTCATTCTTGAGAAGACTCAATGGCAGGATTGTGTTGCTAACGGCCTTGTAAAGGATGTTACAGCAGATCTGTACAAGTATCCTAATCTGGCAGCTTATAAGGATCAGATAGATACTCTTAATCAGAGCCTTGACGGAAATGACGGAAAGCTTTACGGAATACCTACAGAGATGATGAATACATCACCTACTTCGTATTCACAGAACGTTATCTATTCTATGCCTCAGATGAGATGGGATCTTTATAAGGGCCTTGGATGCCCTGAAATAAAGGACCTTGACGGCATGCTTGATGTTCTCGAAGAAATGCAGGCAAAGTATCCTACAAACGATGCAGGCGATCCTTGCTACGCATTTTCACTGTGGCCCGACTGGGATGGCGGTGACGGAATGCTCGGTATTGCAAATATCGTTCAGCTTATGACATGGTACAACGAGAAGCCGAAGGGCTCTATGATCCTTGAGCCGGACGGAAGCATGATACCTCTTACAGATAAGAACGGCGGCTATTACAAGTTCGCTAAGTTCCTCAACAATGCATATCATCGTGGTCTGGTTGATCCTGATTCAGGTACACAGGATTGGAACAGCGCATGCGCAAAGATGAGCGCAGGTCAGGTTTACCTCTTCTGGTACAGCTGGCAGCAGGGATTCTGGAATTCAGCAGACAGAATGGCAGCCGGACAGGGCATGACATTCATTCCTGTACAGGATCAGAGCTACTTTGCAGATGCCGATTCTTACTACGGAAGCGGACGTGTATGGGCTATCGGATCACAGGTAGATGATGCTAAGTATCAGAGAATACTTCAGCTGCTTGACTTCCTTGCAAGTCCCGAAGGTCTGGAATACCAGCATACCGGTATCGAAGGCTTCAACTATGAGAAGCAGGCTGACGGTAAGTATAAACAGCTCAACAGTAACGCACTTATGGATAACCTTCCTGTTCCCGAAGAGTGGGGCGGCGGTGGTTACAGTGATGGTAACAACGCTATCAACCAGTGGCTTGTTGCAGCAATTTCAACAAACCCGAACACAGGTGAGCCGTACACCACACAGTACTGGCAGAGCTACCTTGATGAGACCAATGTAGGTACAAGAAAAGAATGGTCAGAGCAGTTCGGTGCAACTGATGCAGTTGACTGGATGAAACAGCATGATGCACTTAAGATCAGCCCTAATGTTTCAGTATCACTTGTAAGTGATGATAACGATATCTCTATCATCCGTAATCAGTGCTCTGAGAAGGTTAATGACTACTCTTGGAGACTTATCTTCGCTAAGGATGATGCAGATTTTGAGAGCATTTGGGACGATATGACAGCACAGCTTGATGGTCTTGGATTCCAGGAGCTCAACAAGTTCGATGTTGAGAAGTTCGCACCCGAACTTGAAGCTAAGAAGGCTGCTGCTGCAGAAGCTGAGTGATAGACAGTTTTAAATCAATAGCAGTGTAATAAAGCCGCGGCATTCGTAATAAGCGTATGCCGCGGTTTTTGTCCTTATAAGAAATTGCTTTGCAATTTCTATAAGGCCAAAAGCCCTCCGGGGGGATGCACACTCGCGCGTAGGGAAAATGTTGCTGTTGCAACCGCGCTAGGCGCGCGTTCTGCAAGCAGAACGAGAATTAAGAAATTAATGAGGGATTGCAGATGACTGTAAAAGAACTTGCCAAACTGTGCGGGGTTTCCCCGGGTACTGTGTCAAATGTTCTTAACGGCAAAAATAATGTCAGCGATGCAACCAGAAATAATATTCTGAAGATAGTAGAAGAAACAGATTATCATCCGAATTATTTCGCATCAAGCATAAGAAAAAAAGAAACGCAGATCATAGGGATAATCACAGAGGACCTGAATCAGTTTACGACACCTCCGGTTGTTGATGCTCTTACCGAACGGATCGAAAGCAAAGGGTATCATACGGTACTTATGAATATGCGTATTTACAGCAGGCTGAAGCAGAATGAATGGAACCGTTCAGAGAAGATAAGCGGATTCCTGCAGCCGATATTAAGGGAGCTTCAGTCAATAAAAGTTGACGGTATAGTTTATGTAGGAGCTCATGACCGTGAGCTGACAGTATTTCCCGATAATCATACCATACCGACCGTGGTTACCTATGCAACATCAAAAGGAGACAGGTTTATATCCGTAAATATTGCCGATGAAGATGGCGGATATGATATGACCAAATACCTGATGTCCATGGGACATACAAGAATAGGTGTCATCACCGGAGCAGGGAACAACAGACATTCGATAAACAGGCTTCAGGGATATAAAAAAGCTTTGAATGAAGGCGGCATCCGGTTTGATCCGGAGCTTATTGAAGAAGGCGACTGGACGATGGAGTCAGGATATGTAGCGGGAAAGATACTTGATAAGGGTGTCACCGCGATCTGGGCGATGAATGATGATATGGCAGCCGGAGTATACAGAGTCCTTGAGGAAAGAGGTCTGAAAGCAGGAAAGGATATATCGGTTGCGGGATTTGATGACCGCTTCGGAAACAGATACCTCATTCCTTCCATCACAACTGATGAGCTTCCTCTTACGGAAATGGGTATCAAGTCGGCTGAAATGATACTTAAGGCAGTAAGAGGCGAGCAGCCTGAACAGAGACATTTTCTTATCCCGTGTAAAATGAAGATAAGGGAATCTGTTACTGAAAACAAACAGACCAGAAGAAGTCCGGCTTGATAAGTCGGACTTTTTTACATACAGTATTGAAAACTATGGAGAGAAAACTATAACAGCTGTAGTGTTCCTTTCCGGAGACGGCTATATAAGAACATCTTTTGTGGCTGATAAGGATTATTTTGACAGGCAGTAAATAAATAATTAGCACTCACCTCTTGACAGTGCTAACAATCGGTGGCATTATACTGATTAAAAGGAAGCGCATATAAATGCTGTCATTTAAGGAGGTGAGGGACTCATGAACATACAAAAGTTTACACAGAATTCAATACAGGCGGTGCAGGATACCCAGAAATACGCCTATGAATACGGAAATCAGGAGATAGAAGAAGAGCACCTTCTCTATGCTCTTCTGAAGCTCGATGACAGCCTTATACTGAAGCTCATCGAGAAGATGGATATAAATACCGAACATTTCATTGACCGTGTTGAACAGGCTTTAAACAAGCTTGTAAAGGTTCAGGGCGGTGATCAGCATTTCGGGAGATACATAAATGAAGCGCTCACCATGGCTGAGAATGAAGCAAAGGCCATGGGAGATGAATATGTTTCTGTTGAACATATCTTTCTTTCCATGATAAAGCACCCTGATAAAGGGATAAAAGAGATATTTACGGAATATGGGATAACCCGCGACCGTTTTCTTAATGTGCTTATGCAGGTGCGTGGAAATCAGCGCGTGACGAGTGACTCACCTGAGGATACATACGATACTCTCTCAAAATACGGCCAGGATCTTGTGGAACGTGCAAAGGCGCAAAAGCTTGATCCTGTAATAGGCAGGGATGCAGAGATACGTAATGTGATACGCATACTGTCAAGAAAGACAAAAAATAATCCTGTGCTTATAGGTGAGCCGGGTGTGGGCAAGACTGCAGTGGTGGAAGGTCTTGCACAGCGTATTGTTGCCGGAGATGTCCCCGGCGGTCTCAAAGACAAGAAGCTTTTCTCTCTTGATATGGGAGCACTGGTTGCAGGTGCCAAGTACAGAGGTGAGTTTGAGGAAAGACTCAAGGCAGTGCTTGAGGAAGTGAAGAAATCCGAAGGTCAGATAATACTTTTCATAGATGAACTGCATACTATTGTCGGGGCCGGAAAGACGGATGGAGCAATGGATGCCGGCAATATGCTCAAACCCATGCTTGCAAGAGGAGAGCTGCATTGCATAGGTGCAACAACGCTTGATGAGTACAGAAAATACATAGAGAAGGATCCTGCGCTTGAACGACGTTTTCAGCCCGTGCTGGTGGATGAGCCTACGGTCGAGGATACTATATCCATACTTCGTGGACTTAAGGACAGATATGAAGTATATCACGGAGTTAAGATCCTGGATAATGCTCTGGTAGCGGCGGCTACATTGTCTAACAGATACATAACGGACCGTTTTCTTCCGGACAAGGCAATAGATCTTGTGGATGAAGCCTGCGCTATGATAAAGACAGAGCTTGATACTCTTCCTACGGAGCTTGATGAGAGGCAGCGAAAGATCATGCAGATGGAGATCGAAGCTGCTGCACTTAAGAAAGAAGATGATAATCTGAGCCGTGAGAGACTTGAGACTATCATGAAAGATCTTGCAGAGGAAAAGGAGATCTTTGCAAAAGATAAGGCTCAGTGGGAAAACGAGAAGTCAGCTGTTGACAGAGTCTCGAAGATAAGAGAACAGATAGAGTCTGTAAATAATGAAATACAGATAGCCCAGCGTGAAGGCAATCTTGAGAAGGCAGCAGAACTTTCTTACGGAACGCTTCCTTCACTTAAAAAGCAGCTTGAACAGGAAGAAGACCTTGCAGGAAAGAGAGAGGCAAGGCTTGTACATGAGAATGTTTCAGAGGATGAGATAGGGCGCATCATATCGCGTTGGACAGGTATCCCCGTAAATAAGTTGAATGAATCGGAACGTAATAAAACTCTTCATCTTGGAGATGAGCTTCATAAGAGAGTTGTCGGTCAGGATGATGCTGTAAAGCGTGTTTCCGAAGCGATCATCAGATCAAAGGCGGGGATCAAGGATCCCGATAAACCGATAGGATCGTTCCTGTTCCTCGGACCTACAGGTGTCGGCAAAACAGAACTTGCTAAGACTCTGGCAGATACGCTGTTTGATGATGAAAAGAATATGGTCCGTATCGATATGAGTGAATATATGGAGAAGCATTCCGTATCAAGGCTTGTCGGAGCGCCTCCGGGATATGTCGGTTATGATGAAGGCGGACAGCTTACTGAAGCAGTGCGCAGGAAGCCTTATTCGGTAGTACTGTTTGATGAGATAGAGAAAGCGCATCCCGATGTGTTCAATATACTGCTGCAGGTACTTGACGATGGCAGGATAACGGATTCACAGGGACGCACGGTCGATTTCAAAAATACGATCATCATAATGACATCTAATATAGGCGCACGTGAGCTTCTTGAAGGCATAGATGAGGATGGCAATATCAAGTCTGCAGCACAGGATGAGGCAATGAATGAACTTAAGGCTCATTTCAGACCTGAGTTTTTAAACAGGCTTGATGAGATCATAATGTTCAAGCCTCTCACAAAGGATAATATCTCCGGTATTGTTTCACTTATCATGAATGATCTGAACAGAAGACTTGCGGAACGTGAGATATCGGTAGAGCTTTCACCGGAAGCTGCTGCTTATATTATCGATAATGCATATGATCCGATCTATGGAGCAAGGCCGCTTAAGCGTTTCATCCAGAGGAATGTCGAAACACTTTCGGCAAAGCTTATCCTTGAAGGAAACATATCCGAAGGAGATGTGATCCTAATAAGATTATCCGGAAATGAGCTTGAAGCTGTAAAAAAATCATGATATATGCAATAAAATGATTCCTTCCGTAATTGTTGTATCAGGTGGCAATTATGGAGGGAATGGGATATGCATATATTAATTGCTTGCATATTATGGACCGCTCTTATTATAATACTTAGGAGAGATAACGATAGTATAAGGAAGTAATAAGAGATGTTTTTTGAATCACTACAGAAGCCCGGGTTAATAGGCATCACGCCCGGTGATCACCGTGTTAAGAATGAGATGCTCATGGAGATGATGGTCGATTGCGCTTGTGAGCATTCTGATTACGCCGGTTTTGGCGTGAATGACATTGAAAGAACGGGGATCACTTTTATCCTGATCGACTGGTATGTGAAAACACTTAAAAGCCCTGTTTACGGACAGATGCTTAAGGTTGTCACGTGGGGACATGATAATACTGCTACAATGGTGGAAAGGGATTTTGAGATCAGATCCGAAGAAGGTGAAGTGCTTGTGCAGGCTACTTCAAGCTGGATAGCTCTTGATGTGAAGAATCATCGCATCGCAAGAGTAAATCCTGATATGTATGCCCCGTTTGGACCGGAGGATAAGAGACTTTTTGAGAGAAAGAAAGTTTTTCTTCGCGGTCGCGAAAAGCTTGAAGAAGAATTGTCTGTTGTAGAGAGACAGATAAGCCGCGGAAGTCTTGATCTGGTGGGACATCTTCATAATACGGCGTATATGGGACTGGCTGTGGATGCTCTTCCGGATGATGTATATGCTAAAACTCCTTTCCCGGAATTCAGGATCCATTATAAGAAAGAGATCACCGAGAAAGATAAGATAATATGCAGATATGGAATGCTGGATGGAAAGCATACTGTTGTAATACAGAATGAAGAAGGTATGGAAAACGCTATGGTCCAGATGTGGTGATCGTCTTAAACAAATCTTAAAGATTCTTAAACTGTTTGATACTTGGAAGTTTACATAGGTTAATTTACAATAAGCCATGTGATGATCACATGGCTTTTTATTATTCACAGCATGAAGTTTTTTTTGGTGATCGTGCAGTAAATGTGCGGTTCGACTGTGAATCCTAACGTTATATTTTCAGAGGAGATTTTTTATGAGCAGGGTTTTGATCTGTGATGATGAGTCTGACATAGTTTCAGCACTCCGTATTTATCTTGAGAGTGAATCGATTGATGTATCGGAGGCTTCAAACGGAAAGGAAGCACTTGATCTCATGGCAAGCCCGGAGGGACAAGATATACAGCTTATACTGCTTGATGTGATGATGCCGGTCATGGACGGGATCAGAGCCATGTCAGAGATAAGAAAAATATCCAATGTCCCCATAATAATGCTCACTGCCAAAAGTGAAGATGCGGATAAGGTGATGGGACTTACTATCGGCGCCGATGATTACGTGACCAAGCCTTTTAATCCTGTTGAACTGATGGCACGAGTTAAGTCTCAGTTAAGGCGTTATACCTGTCTTGGAAGTCAGGCAGGAAGCCTGAATGAAACAAATGAAGAGGTATATACCGTTGGAGGTATAGAGCTTAATGACCGGTCAAAGGAAGTGCACCTTGACGGGGAGTTAGTAGCGCTTACCCCGCTGGAATATGACATTCTTAAATTTATGATGACGCATAAAAATGAAGTGCTTTCACCAAAGCAGATTTATGAGTCAGTATGGGATGATACTGCTATAGGTGCGGAAAGTACGGTAGCTGTGCACATAAGGCATTTAAGAGAGAAACTTGAATATGACAGTGCTAATCCCAGATACCTAAAGGCTGTATGGGGACATGGCTACAAGATGGAGGATAAGTGATAATGAAAAAATTGTATTCGAAAGGCGCAAGAGCCTGCCTGATAGTACTGGGTACCTTGTTTGCCATATGTTTTATAGTTTCGGGGATCGTTGCAATAAATGCTGAAAGGATGGGATTCTTTTCTTTTTCGGAAAATGAAGCAAGGAAAGCGTTAATGCGGATAGCAGCAGAGGATTATGCTGTTATAGCGGCAATGGGGCATGATAAGAATTTTAATGCGGAAACTCTTTCAAATACAAATCTGCGTTACGCTGTTGTAAAAGGTGATAAAAGCATATTGAATGAGGATGGAGAACCGGACTATCTGTTCAGAAATTTTGAAGGAGAGATTCCGGAAGATCATCAGACGATAACATTAACATTAAGCAAAGGATGCACTTATGCTGTATCGGATAAGCTTTTCGGTCAGCTGGGAGAAGGTCCTAATCACATAATAGAGTCGGAAAAAAGTGATGATCATCGAAAGGAATTCAATATTGAAGGTATAGGATATGACCGTATTAATCAAAGCCTTTATGTTTTTTATAACGGTAGCTTACAGATCCTTAATTCAGCGGAGGTCATAAGTGAAGGTGCTGATGGATATACCGAGGATGGAGAAGAATTTGATATGCCTTCGGTAGATGATGCATATTCGCTTATATGGGAAAACAGAAGGAAAGAGGCAGGGGTATCAGATAACCGCCTGTATATAGACGGAAAAGGATACGAGCCTGTATCGAATATTTTAAAAAATACTAAGTTTATGCTATACAGCACAGATACTGTTATGCTGACCGCTGATAATGTAGCAGATATATCATCTCTCCACGATGAACTTGATACTTCAGAACATGATATATGGTTAGAGAATCCCACAACAATTGGCACATGGGAGTCCTTAGCTTACGGACAGGATTATACATTCATCTGTTTTCCGGCGCCTGATATGGTCTTAAATGGTGATTATTATTCACAGGCAGAGACGCTGCTTGCGAACAGGGGGGTGATCTGCGGGGCGATCATTGCTGCAATGGTGATTTTCGGATTGCTTGTTGCTGCATGCGTAGTTCTGTATATTCTGGCAGCCGGCCATGATAAAGATAAGGAAGGTATATCTGAAACTATTCCGGACCGTATGCCTATGGAAGTCAGTGCCTTTGTTTTTCTTATGATCGCATTCTTCCCGTTGTGCGTAATCAAGGAAACAAATGCTTATGAAAGTGTTATCTATTATGTGTTTTTGGCGATTGCACTGGTTATCATGTTCGTTTCGGTCTTTTTATGGATTGGAACAGTAGCGGTGAATGTTAAACGGGGTCAGTTCTGGAAAAATACGGTTTTATATAAGCTGTTTATAAAGGGAATGATCCGATGGGGCAGAGAGTTCAGATTCGTTTTTAAGAATCTTAAGATGGGTGTTCGTGTATGGCTTATTTTTGCTGCAGTATCATTCGCAGAGATGTTCTGTCTTGCATGGTTCGATGTTGCCGGAGGCTTTATTCTGTTATGGCTTATCGAAAAAGTTCTGGTCATCATACTGATCCATAAGATCCTTAAACAGTTTGCTGTTTTGAAGAATACAGCACTTTCGATTGCGGCCGGTGATGTGACTGAACCTGTTGATACATCAAAAATGCTTATCGATTATGAAGAACAGGGCAATGCACTGAATATCATCCGCACGGGAATGAATGAAGCGATGGATGAAAGGATAAAGAGTGAACGTTTAAAGACTGAACTTATAACAAATGTATCACATGATATAAAGACGCCTCTCACATCGATAATCAATTACGTTGATCTTATGCAGAAAGAAAAGACTGACAACGAAAAGATAAATGAATATCTTGAAGTGCTGGATCGTCAGTCAGGGAAACTCAAAAAGCTTATAGAAGATCTTATAGAAGCATCCAAGGCTGCGACCGGTAATATTAAAATGCAAATGGAAGACGTGAATGCAAGAGTGCTTCTTAATCAGTCGATCGGAGAATTTGAGGAACGCCTGGAGCAGAAAAACATAAAGCTTGTGACAGAGGTTCCCGAAGAAGATATTCATATACAGGCAGACAGCAGATACCTCTGGCGTGTGTTAGATAACCTTATGAATAACATAGTCAAGTATTCTCAGGAAGGCACCAGAGCATATGTTGACCTGAAGCAGTTAGGCGACCACGTACGATTTGTCTTCAGAAACACATCAAGGGACGAACTGAACATTTCTGCAGATGAACTGATGGAACGTTTTGTACGAGGCGATGCTTCAAGAAACACAGATGGCAACGGACTGGGCCTCTCGATCGCATCATCCCTTACCGAAGCGATGGGCGGAAAGCTTACGCTCTCGATCGACGGCGACCTGTTCAAAGCTACGGTGGAATTCTAACACGGGCTTTTCCTACGTTTTGATTTATGAAGCGAACAGCGCTGTTACAATACGTGGACTGCAGTGCGGCGGTGCATATGTGTTCGTTCCGGACCCCGGAGCTGCGGAGATACAGTTCATGAGCAGATGCTTAGCGAACAGCGCTTAAGAAAAAAGAAAAGCCGATTAAGGCTTTTCTTTTTTCTGCGGTGTGAGCACTCGCTTGCGGAGGGTTTAGGAAGGAACCACATATCACCGCGCAAGCTCTGCAGCAAGGTTTTTAATTCAGCGCGTCCTGTCATTATATGTGAAATAAAAAAGAAGCCGTTACCGGCTTCTTTTTGTGGTCTTATGTAGTCGACTGTGATCTACATGATCTCGATCCGGCCTGATCCGATGATATATGCAGCAGCGATGACCTGTGCTGCAAGTATCAGGGGCATGCCGTATAGGAAGTACCAATGCTTGGTCTTGTGTCTGAAGGTGAACATTCCAAGTGTAGTGCCAAGGGATCCGCCTATCAGTGCCGCAAAAAACAGTACCTTTTCAGGTATGCGCCACGCATGATGCGCAGCTTTATACTTGTCTATGCCCATCAGGACAAAGCCAAGTATGTTTACTGCTGCAATGTAGGTTATTATGACCTTTATTACTTCCATTTATTATTTCTTGTTAAGCTCCTGCATCTTCATGCCGCGTACTTTACTTGAAAGTCCGAAGAGGTTGATGAAACCTTCGGCATCGTGGTGATCATAAAGATCGCCGGTTGTAAATGAAGCGATGCTCTCATTGTAGAGAGAGTAGGGTGATGTCTCACCGGCCTTGATGATGTTGCCCTTGTAGAGCTTGAATTTTACATCGCCTGTTACGTACTGCTGTGTTGATTCGATGAAAGCCTGTACAGCTTCACGAAGAGGTGTGAACCACTTTCCTTCGTATACAATCTGAGCGAAGAGGTTGCCCATATCAAGCTTCATCTTTGTTGTCTCTCTGTCGAGGATGAGCTCTTCAAGCTGCTGATGAGCCTCATAGAGGATCGTTCCGCCGGGAGTCTCGTAAACACCGCGGCTCTTCATTCCTACTACTCTGTTTTCAACGATATCGATGATGCCGATGCCGTGCTTTCCGCCGAGTCTGTTGAGCTCACGGATGATATCGGAAACCTTCATCTCCTTGCCGTTAACGGATGTAGGAACACCTTTTTCAAAATGCATTGTTACATATTCGCCTTCATCTGGTGCCTTCTCGGGAGTTGTGCCGAGTACGAGCAGATCATCATAGTTAGGCTCGTTTGCGGGATCCTCGAGTTCAAGACCCTCGTGGCTGATGTGCCAGAGGTTGCGGTCACGGCTGTATGAGTGGGCAGCGTCGAAAGGAAGTGTGATGCCTTTTTCACGGCAATATGCGATCTCTGACTCACGGCTGTCGAAATGCCAGTTTTCATTTCTCCATGCAGCGATGATCTTCAGATCGGGAGCAAGAGCCTTGATGCCTAACTCGAATCTGATCTGATCGTTACCCTTACCTGTTGCACCGTGGCAGATTGCTGTTGCACCTTCTTTGCGTGCTATTTCAACGAGACGCTTTGCAATGAGGGGGCGGGCCATTGAAGTTCCGAGAAGATACTTATTCTCATATACTGCGTGAGCCTGCACGCAGGGAACTATATACTTTTCAGCAAATTCATCGGTTACATCCTCGATGTAAAGCTTGGATGCACCGCAGGACTTGGCTCTCTCTTCAAGACCGTCAAGTTCCGATTCCTGTCCGCAGTCAACACAGACACAGATAACTTCGTAATCGAAATTTTCCTTGAGCCAGGGGATGATGGCAGTGGTGTCAAGTCCGCCTGAATAAGCAAGAATGACTTTTTCCTTCATTTCAAAAACACCTCCGTAAATATATAAATAAATAAGTTAAGATACAGATACGTATTATATCTGACTGACCTTACGTTTGCAATCGGAGCTTACTGCGGTTATACTATTTCTTATGGCTGCGTGGAGTTATCTGATAATCTGCATACTTACAGGATACTTCCTGATTTTGAATCTCATACCACGTTTTTTTTATGTTGGTGAAAGGGATTACAGGGGGAGGTATATTGGTATACCGTCTTTTATGGCAGTGTTGCCTCTTTCGATCACGGCAGGCGTGATTTTTGTCAGCTGGCCTTCGTATTTTCTGGCTTATTTTCTGAGAGGTTCCGAAGACGGCCTGAAGTTGGCCGATATAATCTGCGTGATCCTTTGTGCAACTTTTATCGTAGTCTGCATATTCATGGAAAAAGGGAGTAATATCAAGCGTTTCAAAGCGCTTTTCAAAGGCACATCTTTCATGGATGTGCTTGCACTGGCTTTGAGCTTTGCAGTGGGCATCCCGCTTATGTGGTCAGCTTTTTCCTATAAAGAAGGACGCTGGCATGTGGGCCTTTCAGCGTTCGGGGATTTCTCGACCCATCTTGATATGATAAGATCCTTTGCTTATGGAAATAACTTCCCTACATCATATTCGCATTTTGCCGGAGCTGATCTTAAGTATCACTTCATGAACCAGTTTTTTTCTGGCAATCTTGAACATCTTGGGATGCGGCTTGATCATGCGTTCAACATATCTGCACTTATGTTTTTTGTGTCAATGTGCATGCTGCTTTATGTGCTTGCCGGAAAATTCACCGGAAGGAAGGGCGGAGCGTTTCTGGCTCTGATGTTCATTCTCTTCAGAAGCAGTCCTACATTTTATGATTTTGTCATGCAGAATTATGATGCGGGTATTGCCGAAAATCTCAAAGCAAACACTGCGTTCCTCGGAAAAACCGTAAATGAAAACTGGGGTCTTTATAATCTGAACGTATATACAAATCAGCGTCATCTGGCGCTTGGTTTTTCGGCCATGCTTGCTGCGATCATCGCGTATGCCGATAATATTTATTTCTTTGACGGAAAGGAAAAAGCCGGGATCAGGGGATTTCTGTTTTCAAAGGATGCCTGGCTAGTTAAAGATCTGAAGAAAGCGATAGCATTCGGTTTACTTCTGGGCCTCTGCAGCTTTTTTAACGGAGCAGCAGTCATAGCTGCGCTGATAGTACTTTTCTTTATGGCATTAGGTTCATCCAAAAGGCTGGAGTATCTTATAACTGCAGTTCTTACGCTTTTGTGCTCCTCCGGTGAGGCAAAGTTTTTCATAGACGGTTCAGCTATGAATTTCCGTTTTGAACCCGGTTACCTTGCTGAATATAAGAATATATTCGGTATGGCGCATTTCCTGGTGACGCTTTTTGGCATAGCTCTGGTGCTGTTTCTGACCGAGTTTGTTCTTGCAAAGAAACTCGACAGATGGATGATGGTATGCTTTGCGGCACCGCTTATGTTTGCATTCACATTCCAGATGACTACCGATGGAAACGTGAATCATAAATATGTTATGGCATCGATGGTGCTCTGTGCAGTTGCGATAGCAGGGCTGCTTGCAAGGATGTTTTCAAAGAAGGGGCTGGTCATGAAGGCCGCTGCGCTGTTTTGTACAGTGATCATGGTGCTCGGCGGCATATATGATTTCGAATGCGTTCTTAAGCAGAATGATGCTGAGATCAACGGGGAGTTTTCGTTTGCGGCTGATGATCCCGTGACTGAATGGGTTATAGAAAACAGTGATGCTGAGGATATCTTCCTTACAGATATATATTCGATAAGCAGTCTGACCATGGGCGGAGCGATGCTTTATTACGGCTGGCCTTATTATGCATGGAGCGCAGGTTATGATACGATCGCCCGTGAAGAGAAGGCCAAGGCGATGTATTCGGCTTCGGATCCAAAGGCCTTGACCGATATGGTGCGCGAGAACAATATAAGGTTTATTGTTGTGGATGATGCGCTCAGGCATGAAGTGATGTTTAAAGACCTGAATGAGGATAATATAAAAGCTACATTTAAATGTGTGTATGAGTACAATGATATACAGATATATGACACATATCTTGTCCTGTGATACAGATGTTGCCTCAGGCGTCTTAAAGTTTACAAATCAATATATTAATGCTAAAATACCGGGATTATACATGCTCAAGGGAGGAAAATGAGTTGATCCGTGCCATGACTATAGAAGATTACGATGAAGTGAAAGCTCTGTGGATGACTATCCATGGCTTTGGCATCAGGAGTGTTGACGATTCCCGAGAGGGTGTGGAGCTTTTCCTTAAGAGAAATCCCGGAATGAGCGTAGTAGCTATTGAGGATGACCATGTTGTGGGCGCGATACTCTGCGGCCATGACGGACGACGAGGATGCCTCTATCACGTGTGCGTGGACGAAAAATACAGAATGCACGGGATAGGGAAGGCAATGGTGGTCCACTGTATGAATGCGCTGAAGGCTGAAAAGATAAATAAGGTTTCACTTATCGCATTCACAAAGAATGATATAGGTAATGCTTTCTGGCACTGCATAGGCTGGACGGAAAGAGATGACCTGAACTACTACGATTTCACATTGAACGAAGCGAATATCACAGCGTTCAACAGTTAAGATGATAGTCTGAACGTGGAGGAAATAATATGACTGGGAATTATAATATTATAGAAGGCGGTGTCACCGCAGCTAAGGGATTCAAGGCTGCAAGCTGTGAGGCCGGTATTAAATATGAAAACAGGCTTGATATGGCTATGGTTGTTTGTGATAAACCCTGTGTCAGTGCAGGAACATTCACTACCAATGTTGTAAAGGCCGCCTGTGTACAGTGGGATAAGAAACTTGTGGATGAAGATAACGATCTGCAGGCGATAGTCATAAACACAGGTATAGCAAATGCCTGCACCGGTAAGGAAGGTTTTGATATCTGCAGGACAGAGGCTGAGACGGTAAAGGAAGTGTTAGATATACCTGAGAATTCTGTTGCAGTCGGTTCTACGGGTGTTATTGGTATGCAGCTTCCGGTTGACAGGATCACAGCCGGAATTAAGAAAATGAGCACGCTTCTCTCTTCAGAGAAGTCCGCTGGCACATCGGCATCAAAGGCGATCATGACGACTGATACTGTTAATAAGGAGACAGCGGTTACGTTTACCGTTGGCGGAAAGGAAGTCACTCTCGGCGGAATGAGCAAAGGATCGGGAATGATCCATCCTAATATGTGCACCATGATCGGGATCCTTACAACAGATCTTTGCATTGAGAGGAGCCTTTTAAAGGAAGCTCTCAGGACAGTTATAAAAGATACTTTTAATATGATCACCGTAGATGGTGACACATCCACAAATGATACAGTCCTTCTTCTTGCATCGGGCCTTGCCGGCAATGCGATCATAGATAAGAAGGGACCTGATTACGATACTTTTGTTGAAGCGCTTTTTCACGTGTGCAGAACTCTTGCCAGAAAAATGGCAGCTGACGGTGAAGGTGCTTCAAAGCTTTTTACTGCAAGTGTTAAAAATGCAAGATCAAAGGATGACGCGCGTACACTTGCGCGTGCTATCGTAGGATCAAATCTTTCAAAGGCTGCGGTTTTTGGCTGCGATGCTAATTTTGGAAGATTCTTATGCGCAATGGGTTATTCCGGAGTGGATTTCGATCAGAATGATGTGCAGATGGCATTTGTGAGCGGAGAGGATAAGCTTCCCGTATTTGATAAAGGCGAGCCTGTACCCTTTGATGAGGATATGGCTAAGGAAATCCTTTCACGCCCTGAAGTTATAGTTTCTGTAAATATGAATGAGGGCGATGCTGAAGCTGATGCCTGGGGATGCGATCTTACATATGATTATGTAAAGATCAATGCAGACTACAGGTCATGATGGAGGATATTAAAGTGAGAGCAAGTGATTTTGAGGCAGTAAAGAAAAAAGCCGAAGTGCTCATTGAAGCACTTCCTTATATACAGACTTTCAACAGGAAAGTCATCGTTGTAAAGTATGGCGGATCTGCAATGGCCGATCCCGAGATCCAGAAGAATGTCATAAAGGATGTGACGCTTCTTAAGCTTGTAGGTTTCAAGCCCATCATCGTTCACGGTGGTGGCAAGGAGATAAGTGCATGGCTCAAGAAGACCGGTAAGGAATCCGAATTTGTAAACGGTCTTCGTGTTACTGATGCCGAGACTATGGAAGTTGCCGAGATGGTTCTCAATAAAGTTAACAAGCGTCTTGTTACCATGGTTGAGGAACTCGGTGTAAGAGCAGTGGGCCTTTCAGGAAAGGATGGCGGGCTGCTCCGTGTTAAGCGACGATATTCAGATGGAAAGGATATCGGATTTGTCGGACAGATAACTAATGTTGATCCGAAGATACTTCACGACATGCTGGAGAAGGACTTTCTTCCGATCATCTGTCCTATAGGCATGGACGACAATTACGATACATACAATATAAATGCCGATGATGCGGCATGTGCTGTGGCAAAGGCGGTAGGGGCAGAGAAACTTGCATTCCTTACTGATATTGAAGGCTTATACAAGGATATTAATGATCCGGCTTCATTCATATCAAGGATAAAGGTTTCACAGGCTAAGGAACTGATCGACAGTGGTATCATCGGAGGCGGTATGCTTCCGAAGCTTGGTAATTGCATAGATGCCATGGAGAACGGTGTACAGCGTGTACATATCCTGGACGGTCGTATCGCTCACTGCCTGCTGCTTGAAGTATTCACGAAAGAGGGAATCGGAACGATGATATTCCCTGATGATGCAGATATAGACTGATACCGTTTTGACGGGATCGTTACGGAGGATAAATACTATGTCTTTAATGAAGGATTATATAAATGAAGCCGAAAACGACCTTCTTCATACCTATAACAGGTATCCGGTGGTATTTGATCACGGTGAGGGCGTAAGGCTTTTTGATATCGAAGGAAAGAGTTATCTTGATTTTGTATCGGGAATCGCAGTGTTTGCATTAGGCTATGGAAATAAAGCTTACAATGATGCACTCAAGTCACAGATCGATAAGATCATCCATACATCAAACTACTATTACAATGTACCCGCTATAGAAGCAGCAAAAGCTGTAAAGAAAGTATCGGGCATGGACCGTGTGTTCTTTACAAACAGCGGAGCAGAAGCTGTTGAGGGTGCTATTAAGACTGCAAGGAAATATGCTTATTTAAAGGATGGCAGGACCGATCATGAGATAATCGCTATGGAGCACTCATTCCATGGCAGGACTTTCGGTGCGCTTTCTGTTACAGGTAATCCTAAGTATCGTGAGGCTTTTGAGCCCATGATCGGAAATATTAGATTTGCCAGGTACAATGATCTTGAGAGTGTAAAGGCTCTTGTTAATGATAAGACCTGTGCTGTCATACTTGAGACTGTTCAGGGCGAGGGCGGCATTCATCCCGCAACGGAAGAGTTCCTTAAAGGGATAAGGGCTCTTTGTGACGAGCATGATATGCTTATGATATTGGATGAGATCCAGTGCGGTATGGGACGTACAGGTGAATATTTTGCATGGCAGAGATTCGGCGTTAAGCCCGATGTGATGACATCTGCAAAGGCACTTGGATGTGGCGTTCCTGTAGGTGCATTCATGATGACTGAAAAGGTCGGCCAGCACTCACTTGTTGCAGGAGATCACGGAACAACCTATGGCGGTAATCCCCTTGGCGGTGCTGCTATATGTGAAGTTATAAGGCAGTTCGAAGAGAAGGATATCCCGGGACATGTTAAGACAACCGGAGAATATCTTTATAAGAGGCTTGATGAAGTTGCTGCAAAGCACTCCGATATAATAGAGCACAGGGGTGTGGGCTTTATGCAGGGACTTGAATTTGATCATCCGGTTGCTGATATCATAAACCGCGCTCTTGAAAAGGGTGTTGTTCTTATAAATGCAGGTACAAATATCCTTCGTATACTTCCGCCTCTTGTGGTGGAGAAGTCTGATATTGATGAGATGATCGATATTCTTGAACAGGTTATCTGATGGAAAGAGGCAGTCGTTTAACTTTTAAGGCAGCCCTGTTTGTTATGCTTTTTTGCATAGCGGCAGCGGCTGCTGTTTATATTTTTCAGTACAAAAGCGGCATGAACCTGTCTTCTGAAGCTACGGTACCGGGATCCTTGCGGGTATGGTATACCGATGAAGCGATGAAGTCCTATATCGAGAAGACTGCGGCTGATTATACAAAAGAGACCGGGATAAAAGTTGAGACGCATCTTATGGATGGCACGGGATATCTTGAAGAGATCAACCGTGCATCGCTTGATGACAGCGGTCTTCCGGATGTTTATCTGATCGCCTCCGAAAATCTGGAGAAAGCTGCAATGGCAGGACTTGCCTATGAACCGCTTGATGGATCAGGGCTTTTGAATGATATGGATTATCCTGAGAGTGCGATGAATTCCGTTTCATATAATGGCGAGATCATGGCATATCCGCTTAGCTTTGAGACGGCATTTCTTCTTTATGACAAAACAAATCTTGAGAAGATAGCTGAATCAAAACGGGCAGCAGGTGAGAATGTGAGCGCGGGAGACCTGGTTCCGTCTTCGATCGAAGATATCATAAGGCTTGCTGCTTCAACCGATGCGCCTCCGGGAATGGATGATTTTTTTGAGTGGGATGTTTCAGATATATTCTACAATTATTTTTTCACCGGCTCTTATATGAATGTTGGCGGTGCGGCAGGTGACGACAGGGATTCGATCGATATCTACAATGAAGAGACCATCAGATGTATGAGCATTTACCAGAGTCTTAATGCTTTCTTTTCTATAGATTCAAAGGAGAGTGATTACCATAAGGTAATGGAGGATTTTGCGCAGGGAAAGACTTTGTTCACCATAGCTACAACGGACGCACTGGCTTTCCTTGAGGCAAGAAAGGCAGCAGGCGTGTTTACGCATGAGTATGGCGTAGCTGCACTCCCCTCGATCGATTCGGAGCATGAGGCAAAAGGGCTTTCGTCCACAAGCTGTGTGGTCGTGAACGGCTACAGCAGACAGAGGGAAGCTGCCGACAGGCTGGCTTCACTTATTGCAAGTGATAAAGATGGTTCATTCTATGAACTCACCGGCAAATTTTCATGTATGGAAAAGTATTCCATTTCGCAGGATTCGACCGGAAACAGTGAAGCGATAATAAGAAAGGCCTATGCTGAAAGCGCAGGCCTTCCGAAGATAGGCGAGCTTACGGACTTCTGGCTGAGGCTGGAGTTGGTTTATTCAAGGGTTTGGGATGGAGAAGATCCCAATGAGGCTCTTAAGGAACTGTCCGGCAGGGTTAAAAGCGCTGTTCTTGGCACTTCTGTTTCAGAGGATGCCATAGCAACTCCTGAAATAAGGGATATTTCAGAAGGTCTTTATACTGATTAATATTTCTGTTGTGGAAAAATCTGAAACGTATTAGAATGAATCTGTGATGTCTGAGAAGGCCTTTTTACTTTGAAGAAAGGTAAAAGGTGACTCACATTGATCAGAGTTTTATCTATGCTCCTGCGAAGTGCGGGAATTCTGTTTTTGTTTGTTTTTCTTTCCGGCTGCGGAAGTCATGAAGTTTATATCACGGGGAAAGAGAAAAATACGAAATCGGCGGTGGTTCCTGTAAACAGAGCAATGGTTACGGAGGCAGTACTGCCGGTGTTGCCATCAGAAAAAACAGTTTCCGAGTCCGGAACGGACTTATACACTGTTTCGCAGCAGTCTGCAGATGGCAGAATAGATATCAACACAGCCGACAGAGATGCACTTATGACACTGAAGGGCATAGGTGAGAAAAAAGCGTTGGCTGTGATCGCCTATAGAGAAGAACACGGTGGTTTTGAAAGTACGGAAGAACTGATGAAAGTCAAAGGCATAGGGGAAAAGACCTTTGCGGGTTTGAAAGATAAGGTGACGGTGGGCAGATGAAGATACTTATTGTCGATGATGAAAAAGTGATAGTCAAAGGCCTGAAGTATGCACTGGAGAATGACGGCATGGAGACAGATGCTGCATATGATGGTGAGGAGGCTCTTGAAATGATAAAGCAGGGCGGCTACGATCTGGTCCTGCTTGATATGATGTTGCCGAAATTGGATGGTATGGAAGTGTGCAGAAGCGTCAGGGAGTTCTCTGATGTGCCTATAGTTTTTCTTACTGCCAGGGGCGACGATATGGACAAGATCATGGGACTTGAAAGCGGAGCTGATGATTATATTACAAAACCCTTTAATATGCTGGAAGTGAGAGCAAGGATAAAGGGCATCGTCAGACGATCAAGACGTGCGGCAGCGCCGGTTCAGAAGAAACCAAATGTTGTTGTAAACGGCGGCTTTGTTTTTGATGCAGATAACAGAAGGCTCACCATAGATGGTGTCGAGATCAATCTTACATCCAAGGAGTACGAGATACTGGAGATCCTCGTGACCAATCCCCGGAAGATCTACAGCAGGGATGCACTGCTTAAGGCTGTATGGGGAGATAATTATGCCGGTGATGCAAGAACAGTTGACGTTCATGTGCGCAGGCTCAGGGAGAAGATAGAGAAGATGCCGGGAGAGCCGAAGTATGTTCAGACTAAGTGGGGAGCCGGGTATTTCTACAAAGGCTGATGAAAAGTTAAAAAAACACAGACTCATCCGGAGCTTCCGTCTCCGGATTTTTCTGATAATCATGGCGGTGGGACTTATATCGCTTGCGATCATGAGGCATTCGCTTCTGTATGACGGGAGCAGGGTGACTGTTGATAATATGACATCCGAGATGCTTGGGCGAATGCGCATATTGTCTGACCGTATCTCTGAAGGTGCATTTTCAGACGAATCAAAAAGCAATATTATCAGATCGGATATGCAAACTATAGGTGATATTTATGAAAGCCGTATAGTTGTAACGGATTCTGATCTGAGAGTGGTTTATGACAGCTACGGGACCGCTGTGGGTGAGTTCCTTGGAGCAAAGGCGGCGCTTAACTGCCTGCGTCACGGGAATCCGGTTTCTTTTCCGGCAGCGGGTGAATCTGTGCAGCTTGCCGTGCCTGTCAAAGTGACTGATGCGGAGAACCATTCACAGGTCGGAGGTGTAATATTTGCCCATCTTTCCACGGAAGGAGTTAGCATTCTTGCGGAAGAAAAGGGCAGACGTTCATCTATCATTTTTCTTCTTATGGGAGTTTTTCTTACAGCATTTGCTGTATTTGTTTCGGTACTGTTGGTAAGACCTTTTGAACGTATAACAAAAGAGATCAGACAGGTGGCATCTTTTGAAGATGAAGATTTCGTTGAGTCCGGTTATATGGAGACAGAGGAGATAGCTGAAGCATTTAATGAAATGAAGAGCAGGATGAAAATGCTTGATGATTCCAGGAAGGAATTTGTCGGAAATGTCTCACATGAGTTAAAGACCCCGATGGCTTCGATCAAGGTGCTTGCTGATTCTATCAATATGCAACAGGGTGCGCCTATCGAGATGTATCAGGATTTCATGCATGATATATCTGATGAGATAGACAGAGAGAATAAGATCATATCCGATCTGCTTGCTCTTGTGAATATGGATAAGGGTGCATCTGCTCTGAATATTGAGAATAAAGATGTGAATATCATGCTCGAGGGCATAATCAAAAGATTGGGACCTCTTGCAAAGAAGAATGAAGTAGATATAGTTTTTGAAAGTGTGCGTCAGGTAAATGCCGATGTGGACGAGATGAAACTGGGATCTGCGTTTATGAACCTTATCGAGAATGGTATCAAATACAATAAGCGTCCCGGTGTGGTAAGAGTCAAGCTTGATGCGGACCACAGGTTCTTTACGGTAGAGATTTCCGATACGGGGATAGGTATACCGGAAGAAGAAAGGCTTCATATATTCGAACGTTTCTACAGAGTGGACAAATCACATTCGCGTGAGATAGGCGGTACAGGACTTGGACTCTCTATTGCCAGAAGGACTATCCTGCTCCATAAGGGAACGATAAAGGTTGAAAGCATAGTGGATGAAGGAACGGTATTTACCGTCAGGATCCCTGTTGTTTATATAGCAGATGAAAGCACATCAAATAAGAAAAAGAATAATGGCAGAAGGAAAGCGTAAGTCAAAAATCATATATGTGTTGCTTTGTGTTGTGACGATGCTCTTTGTATCGGCATGTGAATTTTCTGTGTCTGAGGAGGATTCGGATGTTGTAAAGATTTATTATCCGGATTCGGATTATGAGGAGCTGGAATTTGAATACTGGAATAACGGAAATAATCCCGAAAGTCTTATACAGGCGCTTAACGGAAAGGCGCAGAGTGCGGGCTTAAGATCGATCTCCAATCTTGGAGTCAAGATAGATTCCATAAAGATTGATGAAAACGTTGTTTCAGTTTATTTCAGTGAAAGTTACAGAACACTTGCGCCTGCAGACAGGATCATAGTGAATGCATCTGTCGTGAAGACACTTACTCAGGCAGAAGGAATAGAAGGTGTACGCGTATATGCAGGCGGGTCACTTTATACTGATGCGTCAGGGTCACCTTTGCCTGTGCTCACAAATGACAGTTTTCTGTTTGAAGACAAGCCGGGTGAGACAAAGTATATACAGATGTGCATTTACTATGCTGATGAGACCGGTGCATTCTTAAAACCGGTGATACGGGATATTGCTTATCAATCCGGAAAGTCTCCGGAACAGCTTGCCCTTGAACAACTTTTTGCGGATCCCGGAAGTTCGGGGCTGCATTCGGCTGTTCCGGCCGACACAAAACTAAATTCCGTAAAGGTATCGGACGGTGTCTGCTATGTTGACATGAGCAGAGAGTTCTTAAATCCTGCCGGCAACTGCCTTCCTGAAGTGTCTGTTTATTCAGTTGTTGATACCCTTGTTGAGATAAACGGTATCAGACGCGTTCAGATACTTATCGATGGATCGGAAGTGAACATGAAAGATAACGTGGATATATCAGGCAGACTTTCAAGAAATCTTGATCTGCTTGAAGAATAATTATTTCTTATTTTGTAGCCTATCAGGCTTACGGCGGCGCTTTCCGCACCGCTATGCATTTCTTTTTTTACAGTACGGTTATAGAAAAATGGAAAAGAAGTATTATCGTATAAAAAGGCCGCTTGCTTTGTTTTGCGTGCTCTTTCTGCTTATATTAAGGCTTATCCTGTGGATCACAGGGCCGCCGGATGATCCGTATGAGGGATTTAGCGGCGAGGAAGTGATAGCAAGCGGAAAAGTAGTAAAGAAGGAACACAAGAACGGTAAGGAAGCAATATATCTGAAAGAAGTCATTCTGGCTTCGGAAGGCACATTCAGTGCCGGTGATCATCATGAAAATAATTCCTGCGGTCTGATACTGTATATAAAGACCGATGAGACAAATGTTGCAAATACACTTCCGCTGTATGGCAGCAGGATCTCAGTGCAGGGGAAAATATCATTATTCAGAGAAGCGCGTAATCCAGGGGCTTTTGATATGCGTGGATATTATCTGTGCAAAGGCTATGGTGCGGCAGTCTATCCAAGTGATGATACATATCCTTTTGAGTATGTTTCCGAAGAGTATTCGGTATGGAAAGAATTGTTGTGGAGAGTACGGCTTAAGCTTGAAGCGATATTTTCTACTGTTCTTGATGAAGAAGATGCAGGCGTAATGAGAGCAATGCTTTTAGGCGATAAGAGTGAATTGTCACAGGACCTGAAAAGCCTGTATCAGATGAGTGGGATAGCTCACATACTGGCGATAAGCGGCCTTCATATATCCATTATCGGGATGGGACTTTATAGGGGGCTCAGAAAGATGACACTGCCTGTACTTCCGGCAGCTGTAACAGGCGCGCTTATCATGACTGCTTATGCTCAGATGACAGGATCAGGCACATCTACGATAAGAGCTGTGACCATGTTCCTTGTTATGGTCGTTGGTGACAGCCTGAGAAAAAGCTATGATCTGCCTACGGCGCTTGCTCTTTCTGCTTTTACAACGGTGTTTACCGATCCGTATGAGATCATGACCTCCGGCTTTCTGCTTTCGTACGGTGCTGTATTCGGGATCGCTGTTTTCTATCCTGCGGTAAAAGGAAATATAAGACCTGATGAATGGTTACTTACAGAGGATCATTCCGTTTGGGGAAAGTTTGTGAGAAAAGCTTTTGATGCCGTAACAGGCGGCATCTGCGTTACGGCATTTACAATGCCGCTTATTGCTGCATCGTATTATGAGATCCCGGTATATTCTTTTTTTCTTAACCTTCTTGTGGTGCCGCTTATGACGATCTTGATGTGCGCCGGGATCCTTATACTTATAGCAGGCTTTATATTTCTGCCTTCTGCATATGTGCCGGCGGCTGTCTGTCATGCAGTTCTTACGTTATACAGACTATTGTGTGAAGCATCATCATCGCTTCCTTTTTCACATTTTATCTGTGGTTCACCGGATACTCTGCAGATCGTTTTATGCTATGCGGTTTTTATAAGCGTGGTTGTATTTGGTAAGAAATGGAAAATGATATTCAGAGTGACGGTGATACCTGCAGGACTTATGCTTTTATTTTTCAGAGCACCGCGGGGCTTTGGCGTGACCATGCTTGATGTGGGACAGGGCGATGGGATCTGCATCGCTGATGAAAATACAGTATATATGGTGGATGGAGGAAGTTCCTCCGAAAAGCAGTTGTTTGAATATACACTTGAACCGTTTTTAAAATACAATGCTTATCGGAAGGTGGATCTGTGGTTTCTTACACATCCTGATAAGGATCATATAAGCGGCTTGATGGAAATGCTGGAGTTACCTGATTGCGGTGGTATCAGTATCGGAACGATAGTGCTGCCCGATGCATATGGAGCAGAGGAGGATTTTAAAGACCTGATCATACTGGCTAAAAAACATGATATAGAGATCGTTTATTTTTCTGCCGGGGATAAGGCCGGAGCAGATGTATGTGGTGATGAAACACGGTTTATATGTCTTCACCCGTATGAAGCCTATATGACTGATGATAAAAACGAGTATTCACAGGTACTGTATCTGACGCATGGCGAGTTCTCGATGCTGCTTACGGGTGATGCTACTAAAGAGAGTGAAATGTCGATAATGTCTTCGACGAAGCAGATTTCTGCAGATGAACGGGCAATACTTTGTAAGGAGGTAAAAGATCAGATCGCCCAAAATGGTATTACGGTCTTAAAATGTGCACACCATGGTTCGAAATATTCCAATTCCATTGGGTGGTTGAAATATTTAAGACCGTCTGTGGCATTTATATCATGCGGTGAGAATAACAGGTACGGACATCCGCATGAAGAAACTCTTAAAAGATTGCAGGAAGCAGGGGTACCTGTTTACAGGACAGATGAGTCCGGAGCGGTGATGGTTTCAAAAGATCGAAAAGGGATGTATATTGAGACGTTTCTGCACCCAAAGTGACTTGTGATCCGAAATTTGTAATTCCTTCGAAATTAGGAAATGCCTGCTATTTATGGTAAAATACGCAGAATATGGATAAAGAGAAGAAGGATAAAAAAACGACTCCTGTTCATGTTGTAGTCCAGACTGTTTCGGGTTTGGAGGATGAACTTGAGATGTTTATCAAGGATCGCGTAAAAGGCGATGCTGCAGGTGAGATTTTTGTTCCAAAAAGACAGATCAATGTCAAGAAAGACGGAAAGTGGAGCGTAAAGACAGAAATAATGTTTCCGGGTTATGTTTTTATAAAGACTGATGACCCCGAGACATTGTATCACGGTCTGAGATCCATGTATGATTTCCCGGGGGGCAGGAAGCTTCTGGGAGATAGGGATATGCACTATGCGGCACTTGATCCGAAAGAGGATGAATTCATTTCAAAGCTCGGCAGGCGCAGGAAGGATCATACTTTTGCGATCAGCAGGATAGTGATAGAGAACGGCGGTAAGGAATATAAGCCGGGAGATAAGGTTACCGTTCTGGAAGGGGACCTTAAGGATTATGAGGCTGAGATAGTAAAGATCGACCTGCACAGGCGGAAGGCTCAGTTACGGACGCCGTTTATGGGAGGAGCACTTATATCCGTGGGTATTGAAGTGGTGGAATGAAATGTGCCGCCTGCTTCCCCGATAGTGGTATGAACAGGGGATATGTGGTAAAATACTATGTCCGTATTTATACAGTTATTACGAAAGGATCATAACGGAAATGAACGAGAAAAGACGAGGTGACGAAGAGATAGAGATAAGGCTTGATGACCTTCTCTGGTATGTGCTGAAGGGCTGGAAGCCGATGATAGTTGCAATGCTTATCGGGGCCATCCTTTTGGGCGGTTATAAGTCATACGGCAACATGAAGGCCGCTGAAGTAACAAGAGACAGCATGGTGGAGGGATATGAAGAAGCTCATCCCGATGCTGATATGGAGCAGCTCGATCACAGCGCCAAAACCATTGCGGAATATCAGAAAAAGATAAAGGAGCAGGATAATTATGCATCCAAGTCACTGCTTCAGCAGATCGACTGGACCGATGTGAAGGTTGCAAAGGCTTCTTATGTTGTGGAACTCACAAACGGAGCTGATTATGCAAAACTCGTGGCTACTGCGGGCGCTTTTGTTGACAGGCTTTCATCAGATGAGATGTATAAGGCTGCGGCTGATGCGTTAAAAACGGATCCTTCTTATATGGATGATCTTATTACCGTTAATTACACCATTCCTCAGGCTACAAATGCCGTCATCGATGAAAAGAGAGGCACCGGAGATACAGAGACTTCCATTGCCAATGCTGATACTTTTATACTGACGATCATTGCAAATGCGGCGGAAGATGAGACAGCAAAGACTATGGTAGATGCGGCGGCATCGATCATTGATAAGGTAAGTGCTGATGTGGCTTCCGAAGTAGCACCCAATAAAGTAACGCTTATACATGTTACCCAGACTGTTAAGAGAGATACAACTATCAGGGATCGGCAGATAAACGATACCATTGTTTCAACACAGGGCTATTATGACATGATAGCTGATGCGGAGAAGGATCTTTCCGAAGAAGAGCTTGCTTATGTTAAGGCCAAAGCCGATATCCTTCTTGATGTTGAAGAAGAGGTTAAGGATAGCTCCATTATTTCAGTAAAGTTTATTGCTATAGGTTTTATGGCAGGTCTTTTCATAATTGCACTTATAAGGGCTGCTGCTTATGTGATCAGCTCCAAGCTTACATGTCCGTTTGAGACCGAAGATAATTACGGTATCAGGACATATATGAAGAATGATGCTGTGGAGTCGGTAAAGGGCTTTGATAAGGTATTGTTCAATGCCCGTTTCGGAAGAAGCAGGGTTATAAGCGGAGAAGAGGCAGCAAAGATCATTGCTACCGAAGCTGCATCACTTTCAGATGACAGGAAGATAAAGAAGCTTCTTATCACGGGTACATACGATAAGTGCTGTGAGTCGGATATGGCTAAGAAACTTGCCGATCTGCTTAAGAAGGCAGGAATAGAGACAGTTATGGGTGAACAGATCGTTTACTCACCGGAACTTATAAAAAATGCGGCTGATGCCGATGCTGCGGTTATCCTGGAGAAGCTTGATGAATCAGGAAAGTATATGATACGTGAGGAACTCAGGTATATGTCAGACCACGGACTTCCCGTGATGGCTGCAGTACTTGATGTGAAGTAAAGGGTGACGTGAATAAAGCAAAGTCTCAGTTGATCCTTCTTGCAGATTGTATCTGCTATATAATTGCCCTGGCAGCGGGAACGTATCTGCGCTTCGGTGCGGATAACGCTGCCGGGATATTCTTTTATTACAGTGGCGGTTTCTACGGCCTGGTTCTTATTCTTTCAACTATCTCATATATTGCACTTTATATATATTTCCATGGCAAAGGTGAATATAAACTCGGCAGGGATCTGATAGATCAGTTCGAACAGGTCTTCAGAAATCACTGCCTTGTTTTTGTTGCCCTCATAGTGATCCTTTTTGCGTTTCAGGCAGGTGAGCTCTTAAGCCGCAGGCTCATTTTCTATACCTTTATCATAAGCTTCTGCCTGGATCTGGTTGTCAGGGAGATGATCAGACATATACTGCAGAAGCGGTATGAGAATAATGTTAAAACACTCACTATAGCAGGCAGGATAGTAAAAGTACTTAAGGATGATGAGAGCCTTGGCATAGACGATAATGTGATGCATGTATTTGCTATAGGCTGCAAGGGAATTCCTGCAGAATACGGCGGCTTTGAATCATTCATGCACAATCTCACGGGAAACAGGCAGGATACAAACATTCTTTATCACGTTGCAAGGATAGCGGAGGATGATCTCCGTTTTGAGTTCCACAATGCAGCTGTGTTTGATGTGCATGTTCCGAGCATAGGTGCTGCAGGTGCCGTATATTTTGACCTTGCCGCACTTAATAAGTCGATAGCATACTGCAGGAAAAATAAGGTAAAAAATCCTGTATTCTTTATAATGGCCTGTCGTATCGGACCTTTTATCGCAGCATATAAGAGAAAGATCAAGGCTATGGGCGGCACTCTTCTTGTGAACCCGGATGGACATGAGTGGAAGAGACAGAAATGGAACCGCTTTATCCGCGCATATTGGAAAGTGTCTGAGCGTCTTATGGTAAAGAGCGCAGACAGGCTTATCTGCGACAGCAAAAATATCGAGAAGTACATCCGTGAGGAATACAAAGCATTTTCACCTGTGACTTCGTATATATCATATGGCGCAAAGCCCGTGGAAGCAGATGATGAAAGAAGCGCAAGAGTTGATGAGGAGTTCTTTAACTGGATCCGCTATAACCGCGTGGTTCCGGGAGGTTACTATCTGATAGTAGGGCGTTTTGTGCCTGAAAATAATTTTGAGACTATGATTAAAGAGTTCATGCGCTCTAAAACAAAGCGTGATCTGGTTGTGATCACTACTGAAAATGATAAGCTTCTTGGTGAACTGGAGAAGAAACTTCGTTTTTCATCAGATAAGCGTGTGAAATTTACAGGCACTGTATATGACACAGGCTTGCTTACAGAAATAAGAAAGAATGCCTATGGATATATACACGGACATTCAGTCGGTGGCACAAATCCCAGCCTTTTGGAGTCGCTTGCATCCACTAATGTCAATCTTTTGTTTGATGTGGGATTTAACAGCGAAGTGGGCGGTGATGCCGCACTTTACTGGAAGCTTGATGCGGGCAGTCTTTCAAAGCTCATCGAAAAGACTGATGCTTTATCTGATGAAGAACGTGCACAGATGGGCGAAAAGGCAAAACAGCGTATAAGGGATAACTATCTCTGGGAAAAGATCGTAAAAGATTATGAAAGTGTATTTAAAGGGGGAGCGGTTTGAGAGTACTTGCGGTACACAATTTTCACCGGAAGGATTCATCAAGCGGCGACGATCAGGTTTTCCGCAATGAAACAGCTCTGCTCGCATCTCACGGAGACAGGGTCTTTACGTATACGGCCTCAAGCGATGAGTTTGATAATGCTTCGCTTCCAGGAAAGATCATTTCAACGCTTGGAATGTTCTGGTCATTTAAGCATTACAGAAATCTGAAAAAAAAGATAGACAGATGCAGACCGGATGTTGTTCATATCCATACTTCATTTCCGATGCTTTCTCCATCGGTATTCTATGCGGCAAAGAGGGCAGGAGTGCCTGTAGTGATAACGCTTCATGACACAAGACTCATCTGTCCCTGTGCTTCATCCATACGTAACGGTAAGATATGCAATAAATGTCATGACGGCAAATACTTCAGGATGTGCAGATACCGCTGCTTTAAGGGCTCTGCCATTCAGAGTTTTATAGTTGCTTCGGTTTTTAAGCTTCACCGTACCATAAAGACGTTTTACTCTCAGCCGGATATTTATATCTGTCTCAACAATATACAGATGAGCCTGCTGGCAAAGACAGGCTTTGACAGAAATAAGATGGTAAAGAAGTATAATTTCTGTCCTCTGTTTAGCGCTGCGGACCGGCTTGAACTTCCGAGTCTTCCGGACAGATATGTTGTTTATTATGGAAGGCTGGGTGAAGAAAAAGGCATACATACTTTAATGTCGACCATTGAACAGACACCGGAAGTAAACTATGTGGTCATGGGAAGCGGGCCTTTGGAGGATGAGTTCAGGGCGTTTTCCGACAAAATGAAAAATGTATTATATCTGGGATATACCGAACACGATAAGTGTCTTCAGGTAACGCAGAATGCGGAATTTGTTGTGTTTCCATCGATATGTTATGAGGGTTGCTCAATGGTGGTTATAGAAACCGAAAGTACGGGAACACCGCTTATTGCTTCTGATATAGGATTTTCAAAGGAAGCTGTTAAGGATGGTTATAACGGATATAAATGCAGGCCGGGGGATGCAGGGGACTTTGTTTCCAAGATAAGGCTTCTTTGGAATGCTCCGGAAAAATGCAGAGAATTTGGAAAGAATGCTCTGGAAGATTATAAGTTGAAATACAGTCCTGAAGAGAATTACA
Organism: Lachnospiraceae bacterium NK4A179; assembly: GCA_000421045.1. GTDB lineage: Bacteria > Bacillota > Clostridia > Lachnospirales > Lachnospiraceae > NK4A136. The sequence continues at coordinate 106,033 of ATWC01000006.1, forward strand.
GACAGCTTAAAGCTGTTTATGAAAAAGCCGGAAAAGTATGACTCAAGTAAGTTCAGCAAGATCCATAAAAAAGAATGCGTTTATGAACGCGGTACTTACCGCGTCAGGTTTGCTGTTCCCTCTTATCACATTCCCTTATGTATCCAGAGTGATAGAACCCGGGGGAACTGGAAAGGTTTCGTTTGCTGCATCGGTTGTTTCTTACTTTATTATGTTTTCCGAATTGGGGATTCCCATCTATGGTATAAGGGAGTGCGCGAGACTCCGTGATGACAGACAGGCTCTCAGTAAAACTGTGCAGGAACTGTTTTTGATCAATCTGATCATGTGCATGTTTTCTTGCATGGCTTTTATCATTTCACTTTTCCTTGTTCCTAAATTTGCACAGGATAAACCTCTTTTTCTGATCGCCGGTACTGCACTCATTCTTAATTGTATGGGAATGGAGTGGATGTATAAGGGGCTGGAGGAGTACAGTTATATCACTGTACGAAGCTTGATCTTTAAAGTGATCGCACTGATCCTTATGTTTGTGACAGTAAGGACTGTTACGGATTATCGTATGTATTCTGTTGTTACGGTCCTGTCAGGCTATGGTTCATTTGTTTTAAATTTCATGAGGATAAGAAAATATACTGATCCGGTGTCTTTAAAGGATATGGATCTGAAAAGGCATATGAAGCCGGTGCTTACGTTCTTTGCAATGTCTGTGGCTACTACGGTATACCTTAGCCTTGATACGGTGATGCTTGGATTTATGAAAGGTGACGATGAAGTCGGGTACTATAACGCGGCTGTCCGTATAAAGAGTGTGCTTACGGCCATGGTCACTTCACTTGGAGCGGTAGTTTTCCCCAGGTCTGCCTATTATATTGAGAACGGAAAAAAGGAAGAGTTTGCAGGGCTTACGCATAAAGCCATGAATCTGGTGTGTCTGGTTTCAATTCCATTAGCAGTATATTTCTGCATATTCGCCAAAGAGGGAATACGTCTTCTGTCAGGAACCCTGTATGGAGCCTCAGTTGTTCCCATGCAGATCATCATGCCTACGGTTTTCTTTATAGGAATGACTAATATAATCGGAGTGCAGATGCTTCTCTCACTGGGACGTGAGATGGATGTGCTCTATGCCGAGATAGCAGGCGCTGTAGTGGATGTGGTGATCAATCTTATGTTGATACCGGGATATGGGGCGGCAGGTGCAGCAGCAGGAACGCTTGCTGCGGAGATCGTTGTGTGGATCGTAATGCTTATAGAAGTTTCGAAACTAAAGGATGATGTGTACAGACATATTTATTCGAACGTGCATGCCGGTAAGATACTTATAGCACTTGCAGTTGCATCAGCTGCGGCTGTCGGTCTTAAATTTGCGGATCTGAATGTTGCAGTGATATTGGTTTTATCAGCTGTGATCTTTTTTGGAATATACGGCATGCTTTTGATGATAATTAAAGAGCCCGGAGTGACTGAACTCAAAAGCTTAGTATCTGCAAGGTTTGGAAGGAAGGACTGATATATGGATAAGATCCTTACAATAAGCGTTGCTGCGTATAACTCGGAAGGATGGCTTTCGCGCTGTCTTGATTCTTTTATTATCGAAGAAGTGATGGATAAACTCGAGGTGATCATCGTAAATGATGGCTCGACTGACGCTACTCATGATATTGCATCGGATTATTGCAAGCGGTATCCGGATGTATTCAGGCTGATAGACAAAGAAAACGGAGGACATGGCTCCACTATAAATACTTCGCTTAAAGCAGCAAACGGGAAGTATTATAAACTTGTGGATTCCGATGACTGGGTTGAGAAGGATGGCATGATAAAGCTTGTTCATGCTCTTGGAAAGACAGATGCAGATCTTGTGCTGAATCCGTTTTATGAAGTGGAAAACGACCTGGTAAGCAAGAAATTGTGTACATGTCTGGAAAAAAACAGATATAACGGGATCGTGCCCGGAGAAGTGGCTGATCTGTCAAAGGTTGCTGATGGCATCGATCTGCTGATGCACGGTATGACCTACAGGACAGACAGATTAAAAAAGAATAATGTAAAGATAGACGAGCATTGCCTGTATGTTGATACTGAATTTACAGTGCTGAATTTTTTCGGGGTAGCGAATGTGATGGCCCTTGAAGAGCCGGTATATGATTATCTGAATGGTACGGAAGTTCAGAGCATGAATATGAAAAATGTATTTAGACATATAGATGAGATGATGAAGGTTATGATAAGGCTTGAAAAAGCTTATGCGGACCGGCTTGAGAAGAATGATGAGGCAAACAGCAGAGTTATATACAGATTGCTTTCTATAAAGATACCCGGAACATACAGATACATACTTTCAATGGATGATATGAAGCTTTCGCGGAAGAAACTGATCAGTTTTGACCGTGTCCAGATGAACAGATACAGATCTTTGTATGATGCAATGATTAAGGACGGATGCAGGACATATAAGCTCTTGTCGGTTATGCGTATGATGAGATTCAGATTTTACGGTATGTTCACTGCGATCGTCAGACATCATAACAAAAAGAAATACGGCGCATAGCAGGGAAGTGGCAAAGCAGATAGATATCTGTTAAAATTTTTAAGATGTTTGATCATATATTTAATTCTCATGTCAGAGACGGAGGGAATAAGGGTGGAATATATTAGAAACAGGTTTGTTGATGATGATCCAAGGATCAGTGTAAAGGATTTAGCCGGATATATACTGAAACATAAGATCATTTTGATAATAGCGGCACTCATCGGTGCTGCGGCTTTTGGAGTCATGTTTGGTAAAAAAGTCGATCATATGGAAGATGACAAGATAAAGCAGGCTCTGTCGCAGATCACCATCATACAGGCAAAGGAAGATATAAAGGGCATCACTCTTTCTGCTGATCAGATAGCAGAATATGAAAGTATCAAGTCATCCCTTTCTGAGGCCGCTGCAGAGTCAGCGGAGTACTCTGCATATCTTGATAATTCCGAATATATGAAGATAGTGCCCACTGATGTAAAAGCTTATACGAAGCTTGTTACACTCAGGTCATCCGATCCGAATGCCGGGGCTGTATCAGGCGAGATCGGAAATGCTTATGCTGCTCATTTTACACAGGAGACAGGATACTTAAGTGATGTGGCAGCAAAGTACAACACAAAGGAAAGTTATATAAAAGAACTGCTCTCGGTTACTTTTGACGGACAGGTATACAGTGCTACTGATACTGCAGGTGCAGCATATACCACTTTTGCGGTAAAGATATATGCATTTTCGGGCTCTGCGGAAATGTCAAAGGATATAGCTGAAGCTGCATATGGAGAGCTTGAAGCATACAAAAAAGAAATCGACAGCAGATATGCAAAACACAGGATAGAAGCTGTGGATGATGCTGAAGCCGTGATCAATGATACAGGTCTCGAGAGCGATCAGCAGGGCAGAAGAAATACAAATATAGGAATGATGAATTCCGTTAATGACCTTCAGGCTAAGCTGGATAACTTTACTATGGAGGTTGTAAAGGCTGATGCAGAATACAATATGCGCAATCCGGATACTTCATTTAATAAAAAAAGTGCTATAAAGGGCGGTATACTTGGAGCTGTGGCAGGATTTCTCATTCCTGCTATGCTTCTTATCATCATATACATTATGGGAGATCGTTTTGCTTCGGAAACTTCGTTCTGCAACAGATACAGGATGGATGTTATCGCATCAGGCAAGGATCAGATCGAAAAGGGTGTGGCTGCGGCTAGATTTGCGATCGTATGTCCTGATGCAAAGAGTGCTGTCATAGTAGGACAGACGTCTGAAGATAACAGGAAGGCATTAAAGAAGAGTCTTGAAGGTGCAGGCGTTTCATGTGAGATATTTGATACGCTTAAGGATAATACCGCTGCAATAGAGGCTCTTGCCAAGGCGGATGCGGTGATCTTTGCTGAGGAGATCGGAGTCTCAAGACATACTGTATTCAGGGACAGCCTTGATACTGCTGCTTCCGGAAGTGAGAAGTATGCCGGGGCTGTGCTTTTCTGATGGAAAAAACCGTAGGTTCAAAACTTAAGAGGTTTATACCATATATTAATCTTGACTATGCAGGATATCATCTTTTCTACATAGCCTTTGCACTGTATTGTGTCGGAAGATCGTTGCCTAATGTGTACTGGTATGGTCTTCCGGCAGTAGATTATACGATCAATCTGATGTTCTTAAAGACTCTCAGATATATGGCATATCTGTTCTGCGGCTGTCAGATAGTGATGAATGTGTACAGGACAAAGAAGTTTGCTTTGTACATAGCTACGGCGGCAGTATTCTTTATGCAGTATATTCTATGCAGGAATTCCGAACTGGTGACAATGCTTATCGTTATGATAGCTGCGAATAATGCTGATGCCAGGGTTATGATCAGGATATCGGCTGCCATAAAGGCCTTTGTTCTCGGCACACAGACCATTTTGTGTGTAATGAATATAATTTATGATTATGTGTCTTTTGGAGACAGAGAAAGACATTATCTTGGCTATATACATGTAACGGCATCAGCTTATATGATGCTTTTTCTTATATTCGAGATCCTGTATTTAAAGAAGCATTTTACTCTTAAGGATGCGCTTATATTGTTTGCGGCCAACTGTTTCTTTTCCGGTATAACGGGAACACTTACCTCAATGTATTATGGCATTCCTGTAATTCTTTACGGGATGATAGCAGGAAGACATCCTTCGCGGGAATTGAAGAGGCCGGTGAAGACATTCTTGTATGCACTTCCTTTTCTTTGCTTTGCGGCTACTTTGTTTGTTTTTGGCATTTATGACAAGAATTCTGAGTTTTGGAAGATGCTTGAAAAGAAATTCTTTCACGGCAGACTGCAGATAGCTCATGATGCGCTGGTAAATTACCCGCCTTCGCTGCTCGGGCATCACCCGTTTTGGGATGGTCATGATCTGATGAGTAGTTACAGAGGGGTTGAAACACAGACAATTATCGACTGTTCATATATTAATATATATGTTTACTACGGGATTATATTTACTCTGTTTCTACTGTTCCTTTACAGTACCATCATATGGAGAGCACTTAAGTTAAATGATAAAACTCTTGCGGGAACTATCGCATGGATACTGCTTGTGTGTCTTACTGAAATGTGGTTATTTAATCCTACTTATAATATCTTCCCTTTCCTTGCCATGGCAGGATTGAGGATACGCGATGAAAAGAAGAAGATTTACTATAATGGATAAGCAAACAAAACAGATATCGGTCATAATCCCTGTTTATAATTCCGAGGCAACGGTAAAACGTTGCCTTGATTCTGTTGCGGCACAGACGTTTAAGTCTTATGAAGTGGTAATAGTTGATGATGGTTCAACTGACGGAAGTGCCAGGATCATAGATTCGTTCTGCAAAAGTAATGCAGGTTTCAGATGCATAAAGACTGAGAATCGTGGAGTTTCTGCAGCCAGAAATACCGGCATAGAGGCTGCGGAAGGAGACTATATCGCCTTTGTTGATTCCGATGACAGTATCAGGCCTGATATGCTTGAAAAAATGTATGCAGCCGCAGTAAAAACAGGTGCGGACATAACGGCCTGCAGATATGCGTTCAATGAAATAAAAGATAAGGGTTCAGGCAGGATAAGTCTGATAGGCAGAGAGTCGATGATACATGAAATGATGCTTCCTAAACATGACGCGGCATCATTTATATTCAACCGTCTGTATAAAAGGGCATTTATTGAAGATAAGCATATAAGATTTAACGAAAAGATAAGCGTGTCTGAGGACCTGCTTTTTAATACAGAGTGTGTGCTTCATGGCTCAAGGAACGCATTTCTGGATTCGGTGCTTTATTGTTACATCATTAATGAAAACGGAACAATGTTTTCGAAAGGCTTTAACAGGAAGAAACTGTCTGCAAATGATGCATATGACATTATGTTTGGTTACAGACTGTCCGAAAAAGAAATGCGTTTTACAAAGACCGCATGCTCTTTATACAATGTCATGCTTTACAGACAGTGCATCAGATACAGGGCAGATATTTCCGAGAGCGAACTTGATAATGTGAGATCGCATCTTTTGATCGGGGAAAGATTTATATTCAGAGAGCATGCACCTTTGAAGTACAGGCTGGGATTCATAGCCCTTAAGTATTTTCCGTGGGTGTTCAGGATAGTATAATGTCAGTTTTTTTATATAACATAATAATCGCACCGCTTCGGTTCCTTCTTGAGTTTCTTTTCAATGTTTTATGGACTCTTACCGGAAGCGCGGGTATATCTATAATTGGTGTGAGCCTTGCAGTCAATCTCCTTTGTCTTCCACTATACAGAAGAGCAGATGAGATGCAGGCGGAAAGCCGTGGGAGACAGAAAGAAATAGAACCCTGGGTAGATCATATAAAGAAAAGCTTCAGGGGAGATGAACGCTTTATGATGCAGCAGGCACTGTATCAGATAAGCGGATATTCTGTTTTTTCATCACTCGGAGGGGTGAGCTCACTTCTCCTTCAGATCCCTTTTTTTATAGCTGCTTACAGATTCCTGTCGGAATTGTCTGTTTTAAGCGGAACATCATTCTGGTTCTTAACTGACCTTTCCAAACCGGACGCTCTGATAAAGATAGGTGCCGTTTCGATAAATCTGCTTCCTTTTGTGATGACAGGTTTTAATTTTATTTCAAGCTTTATCTACAGCAAGGGTGCACCGTTGAGAGAAAAAGTCCAGCTTATAATAACTGCACTTGTTTTTCTTGTGCTTCTTTACGGCTGTCCGTCAGGGCTTCTTTTTTACTGGACATTGAATAATCTTTTCTCGCTTATCAAGAATATACTGTTTCGTTTGTTCAAAGGAAAGCATAAGAAAGTAGAGGATAAGAAAGTAAAGGATGTCGAAGAGAAAGTGCCGGAACATAGCTGGGCGAGCGGGTATTTTCTTGCTGCCATTCTTGCATTTCTGATATCGGGGATAATGATCCCGCTTTCGTATTTAAGTGCTTCCCCGCTTGAGTTTTTAAATCTTGGCAATTTTAAATCTCCTATGGAGATTCTTTTCATAACGGCAGAGATATATTTCGGGATATTTGTGTTCTGGGGGATCGTGATCTTCATTTTCATAAACAGAAATGCAAGAAAAAAAGCGGAACTTATATATATGATAATCTCGTCCGGTATGCTGGTGACATATCTGTTCTTCAGTAAGAATTTCGGTTCATTGTCAACGGGCTTGGTTTTTTCCGAGGATGTGAAAAGCAGCCCTGAGGCATCAGTAACAAACATACTGGTTCTTATCGTGCTTGCTGCAGTATTGATCTTTATATTCATAAAAAACAGAAAGGCTGCATTCATAATAATGGCGAGTGCAGTGGTCGTTGCGGCCGCGCTTAGCCTAAAGGATTATATAAGCTACAGGAATACTCTTGCGTCCTATGCTGCAGAGCATCCTTTATCAGCTGCACGTGCAGATAGCTATAACGGCAAATATATCAATCTTTCAAAAAATGGTAAAAATGTAGTGGTGATCATGGCTGACAGGGCTATAGGGCCTTATCTTCCACTCATATTTGATGAGAAGTCCGAGCTTAAAGACAGGTTTTCCGGATTTACATTTTATCCCGATACAGTATCGCTCGGTGGCTGCACGAATTTTGGAATGCCGGAGCTTTATGGAGGATATGAATACACACCTGAGGCATTGAATGACAGGGCCGATGAAACGCTGGCCGAGAAATTTAACGAAGCACTAAGAGTCCTGCCGCAGGTGTTCTATGACATGGATTATGATGTGACTGTGATCGATCCGCCGTACGCGGGCTACAGCCTTATCTCTGACCTGAGTATATATGATGAGTATGAAGGAATGCATGTTTATGATATCGGACATGGCCGCATGCTTTCGGAACTGTCGGAAGAAGAGAAGAAGGTCGTGAACGGACTTGAAGGAGACAGGGGATGGCCATATATCATGTACAGCATGTTCAGGACCTTTCCTGTGTGCCTGCAGGACTTTATATATAATGGAACTGAAAGAGCCGGTATATATATGACCAGAGGCACAACACTTGATCATGATTATCTTAATAACATTGCTGTTATGGAGAATCTTTCCGGTATAACGGAAATAAAGGAAGAAGGTGATTGTGCTCTTATCATGTGCAGCGGACTGCCTCATTCAAAGCAGGAACTGCAGAAACCTGATTATGAATTGAAAGCCGGGACGGATAATTCTGCGTTTCCTCCAAGCGGAGTAAATACGGAGGAGATATATGATGTGAATATGAAGACATATCTCTGTCTTGCTGACTGGTTTGATTATCTGAGGCAGGAAGGGGTATACGACAATACCAGGATAATCATTACTGCCGATCACGGCTGGCGGAACGGAGACTTCCCTGAGAATATTTATATGAACGGTTATTTTGATGCTGAACGCTATATGCCGGTCATGCTTGTTAAGGATTTTGATTCGGACGGAGAACTTAAGATTGATGATAGTTTTATGACAAATGCAGATACACCGGCACTTGCGCTGCAGGGATTCGGAGAAGTTAAGAACCCGTTTACGGGGAATGTGATCTCGTCAGACCGGAAGACGGAACGTCCGCTTATGATAACATCGTGTATCTATTGGAGCATCACGGATCACAAAGGGAACTGCTTCAGGACAGATGATTTTGACTGGTTTACGATACATGACAGCATACTTGATCCGGATTGTATACAAAACGTGGGACCCTGGAATGCGGATGCAGGTGAACAAAAACCATAATAGTGCTATAATATGTAAACCTGCGGGTAAAATTAGATAGGGGAGAATTTTTTTGTGAATAAGGACAGAACCAGAACACAGTTAAAGACCATGTACAGATTCATCTGCGGGACTCTGCTTGTTGCAGCTGCATCTGTTTCCTTTGCTTATGTCTGGGATAATTTCATTTCTACTTACAACGTATTTTCGCATCTGCGCGGACCGGGTAACTTTGCCATGTCGGTAGGTGTTTATAGCGGTTTTGTTTTTGCAATGTTCAGAGTGCTCGGATGCTTCAGGATAGGCGTGGACAGAATGATGAACATCATCGTATCGATAGTTCTTGGACTTCTGTTTGCTGATATAGCCATGGTCTTTGCATCAATGGCCATCACCGGTCAGTGGCGTTATTTTCCTATCATCCTTTCAAGCTACGCACCGATGTGGGCTGTACAGGCGCCTGCTATAGGGCTTTTAGGTGCTGCTTTTATTGCGATCTATAAGCTGCTTTTCCCGCCTCTTGAAGTGCTTGAGATAAACGGTGAATACGAGCATGACCTCAAATATAAGGTTGATTCAAGGCCTGATAAATACAAGATCGTAAAGACTATCGACTGCAGCATGCCCATAGATGAGCTCGAAGCCGAGATGAAGAAGCATGACGCTGTGCTTCTCAATGACCTTCCTGCTGAGATAAAGAATAAGATACTGAAGATATGTCTTGAGGATGGGCTTCGTGTATATTTCACACCGAAGATCTCGGATATTATCGTAAAAGCATCAAGTGATCTGAATCTCTTTGATACACCGCTCTGCCTTTGCAGAAATGTAGGCATGACGTTCAGACAGAGATTTTTTAAACGTCTTACGGATATCGTACTCAGCCTTGTGGCGCTTATAATCGCATCGCCGTTTATGCTTATCACTGCGATCGCGATAAAGATAGAGGATCACGGTCCTGTATTTTTCAGACAGGAAAGAGTGACAAAGGACGGAAAACATTTCATGATACTCAAATTCCGTTCAATGATCGTTGATGCCGAGAAGGACGGAAAGAGCCATCCGGCAGGTGAGAAGGATCCCCGTATTACCAAAGTGGGCAACTTCATCAGGGCAACAAGAATAGATGAGCTTCCGCAGATACTCAATATATTAAAGGGAGACATGTCTATTGTCGGTCCCAGACCCGAAAGATGGGAGCATGTAGAGCAGTATACTAAGGAGATCCAGGAATTCCCGTTAAGGCTTAAGGTAAAAGGCGGACTTACGGGATATGCACAGGTTTATGGCAAATATAATACAAATGCTCTTGATAAACTTAAGCTCGATCTGATGTATATAGAGAACTACAGCCTGCTGCTTGACTTCCAGATAATATGCGAAACAGTCCGTGTTATCTTCCAGAAGGAGAGTACGGAAGGTTTTGATGCTGAAGCAGCAAAGGAACTTCATGATAAGGCCGGCGTGGATTCGTCTGAGGAAAAATAAATGGAGAAACTTGCTATCAAAGGTGGTTTTCCGGTAAGGACTTCAAAGCTGTATTACGGAAGACAGTGGATAAATGAGGATGATATCGCAGCAGTTGAGGATGTGCTGCGCGGCGATCTTATAACATGCGGACCTAAAGTCGATGAGTTTGAAACTGCGCTCTGTGATTATACGGGGGCAAAGCATGCAGTGGCTGTCAATTCCGGGACATCAGCGCTTCATTGTGCCTGCATAGCTGCCGGTATAGGTGAAGGCGATGAAGTCATCACCACGCCTATTACATTTGCTGCTTCAGCAAACTGTGCTCTTTATTGCGGAGCGAAGCCTGTGTTTGCTGATATCGATCCCGAAAACTACAATATCGATCCGGATAGCATACGTGCTCATATAACAGATAAGACCAGAGCTGTTGTGGCTGTTGACTATACAGGCCAGGCAGCAAAGATCGATGAGATCAGAAAAATATGCGATGAGAACGGGCTTGTGTTTATAGAGGATGCTGCTCATTCCATCGGTACGTCATATAACGGCAGGAAAGTTGGCTCACTCGCTGACATGACCTGCTTTTCATTTCATCCCGTAAAGACCATAACAGGCGGTGAGGGCGGAGCGATCCTTACCAATGATGATGAACTGTATAAGAAACTGGTCCTTGCCCATACACATGGTATTACACATGATGAATCTATGATGGAAGGTGCGCCACACGAAGGTATGTGGTATTACGAGATGATCTCGCTTGGATATAATTACCGCATGACAGATTTCCAGGCAGCGCTCCTCATAAGCCAGCTTTCGCGCATAGACAGTTTCGTAGCAAGACGCAAAGAGATAGTTAAGATATATGATGAGGAATTCGCTAAGGTTCCTCAGCTTATAGTTCAGAAAGAGATCCCTGAGTCAGATACTTCAAGGCATCTCTATGTGATCAGACTGAATTTTGATAATATATCATGCACCCGCCGTGAGTTCTTTGATGCGATGAGTGCGGAGAACGTGCAGTGCCAGATCCATTATGTTCCGGTTTACTGGTTCCCGTATTATGAGCATCTTGGATATAAAAAAGGTTTATGCCCTAAAGCAGAGGAAGTCTATAAGGGCATCATGAGTATTCCGCTTTATCCTAAAATGACCGACAGGGATGTGGAAGATACAGTGCATGCTGTTAAAAAGGTGTGCAGTTATTATGCAAAATAAACTAACCATGTGATCGAATAAAGGGGAAGAAAATAATATGGGGAATGAGGATAGCAGCAGACTGATAGAACTGCATGAGGAATTTGATAAATTTGCTGAAGCATACAGAGATATACATACTCGCAATGTGCAGTCGGTAAGCGGTGAGGACAGCACATATTTTGCTGAGTATAAGATAAAGGAGATCAGAGCAAGGTTTGGAAAGCTTAAAGGATCATTCCTTGATCTGGGATGCGGTGACGGTATAACGGCAGAGTTTGTTAACAAATATTTCCCGGCAATGAAATACGATGGGATAGACATATCCGAAAAGAGCGTAGAGATAGCAAAGTCCAGAAAGACTTTATCAAGTTCATTTCGTGTGTATGACGGATATACTATTCCGTTCAAAAATAATACATTTGATGTGGTTTTCATGGCCTGTGTGCTTCATCATATACTTCCGTCAAAAAGACGGAGGATAATAAGGGAATGCAGAAGGGTTCTTAAGCCCGGAGGCAAACTTATTATCTTTGAGCATAATACATACAACCCTGTTACGAGAAAAGTGGTCAATGACTGTATTTTTGATGAAGATGCGATACTGCTGTCTTCCAGAGAGGCCGAGCGCCGGATGAGACAGGCACGTATGCATAACATTGAATGCAGGTATACGATATTTTTCCCGCGGAAAGGTATATTTAAAAAATTTATCCCGCTTGAAAAGTATCTTTCAAAGATACCTCTCGGAGGACAGTACTATATCACTTCGGAAAAGTAAGAACTATACAGGGAAGGAAAAGGGACGGTTATGCCGTATCTTTATATGCCAATAACTTCCTCACACCGGCAGCTTGCCTGACGGTGGTACCGTTCGCCAAGCAGTTCTTACGAAAATGCCCCAAGTTATGATATATTTCCGGTAACGTTCACACGCCACATCCATGTGGCGTTGTTCGCTCGGCCCGCCTGATCAAGTTTAAAATGACCGACAGGGATGTGGAAGATACAGTGCATGCTGTTAAAAAGGTGTGCAGTTATTATGCGAAATAGATTATCAGTTGAAAAAACTTAAAATTCAGATAATTTTGTGATACAATATTTAACGGACTATCAGTCCGGGAATTCTTTTCAGACCGTTCGGTCATGGGCTTTATTGCCTGCAGGGCAGTTTCTGCCGGAGATTCCATCGTAACCGAAAATACAGCAGGCAGGATATTTTTATGGAATTATCCTGCAGAAAGAGAGGGCAAATGACCCACAGTGAGGAAACACGCACATTAAGAGAAAAAGCACGCAGATCGCTGAATGAAATGAATCTTATAGATAATTTTATGTTCGAACAATGTGTGTCTGATGAGGAGTATGGAGAAGAGTTTTGCAGGATTATACTTGAGATAATTCTGGGACGGGAAATGGGAAATCTGAAAGTGACTGCCCAGAAAACACTCCCGGGAATTGACAGCGAATATCACGGTGCAAGGATAGATGCCTTTATCCGTGAGAAAGGGAATGGAACCGAAACTGATGTGATAAGTGGTGATCTGTATGACATTGAACCCGACAAGAATGCACAATTCAGGAGAGCCCTGCCTCAGAGAACCAGGTTTTACAGAGCTAAAATAGATAGCAGAGCACTGGGAGTTAACAAGGAATATAGCGAAATCGTCAGATCTTATGTGATAATGATCACTGACTATGATCCGTTTGGGAAAGACCGGATCATATATACAGTGAAGAATAGATGTCTGGAATTGCCTGACATGGAATATGATGATGGGGCGATGACACTATACCTTTATTGCAGGGGACATGTGGGGGATGTTGGGGAAGAGTTAAAAGCCCTCTTGAAATTCATGGTCGGAGAGGGCACAATAGATACAGATGACAGCAGATTAGCTGATTTGAATCGAATGCTTGAAACAGTCCGTCACAGGGAAAGAACGGAGGGGTTGTATATGAAATGGTACGAAGAAATTGAGATAGAACGTAGAAAAGCCGGTGAAGAGGGCCGTGCAGAGGGCCGTGCAGAGGGCCGTGCAGAGGGCCGCGAAGAAGGCCGCGCAGAAGAAAGGGCTTTTATGGCTTCGTTTTATTCATGGCTGATTGAAAATGGCCGTAGTGACGATGTGAAACGCGCAGCTAAAGATGAGGCTTTTATGTCAAAGCTGATAGATGAGTACCGGCTGACGGTATCTGAACAATAATACAGAGAATAAAGGAAAATCCTTGATCAAGTTCTTGAGGCTTTAGGATTTTTCCGGGATTATGTGTTATATACCGCTAACTTCCT
>ATWC01000007.1 GCA_000421045.1 Lachnospiraceae bacterium NK4A179
TCATAGCCACACTCAATGTCATAAGTATCATTCAAGCCAAGCTTCTGCTTTAAATTTTCAATGAACAGTATTATGTTCTTATAATCCGGCGTTACCTGGACATTTGCAAAAACACGATCCTCTGCTCCGATTACCGGCTCCATTGCACATAAAGTGTAGTTTGTACTATGGACATCCATTCCGATTTTTAGTATTCTTTTCATAGTGACCTCCTTTGTATGTGGTAATCCCTGTTACCGTCGACTTTTCCAAATCGTAGTATACAGGTAAATCCACGATGCTACAAATGCGAGGTCACTTCATATTATCTAACATGAGTATTTTACCTTAAAGCACCGATTTATTCAACAATAGCGGTGAGGCGCCCGCGTATTTCAAGGCCTTCATAAACTGCTTTGCGAAGTTTATCAAGCCTTACCTTATCCATTATCTCACCCGGGATAAAAAGCGGTCTTCCGGGCGGATAGACTGAAACAGTGCTTCCGCTTATCTTTCCTTCATATGATGCGATATCTTCCGGAATAATATCATCCGTTCTGCATTCTGCCCCCGGCCAGTCCATAACATGCTCATCGGCTGATATGATGGCTTCTTCCAGAGCCTTCATGGTCTCATCGGTATCGCATATTGTAATGATCATCAGCACATATGACGGCAGCGCCATTTCCGGGATGATATGCAGTGCAGAAAGATACCTGCCAAGTGCACAGCCTCTTCCTTTTTCAGACGGTATGAGAAGAAGCTTTCCGGGTTCAACGCAGAGCCTGCTTTCTGAAAAAGCCGATACCGTCTTTATATTCTTAAGTCCGCTGCATGCATCATGAAGATGCTTTACTCTTCGTGCAAAATTACTCCAATCTCTTTCAGTATATGAAGATGTCAGATGCACACAGTCATCTATTCCGGCCATCAGAAGGTATGAAGGTGAGGATGTCTGATAGACCGAAAGATAATATTCCAGCTTATCCCTTTCAAAACGATTGCCTGAAGTAAGCAGAAGTGCCGTCTGCGTAGGCGCCGGCAGAGTCTTATGAAGACTTATGACACAGACATCCGCGCCTGATCGCATCGCACTTTCCGGGAATTCTTTTGAAAAGCCAAAATGTGCACCATGCGCTGCATCCACAAGGAGAGGGATATTTCTATCATGTGCAGCTTCCGCAATGCCCTGCAGGTCAGAACTGCTGCCCTCATATGTAGGCGACGTAATAAATACTGCCTTTATATCTTTTTCCTTTTCAAGCGCGGCTCTTACAATATCAGCCCCGACTCCGCATTCAGCACCACTTTCCGGATCCGTATCGCCGCATATGAACACGGGTACAAGGCCTTTTAATCTGAGCGCATTATAGGCCGAGAGATGCGAACCGCGCATCATCAGTATCTTGTCGCCGGCTTCAAAAAGGCTAAGCATCGCAAGCACGCCGCAGGTGCTTCCGTTTACAAGAAAATAAGCCCTGTCAGAACCAAAGATCGATGCCGCCCTGTCCATGGCAGATTTCAGTATCCCTGACGGAGCGTGCAGATCATCACTTTCGGGGATTTCGGTAAGATCCCTTTTATACCACTCCGTAAAAAACGCCCTGCCCCCAGAATGAGCATCATCTGAGTTCAGAGCGTTTCTCTTGTGTCCGGGCATATGGAAAGGGATATCACCCTTTCCGCAAATATTATCTATTTCATCAAAAAGTTTTCCCATGAGCTATTGTTCAGGTACCTGTGTCTGATCTGCAGGCGGAACGTATGCCTCGGGTGCAGGCTGTGCTTCAGGTACCGGCTGTGTTTCCGGAACTGCAGGCACGGGTTCTACTGCCGCAGGATCAACCGCTGCAGGATCAACAACAGCAGGATCTACTGCCGTATCCTGAGGGATAACAGGTACTCCGGCAACTCCCGTCTCGGCATTGTCGGTTACCATCACTCCTGTAACCGGATCTATATACGCATTGCCTGAAACCGCTGCATTTGCAGAAAGAGCCTCATTGGCTGAAAGAGCTGCCACCTCTGCATCCTTCCTGGCCTTCCAGGTTTCTGCATCCTCAACTATATACTTCTTTGATTCCTCTGCCTTTAACTGTTCGATCGGCTTTTTATATACAGGTGTCAGATCAAGTACTGTCTTTGTCTTTTCCGTATCTTCCGAAGCACTTGCCGATACATTCGAGGTTGACTCTTCCTTAGCTGCATTTTCAGCTGCTATTTCCTCTTCAGTTTTTTCCGGAACATAATAGCAGATGACAGGATATCCCACTTCAACGGTATCATATATCTTCTCTGCTGCCTTAAGCGGAAGGTTTACGCATCCGTGTGAACCCGAGCGCTTGTAGATAGTGCCTCCAAAACGACCTCTCCAGAGTGCATCATGCAGACCGACACCCTTGTTGAATGGCATCCAGAACTTAACATGCGACTCATAGTCAGGACCTCTGAGGGTCGCATTCCTTGCCTTGTATTTAACGCCATAGATTCCTTCCGGCGTCATCCTGTCTGACGTCATCCTTCCGGTAACGCAGTCCGTCACATATACTACGGCATTGTGCTTTACAAGATACACCTTCTGAAGTGTCATGTTTACTTCTACGTATGTATCTCCTATATCATTATTTTCATCGATCCAGGTCCAGCCTTCATGAAGCAGCATGGGAGGTCTTGTGGTTGTGACACCCTTTTCGATATCCTCATAAAGCTGCCTTGCCTCTGCTTCCCTGTCTATCTTCCAGCCGAAAATATTTCCGCTGGAATTACCTCTTTTAAGAAGAAGCTTATCTCCGGAAACAGTAGTGAATTCCATCTCTTTTCCGCAGGTATCATACTTATCAGCAAATGCGTCAACGAAAGCCGCAACCTTATCTGCACTTACGGAAACAGAATTCTTTTTCACATCGATCATGTTGTGGATATCATCAAAATTAACCGTGATGATCTTGTCGCCGTACTGATAATTGACTATCGTATCCTTATAAGTATTTAAAAGAGCAAGCTTATCTGTAAGCTCAGCGTCATCAGCGCGTACAGAAGGCTCTTTATAGCAGCCCGACTTATCAATATCTACACTGACTTTCTTTGAAACTATAGCGTCATTGATACTTGAAAGAAGGCTGTCCATATCAACAGCCGTTCCTTCAGTTTCGGGAACGATGCTGTATTCACCCTTCTCACTGTCATATTCACCAATGAACGCATCAGTGGGGGCCTTCATATTTGAAGCTTTGAGGAAATCAATATCGGAAAGCACCTTTTTTATCGCAGCATGGTCACAGCTCACTGTCTGTTCAAGTTTGAAATCATAACCTGCAATAAGAGCAAAGCCCCAGGCAAAAGGATTCTCCTCCTTCAGCACATCGTTCATGCTCTTTGAATAGCTGCAGGTTAAACCAATATCTTCAGAGTTGAGCACAGCGCTGGCACCATCCCTGCCTGTTATCGTAAGCGTATATTTGCTGTCGTTCTCATATCTGTACTGATCCGCCATAGCCGGGGTCATACCTGAATAATCCACGCCGTCTATGATCGTGTTTGGAGAAAAACGTCCCGAATAATAATAGGCCGCACCAAGATAGCCGCCTGTTACCAATATGATAAGCACCAGTACAATGATCAATGCCGGTTTAACTTTTTTGCTGTTCACTGCCTTACTCCCGTTCCCTTACATTTGCCAATGCAAATATATATTTTTTCCGTCTGCTTTTCAATCGTATATCTTATAGAATTAGGCCCATAAAAGGTTCAAAATTGTGCAATCCGTACATCAGAGTATGCGTCTTACACAGATAAATTCCCTGTATTTTGCATTAGATACTTTTATACCAGTCTTCTGCGTGCTGGCATGCACTATCATACCGTTTCCGATATATATCCCCACATGCCCCGGGTAGCATACCACATCTCCGGGCTGCGCGTCAGAATAGGACACCTCTTTGCCTGCGCTTCTGAGATCATATGATGTACGCGGAACCTTTATTCCGAAAGAATCATACACAGCATATACAAAGCCTGAGCAGTCCGCACCGTTTGTAAGGCTTGTTCCGCCCGGCACATAAGGATTACCGATATACTTGCATGCAAAGGCCGCAATGTCTTTTCCTTTTTCACTTCCGGAGGCAGATGAAATAGAGGATATATCATAGGTGCTTCCGCCGTTCGAAACCTCACCGCTTTGTCTGGCTTCTTTCGCTTCCCTCTCTGCCTCTTCTCCATTCTCGGTTTCTGCTTTTGTTGCTTCTGTTGCTTCTGCTGATTCGGTTGCTTCTGCTGACTCGGCAGCTTTTCGCTTTGCTTCCTCTTCGGCTTTCCGCTTTTCTTCAGCCTTTCGTTTTTCCTCTGCCTTTCTCTTTTCCTCGGCGCGTCGTCTGGCTTCTTCCTTTGCGCGTCTTTCAGCTTCGGCTTTTCTGCGCTTTATCTCAGCATTCTTCTTTGCAATAAGTGCCTCATATTCTGCAGCTTCTTCCTGAGCTTCAGCTATCTCTCTTGCATAGTTTTCGGCGCTGGATTCCAGATCGGCCTGCATTGCTTCAAGATACTTCTTCTCTTCTTCACTTTGTGAGCGCAGAGAAACAAGTTCCAGTTTTTCATCCTCAAGTCTTTCCTTTAGTTCAGCTACCTGCCTTGCTATCTCCTCATAATCGGAAAGCATCTTTCTGTCATATTCATACAGATCTTCAACATAATCAGCCTTGGTGAGCAGTTCCGAAAAACTGCCTGATGTAGCCAGGAGTTCCACATAGCTGCTGTCTCCTTTTTCATACATGTAGCGGATACGCACCTTCATTGCTTCATACTGTTTGCGTTCCTCTTCAACCGCAGCATTGTAAGCAGCTTCAGCATCAGCTATCTCAACCTCCTTGTCTGCGATCTCTGCATCAAGAAGACCTATCTCTGTAAGTATTTCTGTAAGAGATTCGGAAACCTGATCCAGCTCTTCCTCTGCATCTGCTTTTTCGGAAGCGAGTTCCTCTATCGATGCATTTATATCCTCAAGCTGGCCTTCAGCCTCATCTTTTTCTTTTTCAAGCTCGGTCGTATCGGTATCGCTGTTTCCCTTGCCGGGTTCAGCACATACCTGTCCTGCTGTGGAGAAAAAACTCACACATACAAGCACCATCATTAATAATACTGTAAACAGTCGTTTTCGCATCATCTACCCCGGTATGATCATGACTCCGGAGGCAGATAGGTCAGCAATATGCGGCCTTCAGCCTCCGTCTTCTCCGTGCATTCATCACGTCCTTTTTTTGAAACGGTCCCTGTTCGAGGATCATAAAGGACAAAATCTATCTCATTATACCCTGTTATCAGCATATATGTATTGTCCATTACTGTCACAACAGGAATATCTCTTGAAACATAATACAGTATCACATCATCGCTTGAACCGCTAAGGTCCAGCAGTTCATATCCCGGAAGCGCAGTCTCAAATATTCTTCTGAATTCTTTTACAGATCCGTCTTCACTGTTTCCTATCTCGCCACGTCTGCCTTCATATGACTGTATCTTTGAAATGCAGGATGCAGCACTGTTTCCGGAATAGGGAATACCTTCATCATCAGGTGTGATCTTCATTATCTGATTCTTTGTCGGGTATGCCGATCTCATGTAGATAAGGTATCCGTATCTGTTTCTTACGCTTCCGTTATTCTCGTAGCTTTCTTTTATCGCATCAGGAAGACTGTCAAACATCCTGACTATCTTTCCGTTTCTGAAAAGCGGGAATCTTTCCGCTATCTCTCTTTCTGAAGTTTCAGAATTCTTCTCACCTTCAAATATAACCTGCTTTGGATTGAGTATCTGTATTGAATCAGGATCCGTCTCATTCTTCAATGCGATCTGTGTTATGGTCTCGTATGAATCCGTAAGTGCCGGTTCCACAACATTAAGGCCGTATACAGGCGTTGAGTTGTCCATCAGCCTGTCATCCGGCAGTTCGGTAAAACCATTTCCGGATACTGATATAGCCGCACGATTTAAGGTATACATTCCTCTTCCCTGTACTATATCTGTTACATATTCACCTTCGGAATAATACTCTTTCTTGATGCTGCCATCCTCACCTCTTATCCTCAGGCAGTACATGGGAAAGACTGTTTCTCCGGCTCTGTTTACGAATATATCATCAGTCTTTGCCAGACCGTATATCACATCGTTACCGAAAAATCCTACAGGCCTTATCCTCTCCTCGCTTCCGGTCTTGATATCGGTAAGCTTTCCCGTGACCATATTTAAGATATGCAGTTCATCTGCCGTATATGAACATCCCGGATCAACCCAGGCGGCCATACTTCCGTCTTCCGATGCGCAGAACTCCCTGTCCGAAAGCCCTCCGGCAATGATCTCGGTCTCGCCGCTTCCAAGCGCAACACTCATAAAGTCCCCGTCAAGGAACGAATATGCCATGCCTCCCGATCCAGCATAGACCTGCTTATCAATATTGTACTTAAGATAACTGAAGGCGCCTTTATAAGGAATGAAGGCCTCTTCTTCAACGGTATTTAAAGTGCTGTCATAATAATATACAGCGATACCGTTTGTTCCTTCATGTATGCCCCTGTTCATATAGCCGTAAACAATGAAGCGCACATTACCGGTCTCATCAACATTAGATATCCTTATACCGTTATTGCGGTCGGTCTCACGCTTATCCAGAGTATCTGAATCATAAAAGCCGAATACATAAGCCAATTCCCTGTCATTCAGATCATAAGTAAAGAGCCTTCCGGCACTGACAAATGCGATATTTGAACCATCGTTATTCTCAACCATGTTCACATCCCTGTCAGCGATACCGAGAACTATCTTATTTCCGGCAATAACATTGGTATCAGGCTTGAAGATCTGCTCCATATCTCTTTCATAATCAAGCAGATAAATCCTTTCAGTTCCGAGACGCAGTCTGAAATATTCATTTATAAAGAACTCATAGGTCCTGTCATTTTCATCCACGCTCACCTTATACTCAAGATCTATGTCCGCAGTATCTTTATCGATATTACGGATGACCGCTGTAGGCATGGTATCTTCAGTGACCTGAAGAGTTCCCCAGCATATCTGGTCAAGACTCGAATGTATGGTTACCTTCTGATAGGTCGTGTTGTCACCGGTCTCATCGCTTTCGATATACTTTACGATCTTCTCCTCTGCTTCGTTCCTTTTATATGTGAGTTCATGAAACTCTTTTACAAATTCCAGCTTTTCGGCAAGTGACAGCTCGTTTGACCTTATTATTGTTGTGTAGTAATGCAGCTGCCTGTTTCTTTCATCGGTAAGTGTTATGCACAGTGAATATTCGCATCCCTCACTGAGCAGATCCTTAAGGATCAGATCCGCTGTGATCTCACCCTTCTTTTCTATATAGTCAAGAACCTTGCTGTCCTCGATCAGTCTGCCATCCGAAAGATTCCTGACCGCAAAGGAAATACCGGTTATCTTGTTATCACAGCTGTCCACCGTAAGCGTAAGAGTTCTGTCGCTTCCAACCGGTGTGATGTGATCCTGCATGAGCTGTATGTTCATCTCGTCTGCATATCCGTGCATACGGTTGTACTCCATACCATGACAGCTGAAAGCAACCACAGGATATGTTGCTTCAGCCATAGGCGCTGTCATGTCTGTGTTTCCGCGGTTCATAAAACCGCTCAGCACTATCACTGACAACACAAAGACCAGGATGCAGTATATGACTTTAAAAAGCCATCCGCTGATATGTATTTTTTCCAGGATACTTTTAAGATTCATGCCCGTCTAATAAATAAATCCTTCTTATGGATCTAAGAAGGACTTATTTCAGATCTGTAATTATGTTTTTTGTTTACTTTAAGCAGTTTATACGTGCTATAGCTCTCTGAAGAGCGATAGTTGCTCTGTCGATATCAATACCATCGCCCTTTGATGCTATACGCTCTCTTGCTCTTTCCTCAGCGGACTGAGCTCGTTCAACATCGATCTCGTCAGGCCACTCTATATTCTCTGCAAGTATAGTCACCTTATCAGGAAGCACTTCGGCGAACCCCGCATGCAGGGCCGCTTTCTTTTCTCCCTCTGCCTCAGTGATGGTAAGAACACCGGGTCTGATGATAACGGTGATCGGCATATGATTCTTATATATACCGATACCGCCTTCAGTTGTATTGAATTCAGCCATCACCACATCGCCTTCATAGAATATCTTATCGGGAGTGATGATCCTTAATGCGAATGTATCTGCCATAATCTGTCTTTCTCTTAATTCTTTGCGTTTGCTCTCTCGACTACATCATCGATAGAACCTGCGTTTAAGAAGTAACCTTCGGGGATATCGTCGTGCTTGCCTTCAAGTATCTCCTTGAAACCTCTTATGGTCTCGGATACGGGAACATACTTACCTTCCATACCGGTGAACTGTGTTGCAACATGGAACGGCTGTGAAAGATATCTCTGAACCTTTCTTGCACGGTTAACAACAAGTCTGTCATCCTCGGAAAGTTCGTCCATACCAAGGATTGCAATGATATCCTGGAGTTCCTTATACTTCTGAAGTATCTCCTGAACACCTCTGGCAACCTGATAATGCTCTTCACCCACAACTCTGGGATCAAGTATTCTTGATGTGGAATCGAGAGGGTCAACCGCAGGGTAGATACCCATCTCGGAAATACTTCTGTTAAGAACGGTGGTCGCATCGAGATGTGCGAATGTTGTTGCAGGAGCAGGGTCTGTAAGGTCATCGGCAGGAACGTATACAGCCTGAACCGAAGTGATGGAACCATCCTTTGTGGATGTGATACGCTCCTGAAGAGCTCCCATCTCAGTCTGCAGCGTAGGCTGGTAACCAACGGCTGAAGGCATACGTCCGAGAAGTGCTGAAACCTCTGAACCGGCCTGTGTGAAACGGAAGATGTTATCAATAAAGAGGAGCACGTCCTTTCCGCCCTTATCACGGAAGTACTCAGCCATTGTAAGACCCGAAAGACCTACTCTCATTCTTGCTCCGGGGGGCTCATTCATCTGACCGAATACCATGGCGGTCTTTTCGATAACGCCTGAATCGCTCATTTCGTGATAGAGATCGTTTCCTTCACGGGTACGCTCTCCAACACCTGTGAATACTGAATATCCGCCGTGCTCTGTAGCTATGTTTCTGATAAGCTCCTGAATAAGCACGGTCTTACCAACACCGGCACCTCCGAAGAGACCGATCTTTCCACCCTTCTGATAGGGGCAGAGAAGATCGACAACCTTTATACCTGTTTCAAGTATCTCAGTATTTGTTGACTGATCCTTGAACTCGGGAGCCGGTCTGTGTATAGGCTCATAATCAACATTTTCCGGAGCCGGCTTATTATCTATAGGTTCACCGAGGACATTGAATATACGTCCGAGGCAGGCCTCACCGACAGGAACCTTGATAGGGCTGCCTGTTGCAATAGCTTCCATTCCTCTGACAAGTCCGTCTGTGGGACCCATTGCCACGCATCTGACAGTATCGTCACCAAGATGCTGCGCGACCTCTGCCACCAGGACCGAATCATCTTTTCTCTTTATACGTATTGCCTCATTGATCTCAGGCAGTCCGTCAGAGAACTTGATATCAAGTACGGCTCCGATGACCTGTGTCAGTTTGCCTTTCTTTTCCTCTGCCATCTTTCTTTATCCTTTCGCAAATAATTACTTTTGACCTTTACGTCAATCAGCCTATCGCGTCAGCACCTGCGATGATCTCGGTAAGTTCCTGGGTGATGGTACTCTGTCTTGCTCTGTTGTAGAGCAGTGTCAGGTGATCGATCATCTCTGTCGCGTTGTTTGTAGCATTATCCATTGCCTGCATGCGGGCTCCGTTTTCAGAAGCCTGCGCCTCTATAAGAGCGCCGTAGATAAGACTTGCCATGTACTTGGGAATGATGAGGTTAAGAGCCTCTTCATCCTCCGGTTCAAAGTTCATGGGCGCTGTCTTCTCTTCTTTTTCTTCCTTCACGGAAGAAACCTCTTCGCCATCTTCCCCGGATTCGATCTTTTCAGGTACGCCCACGGGAAGAAGTCTTAAAAGTGTGGGCACATGACTTACGGTATTCTTGAAGAATGTATAAGCAAGATAGATCTCGCTTATCTCTCCTGCCGCAAATCCTTTCAGAAGATCCTCAGTTACCTTTGTGCCGTCATTATAATTTGGCGCTTCAATGGCTTCCGAAAAATCAGCCATTATCTCATAGCCTGCACGCCTGAAGGCATCTCTGCCTTTTTTACCTATAACGTAGATCACTGTATTTTCCGGAGAAAACTCAGGATTTCTCGTGATAAGCTTAATGACATTCGAATTGTAACCGCCGGCAAGACCCTTGTTTGAAGTGATCATTATGACAGCCTTCTTCCCGCTCTCACCTTTTTTGAGATAAGGATGCTCGATGCCGTCTGCCTTGGCAAGTATTGATGTCACTGTATCGTATATCGAATTGAAATAATACTTGGACTGTTCCGCTCTTGTCTTGGCGCGCTGCAGCTTAACGGTGGAAACGAGTTTCATCGCCTTAGTTATCTGCTGCGT
This sequence comes from Lachnospiraceae bacterium NK4A179, assembly GCA_000421045.1. Classification (GTDB taxonomy): domain Bacteria; phylum Bacillota; class Clostridia; order Lachnospirales; family Lachnospiraceae; genus NK4A136. The sequence goes on from ATWC01000007.1 coordinate 10,511, forward strand.
GCTCTCGATACTGGAGCGCCGCCTCTTTATATCTCTCATCGAAGCCATAGTTAATTAACTCCCGGTTCTTTATCCTTTAAAGAATCCCGTCAACGGAAATCTTTCTTGAATTCTTCAAGTGCCTTTACAAGCTTCTCTTCTGTTTCCTTGGTCATTTCCTTCTTTTCGCGGATCTCTGCAGGGATCTCAGCGTACTTGGTATCAATGAAATCGAAGAGCTCATCCTGGAAGCGGAGCACATCATCAACAGGGATGTCAAGAAGGTACTTCTTGGTAGCCGCGTAGATGATGATTACCTGCTTTTCTACAGGCATGGGCTTGTACTGAGGCTGCTTGAGCATCTCTCTGATTCGTTCACCCTGTGCAAGACGCTCTCTTGTATCTGCGTCAAGTTCTGAACCGAACTGTGAGAAAGCTGCAAGCTCTCTGTACTGAGCAAGCTCAAGACGGATAGGACCTGCTATCTTCTTCATGGCCTTGATCTGAGCGGCACCGCCGACTCGAGATACTGAAAGACCTGCGTTGATAGCCGGACGGAAACCTGAATTGAACATCTCGGTCTCAAGATAGATCTGTCCGTCAGTAATGGATATAACGTTTGTAGGTATGTACGCAGAAACGTCACCGGCCTGTGTCTCAATGATAGGAAGAGCGGTAAGTGATCCGCCGCCGTATTCCTTGCTCATGCGGGCAGCTCTCTCGAGCAGCCTTGAGTGCAGATAGAAGACATCGCCGGGATATGCCTCACGTCCGGGCGGACGTCTGAGCAGCAGTGACAGTGTTCTGTATGCTGTTGCATGCTTTGACAGATCGTCGTAGATAACAAGTACGTCTTCTCCGTTCTCCATCCATTCCTCACCTATAGCACATCCTGCATAAGGAGCGATGTACTGAAGAGGTGCAAGCTCGGATGCTGTTGAAGCAACGACTGTTGTATACCCCATAGCGCCGAACTCATTAAGTGTCTTTACTATCGAAGCAACGGTAGAAGCCTTCTGACCGATGGCAACGTAGATACATTTAACGTTCTGGCCCTTCTGGTTGATTATCGTATCAATGGCGAGAGCCGTCTTACCTGTCTGACGGTCGCCGATGATAAGCTCTCGCTGGCCTCTTCCGATAGGAACCATGGAGTCGATAGCCTTGATACCTGTCTGAAGCGGTGTGTCAACGGACTGTCTTGTAATAACGCCTGAAGCCACGCGCTCTATCTGGCGGAACTTCTTTGTCTCGATGGGGCCCTTGCCGTCTATAGGCTGGCCGAGAGAGTTGACTACTCGTCCGAGCATCGCATCTCCGACAGGAACCTCAACAACGCGGCCTGTAGTCTTTACCGTGTCACCTTCGGAAATATTTTTCTGATTTCCGAGGAGAACGGCGCCGACATTGTCCTCTTCGAGGTTCATGACCATTCCGTAGACTTCGCCGGGGAACTCAAGGAGCTCACCCTGCATGGCCTTCTCAAGACCATGTATTCTCGCGATTCCGTCCGCGACCTGAATTACCGTACCGACCTCGGATACTTCGAGCTTATCAGCATATCTCTTGATCTGCTCTTTGATAACCGAGCTTATTTCTTCTGGTCTTAAATTCATGGTTAATCAAACGCCTTTCTAAATATTTTCAGACTGCCTGAGAATCCAGAAGGGATCTCTTAAGGCTGTCCAGTTTATAGCTGATGCTGGAGTTAACAACACGGTCTCCGATCCTGATCACCATTCCGCCGATCAGACTCTCATCCGTTTCATAATGCATCTCCATTTTTTTGTATTTAGCGGTCTCAAGAAGTTTCTTCTCAACAGCAGCCTTCTGTGCATCAGAAAGCGGCAGTGCAGATGAAACCCAGGCAATACCGATTCCCTTGTATTCCTTCACTCTTCCGAAGAAGAATTCCAGAACCTTATCCAGATCCTTATATCTGTCATTTGCAAGGAGCAGTTTAAGGAATCCTTCCAGCTCACGGGAGATGCGGCCGTCAAACACTTCTTCAAGAACCTTTTCCTTCTCCTCACTGGTAATCTTAGGATGATTCATCAGTGTATCGAAATCAGGATTCTCTTTCAGTATGCCTGAAAGCGAAAGTGCTTCTTCGTAAAGAGCATCCACTTTATTCTCTTCTACCGCAAGGGAAAACAGTGCTTCCCCATAGGTGTTAGCGACTAGCTTTGCCATGTAGCTTCCCCTATTTCTTTAAGGGTGTCCTCAACGAGGGCATCCTGCACCGTTGTGTCAATATTTCCCTTTACGACCTTTGCAGCCATAAGGGAAGCGATGCTTATCATCTCTTTCTTAACTTCATCGCCGGCTTTCTTCTTTTCAAGCTCTGCCTCGGCATTGGCGCGTTCAATAATGTCCGCAGCCTCTTTCTTGGCATCAGCGACTATCCTGTCTTCATTTGCAAGGGCCCTCTTGCGTGCCTCTGCAAGTATATGCTCAACTTCGGCATCGGCATCCTTAAGCTTTGCTTCATACTCAGCCTTAAGTTTTGCCGCTTCCTCTTTGTCTTTTGCTGCCTGCTCGATATCATTCTTTATGCGCTCGCTTCGTCCGGAAAGAACCTTGCGTGCAGGATTGAACAGATTGTATGACAGCACTAAGAACAGTGTAAATACTGCGAGGAGTGTCAGCCCTGAATCAAAGAGCAGCTGAAGATCAAGACCGAAAAGTCTTGTATATCCTTCTTCTGCCACAGGGGCAGCCGATAAAAGCAGATATGTTGCTGCAGTATTCAAGTGATAGAGCCTCCTTTCCAGAAATCTTTTTTACTCAATGAAGCTCTTTCTTATGCTGCCTTGAAGGGCTTAACGAACATCAGAAGCATTGCTACGAGCAGACCGTAAAGACCTGTCGTCTCTGCAACTGCCTGGCCTAAAAGCATGGTAGATGTGATATCTCCCTTTGCTCCCGGATTACGTCCGACCGCTGCTGCTGCATGTCCTGCAGCGATACCCTGGCCGACACCGGGGCCGACACCTGCGATCAGCGCAAGTCCGGCGCCTATAGCAGAGCATCCGTAAATGAAATTCTGATCAAAACCCATGATTGCTTCCTCCTTAAAGTAAAGTGTTCTTTAATTATTCTTTTAATATTGGTTCAGCAGAAATACTCTACTGTTATACCCGTTCTTATTCCTCGACTGTTCTTGCATCGGCGATATACGTCATCGTCAGCATACAGAAAACGTAAGTCTGGATGGCGCCCGAGAACATATCGAAATAAACATGCAGTGCGCCGGGCCATGCATATGCAATGGTCGAAAGCAGTCCGTATACCAGTGACATCATAACAGTACCGGAAAGTATGTTCGCAAAAAGACGGAGTGAAAGTGAGATAGGCACCGCGAAATCACCGATAAGGTTGATCGGGATCCAGAAGGGCCACGGGCTCATAAGTCCTTTGATAACACCGCTCACATGCTGGTATTTGAACTTGTTGAAAGTGATGAGTGTAAATGTAAGTACGCCTAAGGGGAACGTCACACCGTAATCAGCGGTGGGGGGACGGAGTCCCAAAAGTCCCGAAAGATTTGAGAAAAGAATAAATATGAATATGGTCCCGATATAATTCTGGAACACCGATGCGTGCTTCCCCATCGTGTTCTTAACGAGGCCGTCAAGAAATTCTATTATAAGTTCAAGAGCATTCTGGAATCCCGTAGGAACCTCTGACGCCTTCTGCATTTTATGCTTTGCATATATTGAAAAAACCGAAAGTGTGAGTACGACTATAAGAAGACAGATATGAGTTGTTGTGATCCAGAGTGTGTGTCCTCCTATCTCGAAGGAAAACACGCCTTTGACCATAAAGCTGTCGGCGCTGAAATCATCGATTGCTAAAAGCATATTAATGTTTCTCCTCGTAATATGCGGAAAAATCCTTCCGCATTTTTTCTATTTCAGTTCTTTTTTTCTCGGAAAGGCGGCTTAACTGATCGTTGAGCAATTCCCTCTCCGCTTTTGTATATCCGAAAGCATCAAGCTCTTCATCCGAACCATTCGAGATATCCGATCCGGCTTCCCCTGAAGGTTCCGGTATGAGCTTCATTGTAAACGGCGCTGCATATGCCGCTATCTTAAGACTGAGAAGCCCTATGAACAGACATATCGGATCCGCAAATCCCGTATATCCCGCAATGGCGATAAACAAAAGTGCGAAACCGAATCTGGTAAGTGCACCGCTTCTCATAACTTTCATGGCGCCCTCTTCATCATAGGAGCAACTTTTTATGATCGAATGCTCCATATGCGCCGCCCCTGCTATAGCGCCCACTGCTCCGATCAGCAGTCCCAGGCTCCTGTAGAGAGGTCTGTCAAAAAAAATAAGAAGTACTGCCTCAACTATGATGCAGCTTATCACTGTCCCGATCCACAGAGCCACTAACGTCCTGTGTTCCGAGGCCTTTTCCCGAAGGCTCGTCATCATTGTCTTTCATAATTTCCTTTGCCAGTCTGTAAACACCGGTAAAACCTGCAAGCGCACCGACGAAAAACAGAAGCACCGCAAGGAATGATGTACCGAGATGCTTATCCAGCCACATCCCGCAAAAAAAACAAAGCAGCATCGGTGACAGCATCGTAAAAGCAAATTGGGACACCATTGAAAGCAATCTTGCTGCTCTCGCCCTGTCCTTACGCTTCTTTTCTTCAGAACGGTCCATCCCGGTTATTATAATGGTAATCAGATTGCTTGTCTACAAAAAATTACTCTCTGATCTCAACGGTTCCGTCGCCCTCGATCGTATAAGATGCATCACCTTCCAGCTTTATCGGCCCATAGAAAACATTATGCCCCTTCTTGATGAAATTGACCGTGCATCCGTTTTCTATCCTGACCGAAAAACCGTCCCCGCCTCCGAATACACAGTTGTCTATCGTGATACTTCCGTGATATCCGTTCGAGATGACCATGTCCGGTCCCCTGTGCAGCACTTCGGGAAGCCCCACTATCGTAAAATCAATAAACGTCATCTCTTTGCGCATCACATGAATATGCTTCACGCCTTCCGATTTGAGCTTTGTAAGTATCACCCTCGCTTCACGTCCGGGAACATAGATACCGTTTCTGGCATTGTAATACGTGATCACTTCCTCGCGGATGGACCGGTCTATCTCATCAATGAACTCATACGAGGGCTTCGCCGTATAATATCCCTGTATCAGATCCACACCAAGCATTATGACTTCCTTAAGTTCCTCCGAAGTCTCCACACCTTCTGCCAGAGCCTTTATACCATTCTCATGAGAGAAAGTGATTATCTCCCTTACGAAATGCTTCTTCTGCGAACTGTTCTCTATTCCCGATATGAGCGCACGGTCGATCTTTACATAATCAGGCATGTATCTTAAAAGATTCGTTATATTTGAATAGCCCGTGCCATAGTCATCAACGGCAGACTGCGCACCGATCTTGGCATAAAAAGCCCTTAGCTTTTCAAGCTCCTCATCGCTAAGTTCTGCCTGCTCGGTTAATTCCACGACCATTCTTCCGCCGGTCTCTCTGAAAACCGTCTCAACAGGCTTGAGCTCATCCATAGTCAGTTCCTGTCCGGGGATTGAATTAATGAACACTTTCCTTCCCGAATCAGCAAACAGCTGCTCTTTATTCACTCTCTCAAGAACATTGAAAAATGTGATCTTCTCCACATCATGAAGACGTCCCAGGAATTTTGCACATCTGATCACCTCTGGAGGCGCTATGTACGGATCCGCCTTAGGACGCATGAGAGCCTCATACGCAAATACGCTTCCATCCTCAACTTTCACGATAGGCTGGAAATGATAATCAAAACGATTATGATCAAGAAGCTCTCTTACCCTTCCGGTAAGCCTCATATCTTCCGAAAGCGAATGACCGCCCTTCGGCGCATTGTAAAGGCTGAATATAAGTCCGTTCTTCCTGCTTATCGCAACATTGATAAGTCTCTCCAGAGATTCTCCATCTGTAGGGCTTCCGCTTTCGATGCTGTTGCAGACTTCGACCACCTTATCTTTTCCGGCGCCTGCCCTGATCCCTTCCGCTCTCTCGACCACGTCCGCACACATTCCTTCAAACTCACGGCCGTCGACACCGCTCATAACAACAACAAATTCACCGTTGCCCGTATAAAATAGATATGCTGCCGCTTCCGCAAACACCTGCAGCATTATTGCGGAAACGCTTTTTATTACATTGCTTCCCACACTTCTTCCCTGCTGTTCATTGATCGCGGAAAGATTCCTTATCTCGAACGCCGCCGCATACGCCTTTCCGCCTCCCGCAGCTATGTATTTCAATATATCTTCGCTCTGATTGAGAAGAGCAGTGTAATCAGGAAGTCCCGTTAAGGAATCAAGACCGGTACCCTGTCCCATCGTACCCGATAAGCTATTTTGCATACGCTGTATGAGAACCTCTCCGGCACACATCACAAGCCTTGCCCATATACGATACCCTTCCTTCACCGGCTCATATCTTCCTCTGGAGATAAGTGCCGTGAATCCGAAATTTTTGGAACCGTATCTGAGCGGCAGGAAATAAACAAGTGAAGGCATCTTCCAGCCATCTTTAAATCCCGGAAGCATTTCCTCTTTTATAAAATAATTATCAAGACCTATACGGTCGCCGTCTTCATCACCGGTACTTACTGCCGCTATCATCCTGGTCGAAAAAGAATTCTCTCTGAACTCGAATCCGTCATTTAAGCAGAGTTTGAAACCGTCAAAATTATCAGCATCCGTAAGGTTCGCATAAACCGTATTGATAAACTCTATCGGAGAAGTCACCGACATGATATCTTCATAAAATTCATTGAAGATCGACTTTACGCTGCCGCCTGAAATCTCGGTCTCCCATGAATTCCTGACATCTAAAACATGACTCAGTTTATCTTCCTGACATCCGCATGACTTGCCTATGAAAAGTTTGGCATCGGGTCTGTACTCCGGTATCTCCTTACCTTCCATAAGCGCAAGTATCGCATCGGCTGCATGTTTGCCGAATTCCTCCTGAGGCATGTGCACGGATGTGATCGAAACAGGCGCACGTCTTCCTTCTTCACTGCAGTCATATCCCGCTATCGCCACATCTTCAGGTATCCTTATCCCCGCATTGGTAAAAGCTTTGGCAAGGCCTATAGCCATGCAGTCATTTGCACAGGCTACCGCCTCGGGCAGTTTTCCGGAATCCATCAGTCTTTTTGCGGTAAGTTCTCCGCTCGAATACCAGAAATCACCGTAAAAGACTCTGTTCTCCCCTACCTCAAGCCCATGTTCGGCCATAGTATCGAGAAAAGCTTTAAGTCTTATCTTTGAATGCGGATGCCATGATTTGCCCGTAAGAAAAGCAATATCCTTATATCCGTGTTCTATCATGTGCTCTATTATTTTCTTTTCGGGACTGTAATTATCCTGAAGCACATGTGCATAGCCCGGAACATCCTTTTCCGCTATCACTACCGTTCCGCTAAACTTTTCATTTATATTTTTTATGAGATTCTCCAGAACACCCGGAGTCTGAATTGAATCGCCCATGATGCATATCGCATCAAAGGCTTTGTAATCGACCAGATCATATATAGAGGATTCGCCTTTGGCGCGGTCGGGAGAATTCTGGAACTTCTGATACATGGCAAACACACACACATCAAAATCTTTCTCCAGAAGTGTTTCCGATAACCCCTTTATAAACAGCGCCTGAAGATATTCTTCCGGCTGTCCGGCAAGAACGGCAACTCTTTTTCTCATCCGACAAGTCCTCTCAATGGGATATAGTTTCCGTGCTGTCATGATCATTCGATCCATATCATCACAATATGATCAAATGCATATATAGTAAACGCGATCACTCATTTTGCTTACTATAATATCTTATGATCAATTATATCAGTCTTCACTCAACTTGACACCGTTATTTTAATAAAAGATAATTAGTTTTTATTAAGTTCGCATAAATCACAATTACATCACGGAGGTGACTCGATGAGCGAAAAATGGTGTATAGTTGCAGATTCAGCCTGTGATCTCAGTATCGAAGAAGGTAAAAAACTCGGGATCGCTTACGAGAAGATACCATTTATGCTTCTCGTAGGGAAAAACGAATATATAGACGACGGCTCCATAGACATAGATGTCATGCTTGATGATATGGAAGCACAAAGTGAAGCAGCACGTTCATCCTGCGCAAGTCCCGGCACCTGGGCAGAGGTTTTCGAAAAATATGACAATACCATAGCCGTCACCATCTCTTCCGAACTTTCAGGAAGCTACAACAGCGCGCTGACAGCAAAACAGATGATGCTCGAAGATCATCCGGAAAAGAAGATCTGTGTTATCGACTCCAAAAGCACAGGTCCCGCACTTGTGAATCTGGTCTATAAAGCCGCAAAGTATATCAGGCACGAAATGTCTTTTGATGAAGTATGCGATATGCTTCAGAAAAATGTCGAACATATGCACACTGTATTTGCTTTATGCTCCTTCAACAATCTTGTTAAGAACGGACGCATGAACAAGATAGCCGGATTCCTTGCAGGAAAACTCGGATTCTGGGGTGTGGGTATCGCCAAAAACGGAAAAGTCTGCATCAAAGGCAAGGCCAGAGGACTCAAAGCTGCTGTTGCCGAGATCATGAAAGATTTCAAAGAAAATAATTTTAACGGTGGTAAGGTATTCATAAGTCACTGCAACAATCTCGCAGCTGCCGAAAGGATAAAGAAAGAGATTCTTTCACTGCATCCGGATTCAAAGGTAAAGATAATGCAGACCGGCGGTCTCGACAGCTTTTATGCAGAAAGAAACGGACTGATCATAACTTACATCTGATGATCTGTTCCGGAATGACAGATCTAATACAGAGGGATGACAACTCCCTGCGATAATAAAAAGCCGCGCATCAGCGCGGCTTGATCTTTATCTGCAAATTATTTTTCTGCAAGCTTCTTTATGATCGGTACAACCTCATCCTTTTCAAAAGGCTTTGTGATAAATTCGGAAGCACCTCGCTTAAGTGCTTCGACCATCTTCTCCTTCTGGCCCGCAGCAGTTATCATTACAACCTTTGCGCCCGGATCTTCCTTGAGTATCAAAGTCAGTGACTCTATTCCATCCATCTTCGGCATGGTGACATCCATGGTAACGATGTCAGGCTTCAGTTCACGATACTTGAGATAGCCATCCTCTCCATCGCATGCTTCACCGACAATGGTGTAGCCTTCTTCTTCGAAGATCCTCCGAAGGATCTTTCTTCCGGTTCTTGAATCATCAACGATTAGTATCTTAAGTGTTTCAGCCATGATTTCCTCCCGTTCACACCTTTTTTATGGATGCGTATTCACACAGTTTGCCATCTATCTGAACTGTCACGACACATGCTTCGCCTTCAGGATAATCCGCGCCTTCCATGCTATATGACGGAGGCATGAGCTCAAGGAATTTTCCGTGACTTCCGCTTACAGAAGATGCATAAAGACCGTTTATACAGTTAACAAGCTCAGCTGCGGCATCAAGAGCATCTTCGTCCATCTCAGGGAAATCCTCTTCCGCAAATACCGACGCAGCTGTAAGCATTGCACCGTCTACCTCTTTGAAACCGTTTGTCCAGGTTTCATTTTCACCCTCAAGAGCCTGTACAGCCATGGGCGCAGCAGATCTGAAATCTTTCATCTCCACTTTAAGTATGCCTGCATGTCTGTCTGCAATACGGATGATCGTTTTTATAGCGATAGCTATGAGAACCGAATAATCAGCAGCCTTATCGGGAAGCATTATCTCGACTATCTTATCTACATCGTCGCTCTTGATGTAGTCCATCTCGATATTGGTAAGCCCTCTGCTTTCCTTGAATTCTTCGATGATCCAAACCGCCTCGGCCTGCGTTATCAACTCAAACTCTTCGAGAGCCTGAATAAAAGTCAGATACGCATCACCCTGTTTTTTCAGAAGCTTTCCAACCTGCTCATCGGTAAGATAATTCTTTTCAACAGCAAGATCTCCAAATCTCTTATCAAGCTTTTTCTGAAGTTGATTCACCTCTTCAACCTGTTGAAGAGTCATGAGGCCTTCGGAAACCGCAATGAGTCCAAGCTTTACCCTGACAGAATTCATCCTGTCGAGAGCTATCCTGTACTGCTGTTCTGTGATCTTCCCAATCTCAATCAGATAATTGCCTATAATACTTTCTACCATATGCATACCTCCTGCGGGAACGTCTTTATAAATATTACCATTGAAAAGAGACTTTCTCAACTGTCAGATTGACAGGTTGAGTATCTTTTTCACACAAACACAGCCCATCTGAGTTTGGTGGAACGCGCTCTCGGATTATCAAAGCATTCTTTAGACGAAGGACGTATGACATCCTGTGAGCAATCACTGAAAATACCTGATCTTAAACATTCTTTGAATGCACGTTTTACCAATCTGTCCTCTCCAGAGTGAAATGTGAGAAATACAGTTTTTCCACCGGGTTTCATCACATCGGGAAGGGAATAAAGCAGCGACTCCAACGCTTCATATTCACCGTTTATGTCTATGCGCAACGCCTGGAAAACGCGCGCACAGGATTTCTTTACCGCCTCTTTTTTCTCACTTTCATCTAAAAAGGCTAACGCTTCCTCAACCGCATTCTTAAGATCCACTGTAGTTTCTATATGATCTTTTTTCCTGTTGTGCGATGCGATCACCTTCGCGATCCTGCCGGCATAAGGTTCATCGGCATTCTCAATGAGCATCCCTTCTATCTCGTCTAAAGAGAGTTCCTTAAGCCTTTCGGCGGCGGTTATCCCTTTATGCTGGTTCATCCTTAAGTCCAGCGGACTTTCTGTCTTGTACGAAAAACCTCTTGCCGGATTATCTATCTGCATTGATGAAACCCCAAGGTCCGCCATAAGAAAATCAAACTTTCCGAATTCATCCGCAGCCTTTTTCACGTCAGCAAAATTGATATGTCTTATCGCAAATATATCTTCTCCATATCCCTCTTTCCTAAGCCTCGCTTCAGTCTTTGCAGATTCATCCGGGTCCACATCAAGCGAAACAAGATGACCGCTTCCCGAAAGTTTTTTCAGTATCGCAGTCGAATGCCCGCCGTAACCCAGCGTGCAGTCGCATCCGTTCATCCCGGGTTCGATACATAAATGCTCCAGAACCTCATCAACCATAATAGGTATATGCATGCCTGCGGGCGTACTGCCTTTGGCCATGACTTTTTCAACTGTATCCGAATATTTTGAGGGATCCAGTTCTTTATATTTTTCTTCGAATTTTTTCGGATGAGTTCCTGAATAATGAGGCCTGCGCCTGTGCTGTGTTTCTGACATAAATCTTTCCTGAAAACAATGCTAAACTTCCGCAAAAAGAACATTACAATTATACTCCCGCATGCACAAAAAAACATCAATTTTTTTGGAATGTCAAAGACCATTTTATTCTTGTTAACAACCGTTAATTAAGTTAAAATATAAAAGAAAATCTCGGCAGTTTCTATCACGTTTTTCTACAGTGATATGCCAAAGTAAAGGAGTGAACTGTATGACCAAAAAAAGAAATCGCAAGCTTATTTCCAAAGTCATCTACATCGCACTTTCAGCACTTATACTCGTCGTTACCATACTCACAATCATCGGTGCGGTGCAGATCAACAAGGCATACTACACCGGGTACGAATCTGAACTAAAAAATGCCACCATCCAGCTCAAAAGCGAAGTATGCCATCTTGAAGACGGAGCCGACTGGGATAGCAGCAGCTATGAAGTTGTCAAAAAAGGCGGTACCGATGTTACCGGCAAGATCCAGGAGATCATAGATACACTTCACAAAGATACAGGTGTTGATTTCACTATTTTCATTGGCGACACCCGCGCTGTCACTTCTCTTATAAAGAAAGGCACCAATGACCGTATAGTCGGAACAAAAGCCTCCGATGTGGTTATAGCCCAGTGTCTGACCGGCGGCAATGATTACTTCGGAAAGAATCTTACCATCAATGAAGAGAAGTACGTGGTTTATTACATACCTCTTCGCAATTCAGATGATTCGATCGTAGGTATGGTATTTGCAGGTATTCCCAGTAAGAATGCCGGTCATGCGGTTATCAACAGCGTACTTTTAATGATAATCTCGTCTGTAGTCATTACAGGTCTGATCTTTGCAGGCGGCATGTACGTTGCAAATAAAACTTCAGAAAGAATGAACAAGCTTGCCGAGCAGCTCATAGAACTGTCAAACGGCAATCTTAACATAACAGTTGACCCCGCTCTCATAGCACGTATGGATGAGCTTGGAAGCATATCCGAAAGCACGCAGATACTCAAGGACAAGCTCAACGAAACCATGAATCAGATCACCGGCATGGTCGGCAATCTCAATTCATCCAGCGATGAACTGAGCACTTCTTCTGATCAGGCTTCAGAGGCTTCATCTCAGGTAACGACCGCCATCGATGAGATATCAAAAGGTGCTGTTTCACAGGCCGAAAGCATCGAGACCGCAACAACCGATACCGCAAATATCGGTGACAACATCGATGAGATAACAAAGCGCGTAAAGGAACTCGATACAGCTGCAACGGGAATGAAGAAGTCCTGCGACAATGCAATGCATGCCATGACTAACCTCATCACCCAGAACACAAACGTTACCGAATCCGTTAAAGAGATCGGACAGACTATAGAATCCACCAATCAGTCAGCTAAGTCGATCGATACCTTCTCACAGGCTATCACCGATATAGCAACACAGACCAACCTCCTTTCACTCAACGCTTCGATAGAAGCAGCAAGAGCAGGTGAAGCAGGCAGAGGCTTTGCAGTCGTAGCCGATGAGATAAGAGCGCTTGCCGATCAATCCAAAGAGAGCGCAGACAAGATAAAGGATATCGTTGGACAGCTTCTTGCAGATTCCGATGCATCGGTTGCAGTAATGCAGAAGCTTAACGAAAACTTCTCGGAACAGAGCACACAGCTTGATGCAACCAAGCAGGATATGCATGATATGATGGAAAACGTGAATAACGTTTCCGAAAGTTCAGAGCTCATTTCAATAAGAGTTGCAGAACTTGATAAAGCAAAGGAAAGCCTCCTTTCCATCATTTCAGACCTGTCAGCTATTTCCGAAGAGAATGCTGCATCTACCGAAGAGACCAACGCTTCCATGGAAGAGCTCAATGCAACATTCAATATTTTAAATTCTGACGCTGCACAGCTCAAAGAACTTGCAGAAAAGCTCAACGATACCATCAGCTTCTTCAAGTTCTAAAGCATAAACGACCTAAGTATTAAAAAGAGACACATATGGATTACAAAGAATTATTTTCCCGCTGGTCAGAGCTTCTGCCAGCGGGAAGCTCATTAAAAAAGGATCTTGAAACGGCTGCAGCTGACCCTGCAGATATTGAAGACCGTTTCTACAAAGAACTTTCATTCGGTACTGCCGGACTCAGAGGCAAGCTCGGAGCCGGCACGAATCGTATGAATTTTTATACTGTCGGCCGCGCTGCAGAAGGGCTTGCCGAATATATACTTGAGTGCGGAAAAGAAGCCGCAGACAAGGGTGTTATCATAGCCTGCGATCCGAGACACTTCTCCAGAGAGTTCTCACTCATGACCGCAGAGATCTTTGCATCTGCAGGTATAAAGACTTATATCTTTCCCGATATGCGCCCCACTCCGGAACTTGCATTCATGATAAGAAAGCTCGGAGCCGTATCAGGAGTCAATATAACTGCATCCCACAATCCAAAGGAATATAACGGTTTCAAGGCATACTGGGATGACGGCTGCCAGGTAAGTTCATCTGTTGCAGACGGAATGACCGAAAAGATATTTGCTCTCGATTACTTTGATCACAGAGCATCGGATATAGTAAACAGATATGCCTGCGGTAACGAGCCCGACATATCATCCTATGAAAACATCATTACGCTTGACGCATCCTATGACAGAATGTATCTGGACCGGATAGAGGCACTCGCCATACATTCCGGCGATGATCTGGATCTTTCGATCCCTATTGTCTACACGCCTCTCAACGGTGCCGGCAGCATACCTTTCGAACAGATGCTGAAAGACAGGGGTTTTGATAATTTCCATATCGTTCCCGAACAGAAAGATCCCGATCCCGACTTTACCTCAGTCGGCTATCCCAATCCCGAATCCCCCGCCGCTTTTAAGCTTTCGGAAGAACTCGGCAGAAAAACAGGTGCTGAACTTCTTATGGCTACTGATCCGGATGCGGACCGCTTCGCCATCGAAATAAGAAACGAAAACGGTGATTACATCCCTTTAAACGGAAACCAGACCGGCTACATACTTGTCAGCTACATACTCAATGGGCACAGATCCGCAGGCACGCTTCCTTCAAACGGAGCAATGATAAAGTCCATAGTCACTTCAACCCTTAGCACCCACATTGCAGAGGCAAACGGTGTGCGCATGTTTGAAAGTCTTACCGGATTTAAAAATATCTGCGGACAATTCCCCTATCTTGAAGAGAACGGCCTTGTATATCTGTTCGGCTACGAAGAATCCGTAGGCTATGCCGCATGTCCCGACATACGTGACAAGGACGGTATCAGCGCAGGCATGCTCGTTGCAGAGGCTGCTGCCTACTACAGAAAAAAAGGCAAGACCTTATCGCAGGTGCTCGATGACATTTATGAGGAATATGGATTCTATTCGGAAGATGAGCCCAATCTCGTGCTTGAAGGCATGGAGGGTGCGGAACGTATAAAACGCATGATGGAATTCATAAGAAAATATCCGCCTGCAGAAGTGGCCGGAAGAAAAGTTCTTGAGATCATCGATTATACCGACGGATACACGCCTGCTGCAGGCCCGCGCATTCCGTCCACCAACGCGCTGAGATTCTTCCTTGAAGATAAGGAAACAAAAAAGCCCGATACCTGGTTCGCAGTGCGCCCCTCCGGTACCGAGCCCAAGATCAAATTTTATTTCTATACAAAACAGGATTCCCGCGAAAAAGCTTCCGCGGTAAATGAAGCCATAAAGAAGGATATCATGTCCTTCATAGAAAGCGTTAAATAAGAGATCAAACGAGATCTGCTATAAGCTTGATCAGATCCTTTGATTTCGCCCAGCCCAGGCAGGGATCCGTTATGGACATTCCGTAATGACCCTCGCCTATCTTCTGGGCACCGTCCTCGATATAACTCTCTATCATAAGCCCCTTCACCATACTCTTTATATCATCGGAATGTCTTATGCTGTAGAGTACATCTTTTGATATCCTTATCTGCTCAAGATAATCCTTGCCGGAGTTCGCATGATTTGTATCTACGATCACGGCAGGATTTTTTATTTCCTTTGATGCATACGCTCTTGCAAGATTGATAAGATCCTCATAATGATAATTCGGATGACTTCTTCCGAACTTATCCACTGATCCTCTTAGTATCGAATGCGCAAGCGGATTTCCGGGAGTCTGCACTTCCCATCCTCTGTATTGGAAACGCTGGGGATTCTGTGCAGCTATCACTGAATTAAGCATAACGTTTATATCGCCGCTGGTAGGATTCTTCATTCCCACAGGAATACCGAGGCCGCTTGATACAAGCCTGTGTTCCTGATCCTCAACAGAACGTGCGCCTACCGCAACGTACGAAAGCAGATCGGAAAGATATCTGTGATTTGAGGGATAAAGCATCTCTTCAGCACATGTAAATCCCGTCTCTGTTACTATCCTGCTGTGCATCTCACGTATTGCGATGATGCCGGCAAGCATATCCTCAGCCTTTTCCGGATCGGGCTGATGAAGCATTCCCTTGTAACCCAGTCCTGTTGTACGAGGCTTGTTTGTATAAACTCTGGGAATAATGAATATCTTATCCTTCACCTCGTCTGCCACTTCTTTCAGCCTGTGCATATAATCAAGCACCGCAGGCTCATTATCGGCAGAACAGGGACCTATTATAAGAAGGAACTTGTCAGACCTGCCCTCAAAAATATCGGCGATCTGTCTGTCTCTTTCCTCTTTTATCTTCTCAACTTCATTAGGTACGGGAAACTGCATCTTAAGCTCACTGGGCTGAGGCAGTTTTCTCACAAACTTCATCTGCATATCCATAGCTGATATCCTCCTGTATTACGCTCATGCCGCTAAATTGTATATTCAGCCGGCGATATTTGTCAATCTGCGTTTTAGGCTTTGTGACCGCCTATCTGTCCGTTGCGCTCTATGGTCATGGCGCCCTCCTCCAGGTTCATCCCTTTGATGACAGCATTCTTTCCGTATTTCTTTTGCATCGAGAGCACAGCTCTCTGAAGCTTCATCTCCCGCTCTTCCTTTTCGCGCTGCAGACGATTCTTGTCCTCCATATCATCGGTATAAGAAAAAATATCCATCTGCTCATATGCAGACTCCACTTCGGCCACATCGGATGCACGCTTTACATGCTCCGCCACAACATATACCTTGCGAATGAGCATGTCATAATTTATTATCCTGTCATACAGGCGCGTCACCGCTTCACTTATCATCCGGGTAGAAGCCGTGTAATGCGGAAGATTTTCAGTGCCGTGCGCATGCTTGGGGACCTGACGACCGTAATGATCATATTCCACCGGTCCATGATAATTCTTCCTTCTTTCCGGGTCATTTAAATTCTCTATATCATAGATGACCGTAAGCACCATCTGATTTGTGAGCAGTTCCTTATCTGTAAGATCAAGAGTCAGAAGATCTGCCATCTCCCTGACTATAAGCCTGCCCTTCTCTGCCGTGTATGGTTCTTTAAGAACCTGCCCGGTGCTTAAACTGTTATCTTCCGACTTGTAGTTCTTGGCCTGTTCTATAGTGCAGGGCTCCACGCCCCATGCATGATCTATCAGAAGCTCCGCATTTATCCCGAACAGTTTATAAAGAAGATCTTCATTATGAAAATCCGTATCCTTTCCTACTGAACACTTTGCCACATCACCCATGGTATACATATCATAGTAAGCAAGCTTTCTCGCCGTACCCGGACCTACCCTCCAGAAATCGGTTATGGGTTCATGTGTCCAGAGGGTACGCCTGTAGGTTTTCTCATCAAGTTCTGCAATGCGCACCCCATCCTTATCGGCCGGCATATGCTTGGCTGTGATATCCATCGCTATCTTGGCCAGATACATATTTGTGCCTATGCCTGCCGTAGCGGTTATCCCGGTTGTCTCCAGCACATCCCTTATCATTGTCATCGTGAGTTCCCTCGGGCTCTTCCCGTAGACTGCCGAATAATGCGTAAGGTCGATAAATACCTCATCGACTGAGTAGGCCATCAGATCCTCCGGTGCAACGTACTTAAGATATATCGAATATATCTTTGCGCTCACATCCATATAAAGCGACATGCGCGGAGGTGCTGTTATATAAGAAAGTTCAAGTGTCTTATCGGCCTTC
This sequence comes from Lachnospiraceae bacterium NK4A179, assembly GCA_000421045.1. Lineage (GTDB taxonomy): Bacteria > Bacillota > Clostridia > Lachnospirales > Lachnospiraceae > NK4A136. The sequence continues at coordinate 27,880 of ATWC01000007.1, forward strand.
AGCTCCGCAGCGACATATGAACTTCCGGAGAAATGCCCGCCTGCTTCCTTAAGCCTTAAAGCGTTGACCTCCTTCACCCTCTGCACAACTTCAAAAAGCCTTGCTCTTCCCGATACGCCGTAAGCTTTGAGCGACGGGGAAACAGCGAGGCATATAGTCTTTTCCGTACGCGAGGCATCAGCAACAACCAGATTGACACCAAGCGGATCAAGGCCTCTGTCTGCGGCCTCAACGGACGCGTAGAAGCTTTTCAGATCTATAGCTGCATATATATGAGGGCTCTTTTCCATAGTGTTTTCAGAATATCACAAAGGCTTCTGCAAGTCAAACAGATGTTCGATTATCGTGGTATGGGCGTGCTTGAATGTAATACCGCCTCATGATATACTTGCAATCAGCGCGGGTAAAAGAGAATACCCGTGTTTTAATTATTTATAATTGAGGTTAAATTAATGACTCAGAACGCGGCAGCATTTTCACTTACGGATTTTCCCGGTATGGAGGAAGATCTCGAAAAAGTCAACGGGCACATTAAACGCCTGCTCTCTTCCGACCTTCCATCTATGCAGGAAATGATGGATTACGTACTGGGAGCACGCGGCAAACAGATCAGACCGATACTCACAATACTCTGCTCCAAGCTTCACGGCAAGCAGAATTCGGATGCAACGGAGATGGCTGCCATCGTGGAGATATTCCATACAGCCTCTCTTATACATGACGATATCATCGACAATGCCGATACAAGAAGAGGACGTCCTTCCGTTCAGCAGAAGTTCGGACGCGACATGGCTCTCTATGCCGGTGATTTTATGATATTTTCAACACTTGCTCAGACTCTGCTCACTGCAAAAGTCTGGTACAAGGATATCTTCAAGAAAATGAATGTAATGTGCACCGGTGAGATAGCACAGTACGGAAAGAGACACGATCCCGACATCACCGAGGAGCAGTATCTGAATAATATAGTAGGAAAAACATCTGCTATGTTTTCTGCCGCATGTCTGATGGGCGCATACAGCGGTTCCTGCACACAGAAGGAAATAGCCGCTGTTGATGAATACGCCAAAAATTTCGGACTTATATTCCAGCTCAGGGATGATCTGCGTGATTTCCTCACAACGGAAAAAGAATCAAAGAAGCCCGTACACAGCGATTTCAGGAACGGATACTTTACACTTCCCGCGATCGTCACATTCCGCGATGAAAAGTACGGCCCCATGCTCCGCGATATAAATGCAAAGCTTGAACGCGGCGAGGATGATCCTTCGATAGACGAAGAGCTTCAGAAGCTCATGACGGCATCCGGCGGCTATGAATATTCACTTAAGAAGATGCAGGAATGCAGAGATGCCGCAATAGCCGCTCTCGAACCAATAAAAGAATCCGACGCAAAGAATAAGCTTACGGAAATAGTAAATTACTGCTACGACAGCATGGAAACGCTTTAATAAGCCGCTCGCAGCTTTGGAGGGAAAAATGAGAGAACAGATTATCACAAGTCTTCTTGACAACGATCTGTACAAATTCAACATGGGACAGTGTCTGCTTCATCAGTATGCAGATGCCAATGTTGTATGGCAGTACAAAAACCGCGATGCAGAGACAAGAAAATTCTCACCTGAAATGGTGGAAGAAATAAAAGAACAGGTCAAGGCTTTCTGCGCACTGCAGTTTTCAAAAGAGGAGCTCGATTATCTCAGCACCTCATGCCCCTGGCTTTCCAAAGACTACATATCATTCTTAAGCATCTATCATCCCCAGTATGACTGGTTCGATATAAAGCTTGATGACAATGACCAGCTCTATCTTACAGTATCAGGTCCCCAGTTTCTTACAACTTACTGCGAGACCCCTGTAATGAGCATCATCTCGGAGACATGGTTTAAGATGGAGCTTGCTCCGGATGCATATACATCGGCTGAGGAAGAGCTTTACAGACGTACGGATGAAAAGCTTGAAAAACTTAAGACCGGTGAGCTTGAGCTTGGCGCCTTCTCCGACTTCGGATCAAGAAGAAGATTCTCAAAAAAGACATTCGACGAGATAATCAGAAAATTCTCTGAAGCAAAGAGCGAATTCAAAAACAGCATCTTCGTTGGTACCAGCAACGTTGAGTTCGCAAAGAAATATAAGATACGTCCTGTAGGCACCATTGCCCACGAGCTTATACAGACCATAGGTCAGGGTTATCCGGAAAGAAATCCGGCTTACTCAAACAAATTCGTCATGGATGCATGGCACAGAGAATACGGCACCGAAAACGGAACCTATCTTACGGACTGCATAGGAACCGATGTATTCCTCAGAGACTTTGACAGGGTAAATGCAAAGCTTTTCGATGGTGTGCGTCACGATTCAGGTGATCCCTACGAATGGGGCGAGAAAATGCTCAAGCATTACGAGAAGCTCGGCATCAATGCACACGAAAAGACACTGCTCTTCTCCGACAGTCTCAACTTTGAAAAGGCTCACTCTATCAGACACGCCTTTGCGGATAAAGCCAAGGTTGCTTTCGGAATAGGAACCTATATCGTTGCCGATACAAATGTAAAATACATGAACCAGGTATTAAAGGTAGTAGAGGTTAACGGTCGTCCGGTTGCAAAACTTTCCGATGTGGAAGGCAAGAATATGTGCAGGGATCCCAAGTATATCGACTACCTGCAGCGAGCTATCAAATGGAGAATGGAACACTGAATGGAAACACAGAAGGCGCTTAACGCATTTAAAGAACATTTCGGAGACGCAGACGTTTCCGTATTCAGCGCTCCCGGCCGCACCGAAGTGGGCGGCAATCATACCGATCACCAGCATGGAGAAGTGCTCTGTGCCGCAGTCGACCTTGAAGCACTCGCTGTGGCTGCACCCTGCGAAGGTGATACCGTGCATATTTACTCAGAGGGTTATGGGATGCTTGAAGTATCCCCTTCTGTTAAACCCGAATGCGGAACAGCAGAATCGATCATATATGGCGTACTTAAGGAAGCCGAAAAACGCGGTTTCAAAACAGGCGCTTTCAATGCATATGTAATATCAAATGTTATCGGCGGCTCAGGACTTTCATCCTCTGCCGCTTTTGAAATTCTGATCGGCACATGCATATCATACCTGTTCAATGACGGAAAGATCGATGCCGTGACCAACGCCATCATAGGTCAGGCTGCCGAGAATAACAGTTTCGGGAAGCCTTGCGGACTTATGGATCAGATGGCAAGCTCGGTCGGTGCACTCTGCCATATTGATTTTAAAGATCCTTCAGAACCTGTTTTTGAAAAGATATCATTTGATCTGGACAAGGCCGGCTATGATCTGTGCATCACCGATGTGAAGGCCAGCCACGCAGATCTTACAGATGAATATGCGGCAATCCCTGACGAAATGAAAAAAGTTGCCGCATTCTTCGGCAAATCCGTTCTCAGGGAAATTAACGAAAGCGATGTGTTTGAAAATATCCGGGCTCTCAGAAAAGAACTGGGAGACAGACCGGTGTTGCGCGCCATTCACTTCTTTGAAGAAAACAAAAGAGTAAGACGCGAATGCGAAGCACTGAAAAACGGGGACATGCCTGCCTTCCTTGAGAATGTAAGACTCTCAGGAAACTCCTCTTTCAAATTCCTGCAGAATGTCTACCCTTCATCCGATCCCACACTTCAGGCTGTATCAATTGCACTTGCAGTAAGTGAGACAGTACTTGATGAAGATGGCTCTTACACCGGAGCATGCCGCGTTCACGGTGGCGGCTTTGCCGGAACAATACAGGCCTTTGTAAGAAAAGATAAGACAGAAGCTTATGTATCAGCCATGGATTCAGTCTTTGGAAAAGGCTCCTGCCTTGTGCTTCATATAAGGGAAGCAGGCGGAATAAAGATCATGTGATCCAGCGCGACAGGTCATTTACTTATCGCAGTACCGATCACCGTTTTCAAAAATTCATATACTCTTTCAGATGATAAAATGCTAAGGCGCTCATCGGGAGTATGAACATTCTTCATATCAGGGCCGATGGAAACAGCATCGAGCCCTTTTATTTTGGAACAAAGCAGCCCGCATTCAAGCCCCGCATGGATGGCTTCAACCTTCGGCTCCTTCTTATACATATCCTTATAGACATCTGTCATATGTTTGCGGAGCGGTGAAACCTGCTCAAACTTCCATCCGGGATAAACTCCGGCCACGGATATTTTTCCGCCTGCCATTTCAGTTATGCATTTCAGTTTCTTTAAAAGTTCCTCTTTCCTGCTGTCAGTCTCACTTCGTACGGAGAAGCAGGCACTTAAGATACCATTTTCAAACCTTAATACGCCAAGGTTTAATGATGTGCCGGGAAGCCCGGGCACTCCGTCACTCATTGATATCACACCGTTTGGAAGTGACATGAGAAAATGTGCAGCATCTCCTGCCTTATATAATTCCCTGCATTCCTCGTCTATCTTAACCGATATCTTTATATCCGGATCAGGTATCTCATACTCGTTTCTTATAATGCCTTCAAGTGTTTTGGCAGTATCAAGAGCTTTTTCCTTCAATCCGTACGGAACAGAAACCTTTAGTACACACAACGAAGCTATGGCATTATCCGCGCTTCCGCCCTTTGCCGACACGAAATAGCATCTGCCTTCAAGCACTTCATCAAGTTCATTCAGAAGACGGCCTGCAAGCATATTTGCATTTGCCCTTCCGAGATTTATCATCTGTCCGGAATGACCGCCCTTTAAACCTTCGATCGTAAATTCCAGGAAGCTCAGATCACTTGCTTCAGCTTTTTTAAGCGGCACGCTGCAGTCTGCCCTGGCGCCTCCCGCACAGCCCGCAATAAATATGCCTTCATCTTCCGAATCAATATTGATAAGATGTCTTCCTTTCAACAGAGATGCATCAAGACCTGCCGCACCATACATCCCGGTCTCTTCATCTGCAGTAAAGAGTGCTTCCAGCGCAGGTGCACTCAATTCCTTATCTTCAAGCAACGCAAGGACCATTGCCAGAGCTATGCCGTCATCACCGCCAAGCGTTGTACCCTTTGCTCCTATCAGATCACCATCGACAAATATCTCCGGTGCTTCTGTTTTCATATCTTTTTGGCAGCCCGGTGCTACAGCTGCAACCATATCCATGTGGCCCTGCAGTATGAGAGTATCTTCCTGCTCTCTGCCCTGCGATGCAGGCTTTTTGATGATCACATTTCCTGCTTTATCAGTCACGTATTCAAGAGCATTCTCTTTTGCAAATTGACAGAGATATTTTCTGATACCTTCAAGATTACCGGAGCCTCTCGGTATCTGCGTTATCTTTTCAAAAAAATAAAAAAGTCTGTTATCCTTATCCATAAATACCTCCAAATATCATCCCGCAAGCAGCATCGCCGCAAACATAAGTGCACAGCCTGCCAGTTCCGGTCCCGATATGGTTTCATGAAGAATTATAAATCCACCTATAAGTGAAAAAACGGATTCCATGCTCATTGCGATAGCTGCAGGTTCAGGTTCCGCAAGTCTTTCACCGATAGTCTGAAGCGTATAAGCCACTCCGCTCGAAAGCAGTCCCGTATAAAGAAGCGGAACAAGCGCTCCCGAAAAAGCGTTAACAGTGAGCTGTTCTGTCATAAACGCAGGTACGAGTGTAAGTGTTGCCGTCACCAGAAACTCTATACATGTTATCTCAAGCGGATCACACTGTTTGGCAGTTTTATCAAGCACAAGGATCTGCACCGTAAACATGAACGCGCAGCCAATGAGCAGAAGTGTTCCTGTACTCATTGAAAATCCTGTTCTGTACATACCGCTTATAAGATAAAGTGCCACAGCACCTGTCGCAACCGCTATCCACGATCCGGGCTTTATCTTCTTATGAAACACAAAGGCTCTTACAACAGGTACCAGTACTATATACATGGCGGTGATAAAACCTGCCTTGCCGGCCTCTTCTGTTATAAGCGCCACCTGCTGCAGATTGGTCGCAACACAGAGAGCTGTGCCTGCTACGATGCCCCCAAACAGCAATGAATGTTTTTGATCCTTAGCAGAGCCTGATGTTTTTACTTTCCCGGACATGCGTCTTATGATGATAAACGGAAGCAGCACTGCCGCGCCCATATACATCCTTATCGCTCCGAAAAAAAACGGCCCCATATGGTCCATCCCGTCACGCTGTGCCGCAAATGCAAATCCCCATATCACTGCAGCACCCAGAAGCACAATGCATCCCTTGATATTATTTTTTTTCTGCTCTTTCTTTTTTTCGTCAGACATACGAGACATATTATAGCAGATGGTATATAGTTATCTATAGTTTAATTATCTGAATATTACGCTTTAAAATCCGGAGCTTCTATAATGAAATACAATGAGAAAGAAGAAAGAAAAGAAAGAAGAGAAAAAAAGAAAAAGAAAAAACAGCAGAAGAAAGAAAACAGACATTTTATACGCCATACTGTTTTCTCTCTTATTACCGTGTTGATCCTTAACATTGCCGGATCATTTCCCGGATTCTGTGACTTCTATACAGATCACATATATGTATATCCCGCGGCTGCTCTTGGCTTTATCACTTCATTGGTTCCGTTTGCCATAGGTGAGATCGTCATGTACATACTGGCTCTTTCGGTACTCTGCACTGCGATCACTCTTGTGCTTTTCATATTTCTGCACCGTCATGAGAGCTTCAGGCATCACACTTCCAACAGCCTTAAGTCACTTGTACGTACTGCGGTCAATTTCCTTTTTACATATACGTTATTCTGGACCATCCCTATACGCGGCACACATTTGGGTCATGACATACCGTCATCAGCTGTTTATGAAACAGCTGATATACTTGAGCTCCGGAATTATCTCGCCGCTAAGACAAATGCAGCTTCGCGTACAGTTCCACGCAATGAGAAAGGCAGCTTAATACTTGAAGATGCAGACACAATGAACAGGCATGCCGCAGAAGGTATGAAAAAATATTCATACTATTACACAAGGCTTGATCATTACTGCCCTCCTATAAAAAATGCCATCTGTTCCGACGTGCTCGACTGGATGGATATAGGAGGATACACTTATCCATACACCATGGAAATGACGCAAAACAAATACTGTTCCAGGCTTTATCAGCCGCTTTTATATGCGCATGAGCTGTGCCATCATTTAGGCTACTACAAAGAAAGCGAAGCCAACTTCTTAAGCTGCATAGGCTGTGCCGCAAGTGATGATCCCATCGTAAGCTACTATGCATATTTTGAAATGTATTACTATCTGGATAAGGCCTACCGCACATCCATACCGGATGAAACATTAAGAGGCGATATGACAGCTCTTGATGATCAGGTATGGATCGACATAAGAGAAAGTCAGGAAGAAGCCGCAAAACTATATGCATCTGAGTATCACCCGCTTGAACGCTTTAAGCCGGAAGCAGAAAAAGCCGCCACAACCGGATGGTCAACCCAGGGAAAAATACTGGGAGCCTACAGTTATGACGGCGTTATAAATCTTCTTATGCGATTCTATGGATACGAAGGCAAGTGATCTCAGTCGATCTTCTTGGGATTCTTCGAGAAGGTCTTGAAGATCCTTCTGACATCATCCATTTCAATAGTGCTGCCTTCTTTTTTACCAAGACCTTTGACAAGTATCGGCATGTATTTTTCTGTTATCTTCTTTGCCTGTCCGGTCACAGTAGCTTTTATGCTTTCCAGATCATCGGGTTTGATATCTCCCCTTTCTATCCTTGAGCAGACAAATATCGCAGCCTCACCTGTAATGAATGTAAAGAAGCCGGCTACGATCGCATTGAGCACCGCTGCTGCCGCATTGATGCCGGGAACAGCCTTAAGCGCATTAAGCACTGTACGCGCTGCAAAAGTTACCACGGAAGCATCTATGATCGCAGTAACAAGCACATCAGATTCCACATGATAAATCTTTGTCACCGACTTGACCATCGCTGTCTGCAGAGGAGTAAGTACAGTGGCATCCGGGAATGGAATAGGCACGGCACCTACTGTTGCCCCCGCACACGAAGCAATGGCAACAGTTACATTGGCCTGCTTCATATGAGAATCTTCAATGCCTCTCCTTATATTCTCCCGACCGTTACGTCTCGCCTCAGGAATCACTTCATTGGTCATAGTGATAAGACGGTCTATTCCGGAAATGCCTATCATATCATTATTTGCAGTCATGAAAGGCTGAGAATTGACCGATACAACACCGGCAATCTTTATCCTGCCCTTGGGATCATATTTTCTGAAAGTTTCTTCGACGGTTCTTTCATTCTCCGCATTCTGATATTCGGAACCGAAAGCTTTGGTAAGAACTATAAAGACAGGCGCATTGGGGAAATGCTTATAAACCGATGCAACCTGATCGACATTTTCTTTAAACAAACGGTACGCATTTGAATCAACGCAATACCATATCACATCAATAGAACTGTTTCTATCCTCCGTCTTGATAAGATTCTCCATATATTTCTTAACCTGACGAAGTGACTTGAGCTGTCTTGTAAAACCAAGTTCAAGTCCCATGGTATCTATAACACGGTAGTTGAGCGCAGCATTCTCGGACACTCTTATATCGGGAGTGTTGCCACCGCTGAACGTGCTGTTTGATGCCATTCTGGTATCAAACACGGTATTCACAAGTGTTGTTTTTCCCGCGCCGGAACTGCCTATAAGAAGGATAGTCGACATGGGTTCTTTTTCTGCAGGAGGCATTTTCTCAATATTATCTGCAATTTCCATATTATGGAGCTCTTCTTCCATGATCTTATCTGTATCCATTGTATCTCCCCCACCTTATTTTTTTCTGGAACCTATGATCCCGCCTGTCAGGGCAGCGCCTCCGCCTACAGTGAGCAGTATCTCATCAACAAACGGTATAAAATCAGGTAAGAAGTAATCAACCACACCACCGATCAGGAGTATCACTCCCAATGTGATCAGCTTCTTGCTCTTGTTATCGTTATCGTTTTCCATGAACGAAATCCTCCTTAAATTTTTATTCCGTTGTATCCTTCCTCAATTCCCAGAATGCAACCGCACTTGCTGCTGCCGCATTCAAAGAATCAACACCATTATACATTGGAATGATGACCTTGTGATCCGCTCTTTCTATCACATCCGTCGGAAGCCCGTTGCCTTCATTCCCTATCATTATAGCAAGTTTATCCGTTTCCTTAAGGGAATTCGAAGCAAGCGAAATGGCATCATCGGCAAGCGCCATTGCAACGGTTTTAAAACCAAGTTCATGCAGCGTATCATTAATATCTGCCGCCTTATCTATATAGGTCCACGGTATCTGAAAAGCCGTTCCCATACTGACGCGCAACGCCCTGCGTTCAAGAGGATCACTGCAGCTGAACGAAAGCAGCACAGCTTCGATCCCAAGAGCTGCCGCACTTCTTATCACCGCACCTATATTTGTGGGATTGACCACATCCACAATAACCGCGATCCTCGAAGCATGTGCGCATACAGTCTGCACTTCAGGCAGGATCGGTCTTCTCATCGCACACAGCATACCACCGGTTAAATTATACCCTGTGATCCCCCGCAGGTCTTTTTCCGGAGAAACATATACCGGTACATCGTGATCATGCGCAGATAAAAACATTTCTTCCGCTTCTGCAAGCCGCTCTTTTGCTATAAGAAAAGACAGCGGTTCCATACCTGCATCAAGCGCCCTGCTGATAACCTTACCGCTCTCTGCAATAAACACGCCACGTTCCGGCTCGTAATAATGCCTGAGCTGTGCTTCATTGAAGTCCTGATACAGCGAAATATCCTGTTTACTGAATTCAGTAACGTACGTACGCACAGCCGCCCTTCTCATCATCGCCGTAACCGCTCTCATAGTTAGCCTTGAATGCGACATTGATCTCACGCAGTTCTTTTCTGCCTTCAATATAGTCGTCATACATATCTATGATCCCTACCGCACATCCGTCACAGCCGCCATAGACATTTCCGATCGATTCATTTACGATCTGTTCACGTTCTTCTCTGGTCGTATCTTTTATAAGTATTGATTTCATAATATTAATATCCTATCTTCTCCAACAAAGCTTCGCAACCTCGGGTTATCTGCCTGTAGACTCCCGGAAAATCTCCCGTGTACCACGGATCATCGATATCCTCCGGCTTTCCTGTAAAGTCCATAAGCAGATGCACCTTGCCTTCCGGATCTCCACCAAGGATTCCCATCATATAACGCAGATTCAGATTTTCCATTCCTATGATATAATCCCAGCGGTCATAATCCTCTTTCGTCATCTTCCTGGCCCGCTTCCCCTCGCAGGATATCCCATGGCTTGCCAGTTCCTTCTTCGCAGGCGGATACACCGGATTTCCTATCTCTTCCGAAGTATGCGCTGCGGACTCGATCACGAACTTATCCGCAATTCCTCTGTCTATAACCATTTTCTTCATAATAAACTCTGCCATAGGGGAACGGCATATGTTGCCCCAGCAGACGAATAATACCCGCACTTGGTCCCTTGGGGACGGGGTTAGAGGTTCATTTTCGCAAATCATATTGCATTTTCCTTTCATCATCAGGGCTTAGACACCTTTTTTATTTTCATTTGCCGGCATAAGATCCGTCAATTCATAGTTGACATGAGTGTTGGTGTTAAGCGCAACTCCTATCTCCGAATGTCCAATCCATTATACACTTTGCTCGATGTTATATGTATCTCACATACTCTATCACCATTCCTGTATATCCACTCCAGAACCAAACGTCATCTCCAGAAGCTCTGCGGCAATCTCTTTACTGCATACCCTCATAAGATTATCTTCAGCATCTTCCTTAGACAACAGATTCACGCTTCCATACCAGACAATCTCATTATCAATCACGGCATAATGTTCACAAAACTCTTCCACAAGCCTGATTTCAAAGCCTGCTTTACGAAGCCTCTCCATAAGTTCCATCCTGACATCATCCCTGCCATATTTATAAGCGTCTGGATGCCAGGTAACAATTGTAACCCTTACACCTAGTTTCTGCCGGTTGTCAAGAACGGAGATGATACGGTTTACTTTTTGATTGTTAAGTCTTGGGCTCGAAACAATTACTGTCCTCTTTGCTTCTTCAAGATCTCTCCAATAGGTATCTGCATAGTTTTCTATGTCATAGATAGCATTTGCCTTCTGCTTCTCGCCATCCATATTAACACAGAGTTCATATCCGATCTTTTTATATGCCTTCAATCTTGCAGCATACATTTTATCGAACTTTGGAATATGGCTGTCCACATAGTCGTAGACGATAACATTTTCTTTACCATCATAATCTCTGTTCAGACGGCCCACATACTGTTCCACGACATTTTCACCTGAAACCGGCGTTGCCATAAACAGCGTATCAAGTCTCGGGAAGTCAAATCCCTCTCCAAGTAAAGACCCCGTTCCCACAAGGATCAGGCTATCAGAATCATCCACGTTGTTCAGTTCCTCTACCTGCGCCCTGCGAGCTTTCGTACCATTTGCCCCCGTCAAAAGGATCAGCCTGTCAGCATATGCTTTAAGTCCCTCAGATAGCTTCTTTGCATGATCAACATATTTTGTCAGCACAACCGGTGTTCTTCCTGCCCGAACACAAGCCACAACATCTTTTATGATCTGATCATCACGAACATCGTTATTTCTGATCAGTTCAAAAGCATCATTGCCATATGGTGTTTTTGACAGACGGTGTGGTTTCACAGTCCTTGTAAATCGAGGGTATACCAGATGATCTATATTCTGTTCTTCTGCTCTATCCTTCGCCGTAAATCGGTACCTGATAGGTCCAAGCAGAAACTCATTGATCTTTTCTTTGCCATCTCCACGCTTTGGTGTTGCTGTTACACCGTACACGTACTTGGCTTTTATCTCCTGAAGCACTTCTATTGCACTGTCTGAAGCTGCGTGATGGCATTCATCAAAATACACCTGAGAATATTCCTTAAGCATCGGATGGAATCCGTCCTTTTTCCTAAGGGAACGTATCATTGCTACATCCACTATCCCGGTCAACGTATCATGTGCTCCCTGAAGGTTCCCTATCAAAGTTTTTCTTTTTCTTGTTCTTCCGGTCTTTGTCTGATATTCCGGTAGTTCTTCATCAATTTCGAGAAACTCGTCCAAACGTTTAATCCACTGGTTCATCAAATCCGCCCTGTCGACAAGGATCAGCGTGCTTACACCTCTTTTTGCTATCATATCGCAGCAGACCACAGTCTTTCCAAATGCTGTAGCAGCATGTAATATGCCCACGTCATTTTCAAGCATAGTATCCACAGCAGGAATCTGGGAATCCCTGAGTTCTCCCTTGAATGAAATGTTTAACTTCCGACCTTCAGTCCTCCTATCTTCAATCTTAAATTCGATACCTGCTTTATCAAACTCCTTTAAGATTCTCTCTCGAAGTCCGCGGGGCAGAACAATATATTTGCCTTCATCCCTTCCAAGATAAATAAACCTGGATTCGTCGTAATTTGGCATATCCATAGCCTGATTCTGAAAATACTGCTTGTTGGAAAATGTTGCCATACGGCGAAGCTGTCTCTTTGCTTTATTCGTCATCCCTGTGGAATCAATGTATATGTGATCAGACAGCACGATATGTACCACCCCCTTCACACTTCCGGCTTCAATCTCAGAATTCTTATCCCAAGGAGTCTCATTACCATCATTCTCATCGGTAGTGCCTGAGCCGTACCACAATGAAAGATAGTCTTCTATCTCCTGTCTGGCTAGGCGTTTTGTCCCTGCAAGAAGTTTTAACTGATCTTCATATGCATTCCAGTTTTCATCAACAAAGGCACTATTCCCTGACTTTAATGCCATCCCTTGAAGAGGAAGAGCAATTACATTTCCGAGTCCGCCTGTGGGGAGAGCATCCTGTGTCGGTATCATTCGATCATAGTATTTGAACGACTTCAGATTGACAAATTCAGCACCTTTCTCAAGCAAAGCAAAACCAAATCTTCTAGCCAGCCTTGCTGGGATCATTTCTTTGAAGAATATCCATAAATGTGCACCTCGTCCTGACCTCGACCGCTCTACGACCACATCCACATTCAGGTTTTTACAAATGTGTCGCAATGCATTTATCTCATCCTTCCAACTGTCATCTACATTTGCATAGTCGTCCTGCTCTGCACCTTTTGCATGGTTATCAAAATCAAATACCAGCAACTGACAAAGATTATTCTCAAGCATCGGATATATCGCCACGACATCATTTCCGTTAGGATCCTCTCCCTTCATATGAGCCTTTATAAGAGGCAACGTAACCGGCTTATACGCCCTAAGTTCACAGTCCTTACACCGAACACTATCCTTTTTCTGTATATGACAGTTTCTATCCCAACGATTAAAGCACTGTGTATAATATCCGTTTTTCCCGGTCTTTGGATTTGTATATCGAAGATCGTACACATCCTTCCTGCCGCGGCAGAACATCATAAAGAAATCGCTCGCAACCTTATCGGTAACATCAAATATCCTTATACGTGCTCCTTGATCGGGATCATATCGTTCTGATGCAGTTTCATCGCTACCAGCCACAATATCAGCATATGAAATACCGACTTCATCCATACGCTGCTTCAGAAGTCGATTTTCATCCGTAAGCGCCTGTATCTTGGATTGCAATTGTTCAATTATATCTGAATGTAGCTGCACAGGTTCATTCATAACTATCACACTTCCTGAATTTTACATTGAAAACTTATACTTCCCTTTTCCCATTCCTTCTACCGGAACAATGATCTTCAGTTCATCCTCCATCCTTTTCAAATAGGACGTTGCTGTCACTTCCGAACATCCCAGAATTTCGACTACTCGAGAATTCCCAAAAACCTCTGTCCCGATTTCATCATATAACTTCAATACGTTTTGTTTTATTTTATTAGTATACCCCGAATCCAAGATTTTCTGCTTGAAATCTTTGGTTTCAGTCTCAATCCAAACTTTTTTCTTTGGTTTGGAGCCATTTTTTATTTCATAGTATTCTTCATTTACAGGTATAACCACAGAAGTAACGTTGTCATTTACATCAAAAGTCTTATAGAAAAGATCCGGAGATCCATTTTCCCGCATTGATCTTTTGGCTTCCCCGATACCTGTTCCGAAAGATTCTATAATGCCTAATGATTTAAACATATCCCTGATTTCAGGATTCTCCGTGTCTCGCTCGTTAAAAAACGTTCTCTCATTCAGATCACTTATGCGTATAGGCGGTAACGGCTTGTTATAATTCACAATGTTTATCTGTTTTTCAGACACATATATTTGGATTGGCTTACCATTTTCATAGTTGTTATGAACAATGGCATTTGCAAGCAATTCTTCCAGCGCAATAAACGTGAAGTTCTCGATTTTACGATTATCTGAGTTGCCATCATCACGTATAACCAATTCATTTAAGAAATTGTTATTGATGTACTCCAACGCAGCATAATACTGTTTCCAAACTGCACCTTTAAATACTTTGGATTCCATCTTTCTTTTTGTGCCAAACATATCAACAATTAGTTCCGTATAAGCATATGGAATACGGTCTTCCGGATGCTCGGAAAACATGAGTACAGCATAATTTTTAACTCGTCTTTCAGTTGGATCATTTTTATCAATCAAATCCAAGGCCTTAGCCAGCTCTTTCTTTCCCATTCCATCACTGATTTGTCTTGAGCTTGTAATAGAAAAGTATTCTCTTAATAAGTCAATATTTAAGTCATCAATTGAAGCACCGGAACTTACAATCGAACTAAAATGAAAATTGGAAAACTTACGCAGCAGATCATACTCTTCATCTACTCTTGCAAGACGTGTTTCCGCTTCAATTCTCACATATCTTCCCGGTTTAAGATTAATCTTTTTGTCTTTTTCAGCTTTTTCAGCCACCATGAAAGGACCTCCGGTCTGACGCTTTACAATAATGAGCAAATAACTGATTCCATCCATATCATTTGCTACTACTTCAAACGAAACATTGGGATATAAAAAAGAGCGCAATGAATTGATGGCATTCTTGCATTTTTCCAGCCGTCCTTCAGTAACTCCCTTGATTGGAAGAACCGGAATCGCTTTCTGTTCTTCGTTATTTTCCTCTTCGACACCAATAAAAATATATTGAATATCATTGTTGTAATAGTTATTTCCGTATGCGCAGATGGTTTTTAATATTTTATCCAGCTGTTGTTCTGATGCCTTGTATTCTATATACGAGCATTCTGCTGTTTTGTTCTTAAGTATTTCATTTGCCTGTTTTTTTATCTGTCTATAATCCATAGTTTTGTCCTCCGAATCCAAAGAAATTGTATCTCAAACCAAAGTTTTCGTCAATCAATCCAAAGAAAAAACACCCTGCATTATGCAAAGTGCTCTCATCTCATCGGGTAGTTCACCTTAAAAGGTGTAAACGGGGTGTAAATCCGTTTGATAAATCTTCAAAATGCCTTATTTTCAGGGCTTTCCTTTCTACTGAAATCGCTTGCCCCAGCAGACGAACAATATTTTTATCATTTCGTATACTCTCTCTTTCAGTAAGCTATATAACCTCAGATCAAAAGGTGTAAATCAAATACTCTCTTGCTAAAAAATGGCTTATTTCCGCCATTTCTTTAGGTCAGTTCAAATCCTGCCGTGCTAATCTATCTGAATCGCCTGTAAAATGGCGGTTCTTTTATTCTATGGTACTCATGATTGAGGACTTACTTCATTTTCATGGTCGTTTCATGGTAATGTACAGAGAAAAATTAGGATATCCAATGTTGTTTAGGATCTGTCTTTTTGGGGCATTTCGGTTGCCCCTAAATCATACTGAAATTACTTACTATTCTCTTTTACAGATAATATAAAATCCGCCATTGTTATTGCTGAATTAACAAAGAGTCGAGTATGGTAATCCTTAATCTCTATTCTGCGACTACCTACTCCATGTGAATCACTTGCTTCATTCCGCATTTCTTTAATAGCGGTAAGTATTTTCTCCAAGCCGGATAGCAACGAATTAATTCTCCGATCCGCATCTGCAGCCTGATGCATATTATATAGCGACTTCACTTGATTATATAGTTTCCCGATATCACCTTTATCAGAAGGTGTCTCATTCTTACTCTCTATGACATAACAGAATACCTCTTCGAGCAGAGTCCTCGATTTGGTAATAGCACTATCATATTCCCCATTATCAATGTCTCGGTTCGCTCGTCCTGCTATATCCTTTATATAGTTTCGATCAATAGAAGAAATAGATGGTGTGTCCAGTTCTACTTTTCCACTTAATTCCCGATCAATCAGCTTACGACAGTTTTCGTACTGAATAGCATACTTCTCCTCACTCGTATATCCCTTACAATTCAACTCATAATAATCCATGAGATCACGAAAAAGCTTAAAAACTTGCTCATAATCGGCTTCTGTACAGTATGCTATTAAGGATTTACCCTTTGAAAGATTATACTTTTGGCATAACGGAACACCTATGCTTTCAAATGTAAATGAATCAAAACTAGCTGTGCTGAAATTCAAAACATAGCCGTCTCGATTAAAGAAATTTATAAATGCACCTTGTTCAATTTTAGATAATATAGTATCACCTCGTTTTTGCGTTTTTTCCAATCTATAAACTATTGATTTGTATTGTTTGGGGCAGAAGATAACAAATCTTCGTTATCGAATGTAACTTGATCACCACTAATACTCTGAATCTTATGAATTTCCAATTTGATACTTCTCATTTATTATCTCTTCAATAATCTTACCAATATTGCTGCTTACCTTCCCTTTTAGGTCGTGGATATCCTGATTAATCCGTTTTTCTTGAGCAATTGCCACCAAGACATTATCCGCAAGATTTCCTATTTCGGGATTTTTCTTTGCATTCATTCCGGTTATTTCTCGAAGCACATTATAGGCATAGCTGTACTTCCCATCTTCGTCCATATTGAGAAACTCTGCCTCATGATCCTTAATACGCCCTTCATAGCTTCCCTCAATATGAAGCAGTAAAAATAATTCGAAGCCCGGATTCGTCACACCTGCTATATCTGTATTCTCGATTTGAGTAATAAGTTCCTCATATCCTTGCACTTTCTCTTCAAAGATATCACCGTCGAATACAATGACCATCTTATCTCGTTCATAATCAAACTCATTTTCCGGATTCTGCTTTTGTTTCTCAGCAAAAGCAACCAGGTTCTTCGCAAAAGACAAGTTTCTGTCTTCATCGGTCTTTTCCCATAAGCGAATATCTATCAGCGGGTGTATTCCTAACTGTTTTCGCAGATCGATTAGTCTCCTGAAATAGAAGGTTTCAGTATTAGCGCCTTCACAGATAAAGAAATACTTTCGAAAAGGCTCTATCTGCTCAATCTCATCGGAAGGACGACTATTCCAGTTTGTATATGTGTGTACCGGCATTCTTACTCTCCTTTCCGGAAAGAGAACTGCTTAAACACTGGAATTGCGCCATATCTTCCCTCAAGATAAGCCTTGCTCAGTTTTTTATCATATCTTTCCTTAAAACGATCCAGAGAGTATATATTGCTGGCATTATCCGCATCCCTTTCCACAAACCATATTTCATCTCTCCGGAAAAGAATCTGATCCATGATAGTATCCTCATGTGTTGTAAATACCAGCTGCATTCTCGTGCCATCATGAGCTTCCATGAACAGTTTCAGAAAACGCTCTGTTAACTTCGGATGCAGACTACGTTCAAGTTCATCCACTACAAAAAGTGTATCCGGGCGATCCGTAAGAAGCATATCTATAAGGTCGAACAATCTTTTTGTTCCATCCGACTCTTCCACGAAATTAAAGTCAAAAGCGGTTTTACCATGTTTCAAAACAAGCGTAGTAATCTCCGGTTCCGGATTTCCCTGAGTGATTTTAACGTTAAAGAATCCACCTTCCACTCTCCATGTCATTTGTATACTAGGCATACCGGTCACTCTCATTTGAGTCATTAAATGGTTGTAAATTCCCTGAACTACATCACCGGGAATCATCTTACTCATCTCTTCTGAGGTAATCTTCTTTGTCTTAATTTCCGTAACGCCTGTATCAAATGTTTGTATCAGCTTACTAATACTATCCAAAGACTCGTCGTTATAATATGCTTCAGTATTTGAAATACCAACATTAGGATATATAACAATAATGTTATTCATAATCCAACCATATACTTCTTGGAAAAACAGAAGTTTCGATTTATCATCATATTTCTTTCCTCGATTCATTTCAGTAAGGAAAAGCTTTGACTCCTGTCCCGCAAAGTCTTCGGAATATACATTAAACCTGCTTTTCTCCGTAGCTGTAAGTTTGACATCTTCTCCCAGAATTGGCGCACTATTTCCTTCTCTAACAAACAGTTGATGCGCCCCGCCATCCTGCATAAGTTCATACAGCCATTCTTCCGTGATTTTTCTCTGACTAAGGATTGCTGAAAAACCATATGCATAAAAAGTATCTCCAACCGTAAACTGCAGTTCAAAAACACTCTCTCGGTTTTTATTCTCTTCCTTATTTCTGCAGAAATCATTAACGGAGACAACCGGAAGCCCCTCCATAAGGGTTGCCTTAATAAACGCAAATGCGGTCACAAGGTTAGACTTACCAGATGCATTGGCGCCATAAACTACAGCGTTTTTTAATAATTTAGTCTGTTTAATCTGTAATCGATGATTCTTGTTTCCCTGCATTTTGCTGGAAGATATCATCGACAGTTCTTCCTTCTGATCAAACGACTTAAAATTTTCAATAGATATTTTAATTAGCATAAATACGCCTCCTCTCCAGGTTGCGCTTTCATTATAATACGAAATAAAGCATTTTCAAGATAAATTTCGCTATTTAGAGTTTTTTTCTCTGTATAGTCATTTTGCATCAGCCGTAATATCATTTTACATGTCTATTCTATGTTATATTAGGTCGTTTATTCAAAAAGGGGGTGAAACGTAGTATTTTGGTAGTAAGAAAATGTTCACCGGGCAAGATGCGCCGCATTATGCCCAGCTTTGCGCCAGTTTGCCAGGCTGCTGAAGTTTCAGTCATTTTACAGAAAATCGGGCCAAATGGCAAAACCCGGCAAAGTGTGGCAAATCCCCACCGTGAATCGTAGTCATAACGTAGTTTTTTATGGCCCTATATAATAAAGGTCTAAATCCGATTTATTTGCACGCATTTAGACTCCTAATATCATCAGATCATTCTTTGAATAAGTCATCAAGTAAGCCTGTCTACCTGATACTCCAGATCCTGTAGCTTATGCCCTATGCCTCCTTTCAGTTCAGAATCTCATGTACTCTTTCCTGTACCATTTTGCTGATTAGTTTTAATCTATGCGATGAATAATTATATGCACCCGTTTTTTGCAGGTTAAATGTTAGCATCTTTCTCATTTTTACTTTTAATCTGTTGTCAATTACCTTCTTTGCTTCCTCTATATAATCTTCATAAAAGCTGGGAAGCAATGTACCGGCATATTCTTTAAGATGTTTCTCATCTGCCCAGTTTTCTTCTCCTGCTAGATTAAACAGTGAATTTCCATGGTCAAACAGTGGTGCCGGAGCTATTATCTTATTTGTTTTACTATCAACAAGCACTCCGAAATTGCCAAAGTGCCTGTCAGTATTGTAGATCACTGCATCTAACACTATCATATCGTTAAGTGCATCTACATATTCAGATCCAAGATTCTCATAATACTCTCGTACTGCCCTCATCCCACCTGTTTTTACTACCCGACCTATAGGAACAAAAGCTATATCTTTACTCGTAAACAATTCACATGCAGAGCACAATTGCTTCTTCCATTTTGAAACCTTGTAAGGAACAACATTCATACCCAAGGCTGTCCCTATCTCATATGCATATAGTTCCGAATACGGCTCATTTCCAGTATTGGATGCCCCCGATGTAGCACCCTTATAAAGATAAACCTTTCCATTAATTCTTCTCCAACATTTGGGGAGCATGCCATTTGTCGTAAACTCCGGAGAAGATGCCAATGAAGATCTGGCACTGCTCCCATATCCGGTAAAAGCAATCATGGCAAGCACACGGCTGAAATTATTCTCATAGAGATTATTATCTCCAAATGTTCCTGCAAATCCTTCTTCCACTACCCAGTATGAATCATTTAAGGATAAACCTCTGCAAACCGAGATAACACCCATAGGCCTGTTGGCATTAAGACCACACTTTGCAAGGAAAGCATTAACATAGGCTCGGTTTTTGGGAATAGTCCTGTTCTTCAGCCAAGAAGCAATGCCTTTGTCGCTTAGTTCCATGCCCAAAGGAAGTAGATGCTTTTTCTTTTCATTTATCCATGTAATCTGCAACACAGGATCAGACAAGTTCTCAATGATTTTAAATTTAATTAATTCTACGTCAAATAGCTTTAAAATATATTCCATATAAGATTCTCCCATTCAAAGCCATTATTCTCCTTTATTCCTTATCTCTGTTCCAAACGTATTTTGTATATCGACCGCCACCGATCTTTATAATGCTTTCTGATGACAAAAGTTCTGACAGTGCCCTCTCAACAGTTATGCGGCTTATGTCAGGGCATTTCTCCATAATCTGCGACTTCGTGATTTCGCCATAAGTATTTTTAATCAGTTCAGCCACACGCTCCGGCTTTGAAAGGCCACTGGTAACTAAAGTCTCTATCCTGTCAGAGAAATCTCTGTATGCCGCAACAACAACACCGAGCGTATACTGTACAAACGGAACGTAATTGTTCTCTTCCTCATGCCAGTTAAGGGAGCTTTCCTGCAGGCACTCATAATATGATGTTTTAGTCTTTTCAATCAGATGCTCGATACTGATGTACTTTCCTACGATGTATCCGGCTCTGTACAGCATCAGCAGCGTGAGCAGTCTGCTCATTCTTCCGTTGCCGTCATTAAACGGATGGATGCAAAGGAAATCCAATATAAACATCGGTATCAAAAGCAGTGGATCTATTGTTCCGGTTCCGAGAGCTTTATCAAATTCATTACAAATATTCTCGATTGCCTCAGGCGTTTCCCATGCAGGAACCGGTCTGAATCTTACGAATTTGTTGCCCTGTTCATCCTCTTCCTCAATGATATTATCCGCTGCTTTATACTTTCCGCCGATATCATATCCTTCAAACTTATATAAATCTCTGTGAAGCTGAAGGATCATATTCGGTCTTATCGAGATGTAATCATGACTCTCATGGATTATATTAAGTACATCCCTGTATCCGGCAATCTCTCGCTCGTTTCTCGTCTTAGGCGTAGTCTTATCTTTAACTAGCGCTTTCAGTCTTGCATCAGAAGTATAGATACCCTCAATCTTATTGGATGCTTCGGTACTCTGAATCTTCGCAATCTCAACAAGTTGCGTCAACGAATCTGCCTTCGCTTCTATAAAAAGTGACTGCTCGCCTTTATACTCATGGATCTGCGTAAGCAGTGCCACTATTTCCGGTGTCAGTAGTTTTTCCCATTTTTTACTGTAATCAAAATTTCTCATTTTAATATCCTCATTTATGCATCAATATACTCATAAGTAGATATAATGATGCACTTAAATAATAACACTCATTATACTCATTGTCAGCTTTAATTGCATCAAATTTGCGAAAATGATGCAATTAAATAGTTTATCTATAAAATAGTTAAGCATCATATCTGTTCTCTTTTTGCTACTTTAATTGCTACTCATCCATAGAAAAAGCACCCTGCATCTCGCAGAGTGCTCTCATCATTCATCAGGTAGCTCACCTTCAAAAGGTGTAAATGGGGTGTAAATCCGTTTGATAAATCTTCAAAATGCCATATTTTCCGTCTTATTTCACTTTATCCGGCACAGCTTCCGCATACTCATGATCCGAAAAACATCTGCAAAAGTGGTAAATTGGTGGTAAAAATCTTCCTGTCCATTCTGAAAGCATTGTTTTTACTGACATTGGTGACTTAAGCTAGCATCCTTCGTGACATATAATTAGTCAGGCTCCGGCTTGAAATACTGCTTCGCCAGGCGTTGTGCCTGTTACTGCCTCCTGGTATCCTCCAGATCCGAAGCTGTATGACACAATGCTATCATCATCTTCCTCTGCATCCTCCTTAAAGGGATCCTCCATCGGACTATCGGATTTCTTGGCCTTTTTTAAATCTTCTTCCGTATCAGGCAGTTTCTGATATGCCTCGGAATCTCTGAACTGCTGACTTACGTTCTGTACGGCGGCAATCATCGCATCTCTTGCAGGATCCTTGTCACTGATGGATGTCATGGCATTGCTCATAACCTGCTGTGCCTCTTCTTTCGTTCGGCAGTGCTTTAATTGCTCTTTCAAAGCCTCTCTGCGCTGCTGAACCCTGACAACCTGTTGATAGATATACGGATTGGTTCTGCGGATATAAGCCATTTCCTTCGCAGATAGCTTGGCCCCACTCTTTATCTTCTGCTGGATCTTATTTTCAAATGCCTGACGCTCCTCTTCAGAGTCAAAATCATCACCATGCATCTTATCCATGATCCCCTTTACAAATTCAGCTTTAATCTGTGCCAGACTCTTTTTCTCAGATGGTTTAGTTTCCGGATTTCCGTTGATCAGATCTATATTATTAATCCTTTGAAGAATTAATGTCATAACTCTGCCTCCGCTGTCATTTCCTCAACTATCCTTATATCCAACAACCGCAATCAGTTCACTACCTCTCATGATGTAAACAACTTTCTTGTTTTCAGAAAACAGTTCATCTCTGCACATTCAGTCGTTTTCCGAAAGATCAGCAGGCTCCTCTGACTTAACATCAAACTCTGCGTCATTTATTCCCTGCACAAGATTTGCAATTACAATCTCCTCAATCTTACCAACAGGTAGTTCCTTTTCCCTCAGTTTAGAAAAATATCAAAAATCTTCATACTGCTCTCTACTCAAATACGCCTATGCATAACCCTTGACCCTTCTGTCTCTCATATACCTTGCCGCCATGCCAACATACGAATCATACGTCGATATTCCATTGGATGCCATTTCCTCCATTCGGTTCAACGCCATGCTCTCCATATCCTGTGCCGCCTTAGCAGTGCGTAATACCGTCTGATCATCCGTCTTAAGTTTCTTAGTCCAGTTTTTCTCATGGTCGATACCCGGATCTTCTTCCATCGTTTCTGACGTCTCTTCTCCCTCAGAATCATCTCCACCATCAAACCCACTGGCAGCCACCGATAAAGCGGCTTCCTGTGCAGCTGCGCTTCTCATTTCAGAATCTGCCTCCAATGCCGCCTTCCGGGCTGCTTCCATCTGTTTCTTTACTCTCTCCCGGATATCTTCTTTAT
The DNA here is from genome assembly GCA_000421045.1 of Lachnospiraceae bacterium NK4A179. GTDB lineage: Bacteria > Bacillota > Clostridia > Lachnospirales > Lachnospiraceae > NK4A136. The sequence goes on from ATWC01000007.1 coordinate 51,188, forward strand.
ATGCATCAATATAATTATCAACTCCGGATAAAAGCTTGTCCCAGTCATCATCAGACATACTGCGCCAATCATCACCTTCTTTAAGTTCTTCTGCCGTCAGTTTATTCTGCTCATCAAACATTTTTAAGAGGTCTGCTGCACTGAGTGTTTCTCCCGACTTCGGATTTTCCATGTATGTCTTGGATTTAGCCAATGCGCCGGTCCAGTTTCTTTTTTCATTCATGATATTCTCTAAAGAGCCAAAATTCATCCCATCACCAGGAGAGATTACTTTTTTGATAGCACTCCAACTTCCCCACGTATGACCGGATCCTTCGCCCATGGCATCCTTATACTGACAGTATGCGAACATCTCGACAGCTGTTGCATTCCTGGGATTGAACTCAGACAGATTTACATCCACTGATTCATAGTTGCCGCCACCTGTTGCAAGCTTTACACGCACTATCACATCATCAGTTGAGCCGGTAGATACCAAAGATGCTTTCATTCCGTATCCCATATTCCCGGCAAGGGCCATTCCAAATCCGGGAAGGGGATTTTCTTCATAAGAACTGCCAGTTTTCGTTATGCTGTTTTCTGTCGGCGATTCTATGCCTACGCCGTTTGCCATTGCTGCTTTCTGGTTTGCCTCGATTTTTGCATTCCAGGCATCCCACATTTCCTGCTCCGTAAATACCTTGCCGATAAAATGAGTGTTGTTGATATATTCAGCATAAGGCTCAGTCAGAACTTCTCCCAGCTTCTTCCCCTCCTGTAAGGCCTTCTCAACATTTATCTTTCCGTTATCTGTGGAATCGTAATATGCACGGAATCCGTCAATATCAAAATCCTCCTTCATAAAATCCTTCCAAAACTTCTCCTGTGGAGCGAATGTTAGATTCTGATCCTTCGAAAAACTCTTTAAGAACTCCTGAACCTTTTCATAACTGTCCGGGGAATCATAAGATAGACTCCATAAATCCCTCTGCGATATCTTTCCACCAACATCTGATATTTCCCGACATGAAATCCCCTGATCCGTATAGGCTGTAATGTATTTGACATTCACAGGAACAATCTCTCCGGTATCAGGATCCGTATACTGATTGTGTTTGGAAACAATTGTTTCAGATACCGGATCGGTTGTAGTACCGGAAAAAGTGTATCTGTTTCTGAGCGCACTTATCTTTTCCTGAGTCTCGACATCATCAATATCCGCAAATAAGAGTGAAAATGCCTCATCGGAAAACCCGTTCCCCCTCATTGCTCTGTCGAAAAAGGTATTTATGGTTTCAAATAATTTATTTGCGAGATCTGCAAGGGAGGGAGTCACTTCCCGGTACTCCTCTGCATAATCTTTAAGAAGAGGCACCCTGTCACCTTTATCAAAAATGCTGTTAAAATAGCTTGTATCAGTAAATACCATCTTTGACATCAGGTCGGCTGTCTCGTCGGTCTGTCTGATATACATACAAAGCGCAGAAAGCTCAGGAAAATCCATCATTTTCGGATCAAGATTATAAGGATCAAACTCTTCCTCTATCTCCTGTCCGTTCTCGTCAATGCCTTTAATCGTATATGTCTTATCTTTTCCGTCAGAATTTATATAAATGCTAAAAGATTTCTCTTCTTCCTGATAGGAAAATACCGTCTGTCCATCACTATCATGAGCAAGCATTTCCTTGGTCTTTATGTTCGCAGTGATGCATCTGGTATATGCCTTTGATTCACCATATGCTCCTATAGGTGACACCCCTTGAATACTTCCGAATTGCAGTTCAGAACTGATATCACTATCAACGCTTGTTCTAGTCCCCTCTTCGGTCTGTGATACGCCGGAATCTTCTCTATGAAATGCCAGCATCTGATTCATAAAACTCCCGCCGTTCCCGAAATCATAGTTTCCGGATCCGTTCCTCACAGAATAATACATGCTCCTATTCTGATACGTTGCTAATCCTGCTATAGACATATGTTTCTCCTTTCTGCGGTTCGTCTGTCGGTCAGAACCGCTCCGCTCCCCTTGAAAGGACCGAGCGATTGTATTTCTCATTTCGTGTATTCACGAAATAACTTCTTTACCATCTGATATCTTGAACGGGGAATCGTGAACACTTCCCCGGTTGATATTGTCATCAAATAGTTTGATACTTCTGTTACATACCGCATATTCACCAAACAACTCCGATGACATCTTATAAATCCATACGGTAAGAGAACCCTCTCGATCTCATCAAGTCTTTGGTATATCCTGAATTGCATCTCTTCCTGTCCTTCAATAACAAAAAACACATTCCTGTGTCCCTCCGTCTGCACATATATAATGCTCTCAGAATCCAAACTTCTCTCACCGCCCACAAATGGGAACGAAACCAAACACATCACCCCTTCTGTTCTTTTTTAAGCAAAAAGCATCTTCTTCAATCAATCCATTGAAAAAGATGCCATCCATAGCCGATATTATTTATGCTGATATAGATATCGGAATCAATATATGCATTTATAACCGCAATGTCACGAACAGACGGTTTGATGTAATAAATGGACTGTCATCAGACAAAACCTCCATTTTTCATCTGTTCCTCACTGATTTTTTCAATCCATCTATCAAACATAGATCATCCCAAAATAGTCTGAATACCAAAGACGATCCGGCGTATTATTTACTGGTATTCCCAATTCAGCCAAGCTTCTGTGAAGTGCATTCCTTTTTTCAATGTGTCCTGTCGTATTGCGGCTGTTCCTTTCCAGTTCTATCTGAAGAGTATGACCTTTTCCATCCTCTGTTCTAAGGAGCTTGTTATAAGCGTAACGAAATCCAAATGTATCTTTTATCTCTGTTGGTTGTAGCATATCCCTGTGCATCCTTTCTCTATATAATTATCGAAATCATTATGTGAGATAATTACCACCATGTCACGAATAGACGGTAAATGTCTTAATGAGTCAGCATCTGCATCTCCTGCAACCCCTCATGGTATTCTTTCCTTTCCATAAACTGCTTCTCCTGAAGCTTTTCCATGTATTCCTTATGCTCCATCCGTCTTTTATACAGAGCCTCTTCAGCTGCTTTATCATCCGCTCTTTTCTTTCTTGCCTTGGCTTCCCTGCGTCGCCTTTCTTCCTGCCTTCTGGTAGCATCGCTCTGACTGCTCCTATTACCGGATGTGCTTATTTCCGATGTCATATCATCTCCGCTGACTCTCAGTCCTAATCCGTTTTGTTTCAAAGACAGATCCACATGCTGTACTGTACCGGCGGCACCGGTACTCTCCCGTAAAAAAACTCCCGTGGATCTGATCACACCATCTCTATAGCCATCCGCACCACCCAGGGAAAACTCCGTCTGTTGCTCCCCAAGGAATATGGCTCCGATATCAGCCTCCTTCAGATCCATCAGTATATCTTTGCCGTTTTCGTCTTTACACCAGACCTTGAGCTTTGAAAAAACATCATCATTTTCATCTATCCATCCATTGCCATCGCTGTCATATTCACGGAGATCTCCAAACCCATCACCGCTATTTGTTCCGAACAATTCGCTTCCATCATTGATTTTTCCGTCCCCGTTTTTATCCAATGCAAGAAATCCCGACCCCTTTCCCAGCATGGATATCTCATCTTCTTTTCCGTCAGAATCGAGATCAAACTTAAATGTCTGATCCCGGACGTCTGCTGTATCAGTTCCTATATTTACGACAAGAGGATCACACAGTGCATCAGCCATGGTTGGAATGCTCACATTCATATACTCCATATAGCTTCTGCTCATCAGGATATTTATGTTAAAATCAATAGTCCGCCCATCCTCAGTACACGCTCTTCCGCTTGCATGAAAGCCTGTTTCCTCCGTCTCTGAATATGAATTATGTGCGAGTGTAATTTGCGAGCCATAATTCAACGAGCAAACTAACGGAGTGTTCGCGAGTCTGAAATTTTCAGATGTGTCGGTTTGGTATTGTCCAATTCCTGCACCGCCCATCATTCCAAAGGATGCAAATCTCTTAAACATTGCAGATAGCGTATTATTTTGAAAACTTGAATATGTGTCCATCGCCATGGCACTTTCCCTTTTCATGACATTGGCACTTATCATGCCCATAAATCCGTTTGTGTAACCACCGCCAGAACGCATCCCGATCTGTGTATAATTTCTACCAGATAACATATTCACTGTACTGTCTGCTATTCTCATATTCGTCCTCCTCGCATTATCAGTAATCTAAAAGCGCAGCCATCAATGGTGTTTTCATCCATGATATACTTCGCTTTCCATAGCACCGTATTGAGTTCTGATTCTTATTTCGGAAATAATTTCAAAATAGAAATCCAAATGTCGCGAACCGCATCTTTTTTGTTGTAAACTGCATCTGGCTTATTCCACTATAGAAAAAGGCCGAGCAGAATATCTGCTCAGCCCGTATATTGAATGGTAGTACCACACAATATAAAATTTTAGTTCTTTTGGTCACTTAGATCCAGCCATCAAAACGAGAGCCACCGAAGCCGTAATTTCCAAAATAGGATCCATACCTGCCGTAAAGTCCGGTACTTCCCAATGACAGCTGACGGCTCTGCTGTTCCGCAGCTGAGCTGAGTCTCTGTGCAGCGGATCCTATGATTCTTGCAAAGGAGCCGTTTGTACCAAGCATTGACTTCACTTTGTCAAAACCGGCATTCTTGAACTCTTCCTCGTTTATGGACATTCTGCCGTCTTTTCCTACAGAAATGCCTATTCCGCTGAGGCTTTTGGTCATTACTCCGGTCATCCTGGTCATGCTTCCTGCCGCACTGCTCACAGCCGCATTCGTGGTCTTGTTTACCGCATCCAGTGTTTCATTATAATTTGTCACGAAATCACTGGCTGCCTTATATGCTGCATCCGCATCATATTTTTCCTCACTGGCAAAAAGACCCTCCTTGCCCGTATCTGTCAGTTTCTTTGCTGCCGCAGATAAATCGGTGCTCTCCTTAGAAACATTTGACAGACCACTCTGCTGTGTGTAGGTATTGTAATTATACTTATTGACAGCTGAGTTCTTCTGTGTGGAAGCAGTCTGATTATTCCTTCCATAATAGGATTTGAGTGCCTTAGCGTATGATCCGGTTCTCACACTTGAAAGCTGTGAAAGATTGCTATAAAGAGAACTGCCCGATCCGTACCCAAACAGACTGCCATAATTAAAACTGTTAAACCTGATCATCCCTTTCACCTCCTCTCCAAACAGGTATCTACTGTGATTATCGTAAGTTTTTTCACTGAATCAAGTGCCTTTACGCGAACCGCATCTATTATGTTGTAAACCGCACTTAAGCGCCCATCAGCATTATGTTGAGAATGAAATACAGCTTTCCATCTTTCTCTTCCTGCCTGATCTCAATGTCACCCTTGTATTTCGCAGCGATATTTCTTATATTTTTAAGCCCATATCCATGGCCCGATTCATGTTTAGATGTTTCAGGCAGTCCGTCTTCTGTGATATATACTCTTCCCGGAATAATGTTTATGACATTTATGATAAATACCCGCTCCTTTTGAACCGATTTTATCCTGATCTCCGGATCTGACACTGATGAAGACGCTTCTATGGCATTTTGCAGAGCGTTTGTTAACACCACACTGATATCAAATGGATTGATTTCCAGACCATCCGGATATGCAAATGCGCTTTCAAAAGTGATCCCTTTTTTCTCACATTTTTCAGCCGTCTCTGACAACACTACATCCGTAACTGCATTCCCTGTTTTTATCATGGGCTGCAGGCTCTCGATATTCTCCCCAAGTTCCCTGATATAATCGGACAGTTCCTTGTTTTTTCCGTCTTCTGCAAGTCTTTCAATGACCGTCAGATGATTTCCAAAGTCATGGCGGATTCCCCTCATCCTGTCGTATATTTCCTCGATGTGTTCCACATGTCCGACCATATCACCAACCTGTTTTCTGGCAGAGTCCTTCACATACTCCTCTTCCTGCTTTTCCTTCAGTTTTTGGTAAAGCACGATCACTGCAATGATCGGCACATAAGCCACCAGGCAAAAAAGAGCCCTGTATGGGTTTGCCGGTATGTTCTCTTTGATGCTTCCGTTTTCCATTCCGTCCATCCATAGAAAAAAATAGGATGACATGATCGGTTTTACCAAAAGCAGGCTTGCCGCCGGCGCAAGCAGCAGGATCAACTCCTGCCATGTCAGTTCATCACGCTTATACCGGTATGTCTTATGGAGAATCCTTATGACTGCATATAAGAGCATTAATGCAAGTCCGTACTGAACAGGATTCCATACAAAGAATTCAATGACGGTAGCCTCTATACTATGCTTATACCAATCGAATTTAAAAACAAGATCCCTCTCCCAGAAGCCTATTTCAGTAAACAGTTCTATAGACAGCCAACTTATCAGACGAAAAACAAAAAACAGAAAGACCTTCTGCACCGGATTTCTTCTGTCATCTAAAAGCCAGGCAATAAGAATTGCCAGAACTAAAAAAACGATAGTCAGGATCCTGTCCATCTCTTTGCTTGTTCCTGCATAGTTACAGACCAGCCACAGCGCATAGTACACTGCCGCAGATGCATAAACGGATCTTTTATTGCACATAAACGGCCTGAGCCAATATATAAGAAGAGCCACATTCAGCAGCATATACAGTTCAATAAGAACACGGATATACGCTTCCGCATATGACTGAAAATTATTAACCAGATATTCCATCATAGGCCTTCACTCCGTGTGTAATAGGAAAGATAAGCTTTTATAAGATCCTGATATTTTCCCCGGGCAACGGGGATTTCTGCATCACCCACCCGGACGGACTTGGAATCATAGGATTTCACATAAGCCAGATTGATCAGATACGCCCTGTGAACCCGAAAGAAATCCTGACCGGAAATGCTTTCCAGTTCCGATATTCTCCCGTTATAGTCAACATTATCGTGATCCTTCATATGAAGAATTATCCGTCTGTCAAAGATTTCAGCATACACTATTTCCGACAGTATCACCTTTCTGTTTGAGCCACCTGATCTTACGGTTATGACATGGGCGGGATGTTTTTCATCCTCTTTCTCCGTGAGAGCTTTTTCAATATAACGGACTTCATCAGCCTGCTCAATCGCGCGTTTTATTACTTCCGTAATCCGTTTCTTTCCAAAAGGCTTTACGATATAGTTAAATGCCCCGACCTCAAAAGCCTTGAACACCTCTTCCTCAAGTGCCGTAACGAATACAATGACCGTCTTCTTTCCATCCGCACGTATCATCCTTGCAGCATTCATTCCGTCAATCCCCGGCATCTGTATATCCAGGAAAAGTATATCTGCGTCGAATCCGGGAGCCAGGATCCCCCTTGCATCAGCAAACACTTCGATCTCCATATCTCCAGCTACTTCCCTGACAGACTCCTCAATCAGTTCCCGTATTTTCTTATCATCATCACAAATTGCCAGCTTCATATAACATCCTTCCTTTGGGCATACTATATCTATATTATCGGTTATTTCAGACGCACTAATGATCACCGATACGTGAACCGCAGTTTTTTTGTTGTGAAATGCAAAGCGGGAAGGCTCTGTACCCTCCCGCATTCCATACCTGATATGTTACATCAAATGTAACTGTTCAGAACCCCCTGGGTTCTGACAGTTACGGCAGCCTGCAATTAAAGGTTTGCTTCGCAAACGGCAGGCTGCCATCGCTGAATTAGCTCTTTCATACGCCCTCAGCAGCAAGTGCTTCGGGCTGTACTGAATAGTTACCATCAAATACTATTTTAGTCCCGCAATATGCATTCTTGCCCGTTCCAGTATCTTTTCCAAAAAGTCATCCGGTATCTTCTCCGTTTGGTATGCTCTCTGTCTGATACTGCTCTTTCCGCTTCTCTCAAGAACTTTTTGCAGCCTATACCCTATATTAATCATCGGGGTACATCCAGCCTACCACTGACCCGCTATATATTGATATGCTCTTTAGTTCTTTGTCTATTGGATATTTCATATAATCAGTTTCTTAACCCTTACAGCATAATATATACCAAGATAACGCTCTATCGTTCATCCCGGCGAATTTGAATTTAGCGATTCAGCCATTCTTTTAGTCGAATAAATACCTCTTCCTTATCTTTAGCAGGTATTACCCCTCTCTTTTTCAACGCATAATGATGTCCAAACTCGCTATCAGTATAAATGCTCTCGTTTAGCATTACGGGCTTATCATATCTTGGCCTTACATGAATATGAATGTGAGGATTCGGTGCTGCCTCTTTATAGAAATTATTCATCAAGCAACTCCAATTACATAGAGTTGCGCCTAAAACAGTCTTTAAACACGCCTCCACTTTACAAACCAGATTGCGAAGCTCTTCCCATTCATCGTCTGTCAGCTCTGACATTGAACCGCAGTGACGCTTCAAGACCAAAATACATCGTCCAATATAATCCTGTTCATCTGAAAGGAAAACAGACCACGATTTACTTTCGTATAACTGAAACTGTTTTTCTTCTTCAGACAGGTTGCACCAATCACAATTCCCATTCCCCATTCTTTTCACCTACAAATATCGATTTGTCATCGTCTATAAAACTGCAAGATAATTCTTTATTCTTTATTCAGGTTGTATTTCTTCAATAGATGATAACCGCTCCAAGAGGTCCGGAATATCATATTTCAATGTTTCAAATACGATATTCAAATCAACATTCCCGTAATCATGCACTATACGGTTCCTAAGGCCAATCAGTTCATTCCATGGTAATTCGTTTTCGCTTTCTCTGTATTCTGTAGAGAGTTTTTTGACATTCTCCGAAATCTGGATCATCCTAAAGTGCGTGGAATATTCTAATTCCATCCTTTAAAATCTCGCCTGTCAGTTCCAGATTATCCTTAAGCTGCTCAAGACTTAGTACATCAACTTTCTTATGTAGCGCTGTCCTGAGTTTTTCAACCATGCCGTAAAACTTTAGTCCTTTTACATCTGATGAAATAAGCAAATCGACATCACTGGTTTCCACGGCTTTCCCTTTAGAATAAGAGCCAAACAAAATGCAATAATGAACCGGATATTCCGATAGAACATCCTCGCATTTTTCTTTTATATAGTCCAACTCCAGGATTCCGTGTTCTTCGTCTATCGGATTTATAGCACTAAGCCTATCAATAATATAGTTATATTTTAAAGAGCCGACCTTATCAGCATCGTTTTCATATGATTTATATGATCTCAATGATATACCGAGTATCTCGGCCGCCTGCTGCTGGGTTAGTCTTTTTTCTTTTCTCAAGTCCTTAACCGTGCTCATGTTGCACCTCCATTATCATCACGATGCAATATTTGCACTTTATTGTCAATAAGAAGTGCAAATATTGCACTTCTTATTTATCTTTCGTTAATCGTAGTATTTCGGTAGTATTTTTCTCGCAAAGTGCTCACACTTTTACTTAAGATATACTGAATATGTCCATATTCCTGCCAATCCATTCAGTCATAGCCTTGTTTGTCCTGTACAGTTCCTCGTACTTATCTTTTCCTGCAAAGAAAGCTGTGGAAACAAATTGATTTGCCAATATCATATACGGAATAGCCTTCTTTTCCGCATCCGTCAATTTTACAACACTGTCATATCCGTACATGATTTCTTTCATGACTTCAACCCAGGTATGTAACTTATCTTCGTTTTCTTCTTCAAAAGTCTCTGACAGTATGGCTGTTGCCGCATAACATGGATCAAATATCCGGGCGTTTTCCTCGCTTAGTTCAAAATCAATAAATCCCCACTTGTCCTTCGCCAGGATAATATTGCTCGGATTCGGATCCCTATGAATCACCTGGCGCGGCAAATCCCTATAGAGATCACAAAACTGCGCCGCATATTTCTCCATAGCTTCCGGATTCATATCGATTTTCCCCTTCAAGGCCGGGACCGCCCAATCCCTGACACTCTTTCCTAAGTCCGCTTCATCCGCAATCGTGTCTATCTTTTCAAGCGCAAGATCCAATTGTCCAACGATTTCCCCGATAAAACGTGCTTTTTCTTTATAAGCGTCAAGATAAAGCCCGCTCGCCATAACTCTCTCGCCTTCAACCTTCCTTGTAAGCGTAAAGTATAGTTCTCCGACTGTAACATATTCTTTTCCGTCTGTAGTCGGAATAACCGACGGAGCAGTAAGTCCAACACTGTTAAGCGCTTTGGAAATCTGGGTTGCCTTCTTCACCGAGCCAAGATTTGCCGTATACTTAATCACCCTATTGCTTCCTACATACTTTGCAGAATCGCTGATCTCTCCGGTTTCCGGAAAGACGATATCCGACACTTTCTCATCCTGAAGCCCCCAATTTACCAGCACTTCAGAAATCAACCTATTACTGACCATGATGTGTTCCTCCTGAAAAATATTAATTTTATAAGGTCTTTTTGCCTTATACTCCCGGAGGTACTGCGCCGGCGTATATCCGATCTCGCGGATAAAAGCTCTGTAGAAGCCCGAATATGTTTCGAAACCATACTCGTAAACCACTTCGTTTTTCTTTCGTTCCAAGCCTATCTCATAGATAACATACAAGAGTTTTCTCCTTAAAACGTACTGCATAACCGGTATTCCAACCGCTGATTGGAACAATCTGTAAAAGTGAAAAACGGAATATCCCGCAACTTCAGCCAGTTCTTCCGCAGTAATGTCTTCTTTTATGTTGCTATCAACATAATCCAATGTTTTCTGGATCATCTCCCTGACCATACGCAGTTTCCTCCTTTCTGTGATATTTCGTAGCTACACATCAATCATAATCTTCTATCGACTGAATAGTATTTCCGTTTTTGCTATTTATAAAATATCCGCGATCATCCACGTATAGCAGATAACCGCGGTATCATTCTACTGAAATCGCTTACCCCAGCAGACAAACAGTATTTTATCATCTCTCAAAACCTCATAAATACTGAATTGTTGCACCTTCACGATTTGGCATATCTTTGCATATTTTGGCGTATTCTATCCGCCAAAAGGCAGGTCCATCTGAGGTATTTCCTGCAGCTCACCGTCATATTCCATGGAACGCGCCTTACAGCTTCCGTCAAGATTTCAAACACTTCCTATCATCAAAGACAGAGAAGTATTTTTTCTGCATTTTCAACTGCTGAATCCTTCCCGTTATCGATGCAGAGATCGTATCCATCCTTAGGCCATAAATATTTGAGAGAGGCTTCCGCAGAACCAGGACATCTGTCGCCCCTTGCCCTCTCTCTCTGACGGAGGATCTCAAGATCACAATATACTTTCACCGTCAATGCTTTACCTTCTTTTGCCACATCCAGAAACATATCATAGATACGTTCACTGGTTATTGCATGATCAACAATAACAATCTTGCCTCTTCCTGTATATTCTTTGATATCCCTACACATGGCAGGCATGATCTCGTAAATATCATCCTCATATATCGTCTCTTTCGGATCCGTTATCATATAATCATCTATTGAAATGATAACTGCTTCCATATCTGCGTCTCCAAGCTGTTTTTTCAATTCTTTAGACAGTGTTGATTTACCGGCAGAAGACGGACCGTTAAGTAAGATTATATTTTTCATTAGTTTCACTCCATCATCAAGAACACTCTCTGATGCTCTCATCATAATTCAAGCACATTTCTTCCATACCAAACTCCCTTAATCCTGTATCAACAAACCCGACAGATTCGTACAAGCCTTTGGCCACACTGTTTCCCAGAGCCACCCCAGTATAGATTTTATCAGGATTGAACTTTTCTTTGATAAAATCCAGTCCTTGCAAAAGCGCCTGTCGGCCGTATCCTTTATTCTGATATCTTTGATCGATCATGAACTTCCACAATGTATAATATTGTTTTGCCTCGTAATATCCCATCATAATAAAGCCTACCGGAGTATCATCCTCATATACAGCAAACGGCCATGCAGTATCATGATATACATACGCCTGCGCCAAGGATTCAGAATTATCTGAGACAAAACCTTTTTGCTCTTCGCTTACGCTGAGGTTCAGTATGTCTTCTATGTTTTCTTTAGTAATCGTTCTTAAGTTGATCATCCGATCACTCCTATTTAAAATAACTGCTTTCCTTACCCTGATATCCTCTTAGAACAACCACCATAGATATGGCAATGTAATCTGCTTCGCTGCGATATATTTTCTTATATTGCTCAATCGATGTGCTGCCTATCAAAAGTAGGTACTTCATCTACCCTCCATAATTCGTGTACCATTTAGGTGCATCTCTTGAGTCTCCTTCATAATAGAGGAAATCACAGAGATAGTATTCACTGCCATCAGATGCCCTGAAATAATAGAAAGTAACCGGTGAAGAATCACTTGTAGGATCCGATGTTCCGTCATATGCCGGGTGATCCACCCTGTTAAGATCAGCTCCTGTATCAGCAAATGTCTTTATCTCTTTTCGCAGGAAAACCGCATTAGGATCAGTCTGTATATGTGCCATCCGTATATAATACTGATCATGTTCTTCATCTACCGAGATAAGTGATATATCCGGCAAAGTGATAGTCCCGACTCTCTCTTCTCCGGTTTGTTCGCCACCAACATATACGCGGATCTCCCATCCGTCCATACGGTTATTAAGATTTTCGGTCTGAAGGATTTCAGCACAGAAAAGGGCCACTTCCTTTGCCGATGCTTCATCGGTAGCATAGATGCTGATCAGTCCGGGCCACCATTCTTCTTTTTCCCACCTTGCGTTACTACGCTTGCATTCAGAATCTAACTTGTCGGTTACATTTTGAATAACCTTGTCCTTTAAGCTTCCGTCAAATCCGCTATGTATATCCACATATTTACCCCAAATACCTCCATCGACATTAACCGATTCCATGACACTTTCAATACTGTAATCAAAATCCTGAAGCTCATCGTGAACAATCAGCGCCGTCCGGTCATCCGTCTTAGATTGCGAAACGATCTCGCACGCACCGTAAGTCTTCTCAGCATATTTTTCTAATTCCGATGCACTTTTCACCTTACCGCACGAAGTAAAAGTGAGAAGCATTACGCATAAAACCGGAAGTGTAATAACAGATTTCCTTGATATTTTTTTCATGAGCATATGTGCTCCTTTTTCGCTTACTATAAATATTCAATTTCCTTCTATCTCTGAATTCTCATAAGTATAATCAACCACTTCCTCCAGATATTTCTTTGTTTCATCACTTGTATCCTCTGAAAAGGCGATCCATACAACCGGAACCTGTTTATAGTCTCCGTTCTGCATATCTGTCACCATATAATACGCAGCATATGCAATCTCCATTGTCTTGCCTGATTTCACTAGCTGGAGTGTACCCGTTCTACGGATCACATCATTTCCAAGCATCTGTCTTTTCTCATCTGTATCAACAACACACTTGGATTTGGAAGCACCCGCTGGAAGATTAAGTGCGCGCATGTCTTCCAAAATATTATCCCATGTGATTTCAGGTACATCATCCAATGTATAATTTTCATCTGCATGTACATGAGCATAATCCGGAATGTTAATTAACGAATAATACACAGTACTGCCGGAATATGTCTCAGTCTGAAAGAGTCTTCTGTTACCTTTATTTATATAAGAAAACGCATTCGGTATATGTATATTATATTCTTTAATGCTTGAAATTATATCCTCTGCTGCCTTATCTTCAGCAGTAGTATCTTCGGAATCATCTTCCTGAGTTGTCTGTTCTTCATACACTTCATTACTACTATCCACGCCTGTATCTTCAGATGATGTGACATTTGCAGAAGATACTCCTTCAGTGTTACTGTCCCCCGGCAGTGTTTCTTTACCGGACCCACATCCACCAAGCATTAATGTCAACATCACAGCTAAAGCAATTCCCAAAGCAGATTTTCTTTTCATTTTCTTTAATCTCCTCATACAAAATATTTATTTAATCAGCAATATCTGTCATACCGGCACTGCTCAACTACTTCTTTACCGAGCAGCGTTATCGCCTGCTTCGGGCAATGACTTATGCATCGGTAACACATGGCACATTTGTTATCCGCCACTGCTTTTCCATCTACTATTTTCAAATTTCCCATCGGGCAGTTATTTGCACATATACCGCAGCCTACACAATCCTCACTGATCTTAAGCTTATCCGAATAATGAGCAGTTTTCCCGTAAAACCAAAGCCTCTGCCCAAACAGACCGGCAAGATGAGCCATAAAGGATAACCCGTCCTGAGGATAAATCCCCTCATTAACTATTTTTCTTCCTACAGCTTCGATCTTTTTATCAGCCTCTCTGACGATTCGCTTATTTTCTTCGAGTGATTTTTTAAGCATTTTATTATCACATACGGCATCCGGCATTCTGACATGAAGACCGCCGATGATCTTTGCCCCGTATTTCCTTAAAAGTCTCGCCGCACATCCTGCACCATCCCCTGAAAATGCCCCCATCGTAGTCATACAGAAAATTTTCTTATCCTTCCATATTTCCGAATTTCTTCTAATGAAATCCTTTACCATAAAAGGAACATTTGAAAACTGTGTCGGAAAAGCAAGTAATACCATATCACTTTGTCTGATCTTATCAGCAGACTCTTCAGACTCGATCGGTATCATTTCTGCTTTGGGATCAATTACGGAAAGGAGCTTACCGACACAATGCTTTGTATTTCCTGTTCCGCTCATATATATGCCTATCACTTGGATACACCTCCTTCATCATCTCTCCGGCACATAAAGTCATAAAGCTGATATCAATTCAGCAATACAACTCATAGTTCCACCTTTAGCTCCGAGTGTCTTCTCAACCACATCTATATACACTTCTACATCTCTGTCAGTGAAAATCCCATCATCAAATATATGCTGACTAATGATAAGAAGCATCCTGACTCTCTCCTCTATGTTGGTACACTCAAATATTCCTTGCGATATCCCCTCCTTCACAACCTCCGTCAGAAGAGGAACAGTTTCCTCCACAATACGTCTGTTTACCTTCTCGTGCATAACGATATTTTCCGTCACATCAAGGGCTTTTACGATAACCTGCTCATCCTGTGCAGGGCGAAGAGAATAAATGACTGAGACCAGCTTTTGCGGTACCGGCAAAGAAGTCTCCAGAACCGCTTTAGCCCTACCGACCTCTTCTTCGATCATCATTTCTATTACAGCCTCCAGAGTCGCTTCTTTGCTCTCGAAGTAATAATAATAGGTCCCCTTTGCAATACCGGCTTCGGCAATGATCTCATCAATACTTGTGTTCTCATAACCCTTTTCTATGAACATCCGGTATGCAATCTTTAGAAGTTCCTGTTTTCTTCTTTCTCCCTTCTTCATATCCTATCCTTTCTTTGAATCGTTCCCATAACCGACTAACAGTCGGTTATATAATATAGACGTGTCGATCGCTTGTCAATACTTTTTCGACTTTTAGTCGATTTGTTTTCAACAAAAAATGCCTGCAGTTCTCCGATTTCTATCAGATAACTACAGGCATTCCGTCTGTCCTTTTCTTTATTTATATTTAAGTCTGGGCATTCAGTCTTACGCAGAAGCAATTCATTTCTTCAGCTCTTATATACTTAAGCGAACCATTATGCTTTTCCATTATCTTTCTGGATATAGCTAGTCCCAGTCCGGTACCTCCATCTGTCTTACGGGTTTTATCACCTCTGGCGAATTCGTCGAACATTTTCGGTACAAATTCTTCATCTATCGCCTCACCATCATCCATTACTTCTATCAGAATCTCTGAATTCTCTGATGAGAGATTAAGCACTATCAGTTTTCCTGAGCTGTTATATTTATTGGCATTGGCAAGGAGATTATTGATTACTCTGCCAAAGAGCTTTTCATCTACACTTGCCATGCATGGTTCTTCCGGTATGTTGATATCAAAATCTTTACCTGTTGCTGTGATATCCTCATAGAATTCTACACAGATTCGGCGCACTATCTCGCATACATCCTTCTCTTCCCGTACAAGCTCATAGCTGTCACTTTCCAGCTTCAGACTCGTATTCATATCCTCTGTAAGCGTTCGAATTCTCTCAGCCTTCATATCTATCGTTCTATAATAATCTTTTAACTTATCATCTGATACAAGGCCTTCGTTAAGTGCAGTGACACTGCTTTTTATAGATGCAACCGGATTCTTTATATCATGTGCCAGTTCAAGCAGCATCTGATTTCTTCGCTGTTCTATCTGATGCTTTTCATCTTCACTCTCCTTGAGTTTTCTGGCCATACGATTGAACTTGTCACGTATATCCTCAAATTCTTTATCCGTATTATAATCCAGAACTACATCTCTTTCTCCGTTACTAACCTCATCCATTCCACTCATCAGCTGTTTGATAGGCTTATCAATATGCCTTTTCAGATATAGACTGATTAGCAGAACTTCCGTCAGAAAAAGTGCTGCAAGCACTAAGATAAATGATCCGGCACTTCCTCCATTTCCGTCAGTAAGCTGAAATGTAATCTTGTAATCTACCATATCCGAAGGATAACAAACTAAAAATACTTTCTCCGGATTTCCTACACATCTTACACATGCAGAATAACTCTTCTTTGTCTGTTCCTTCGGATTCTTAATGATGACACCATAATTATCATAATCTATATAGCCAAGATCAAGAAGATTCGCAAGTTCACTTATGGTATAGCTCGCTTTATTAGTCTGCTGATTACCATAGATATTTATTACATTTCCCTCATTATCCAGTTCTTCAACCCAACCGCCATTTTTTTCAAAAACATTCAGATCTTTTATGCTGCCGTCATCCTGTACGATACTTTGAGGCGACATGTTACCAACATCACCATTTCCCATTTTAATTAGGAAAACTATAGCAACTACAAAGTATAAAAATATAGATAATGCAAGAAATATAACATAGCTTTTTACAAGTCTGGAAAATATACTTTTTTTACGTTTATTCTTTTTCAAATCTATATCCCAATCCCTTTACTGTCTTTATCACCGTAGTATCTCCTACCACAGTCTGAAGCTTCTTTTTCAGATTGCTTATATGTACCATTATTGTACTGTCATCTGCTATATAATCATTCTCCCAGGCATATTCAAAAATCTGCTGCTTGGTATATATTCTTCCGGGATGTGTCATCAGAAGCTCAAGTATTTTATACTCAGTTCCTGTAAGCTCAAGAGGTGCACCATTTCCTGTTACCGCCTTTGCCTTCGGGTCCAGCTCCAGTCCAAATGCTTTTACAGTCTCAACTTTTTCCTCATGATAATCGTAATTACGTCTAAGCTGAGCTTTTACTCTGGCCACTACTTCCATTGGATTAAATGGCTTGGATATGTAATCATCCGCTCCCAGCTCCAGCCCAAGGATTTTATCATAATCCTCACTCTTAGCCGTTATCATTATAGCCGGCACATGACTAGTCTCTCTAATCTTTCTAAGTACACCAAATCCATCAATTCCCGGCATCATCACATCCAGAAGAACCATGTGAGGATTTTCTGATTTAAACAGCTCTAAGGCTGATATTCCATTATCAGCCTTAATTAGTCTTATTCCTTCTTTGTTTAAAAAGAGTTCAAGCGAATCGAGTATCTCTACCTCGTCATCTGCTCCCAGAACTGTATATTCCATCTTAACTCCTCACCCTTTCATTCATTTACTTAACATATGAAGCTATCACTTCATCAAGTGGCTTATCAAAGTTATATGATGCTTTCCACTGTGGATCAAGCTCATCAAGAAGCATGCACTGCATCATTCCATGATGATAATACTTTGAATTGCCATCAATATAGTTTCCGGCTTCATTAATGTATTTATCCTGATATGCTGCTTCACCATTTTCATATCTTACAACTGATGCTTCTACATAGTATGCCGAACCTTCAACCATCTCATAAAAGTCTTCTGATACTTTTTCTTCATCAGAAAGAATCTTATCTCTGTCAGATGCCACATTTATATATTCTAATGCAATTGTCTCAGCATCACCATTCTTTTCTTCATCTGTAATCTGACTAAGAATTTCAAGTTCTTTTTCATACATATTCTTCTTTTCAACATCGCTATCAATTCTTTCTGCAAGTTCAGTTTCTGAGAGGCCATTTTCCGAAGCATTCTCAAGAACATGATACTTTGTATTCTGAAATGCATGGAAGCTCTCATGCCAGATTACTGAAGAAAGCTGGGATGAACTTCCTGTTGCAATCCATGTATCATACTCAGGAACTACAACCTCGAATTCATTTCCATTTTGATAAATACTTCCTACGAGTCCTTCATATACAGCCTTTCTCTCGCTCACCTCATAATCACCATCATTATAATCAATCACAAAATCCTTTTCTCCGTTTGAAAATGCCACCTTGTAATCCATAGGTCTGAAGCCATCGAATCCCATATCACCAAGCTCTGCATAATCTTCAACTACTCTGTCATATTCCTTTCTATCATCTCCCTTAAGGCCTCTTTCTGTTGTTATAAATCCTGTAAGAATAAGTCCTGCTCCAATAAGTCCATATACTGCATATCCAATCTTTTTATTTAAACTCTTCATTTTTTCTTTCTCCTATTTATTATATTATTATGCTTCTTTTCTTCTGAATAAGATAAGTCCAAGTCCTGCTATCCAGATAAATAAAAGTCCAATTACTATTACATGTATATCTACCGGCTTTCCCTGAATAAGGTTTCCTGCCTGTCTGCTGAGTCCTGCAAGATCTGGGAAGAGACCGATTAGTCTTTTTACTACAGTTCCACCGAATCCTGTAAGAACTGCTGACATAAGTTTTAAAATGCTACGAAGTGCTCCACCTAAGAAAACAATTATCATTATTACTCCTGTAATAACTGTTGGGAGTTTAATTGAAAGTGCTGATGTAAGAGTACAGATAATAGCTGTATAAATGAACATAAACAGTATTGCTACAAATATAAGTCCAAGCATATTGTTGTAACCATTTATTATTGCAAATAATCCAAGTGTGATATAAAGAATTATTCCTGATATCCATGACACGATTACATTTCCGATTGTCAGATCTATATGATACTTGCTCTGGCTAATTCCTCTTGACCAGATCAGATGACTTGTACGTCTCTCATATTCATTGGGAATTGTTGTTATTGACATTGCAAGTGCGATTGCACCACTTAAGAAATTAACTACATTGATTAGTATTGGAATCAGTACATAATAATCTTTGATGTTCTTTCCTCCGATTGTCAGGCTTCCCATATCTGATGAGAAGATCATAACAACCAGAATTCCAAGTACTGTTGTTATATATAACATTTTCTTACGAATCTTTTCTTTAACTACATTTAATACTATTTCCATGACTTACTCCTCTCCTACCAGTCGAATGAATTTATCTTCAAGGCTTTCGTGACTTACTCCGTTTGTCCATGTATCGATCACTTTTCCTTTTTTCATGATTACTCCTCTGTCGCAGATTGCTTCGATATCATGAAGAATATGTGAATTGATGATTATTGTCTTACCTGCTTTTTTTAGTGATTCAAGCAGCTCCAGGTTGTGTTTTCTTCCCAGGGCATCAAGTCCTGCAGTTGGCTCATCCAGAATCAGGATGTCCGGATCAGCGATGAGTGCTTGTGCAAGTGCAAGTCTCTGTATCATTCCTTTCGAATAGTTCTTAACCTTTGTTTTTGTATCTTCAAGTCCTGTTACATCTAGAAGCTTTTTCAGATAACTCTTATCTTTTTTACTTTTGTCTCCCTCAATACCTGCGTAGTAGCTAAGTACTTCCATTGCTGTGAGGTATGGTGGAAAATACGGTGTTTCCGGTGAATAACCTATCTTTGTTCCATCTGCTATCTTTATATTACCTGAGCTTACCTTTGCAAGCCCCAGAATCATTTTTATTGTTGTAGTCTTACCTGCTCCATTTGCTCCAAGCAGTGCAAAAACCTCTCCTTTTCCAACTGACAGCGATAACTTATCAACAACCGTCTTATCCTTATATGTTTTTGTTACATTTTCTAAAGAAATCATTTCGTTCATTGTTTTGTTCCTCCTTACAGTTCGTATAATAATGCAGGAGGTAAAAGCTATCTTAAAGTCAACCTAAAGATAACCTAAAGAAAAAAATCCCCACATCTCTTTAATTCGAGTTGTTACACTTGACAGGGAACCACCTACCTTTTGTCGTATTGATACTAATTAAGCGACACCGCATTTTATACCATAAAACCATTTACCGATGCGTAAAAAAAACAGGGCAAAATGCCCTGCTCACTCATACTGCCTTCTCTATGCAATCGTATAAACGATTTACGATATCATTCGCATTTTACTCTTCTGTTCGAAGTGTAAGCTTCACAATTTCCGGATAGTTGTTGATCCTGACGGGAATCACACTGTTTCCGAGGCCCCTGCTGATGATCATGGACATATCCCCGTATTGATGCATCCCCTCATACAGTTTCGGGAAAAATTTCAGATCCGGCGATACCAGACCGCCTTTTCCGGGCAAGATGAACTGGCCGCCGTGATTATGCCCCGTAAGGACTACGTCCGAACCCGATTTTCCGTAATTCTCATAGTATCCGGGCTCGTGCGCAAGTAACACCACCAGCCGATCCGCCGGATACTTTCCCGAAAGATCCTTTCCGAGAGATGCCTCGGCCACACCTGCCAAAAGGAACCCGTCCACCTCCGCTTCTCTGTCATCCAGGCAGATCACGCCCATCTGTTCAATTTCATCCAAAAAACGATTGAAGCGATTCCTCGGCAGCCATTCCTCATGATTTCCGGTAATATAATACACTGGCGCGATTTCCACAGCCCCGCGGAAGAAGTCTTCTGCAAATGCATACCTCGTGTGCGATGAATCCAATACATCCCCAGTAACAACAATGATGTCGGGCTCACACGCCCGGATCCTGTCCAAAAGAACGCCTTCATCGAATCCGAACCACTGGTTATGCAGATCCGAAATCTGCACAATCACGTACCCGTCCAGGGAAGCGGGAACCTCCGCACTCTTATACTCATACTCCGTCACAACCAGATGATAATTCTGGTACAGGAAAAATCCGTTTAGCAAAAAAAACACACCCGCAAGCACGGGTACAGTTACATAGAATTTCTTCTTCCTCGTTTTGTGGTGAAAGACGAGAATTCCGGTCAAAGCACCGAAAGCTCCCCCGATACCCGCCAAAAGTATCAGGGAAGCCTCCGAAATCCTTCTCATATGCTTTACCGCAAAGAACTTATCCAGCCCGTAAAACGTAAAGGCAACTATATTGATTAAAAGCAGATAATACACGAGTATCAATTCCGAACCCTCTTATCATCAAATCGTTCAATTCCTATTTCACTGCCCAGAAGCCGGCCTGCATGTAGGACACCCATAAGATGTCTACGGTTGTAAATCCTGCATTCTTTAAGATTTCAAGATGCTCTGCAATAGTGATCGGAAACATCTCGGTTCCTCTTCTCGCCTGGTGCGCTTTTACGCCTTCCGGTGTCCAGCCGTGATCGCCATGCCCACATTCATGTCCTTCTTCATGGACGTGATAGTCACACTTAACATCGGGATCGTATTCAAGTCTTCCTTCTGCAAGAGCCTGAGCTGCCTCATCAGCATCTCCCAAAACACCACCATAGAGCTTAATGCCTGCCTCAGCTAAAGTCATCTGAGCTCCCATACTGCTTATGCCAGAATTTATCTAAAACCATAGAAGATAATTCCGGTCCCCGCAGAAATGATGATCAGTAAAATTGGAGAGATTCCATTCTTCTTTATTTTTCTGGATCCCCAAAATATAGTGCCAAGTATTATCACCAAAAGAACCGCAATGATATCTATTCCCGAAATCATGCTTCCACAACAATTCTGAACCATCATATAGATGCCCATTGCCATTATTATTCCGATAATGCAAGGTTTCATTCCGCTAAGCATCCCTTGAAAATATCTGTTGCTGATAAATCTCCTGAATATTGCCATTACCAATATGATTATCAGAAACGCAGGGAGCACAACTGCCAGTGTAGCAATCAGCGCTCCAAGAAGCCCTCCCTGAGTACTGCCAACATATGTTGCCATATTGACCATCAATGGACCGGGCGTACTCTCACTTACAGCAATCATATGAGTAATCATTTCGTCATCCATCCAACCGTAAGTTAGTACGATCTCACGTATCAGAGGTATCGATACATACCCCCCTCCAAACGAAAAGAGTCCGACCTCAAGAAAAGCAATAAACAGTTCTAAATAGATCATTTTGCTGCCGACTCCTTTCCTTTTCGATTATGTATCGCATAGAAGACCAGACCTGATACAGCACCCAAAAGCAGTATCACCAAAGATGAAATGTGCAAGGCCAGAAAATTTATGACAAGCATGCTGATCAGGGCGGCAATCATTATGATGATCGGGAATGGTTTTTTATCCATTTTCTTAATCATCTTTATTGCTGCGTCCATTATTAAAATAGCAACAGCAATTTTGATCCCCTGGAAAGCATTTGATACCCACTTTATCTCCAAAAAGCGTTCCAGGAATTGTGAGATCAGAAAAACTATACAGAAAGACGGCAGTATCATACCGAACGTTGCAATAAGTGCTCCCGGTATTCTTCGTAATTTGTAGCCAACATATGTTGCAAGATTGATCGCTATCGGGCCGGGAGTGGATTCTGCTATTACGGTTATATTCATCATCTCTTCGTGGGTGATCCATTTTTTCTTCTCCACGCAGATATCTTCGATCAGTGCCAGCATGGCATAGCCACCGCCAAAGGTAAACAGCCCGATTTTAAAAAACACCAGAAAGAGTGATGACAATACTTTCACAGATCCCAGCCTCCTGCTTTATTTTCGTTATGATATCCGATATTTTCTATACTAAATACATCGCTAATCACTTCAGTGCTATACCATCCTTAATCGTCAAATAATCTTCTATGGTTTAACATAAATACTTTTCTAATAATTCTATATTCTCTATTTCTATTTTTTTATAATTATTTATGATATCATCAACATCATTCATCAATATTTTACGTTTTATAGTCTCATCTTCTGCAATCAACCTATCCAACTGTTCATGATTACTTCTAATAGAGGTTTCACTTTTCACCCTTTGATGTCCTATTATAGAATTATTGATACATATCAATGCTTTATCAAGTTTTCCAAGTCTAATACATAATTCATGAATATGCCCGGTACAATTATGTATAATATTAGCCATATCAGGATTATCCCATCGAGTATCCCACTGCTTTTTCGATTCTTCCACACTTTTCACTTCTACAATAGATTTTTCCACAGCTTCATAAAATCCGATGTAAGAATCACATTGCTTGAAAACCACTAATAGAGTATTTAAAATCAAATCTGAGACTAAATCCACCGATTTTTCGCAATACGTCCACCATTTATCCCCCGGACCGATCAGGTCCCCAATTCTACGGCTCTCCAAAAAATATCGGCTTGAAGTTGTATACAATGGGGTAATTCCAAAATTTACAGTAAAATGATCTCCATTAAATTTTTGAAATCCAAAACACTGTACTATTTCCCCTTTGGACACTCTTACATAGTGAGAATTCCTTGTTTTAAATCCCATCTCTTTAAGAGCTGGTTTTATTCTTTTTCTAATTTCCTTAAACACTTCACTTTGTTCCATTTAATCTAATCCCCTTTTTCACCCCAAGAATATAAAACATGAATGGACCATTAACCCCGTCCCGTTGGGCCATTATGATCCATTGGGGACGGGGTTAGAGGTTCATTTTTGTGGATCATCTTTCTTGAACTTCTTATACCAAAATAAATTATACTCCGTATTTAACCACGCATCAGCGTTATTTTTCATTTGTTCGTAATGAGCCCTTAACCCCGTCCCCAAATAAAAATACCGCAAGAGCAGTATCTTGCGGTATCACTTACCATCGTCTTCTATTTCATGCAGATAATGATGTATCCAATAACACATATTAGAGGAATAATATTCGTTAACACATACCGCCTCAAATATAATCTGCTATCGGAATCGTTCTCGTATTGCACCTCCACTATTATATCGCAATATTTGTGCCTTCACGATTTGGTATTTTTGACATTATGCTATCTGCCAATTTTCCGCCTCCTGACGTATCTTTATAAATCCCGCATACTTACCGCCCAGCTCAATCAGTTCCTCATGTTTTCCTTTTTCAATTATTTTTCCTTCATCCACAACCAGGATCTGATCAGCAGCCTCGATCGTTGCCAGACGATGCGCAATAATGATCACGGTTTTTCCTTTGGACAATTCTGTCAGGGCCCCCTGGATCAGATGCTCGTTTTCAGGATCAATACTTGCAGTAGACTCATCCAATATGATGATGGGAGCATTTTTCAGTATAGCTCTTGCAATGGAGATACGCTGTTTTTGTCCTCCCGAAAGCGTTCCTCCACCTTCTCCTATTACTGTGTCATAACCGTTTGGCAGTTCCATTATAAAATCGTGACACCGCGCTTTTTTCGCCGCATCTATCATCTCTTCTTCCGTGATCCCTTCACGTCCGAAACATATATTCGCACGGATGGTATCATTGAACAGATATACATTCTGAAATACCATGGATATATTTGAAAGCAGGCTGTCCAGACTGTAATCACGGACGTTCATTCCCCCTACTCTGATCTCTCCTTTTGTCACATCATAAAATCTGGCGATCAGATTGCAGATCGTTGTTTTACCGCTTCCGGATGGACCTACGATCGCTGTTGTTTTCCCTTCGGGGATGGTAAACGAAACATCTTTCAACACCACCCTGTCTTCTGTAGTTTTCGCATTGGAATAGGAAAATGAGACATCCTTAAATTCGATCCCATAATGTTCAGGACAAATATCCCTGCCGTCCGCATCAAGCAGACCTGCTTCCGAAAACACTTCCATCTTATCAAACGCATTATTGATCACGGATAATACATGCGCGCTGTCAGCGATAGGATCCACCGAATTAAAGATCGAAAGTGAAAGAAGTGCAACGATCAGTACCATCTCAAATTCCATTTCTCCCGCAAGTCCTGCATACATTACAGTAATGAACATCCAAACACTTGCCAGGCGAAGCGCCAGAAGATGCAGGCAATTATAAGGGATAAATCCCCATTCTATCTTTAATGCTATCTTTTTTCCGCTTGCACATGCTTCCTTAAATGCTTTGATCGATACTCCTTCCATTCCGAAGGATTTTACGATCGGCAATCCGCGGGTATATTCCAGTGCTGCCCTTGTAAGCTTTTCATTCTCAGCATTAAGCACCTTTGTGTTTTTAAGACTATGTTTCGATATCATAACAAGAAAAACAAAAGATACCCCCACACCCAGCAACGAGATCAATGCCGCTTTTATATTTACAAACAGCAAAAACATAAATACACATAAAAAATTCAGATATCCTCCCACAAAACCATCTACCATACGGATACCCATATTTTCCAAAGTAGCGAGTCCTGTAGTGATCGCGTTTAAAATAGCCCCTGTATCATTACTCTGGAAGTATCCGAGAGATACACGCTTCAGCACTTCTCCGATCTTTAGCCTGTCGCGGGCTACAAGTTCATAGCCGATCTTCTCATGGAATATTGCCTTCAAATAATCCATAAGGAACTTAGCTGCGACCAGCCCCAACATGATCAGCAGACTGCTTTTCCAAAGTTTAGGATCTATCTTGCCTCCGCCCTGAATTTCTTTAACTATCCTTCCTATCAGAAATCCGGAATATGCTACCGGAGCCGCTGCCGCCCAGGAACCTAAGAACGAAAATACAAAACCGATATACAGACTTGTTTTAAAATCACCACACCAGTCAATGATCCTCTTTATTGTCTTAAACATCTCATGCCTCCTTTACATTTCCCGCAGCCCAGTTTCTGGCTCCGATATGTGCCTGCCACATTCTCTGATACAAAGGTGATCCGGCGAGAAGCTTTTCCTGATCCCCGGAAGCTTCGATCCTTCCATCATTCAGTAATACGATATTATCTGCATTCTTTATCGTTGAAAGCCTGTGTGCAATGACTAAGAGCGTTTTCCCTTTAGTCAGATTAGCAATCGATTCCTGAAGCTTTGTTTCGTTTTCCGGATCGGTAAATGCAGTTGCTTCATCCAGGATAATGATCGGTGCATTCTTAAGCATCATTCTGGCAATTGCGATCCTCTGTCTCTCTCCGCCCGAAAGTCGTTTGCCTGCTTCACCTGCTGATGTATTGTATCCGTCCGGGAGTTTTAATATGAATTCCTCACAGCACGCTGCTCTTGCCGCCTGCTTTACTTCTTCATCCGTTGCTCCGGGTTTTCCAAGCCTTATATTCTCCATTATCGAGCAGCTGAACAAAAAGTTATCCTGCGTTACAAAACTGACCAGATCTGCAAGGCTCGTGATCTTCATATCACGAATATCGATTCCACCGATCTTTATACTGCCTTCGCTGACATCCCAGAATCTTGCGATCAGCTTCGCCACAGTTGATTTTCCTCCACCGCTTGGTCCAACCAATGCAGTAAAGCTTCCTTCTTTCAGAACAAGGTCTATTCCGTGCAGAACCTCTCCCTCTTCAGGATCATAAGTAAAATGAACGTTTTTCATTTCGATGGTATAACTCTTTGGCTTACTTTCTTTTTCAGGTTCCGACAGTAATTTCATATCAAAGAGTTTCTGTATCTCATTTACTGTATATTCCATCTGACGCAGTCCGTTTGAGAATATCTCCAGCTTTGCCATACTGACAACCATCGACATTGCCAGCATAACGCCCAGAGCCATCTGCGAAACGGTGATATCCCCCTTTGATACAAGATAAACACTAATCGGCACCATTCCCAGCAATGTCGCCGGCATAAAGGCAAATGCCATTTTCATCGTAAACCATGTGGATTCCAGCCACTTGATCACAAAATCCCTGTAGCTCTTTATCGAACCGGCAAATTTTTCATAACTCACGCCGCTTTTTCCAAAGGCCTTGATCACCTCAATACCCTCAACATATTCCACAATAACGCTGCTCATATGTGCATTGGCTTCCTGATACTTAGTCATATTCTTTCCACTGATCACAAAAGTCAGGATCATAAATATCAGTCCGAACGGAAATGCAGCCAGGGCTGCCAGCGCCATGCGGATATCGATGATCGCAAGCGCTATAAAACTGATTATCGGAAGCAGGATGTGCCCCGCGCCTTCCGGTACAACGTGGGCCAGAGGCGGTTCGATATCTTCGATCTTATCCACGATGATGCCTTTGATCTCACCGATCGAATGTGAATAGACTTCCCCAAGTGGTGCCCGCAGGAAAAGATCCGCCACTTTCAGACGCATTCCCTCCAGTACGTTAAATGCCACATAATGGGAGATTCCGGTGGAAATACCGAAGCAGACTATCTTTAGCAGATACATCCCCGCTGCAATCAGGCTCCATTTCGTAATACCTGTTCCATCCAACATGCCGCTGATATACAGATCCAATATTCTGTACACACAAAAAAACGGTACCAGACCCGCACAAAGGCTGATCATGGAAAAGATTACCGATACTGCAAGTCTGCCTCCGCTTCCCTTTGCATAGGAAAGCATTGTCCCGAACCAGTTGTTTCTTTTTTTTACTTCTGCATTGCTGCTCATCTTATTTCTCCTTTGTTTTGTTAACACTTTTTTCTATCGTTAACTAACCCTTATCGCAAATTCACCGCCTGCCTTCAAAATGCGAAGACAGACGGTGAATACTGTGACCAATATTTAATTGTTTTATCTACCGAATAACTTTTTCCATCCGGGAAGGAAATAGTTTTCCAATGTTTTCAATGCACTGATCGCTTCATCATACGAATACCGGTGTATGACCGGTTCGAAAAGTGCTGTAATATACGCTGTTACAAGAAGATGCATTTCCCTCGGTGCGATCTCCGGTATCTTTTCGTCGGTCTCCCTTAAGCGTTTCATATATTGCAGCATCTCATCCTGTATCTGTTCTGTTATGTCATGAAGAAAAGTTTCATATCTTGTCCCCTGCGACTTTACAATGAGAAGATAGTAATCATCCATATTGGGATATACCAGTTCACGCATAATATCTATATGGGAATCCATCCATACCATTTTTCTTTTCTTTTTTAAAAGTTCATCATATCGGGCGATATGTGCACGGGAATATCTTTCTAAATCTTCTACCGCCGGTTTGACCAATTGGTCAAACAGATCACTTTTGTCACGACAGTGCCTGTATATCCCGGCTGCAGTCATCCCGCAGCGCTCCCCTATCTTTCGCATGGAAGCTTTTTCAAATCCCATCTCCAGAAATTCTTCTCTGGCCGCCGCCATAATCTTTGCATGGTTTATCGTTTTATCTCTCGGCATGTTCCCTCCTCTAACAGTGTACGCTAACAACGTTAGCGTACACATATAAACTATCACATCCCGATCGATATGTCAATTCAATAACTTCGTCGTGCTCTTAACACCAATTGCTATGGTCGACACATTATGCAGAAGAGCTGATGTTCCCGGCGAGAAAACGCCCAATAATCCCAGTATGATAAGACCGGTATTGAATCCCACGATCGTTCTGTAATTGAAACGGATCCTCTCCATCAGCCGATCGCTCATTTTCTTTAATACAACCAGACTATGAAGGTCATCTGAGCTTATCGTGATATCTGCGATCTGTCTGGCGATCTCTGCCCCTTCACTGATCGCAATTCCCGCATCGGAAGCGGAGAGTGCCGGAGAGTCATTGATCCCGTCTCCTACCATGATCACCTTTAAACCTTCTTTCTTCTTATCCTCCACATATCGGGATTTATCCTCGGGAAGCACTTCTGAATGATATTCATCTACACCGACTATATCAGCGATCCTTTTCGCCGTGCGCTCACTGTCACCTGTCATCATGACGATACGGGTTATACCTGTATCTTTTAGTGCACTTACAACATCTTTCGCATCATCCCGGACAGGATCCTCTATAAGGATCACAGCAGCAAGCTTTCCATCTTTTGCGTAATACAGATGAGAATATTCATCCGGCAGCTGATCGAATTCGTCCTTTCTATTTTCCGGTATGGTCGCTCCCTCATCCTCAAAGACAAAATGGAAGCTGCCGATAATAGCCCGACGGCCGTTTATTTCCGACGATATCCCATGTGCCACAACATATTCAACCTTAGTATGCAGTTCATCATGTGTAAGATGTGCATCTGATGCAGCTTTTACTACTGCGTTCGCTATGGAATGTGGAAAATGCTCTTCAAGACACGCAGCCTCACGCAGAAGTTCATCACGATCCTCTCCATTAAATGAGATTACTGCTTTTACAGCAGGCTGTGCTTTCGTAAGCGTACCCGTCTTGTCAAACACGATCATATCCGCTTCGGAAACTGCTTCCAGAAATTTTCCGCCCTTAACAGTAACTCCATATTCTCCTGATTCCCTGATCGCAGACAATACAGAAATAGGCATGGCAAGTTTGAGCGCACATGAATAATCAACCATCAGTACAGATACGGTTTTTGAGATATTTCGGGTAAAAAGGTATGTCAACACGGCACCGGCAAAAGTGTATGGAACAAGTCTGTCCGCAAGTCCTTCTGCCTTACTTTCCAGTCCTGATTTCAGCTTTTCAGATTCTTCTATCATCCGGACGATTTTTTCATATCTCCCGTTTCCACCTGTAGCGGTTACTCGTATCGTTACCTCTCCTTCCTCTACAACTGTTCCGGCAAATACGCTTGCGCCTTCTGCTTTTCTTACCGGAATTGCCTCTCCGGTCATGGCGGCCTGATTTATCATTCCGTCTCCCTGTACTATCACACCATCGAAGGGAATAATATTCCCCATTCGAACCACTATAAGATCCCCGGTTTTGATCTTATCTGCATCCGTCTGTATCTCAAGCTCATTCTCGATTTTCCAAACCTTGCTGATGTTCAGGGACATCTGTCTTGCCAGATCTGTTGTACACTTCTTATGTGTCCACTCCTCCAGACTATCTCCTATATCCAACAAAAACATTACCGATGCGGCCGTGGAAAAATCTTTTACCAATGCAGATGCACTTATTGCTACAGCATCGAGTAATTCTACTTTGAGTTTTTTCTCAGAGATTGTCTTGAGGCCCCGCCAGATATAACGCAGGCTTTTTATGCAAGTTAAAGCTGTCCTTGCCGGTTCCGGCAAAAACAACTTTTTTCCGTAATGCCATACGATCGACATTACGATATCTTCATAATACTTTGCATTCATCTCCCTTGCAGAGCTTTCGAAAAAGCTTTCCGGCACTTCTGTTTTATCAGGCGAATACTCGCGTATGATCTTTATGATCTCATCACGACTTCCGGAATACCTGATAACAGCATCAGCTGTACGTTCATAGACAGTCGCCTTATCTATACACTCAAAGCTTTCAAGATAATAAAGAAGTGTATCCGCCTCTCTAAAACTAAACCGCGGCTTCTTAAAATGAATGCGCATCCTTCCTGGAATATCATGTTTTATAACAGCATTCATCACTCACACTCCCCATTCATGCTTCGAAGTTATCTTCAGTATCTTCTTTGGCATCTTCTTCGATGATTTCTTCTTTGATCTCAGAATCCTGTTCCTTCTTGGCCCTGTCATTATTGATACGCTTTGCCCCCTCGTAAATATCCTGACAGTTTTCCTGAAGGGTCGTTGCCTGATCTACAACAACATCTTTTGCCCGAAGAACCGCTGCAGTGCAATGCGTATAAGCCTTCTTGGCATCTCTGCTTGACAGAAGCTTAACTCCGGCTGTTCCAACCAATACTCCTCCTGCGAAAATACCCAATTTGCTCCAATTCATTTTGATTTCTCCTTTCTCTTAAGTTGATGTTTTTATTGAAACTGTGTCATCCGGTTTTTATGATCTGTCTTTTTATTAACCTCCTTTTAAATAAATAAAAAATATTACTTTTTTAAGCTGGCAAAAGGTATCACGACCGTACACGCATTCTTGATAAGTTCTATGTCATGCGTAACCATGATCACTGTTTTTCCATTGTCACGAAGTTTCTTTAACAGCTCTGATACCTGCAGCATATGTGAATAGTCCAATCCGCTCGTAGGCTCATCAAACAGGATTATGTTTCTGCCTGAGGCTATTGCTGAGGCAACTGCCACTCTCTGTTTCTGTCCTCCCGATAATGAGAGTGGATGCTTATCCGCATATTCTTTAAGATCCAGTGAGTCGAGGATTTCCAGCGCTTCTTCTCTGTCCTCAGTTCTCTGCGATATCATCACTTCATCAAGTACACTGTCAGTAAACAGTTGATGATTCACATCCTGCATGACCATATATATATTTCGACGCCTCATCTTGTTGTTCCAGACTTCATTATCAACCTTTAGCACCGCTTTACAGGATCGTTCCAGGCCGCATAAGCATCTTAAGAATGTTGATTTTCCTGCGCCGTTAGTACCGGTTATTCCTATGATTTCTCCCTTTGGAAGTTCCATTTGCGGAATGTCAAACACGGGTTGTTCACCCTTATAGGAATATTTCATGTTCGACAATACCATCTTGTTATCGTTGGTTTTTCCCTCTTCCATATCAATGCTTATATCTGCCGGATCCTGCAATTCTTCCGCTCTAAGTCCCAGTCTGTGAAGTTCCTCCTCCGAAAGAGACCTGATCTCTTCTGCCTTGAATTCCTTTACGATCTCTCCGCTATTCATAAGCAATGCCCGTGTCAGATATGGAAAGAGATATGATATCCGATGCTCTGCAATGAGTATTGTCTTATGTTCTTCTTTCCATGCTTCGATCATCTTGCGAAGTTCACAGATACCTGCATAATCAAGATTTGCCGACGGTTCATCCAGTATTACAGTATCGATCGGTTCCACAGCAATGCTGGCACACGCGATCTTCTGTTTTTCACCGCCGGACAGTTTAAATATGCTTCTGTCCATCAGCTTTCCGAGATCATGTCTGTTTACGACCGCATTGATCCTTTGTTCAATATCCCCCGGATCTATACCAAAGTTTTCACAGCCAAAGGCCAGCTCGCTTGTCGTATCGACATTAAAAAACTGACTTCTGGGATTCTGGAAGACCGTACCTACATGTCTTGATAGTTTTCTTAAAGTTGTCTTTGATACATCGGTTTCACCAACCGTAACGCTACCGGTCATCCTGCCCTGATAATAATGAGGTATAAGACCATTAACACATCGAACAAGCGTAGATTTTCCGCAGCCTGATGGTCCGCATACAAGAACCACTTCTCCGTCGTTTATAGTCAAGTCAATATTCTTAAGACAATCCCTCTCTTCGGTATATTGAAAGGATACATTGGTAAAATTGATCATATATAAAACCTTCCGACTATCCACCATATAAAGCAGATAAGGCATAATGTGATAATGATGACATCAGGAAATCCAAAGCTGATATTCCATATACAGCTTCTCTTTTTCCCTACATCAAGCCCTCTTGTCATAGCTGCTGCAGACAATTCCTCTCCTATGATCGAGCATGATGCTATGAGTGGAACCATTCTGTATTCAACTGCCTCAGCTGCTTTCCCGGCCCCCATCTCTACACCACGCATACGCATAGCGTCATTTATGGATTTTGACTCTTCCATGACAGTAGGAAAAAATCTGAAGATCACACTGACAGGTATCGTTAGCTTATCAGTCACATGCATTCGGTTCATGGCAGCCAGAAATTCCGATACTTTCGTTGTCTTTACGATATATCTGGCAAGAATGGCAGTCGGGAGTATCTTCGTAATGATATACAGCATCAACGCAAGAGCAGATTCAAAAACTGTAAGATCATGCTGAAGCGACTTCTGAGCATAAAAACTTGCAATATAGATCGCTATGGAGATGATCCCCGCCTTCCATTCTTTCTCGATAAACAAAAGCAAAACCGGAAGAAAAACCAGTATCCAGTAGAAAACAAACATCCATTTCTCACCGGCATTTCCGACCACAAACACAGAGCTTGTAAAAAGAAGAAGCAGTTTTGTGCGTGGATCTAAAAGCGAATGAGCATCTCTGTCAATTCTGTACTCCATGATCAGGCAATCCCTGCCTTTTCAAAATGTTTCTTTAATACCTTAGATCCGATCCATCCGCCTATCACCCCGCAAAGCAGATCTACAACAAGCAGAACAGGACACATCCATGGAGGCAGCATTTTTGTGATCGCATCAATGTAGTCCTGTCCAAAATTCTGTCTTGTCGAAAAATAGGCATCTGCATTAAAGAAGATACCAATATAATTTGCCCAGCAATAAAGCCCTGATACTGCATATGCGATTATCCCATGCCATTTGCTGCTGTACTTACCGATACGATAAATAAGCTCAGCGATGAGTCCGGTTATCGTTCCCACGATCAATGCGTAATAACTCATGCCTGTAACCCACATTAATGCCCCCATAAGGATATTCAATATCAGGATCATTCCGAATTTCTTTACTTTAGTCAGAAACATCATATAAGGGATCCCGGTCAGGATTGGCACAAATACGACCAGCAATACCATCATGATCGGTATTACGCCCGTCATAGCTACAAGGCAACATATTACGGCACTTATAGCTGTATAGATTCCTACATTGATAAGATCTTTTGCATTCAAACGATTGTTCATTTCCATACCTCTTTATTAATTTTTTTAGTTACATTGTCCAGTTCTGCGAAGTGAGCTGCTGCGCAGTCATTCTTTTATATATGCTGTCATATCCTGACAAATATTCAGGACTGCCCTGTTCGGCAACCGTCCCGTCCTTAAGTACAACAATATGATCTGCTTTCGCAATAGTTCTCATTCGATGAGCAATGATCATAACTGTCTTGTTTTTTATCAGTCTGGACAAAGCTTCCTGTATCACCGTTTCATTCTCTGCATCAAGAGACGCAGTTGCTTCATCGAGAAGTATCACGGGTGCATTTTTAAGAAAGGCCCTTGCTATGGAGATCCTCTGTCTTTCTCCACCGGACAGTTCGCTTCCGTTCTCTCCTATATTTGTGTTGTACTGATCGGGAAGGAGCTTTACAAACTCATCACAGTTAGCAAGTCTCGCAGCTTCCATGACCTCCTCATCCGTAGCTCCGTTCCTGCCGATCCTGATATTTTCCATAACCGAATTATTAAACAGGGTCACATCCTGAAAGACGATCGAATAATTTGAAAGCAAAGTTTCCGGATCAACTTTGGAAATATCTTCTCCTCCGAGCGTGATCTTACCCTCGCTCACATCCCAGAACCTTGCTGCCAGCCTTGATATGGTAGTCTTTCCTCCGCCGGAAGGACCAATAAGAGCAGTTACCTGTCCCTGTTTGGCAGTGAAACTGACATCCTTAAGCACGTCAGTATTGTCGTCATACTTGAATCCGACATGATCAAATACAATGTCATAACCATCATTCTTCAGTTCTTCCGAACCTGTCTGTATTTCATGCGAGAGCACTTCATCCAGGCGCTCACACTGAATTCCGGTCGCTATGATCGCAGCAAAATTCTGCAGTGATATCTCCATCGGGGCATACAGTCTTGATACAAGCATAAGAAACATAAAGAATGTAAGCAGATCTATATCTCCATTTGCAAAAAGCATTCCGCCAACTACTGCAGTTGTTCCTATACCGAGTTTTAAAATGATCGCCGCCGAATTGACATACACAGCCATTTTTAATTCAGTAAACAGAGCAAACTTCTCAACTTTTTTGATCTTACCGTCAAGTTCCTCCATGTATCTATCCTGTGCATTGTTGGCTCTTAGATCACGTATAGCTTCAAGACATTCCTGAATACCATCCGCCAGTTCAAGCTTAACCGCCTGATTCTTCCGTACTGCTCTTTTTTCTGCTCCCGCGCAGGTGGTCACAATGATGAATGCAACCGGGATCACCCAGAAACTTGCGAGTACCATTCTCCAGTCAAAGAAGAAGAACAGACTGACTCCCACGATGCATACAGATATTACTGCTCCGATCAGTTCCGGTATCCAGTGACTTGATGCCGTTTCGATCGTTGCGCAGTCTCCCATGATATTTGTGGTAAGATCAGCGATATTCTTCTTTCCAAAGTATGAAAGAGGAAGTTTTCTCAGTTTTTCTGCTATGGTTGTTCTCCTGACTCCGCTCTCCCTATAGGTAGTCAGAAATGTTGTATTGTATTGGATAAAGTTGGTGATAAAGACAAGCACCAGCACGATCACACAACCCGTAATGTAAAACGGTATCCGTTCACTGCTTAAGTTATTCTCTAAAAGATCCTTTATAAGCGTATACAGGATCCCGGCTGTCATCATAAGAACGATATTTGTGACGGTTACACTCACACATGCTTTGACCATATCCACCGCACCCTGTCTTGAAAGTGCGTATTTATGCTGTAATCTCTCTATCATCTTATGCACCCACCTTCCATTCGATCGATCTGGTATACTCGTCAAACATATGCTTATACAATCCGCCTTTATGCATCAGTTCTTCGTGGTTTCCGGATTCGATGCACTTTCCGTCATCCATGACGAATATCCTGTCAGCATTCATAACAGTGCTGAGCCTGTGAGCTATCATGATAAGAGTCTTATTCTTCGAAAGTTCTTCGAATGCAGCCTGAACCTTCGTCTCATTATCGGGATCGGCAAATGCAGTTGCTTCGTCAAGGATCAATATCGGAGCATCTTTTAAGAAAGCTCTTGCTATTGTGATCCTCTGCTGCTCTCCTCCCGAAAGATAAGTTCCTTTTTCTCCCAATACCGTATGTATTCCATCAGGAAGTTTTTCGATAATATCCATACACTGAGCTTTTCTAAGAGCCTCAAGAACCTCAGCTTCACTTGCATCAGGTTTTGCCATCCGGACATTTTCCAAAATCGATTTCTTTATCAGCCTGCTGTCCTGAAAAACAAAGGAAACAAGATCCATAAGTGTCTTCGTTGAAAGATCCTTTACATTCACACCACCTATCAGGATCTCGCCTTTCGTCACATCAAAAAATCTGACCATCAATTCTGCCAATGTGGTCTTACCGGAGCCGGACGGTCCAACTAACGCAACATGTTCTCCGGGCTCTATCGAAAGTGTTACATCACTCACCGCATCTCTGTTTGCATCTTTATAACGATATGAGACATTCTTAAGTTCAAACCTGTTATTAGCAGGCTTTCGGTTCGATCCTCCTTCTGTGAGCGGCTCGATCTCCAAAATCTTATCTGCTCTCTTAAGAGCATCGATCAGCGTCATCTCTGCCTCTCCGGAATATGCGATCTTGGTAAGAGCGATCGTTACAAGCGGAGTGATAATAATGTAATACATGATGTTCAGGATAGCAGCATTATCCACGCCATTCTTGGTAACCACAAAAGCAGAGATCACGATAAATGCAAATATGGCATTGACGCATGTCATAAAGAATGACATAGGAAATCTGAGTGTCAGAGTATAATCCGCTGCCCACTTTCCGAAACCGTCAATACAGCTTTTGAACCTCTTGAATGAATGTACGGTCTGTCCGAAAGTCTTTACTACCGGAACACCGCGCACATACTCGGTCGCTTCACTGCTCATGTTCTCAAGCGCATCCTGGTATTCTTTCATTTTTTCCTGCATGCCCTTAGTCATCATAGACATCATGCATGCAAACCCAATAACTGCCGGGATCATGCACATGAGCCCTATCTTCCAGTTAAAAGCAAACACCAGCACGAGCAACCCCACCGGTGTGACCGCAGCCACCGTCTTATCCGGCAGATTATGTGCGATATACGTCTCTGTGGCGGCCGTAGAATCGTTTACGATCCTTCTGATCTTACCCGTGCCATCTTCATCAAAGACACCAAGGGGAAGTGTGATGATCCTTCGCATCAGACTGCTTCTCATATTGGCCTGCACACGAAATGCGGCTATATGCGTACAAAAAAGTGCCATTATGTATACGAGCAAAGCTCCGACGATCAATGCAACGGCAGACCATGCATACACCTTAATATCATCTAAGTTCTCACCGTTTACCGCTGTCCTGATTATCTTCCAAAGCTCATAATATGG
Organism: Lachnospiraceae bacterium NK4A179; assembly: GCA_000421045.1. Lineage (GTDB taxonomy): Bacteria > Bacillota > Clostridia > Lachnospirales > Lachnospiraceae > NK4A136. Next base: position 88,201 of record ATWC01000007.1, read on the forward strand.
GATCAGTGTCATTACAGCACTAACAGCCGCCAGACACCTTCCCAGTACGATCAGGTTTTTATGCCCTCCCGCATACTCCCTGATCAGCTTCATGTGATCATATTTTTCCGTCTTGCCCAAGTTATATGTCCTCCTTGTCAGTTCCAATTCCAAGCTGTTTTATCGAAACAAACTTTAACGTTGGTCTATCCTAAAAATAACGCTACGATATGATATACAATGCAGGATAAAATAAGCGATGCACCCACATAAAAACCGGCAGTTTTTGCTGTCCATGCAAAAGAATGAGTCTCCTTGTATGTAGTTGACAAAGCCATAAGGCAGGGAACACTGAACGTGCAGGCAAACATAAATGCAAGTGCCTCAGCTTTCGAGATCGTCTGTGTCATAACTGTAGACAACGCCTCCCTGTCCACTCCGATCGTGCTTGCATTAAATGCCACATCAGCGACATTACTCTGTCCTGCAAACACAGCATTCAAGGTTCCAAGTACTGCCTCCTTTGCAAATGCGGCACTGATAAATGCCATAAAGGTCTGCCATCCCATTCCAAAAAACTTTGTTACGGGCTCTATAAAAGTTCCAACCTTATATAACAGGCTGCTTTCCACATTGCCTGAAGGACTGTAGGAAAATACCCAGAAGATAACTGATACAAGTGTTACGGTCTTAAGTGCTCTCAGGAACATATCGAGGCATTTGATCCATGCCTCCTTGATGATATATTTCCAGTGAGCTTTGTGATACGGAGGAAGCTCCATGATCATTCCAACGCGTGACTCTTCAGGAACAAGTTTTCCACCAAAAACTTTAGACACTATAAACATCAGCACAAAGATATAGGCGATTATTCCCAGGCATACAAGAACTGTTCCCCATGCAGGGAAGAACATTCCGGAAACAACCGGGATTATGCTCCAGATAGATGCACAAGGTACTGCCCATACCACCATCATCGTAAGCATCTTTTGCCCCCAATTGTCCATAACCCTCGTACCGCTGGCACCACCGATCGTACATCCCATTCCCATGAGTATCGGGGCTACTGCCTTACCCTGAAGGCCTAACTTTGACAATGCTCCGTCAAACTGGTAAGCCGCTCTTGCAAGAAATCCAATCTCCTCAAGGAAACCAAAGACAATATTTACGCCAAAAACAAATGACGCCATTGAAATGCAGAAATAAAGTGTATTCGGTAACAGGAGACTGAATACGGATACCAGCCAGGGATGAACATTTAATCCATTAAGGAAATTTGCTATCGGAGCACCAAGCATTTTAGGCAGCATACCGGCCACGCTCATAAAAGGCGACATGATCATCATTGCTGCAATGAAACCTACAAGAATGATACCGACTGTCACTATCTTTCCCCAGAAGGGTTTAAGCAGCAGGTTGTCAAATTTAGAAAGTTTAAACTCCTTTGCGGAAGATGTTGTCACGCCGTCAAGCATCCTGCTGACCCATGCATATTTTGCATTAACGTCCGTGATCATCTTCCCCTTATCCATAATACTTTCTTCTAAATCGATATCCGGCTTAGTGATCAGTTTATGCGGAGACTTTAATTCCTGTTCGATAAGCTCCTTTAAGTCTTCATAGCCCTTCCCATCAGCTGCCGTAAAGGGAAGAACCGGAATTCCGAGTCTTTCAGACAGTTGCTTTTCATTTATCTTCTTTCCCTGTGCTGTAGCTACATCTATCATATTCAGGATCAGTATCGCCGGAACATCCATACCGGCAAAATCTGCGAGCATATACATACTTCTCTCCAACTGAGATGAATCGACCAACACACAGATCAGATCAGCCTCTCCGCTCTTAATGAATTTCTCTGTAATGACCTCTTCATCAGAATTACCGGATAATCCATAGCTTCCGGGAAGATCGATCAGCATGTATTTTTCATTTTTATAACTGTAGGTACCGTCCTTCTTTTCTACTGTCTTACCCGGCCAGTTACCCACATGCTGTCTGGATCCGGTCAGCTGATTGAAAACAGTTGATTTGCCGGAATTCGGTTGTCCCAAAAGTGCTATACGGTTCATGCTCTTGCCTCCACTTCAATCTTTTCACAATCCTTCCGATTAAGTGCAAGAAGGGTTTCCCTTACATACAGCAAAACCGGCATTCTTTTATCGTTCTTTATCACCTGAAATTCAGCACCTTCTGTAAGGCCGATAGAAGTGACCCTGCTTAAGAATCTGTCATCCCTTCCCAATCTCTTCACCACTCCATGCGTACTTGCATGCATCTCACTCAGCTTCATCATTTTCCTCCTTTTGCTTTATGACATTCGCAGCGCAGTGAGGACAGCTTCCGGTGCATCCCGGACACCCGCAGCAACAGCCTCCTTTTTTGCGCTCTTTTAGCTTGCTCATTATTATCAGAACTATAATGACTGCAAGTATTCCACCCACTATAACGGATGGTAATATCCTTAAAATCCAATCCATGACAGTTCTAGGCTCCTTTCTTTTAACCCTGCTATCTGTTCATAACCCTATAGTTATCAATTGCATACTTTGGTTAGCTATCGCTAACCCCGAAGCGATAGCTAACGACAATAAAAAAGAGCCTTGCGGCTCTTCTTACTTGATACCCATTATCTTCATCCACCCCGGCATGAAGAAATCCTGGACTGTATTCAGATATTTTATAACTTTTGCATCTTCGTAATCATGTATGATCGGTTCAAAACATGCAGTCAGATATGCTGAAAGCAGCATATGCAATTCCTCCTCGCCAGGTTCCGCGACTTGATATCCTTTTTCTTTTAGATATCTTATCGCTTCCATGAATTCTTTTTGATTATCCTCAACATAATCATGTATGAAATTTTCATATTTGGTTCCTGCAGAACGTGAAATAAGTAGAATGAACTCATCTCTTCTCGGAAGGATCACTTCCTTGATCATATCAACAAATGTCTCTCCGAATAGCTCATCCGTGGTCGCTTTTCCGTCTAGAATGTCATTCTTCTTCTTTGTATGTTTCGCAGTCCATTCTCTTATACTTTCGATAAGAGGCTCTACCATAGCATTAAACATAGCTTCCTTATCCGCATAATGTCGATATAATCCTGCCGATGTCATGCCGGCTCTGGCCCCAATGCTTCTGATCGAAGCATCTTCATAGCCCTTTTCAAGAAACTCTTCTTTTACAGCCTTTCTGACTTTTTCATGGCTTAATGTCTTATCTCTTGGCATTTCTTTTCCCCGGATTAATGGAACGCTATCATTGTTAGCTATCAGAGATTACAATATTCCTGAACAATTGTCAAGCTAATAATGATCCCTTAACCCCGTCCCCAAGAGTTCAGTTTTTTGCATCTATAACAAATCCTTATAGTCAGAATAATAAAATGCTATTAGACGATAGCTGATTCTGAGGCTATACTTTGGCGCATGTTCCACTAGTTGTATTTATTTCTATACAGCTAAAACGAGCAGAAAGGAATAAAAATGAGTTATATCGAGATAAGAGATCTGCATAAAGCTTTTTATCCTCACGGAGAACGCCTGGATGTTTTAAACGGCGTTGATCTTGATATTGAAAAGGGCTGCATATACGGCATCATCGGTTTCTCGGGCGCAGGCAAATCCACGCTGGCCAGATGTATCAACAGACTGGAAACACCTGACAGCGGAAGCATAAAGGTTGACGATGTTGACATCTTAAAGCTTGGCAAGAAGGAGCTTTTAAAACACAGACAAAAGATCGCCATGATCTTCCAGAGCTTCAACCTCTTCGATTCGAGAAACGTTTATAAAAATATAGCTTATCCGCTTGAGATCATAGGTGTGCCTAAGAAGAATATCAAAGAGCGGGTTGATGAAGTAGCAGAGCTGGTGGGACTTTCGGATAAGCTTGATTCATATCCCGGAGGTCTCTCCGGCGGACAAAAGCAGAGAGTCGGTATCGCAAGAGCACTTGTTAACAGACCTGACGTGATCTTATCAGACGAAGCTACTTCAGCTCTCGATCCTCAGACCACATTGCAGATCCTCGATCTTTTAAAAGAGATCAACAAGAAAAGCGGTGTGACGATCCTTATGATCACTCATGAATTGGACGCTATCCGCTACAGCTGCTCAGATATGGCAGTGCTTGAGGAAGGAAGATTTATTGAAAAAGGAAACGTAAAGGGCATCTTCAATAACCCCAAGAGTCGTACAGGCGAGCTTTTTGCTAAGGTGCTTAAAGAATTTCAGGATAATAACTTTGAGGAAGGAGCAGGAATATGAGTCTTTTGGATTCTTCTTTATGGGAAGTCATAGTTGCCTCCTTCGATCCGGAGGTCTGGAAAGGACTTGTGGTTCCCATCCGGGAAACGCTCTACATTACAGCCATCTCATCAGTGATAGTGCTGATCATCGGACTGGTATTGGGAACACTGCTAACGCTCACTAATCCCGACGGGCTCTTTCCCTTGAGGATACTTTATACAACATCCGGTTGGTTTATCAATGTACTGAGGTCACTTCCCCAGATGGTAATGATAATCCTCATGGTGCCGGTGGCCAGACTTATATTTGGAAAGTCGTACGGAACAAATGCCTGCATCATAGCCATTGCGGCAAGCTGCATACCGATGTATGCCAGGATCGTGGAAAGCTCTCTCTTAGAGATCGATAAGGGCAAGATCGAAGCGGCTAAGTCCATCGGAAGCACGGTAAGTCAGATAGTTTTCAAAGTAGTCATTCCGGAAACGCTGCCGTCACTTATCAGAGGATTTACGGTTGCGGTAATTGCGGTGATCTCCATGACAGCCCTTGCGGGAATGTTCGGAGCAGGCGGCATCGGAGATATAGCAGTCCGCTATGGTTATCAGCGATTCCAGCATGACAGATTATTCGCCTGTGTGTATATCCTGGTAGTGCTGGTGCAGATCACGCAGGGCGCAGGAAACCTGATATCCAACAGGATACTTAAGAAGCGCAATCTTATTTAAACGGTAATATCCGTATGCCGAAGCATACGGTTACTACATATAAAACAATTTATTTGTATCTGTAAGAAGCAGATACAGGAAGGAGGAGTAACATGAAAAACGTAACTTACAGGAAATTAGTATCAGTAGCAGCATCGGTGGTGAGCGCAGCCATGCTCCTTACAGGCTGTGGCAAACCGGCCGGTAGCGACGCGAATGCGGCAACACCGGCAGTAACAGAGACTGCAGCAGAAGTAACTGCAGATGAAACTACAGATGCAGCAACAGATGCAACAGAAGCAACAGAAGAAACCGGCGAGGGTGATGTGATTGTTCTTAAGGGAATCGTAGATCTGGTTCCTCACTCAGAGATCATTGAGTATGTTATCCCGAAGCTTGAGGAGCAGGGCATCAAGATCGAACTTGTTTCTACAGCAGCTGATTCTACAACAAACGAAAAACTCAATGCAGGCGAAATAGACTTCAACTATTTCCAGCATGATCCCTATCTTCAGTCTGAGATAGAGGCTAACGGATTTGATCTGGTCAACGCAGGCGGCATACACGTAGAACCTATCACAGCTTATTCAGACAAATATGCTTCCACAGAGGAGATACCTGAAAATGCTGTAGTAGCTATCCCTAATGATGCCACCAATGAGTACAGAGCACTTCGTATCTTAGAGCTTAACGGATTCATCAAGCTTGATCCCTCAGTAGCAGATACTCTTGCGGCTTCTGTTGATGATATCACTGAGTACGTAAAGCCTCTCGAGATCGTAGAGCTTGATTCTGCTCAGATCATTCCTACAAAGGATGATTATGATTTCTTCATCACCAACACCAACAAGGCTCTTGAAGCAGGTATCACATCCACAAGGCTCTTTAGCGAAGGCGCCGACAGTCCTTATGCAAATATCATTGCAGTAAGAACTGAGGATAAGGATAACCCTGCTATCCAGGCACTTGTAGCTGCACTTTTAGAGGAGGATACCCAGAAGTTCATCGAAGATAAGTACAACGGAGCTGTAATCCCCGTAAAGTAATTCAGCTCTGCTTATTTCAGATAACAAAAAACCGGTTGGAGATATCCAACCGGTTTTTATTTTGAGCCCTTAACCCCGTCCCCAAAGGATCATCTTCTGCGGTCCTGATGCGTCTCATAATATGCCTTCTTATCCGCATACATTCCCTGATCTGCAACCCTCATCGCCTGTAAGATCTCGTTGCTGTCTTCAGCAACAAAGCTTCCGACGGCCAGGCTCAGATCCTTGACCTGCGCAACCATTGCCCGTACCTCTCCGATCTTTTCCGCGATCTGTGCTTCCTCTGTGCCCTGAACTATCAGCATAAACTCATCACCACCGGCTCTGAACACATCGCTGTCCGGAAACACCTTCTGGAGGATCATTGCTGCACTGCGAATGATACGGTCACCCTCGCTGTGACCATTTATGTCATTGATCGATTTCAGGCCGTTCAGATCAGCAAATATCACTGCATACGGCTGCTGAAGTTTTATGTTTCCGGCAACGATATCATCCACCATCGCATTCATTTTATTTCTGTTCTTAACGCCTGTCAGAGCATCGATAGAGCTCATCACTTCCAGTTTTTGCAGCAGTTTCAGATTAGCGATCTCTGCCGCAAAGAAAAAGGTGGTCAGCTCCAGCGTTTCCTTGATCTTGACGGTATTCTCCACATCAAAGTTGATGGCCCAAGTATAGCCGAGAGTTATACCGTTATGCACCAGAGGCAGCAATACTACGGTTTTCGCACCTGTTTTCTGCAGGGAATCATACCACAGCGGGTTTACGCTCTTTAACCATTCCCTGTCACGGTCATCCTTTATGATCACGCACGTACTGTATCCGATGGTTTCATCCCAGGTTTCCACCACATCATAAAAGCCGTCATTCAGAAAACCGGAATTCTCCATCGTCCAGCCTTCTGCACCGCGATGGGCTTCACACAAACTCTTACAGCTGCGTGTCTCGGGGTCCGTTAACAGGATGCAGCAATGATCTGAGCCGCAGATCTGCCGGATATCTTCAATAACCTCATGGAACACTTTCTCTGTATCTTCGGCACCACGCAGCTTGATACATGTCTTCAGAACTGCTGCCGAGGTATCTGCAGAAATATCCGTCCGCTTATCAATGTTTTCATCCGGAGAAACTTCATAACTGTAGAGACAGTATCCGATACCTTCACGGTCCGACTCCAGCGGCAGAAGGAACATATTGAGCCACAGCCCCATCTGCATCAGCGGCACATACGCATGGACCGGCTGTGCCATGATCGCGCAACGGTATACAAAATCTTCAAAGTTATTATTTTGTGGGAAATATTCCGCGTAAGGTGAATCCGGCACAAACGGATGATGCAGCGTATTTGCCATATCATCATAATGCGCCTTGTTGCCGTCTACGATCCGGATATTTCCATATCCACCATCCGCATACGACTCCACGGAAAGAACACAGGTTTTGGACTTGCACCCCGACAGTATCTTTTCAAAATCCATAACGCAGCCCCCTTATCAGTCACAAAAAAGAAAAACCATTGTATTAATTTTACCAAATTTTACTTGTCAACTAATGTTATGTTTTGTCAGATTTCAATGATCGTATATGTGTCTCTCTTAAGCTTTGATTCATACAAAGCTTTATCCGCAGTACCGATAAGCATCTTTGTCCATCATATCTCCTCAATCTTCCCTTCCTTTAAGAGTCTTAAGAATATATCCGCTATCTTAGGATCAAACTGCTTACCTTTGTTCTTCTCGATCTCTTCAATGATCATTTCCGTAGTCAGTTTCTTCCTGTAAACTCTGTTTGAATTCATGGCGTCAAAGGAATCCGCAACACATATCATCCTTGCTATAAGAGGAATATCCTCCCCGGCCAATCCTTTTGGATATCCCTTACCGTCATAACGCTCATGATGATAAAGTGCTCCCTCTCCGGCATCCTTAAGGCTCTTGAGATTACTTAAGATCTCACCGCCGCGGACCGTATGGGATTTAATGATCTGAAATTCTTCATCGGTAAGCTTGGCAGGCTTCTTTAATATGTTGTCCGGAACACCGATCTTTCCGCAGTCATGAAGCAGTGCTATATAATAGATCCTGGTCAGTTCTTCACCGGAATACCCCATTTCTCTGGCAATGTCCCTGGTATACTTGGCAACTCTGGCAGAATGACCGTTTGTATAGGGATCCTTGGCATCAATAAAGCCGATGAATGTTTGGATGGATTCCTGAATGAGCTCATTATCCCGTTGATGTCTGATGTTATATTTCCTGATCTGAGCGGTAGTAATGATATAGATGATAAGTGAGATCATCCATGCAAACAAAGCTACTGCTGCAACCCAGAAAAACTGATCCCGTATCATCAATCTGTGGAATTGATACTTAGTATCCAATATCCATCCGTCTACCTCTTCACCGATGGGTACATACAGGATCATACCGGGAACTGTGCCCTCATAGGGCTCCAGAGGTACTTCCAGAGCATTTTCGTTAGAGCACGGAATGTATACCAGATAATCTCCCGGATTCATACGGATCATAGTTTCTCCGTCAAAAGTAACGGTGTCAAAGGAATAATCTTCTGCTCTGAATTCACGAAGATCCGGAACTGTCGCCACATACTCCCCATTATTTACATTCTGATGAAACTCCACTGCGCCGTTCCAGGCTGATACTATAAATAATTCTTTATCAAAGGCCAGTTTGAAGGAAAAATCCGAGATCTCATCGCCTGTATTGTTCTTAACGTTAAAATCGTAGGTGTACGCCTGATAGTTATTCTCCGTAAGTCCTTCATTGTTAAAATCAAAAACCTTACTCCATGTACTTCCTCTTGGAATGGCACTTATGGTAAAGCCATCCTCTTCATCCTTTTCCGAGAAAAGCCTGCTGCCTGCGAAAGTCTCCTCGTGGATGGTATTATTGTAGTCATGTACTCTAAGGACACTTATCAAAAAAATGAGCAAAATACATATGAGTGAGATCAAAAATACTACAGGGGCATTTTTCTTTTTCATACTATTTTACTGTTCCTCATCTTATGATAGTTTTCTTTTCGTTTAGCTTATATTATATCCTAGATTTGTTACAAAAAAGTGAAGTATTACATATTAGTTTATAATTTACTTTCCGGATGTCACCTTTTTGACTCTATAATCATATATATTGTGAAGGCCATTCGCGAAGACCTGTTGTTAGCACTTAAGGAGGACAACAAATGAACCAGGAAGAAAGGAATGCGAGTTTAGAGCGGGCCATTGAAAACTACAGTAACATGCTTTATAAAATCTGTTTCCTGATGCTTAAAAACGAACAGGACACAAAAGATGTGCTCCAGGAAACATTTTTAGCATACATGACCAAACGCCCACACTTTCATTCCGAAGAACATAAGAAAGCTTGGCTTATCAAAGTATCACAGAATAAATGCAGAGAGTTCCTGCGATTTCATAAAACACATGCCGGTATCCCTCTTGATGAGGTGGATGAAAGCATAAGAATCACTAACGGACTCGATATGGAAGAAAAAGAAAAGCTTGATCTTATATGGAACCTAAATTCTAAACTTAAGATCGTCGTGATCCTTTATTACGTGGAAGGCTACTCCGTTAAAGAGATCTCAACCATCCTAAAAATATCGGAACACGCCGTAAAAAAGCGTCTGCAAAGAGCCAGAGAGACACTCACTAAGCTTGGCAGATGCTATGACGGAGGAGTTGCATATGAATATGAATGATTTTGATAAAGAGCTTTTCTCAAACATTGAGATTTCAAACAGCATGAAGAGAGAATTATACGAGAACTGCAAACGCGGCAAAAGAGCCGGTGACTTTAGATTCAGATACGCCGGCACCTTAACCGCAATCATCGGTGCAGTTGTATTCGGGTGTACAGGTATCGCATCCTACGCATGTTTCCAGACCGTACAGATGCGTCTGGAAGCTATGTCGGAAAAAGAGGTGCAAGAGTACGAACTGGATCTTAAAAATGACACCGGTGTAACCATTGATGACTCTTTCAGCAGAAAGTTAAGTGACGAAGAAACTCTTAAGGCTGCAGAATTGGAAAGAAAATATAATACGGAGGGAAAGTATCCCGAAGAAAACGTTGAAAGAGTTGAAACCTTAGCCGAATGGGACGGTAAATCCGTTTGTTACGTTGAAGAAGACCACAAGCTTCACTTACCCGAAACCATGTCAGAAGAGGACCTTCTTACTTTTATAGACTACAACACCAAGAAGGATTACGTAATGGAACAGGAAGCTAAGGAAATCCCGGACGAAGTCCCCTCACCCTACGTAAACTTAGAAAACGTGTCTGAGGCCGAGCTTGTAAACATTGCCCGCCCGGAACTTGAAAAGCTTTTCGGACAGGATGTGGCTTCCGGATGGAACACCAGAGTAGAGGTATTCAAACCCTCAGCCACAGACCCTTCTGTTGACTCGTCCCATGATATGTATTTTATCTATTGGGAACAGGCTGGCGGTTCTTCTAACAGCACCGATTATGTCGTAGTTATAAACATGGCTGATTCATCCATCGGCGCTGTAGCCGTTCGAGGAAGAGAACACTTTGCTTCCCTTAAAAGTTTCTCTGATGCAGAGGCAGAATCAAGGCTTAAGACAGATCTCCCCAAAGTCTTAGCAGAGCTTGAACGTCTCTACGGCTACAAGGATCCTGTAAGTGAGAGACACGAAGTTTACTACGATTACACAGAATATGGTGAAAATGATGCCAGACAGCTGCGCTACGTATTTAAATTTGGAGATAAATCCGTAGACGTTATGTGGGATCTTGGAACCGAGAAACTTGCATCTGTAGAATTCTTTAACGATTGATTCCCCTTTTCTATATATTCGTATAAGAAAACCTCCGGAACTACCAGGCCGGAGGTTTTCGCTATAGCGTTTTGCGTCGCGCCCGTTTATAGGCAAAAGCTGTATATCGATATTTCCGTATCTGACCAATAATCCCATCTGGCCTAGCCAATACAGTTCTACGGAGTTATTCATCTGCTCTCCTTATTTTTTGCCTTTTAAGAACGGTCTTGCCACCTTCTCATTAAAGAACTCTATCAGCGGTCCCATGAAAAAGGCTGTTATTATAGTGCCAACACCTGCGATTGTAGGAATCTTTAAAAAGCTTCCGCCGGCTGCTATGAAAAGTGCGCATCCTGTGATAACGCACACCAGATCTGTGATTATCCTTACGTATTTGAACTTTCCTTTTTTCCAGGTATTGCTGATTATGAGTGCGACTGCATCATATGTTGAAACTCCAAGATCAGCCGTCATATAGAACGCCGATCCAAAACATATGATAACCACCCCTATCACAAGACAAGCTATCCTTACCGGCATTGAAGGATCGACTATCACCTTCTGCAGACTCTCATATGTAAATTGTGTGATGAAACCTAAGAGAAAGAGGTTTATGAAAGTTGCGATCCCAATGTAATGGCGGTCAAATATGAACATAAAGATAAAAAGAACTGCATTTGCGATCACATAAAGTATTCCGAACTGTATCGGCACCAGCGCATCCAGTCCCGCCATAAAGGACTGAAAAGGATCCACTCCAAGTGCCGCTATCTTGAATATTCCGACGCTTATGGCACAGATGATAACTCCAAACAGTGACATTCCAATTCTCTTCTTCGGTAGATTTCTCATGCATGTATCCTCCTGTAGTATCTGCCGTAATTTACACCGCTAAATTATAGCAAACATTGTGAAGGTCTGTTACATATTTAGTAATATCACTTGGCACATTTGGTTTATCACGATAAGTGTATCAATTTATTGATCAATGTTTCAGCCTTATCTCTATCCTTCAGAGCATCGAGCCAACGGATAGGGATACTTTCATATCCAAACCTGATCCCGGCCAGACCTCCCGTAATGCACGCAATGGTATCTGTATCATTTCCGAGTGAAACAGCCTGCTTTACGGCTTCTTCATAAGACGCAGCCGTTTTCATTATCATAACAGCACTTTTTAGACTATCAACAACATAACCGCCTCCGGTTCCGATCCAGATCCCATCTTCATCGGGCCTTAAGCGGAACAGAAATTCATCCAGATACTCGGATGAATTGCCATAGATTTCCTTAAGCCTGCTTATGCTTTCAGAGAGAGCGCTGTCGAAATCACTTCCATTAAGTAATCTTGCGGCAATAAGACAATACAGTGCACAGCATACATGATTTGTAATATTTCCGTGAGTGATGATGCATTGCTTATGAGCGTCTGCTACAAGTTCTTCATCTGTTCCATTGCTCCACAATGCCAGCGGAAGGACACGCATAAGAGCGCCATTGCCTTTTCCGTCCGGCCTGATATTGCCGCAGTCTTCAATTGCAGCTCCGCATTTATACATAGAAAGAGCTAATGATGTCTGTATGCCTACATCAAACACCTCGCCATCAACAGCCCATAATCCTTTTTCATACCATAATAAAAGTTTGTCCGAAAAATCTTCCAGATCAAATCGACCTTTTTCAAGCAGGCTGTCAAGAAGGCATAAAGCCTGCGCCCCGTCGTCCGACCAGGTTCCCGCATCAACCGGGTGATGCTTAATAAATCCGCTCGGCGGCACCATTTCTATCTGTTCCAAAGGCGGGATATCTTCCTTTGAATAGAACTCATAGGGAACGCCAAGTGCATCGCCCACAAGAAGCCCAAACATACCGCCCTTTATCCTGTTTTCACGTTCTGTCATGATCATTCTCCTGTCAGGAAGCGTTTACAGCCATTTTTTAATTTTGAAGAATATCAGGCCGCCGATGAAAATAAATGCACAGGTAGCCATGACGATAGGATATGCTATCGGAGAAGAAAGCTCCGGCATGTGCTCGAAGTTCATTCCGTACCAACCTGTGATCAGCGTCAAAGGCATGAAAATACTGGTGATGACAGTCAGAACTGTCATTATCCTGTTCTGCTTCAGATCGAGCTGAGTCTGGTTAAGGTCACGTATCTGTGATGTGAAATCCGAAAGCGAAGAAACCATCTCATGCAGAGTCTTCACCCTCTGAAATACAAGATGGAAATATCTTTCATTATCATCTTTAAAAAATCCGTTCTCATTTTCTTCCAGCTCCTGGCTTAAGCTCATCAGCTGGCCGTAGTGTATCCTAAGGTCACGAAGTTCACTTCGAATATCTGCCAGTTCCTTAAGAGAATCCGTCGAGCCTTCATTCAGAACATCCTTTTCGATCTCATCCAGGCGTGAATCATACTGCTCGATGATCTTGTTATCCCTATGAATGATGCTCTCGAGGAAATCATACAGGAAGCGCTCGAGGCAGGGATTGATATACTTTTTGCTTGCTGCAATATTGTCGACAATACGTGCGGCAAATCCTTCATCATCGATAAATACGACGCCCTTCTCGTCCAGTGCAAAAGCAAAGTTATGCTTAGGGCCGGAGGTATTCTTTCTGCTTGGAACTGAAAAAGTACCTGTCAGAGAATCAATATTAACTTTTGCATGAGTATCCGTGATCTCATTTGGATCGATCTCCATCTCGATCCCCATACTGAATTTGTTGTTGGTCTGAATCCACTCTTCCGTACTGATGACGGCAATATACTGATAATCCAGATGATCAAAATTCTTGGGAGTGCATTCTTCGATCCTCTCTCCGATCTTGTAGTACATATCCGGTCTCCCCCTTTCTTGTTTTGTCGTATATTGAGCTCACTATAATGGGGCCGATAGGCCCCTTAATAGTGTTATTATTTCTAACGGTAATTACCGTTATTATTTTTATCATCATTCAATAACTGATGAATAGCTTCACGTGTTCTTTCCCTTCTTTTCTTCCTTGCTTTGATAAGCACGACCGCTACCAATACCAGGATTGCAATGAACACCAATACTTTCAGTATGTTCAGAACAGGAAAGATCCACATCATATCTTCACTGATAACCATTTCTATTCTCCTTCACTTTGTGAAAGCCTAAACTTTACCGGTTAAGTATACCATTTTACAAAGCATATAAAAACAGGTATTCCAAATACCGGAATACCTGCTTTATATCTTTAACCGATCACTTCTATCCTGCCATCAGCGAAAATGCAAACAATCCGGCGACAGCGATCAAAAATAATATCATGCCGGCATTACACCATACCGTTTTGAAGCGGTCCTTCTTTTCAAGGCCGCACTCGGCAGTTTCAAATCGGAGACCATTGTATCGGATTATAAAGATAACCATTCCGATGATAGCTACAGTAAACATTATGATTTCAGCGATCAGCAGGCATCGTAACGCCTTCGTATCAGTCCCGTCAGAGGCAAGACTCACTAACCCGGGGAGCAATATTGATCCATTGAAATTGAACAGCATATGAAGCATCACGGTGTATATCATCTTGTTTGTTTTCAGATAGACATATCCCAATGCAAGTCCAAGTAAAAATGTATAGAAGAACTGCGAGAGATTTCCATGGAACAGACCAAACATCAGTGCTGTGGTGAAAACCGCCAGCTTCTCGCCGTGTCGGCGCATACGGCTAATGAGGAGCTTTCTGAAGAACAGTTCCTCAAATACCGGAGCAAGTATGACTAATACCACTATCTTGGGTAAGAGACCGCCTTCTGTTGCCATGTTTGCTATCACATTCTGATTCTTGCCCTCCATTGCAGGGATAAGACCTATAAGCCCATTCACAAGCATTCCGATGAGCTGACCGCTCAGCATCAAAAATTCACAGACTGCAATTGCAGAAAGAATTCCCTTCAGGGTGACCGGCTCTTCTGCAGGCTTTCGGGCTGCAACAGGAACCTTTTTTAATATAATAAACGCCAAAGGAAATGCAACTGCATAGATTGGCAGGAAAGTTGCCACCCAAAATGCCCATCCGGAATAATCACCTGCATCTAAATCAAGTTTTCCAACATAATTCGATGCGAGCAGCTGCAGCACTGTTGATGAAACTATCTGTACCGCAGAAGCAATGCCACAGATCAGAAAACACTTTTTAGCAGCAGCTGTTTCTTCAGGCTTAAGAGTGCGTGTATCAGGATCTCTGTCTTTTACCGGCGGGTCTATAAACAAAGGCACAAGTGCCATAAATAACGTTCCCAGGAAAATATTGATTCCCGATGACAACAGCAAAGAATGGGAAAGTGTTATCTTTGATCCCTCAAAAAATGAAAGTGCTATGATCACGCCATCAGGCAGGAGACCAAAATATACAAACAGCACCAGCAACAGCTGCTTAACAGTTTTACCGATCGACTCCGGAACCGAACAGTATATAAATGCTCCTGTATTCATTGAATAAAATGCCAGACTGAGTATAAATACTACCGCAGCGCCTAACAGCCATACAGAAGGCTTCGTCAGCACCGCAGCCAGTATAAGCGCCGGGATCATATCCAAAAGTGAATTAACGATTCCTCCTAGTTCCGAAAACATTACTTTTTTCCATGCCACTTCAGGAGTGACCAGAAAATAATGTGTTTTAAGATCAGATTCCAGAGGATTACCCAGCATTCTGTAGAACGTTACCCCAGCCAGCGCAAGGAAAACAAATACTGATTCAGGTATCTTATCAGTTTTGGGCATAAGGTATGCTATAAGAGTTACTATAAGATAAGTCCAGGTAGTCTTTGTAAAGAATCCAAGCAACGCGAATCTTTTCCTGTTATACATTGTACGGAAAAAGAATACCGACGCACCTGATCCGTATTTCATATTGTCACGTACGAGCCGTTCACTTCTGTCGGCTTTCTTTTTAACAGTAACAGCTGACCTTCCGGACTGCACCTGTTCCATAAGTTCTGCCGTCTCTTCCGAACGCTTCATCGCATCCTCATAAAAGTCAGGGCGCATTTTGTATATAGCATAGATCAGTCCTGTCATCGTAACCGCTGAAAGAAGCGTACATATTATCGCAGCAAGGTAGTTGCCTTCTATGGAATACATTACCATTCCTTTGATCCATCCATATACCGGAACAAACCTGCTCGCCCTGTGGTTCATGAATCCGATCACCGCAGCAATACTGCGTCCATTCATCATCGAATAAACAAAACATGAAACAGCAAAAAGCCCCAGAATAGTATAAACTCCTATCCTGATATACTTTTTTCTTCCGGGTACAGAAGCCGCATAACAGTACAGATATGTCTGAATAAGCTGACTGAACATGAACACGATGACCATTGCCGCAAAAACGAAGATGACCTGCGGTATCCCAAGCCCAAACTTCATTGTTAATAACGGAACATATCCGAGATAAAATATCGGAAGCAGTAAAAACAGGCCCAGATTGCAGGCAAGTCTAAATAGCAGGACCGACTGCGGACGCATGGGCGAAGGAAACAGCAATGTAACATCAGCAGGTAAAAAGAGCTTTGACCCGTGAGTATCGGCATTCACTGCACAGAATGCAAGAAGCGCGATGATCATTGCTCCGGCTACTGCTTCTACAGCATCTCTCTTTTCCACGCCTTCCGGCAGCGTTAAATGAAAGCCGGGTGCTTCCTCTTCTGTCTGAACTTCCTCAGTCTGAGCAGCTTCTTCTTTTTCTTTTGCCTGCTTTTCGAGTGTGCCGACCAACAAGCCTACGCCAGCGCCTACAAGCACGCAAACCAGGAAAAAGATCACTACCCAAGTACGGAATATTTTTTTGATCTGATTAATAAAAGAGTGGGAAATATAGTAAGCTAATAAGTTCATAATTACAGCTCCGCGCTCCCTTCACTTTCTTCCGCTTTATCTTTCTTAGCTTCTTCTTTTAACTCTTCACCTTCTGTCACTTCAAAGAAAAGCTGCTCAAGCGTTTCGCCGGAAGAATCCAGTTCAGACTTGGTTACATTCTTCATTATCCTGCCGCCTTTCATTATGATGGCACGATCCCAGAGCATATCAACGCTGTCGATGATATGTGTACTGATAAGCGCAGTACGGCCATCGGCTCTCAAACTCTCTATCATTCCCTTGAGTTTCAATATGGCGTGCGGATCAAGACCGATCATCGGCTCATCCATAAGTATCATTGAAGGCTTTGTAAGAAGACCAAGGCAGATATTCAGCTTCTGCTGCATTCCCTTTGAAAGCTCATCTCCGAATTTTTTCTTTTTGTCAGACAGTTCAAATGTCTCAAGCAATTCGTCAGCATACGCTTTATAATCCTTGAGCTTGTATGCTCTTGCAACGAATTCCATATGCTCTGAAACAGTAAGATTAGGATAAAGCGCCGGCATCTCGGGTATGTATCCAAGTATTTTTCTTGCTTCTCTTGATTTATTGTCCATTCCGCCGATCTTTATATCTCCCTCATATCTGAGAAAGCCGATGATGGACTTCATGATAGTGCTCTTTCCAGCACCATTCGGACCGAGAAGCACGGTTATAGACCCTTCTTCAAGTTTGAATGAAAGATCATTGTTCGCGAGGTTTTTCCCATATCTTTTTGTTACGTGATTTACTTCTAGCATTTTTTCCTCCCAAAATACATGCCGAAATTGTCGGTGTCATTTAAAACACCTTTTTATAAATCTATCTATTAATAACTCTATCATCCCCATGACCTCATCTTTTTTATCCGGCTCTCTGTCACTTAACTGCATCAATATACTTACCGGTGCAAAAAACTCAATAGCTAACATTTCCGGATCATCATCTTCGATCGTCCCTTGCTTTATAAGGAACTTGAAAATATCAGAGAACTGCTTCTGCAGAAAGTAAACCTGATGAAATGATGATTTTTCCCTGTAGAATTCATTTCTAAACTGCTCCAGGGCGAGCATTTTTCTTACCCTTATCATCATGTCATCTGTCATCGTGAATCTGATCTGACCTAAGCTGTACATCTTTAATTCTTCTGCATTATGTATCCATACTGCATTATTCACTCCCCTGTTCATAGACTTTTGATATTTGTTCTCAATATAGTCATTAAGTCCATCGATGATATCCTCTTTACCCTTAAAATATTTATAAAGGTTCGGAGCCTTCATCCCGCATTCAGCAGCGATCTCCTCAACGGATGTCCCATCGAAACCCTTTTGAGAGAATAAGGTCAGCGCTGACTCCAGTATTCTTTCCCTGCTCGAAACTGTACTCATTTATCCACCTCCTTTCTTATAATAATAGTTATAAATAGATATAATGGTTGTTATATACTATTATAATAAATATTATATGTCAATTTATTTATGTTTTTGAAAGTGAATTAGTTTATAGAAATAAAAAATCTCCGGCCATTGCTGACCGGAGTTCTTCAATTTTATTGTAAAACTATTTGCACTTTCTCGGATCGATATCGATCACCATCTCATTCTTCAATTCCGTAAACGGACCCGGGATGCGTGTGCTCTCTGCCACTTTATTTCCGAAGTAATCTGTATCGACTTTTTCATCTGCCGCTACTTTTTCGAGTTTCTCGGGATCATGAACCTTTTTGATCCACTTATGTCCAAACGGGAATTCTTTTCTTTCCACCATGGTGATCTTCATTGTAAGCTTTTCCGAATCCACTTCGATATTAAAGTCAGCTTCGCCTCCGTTAAGGTCAAATCCGTGGAATTCTCTCCATGATTTAAGATCAAGGCACTCTTCAGGTGCAGGGAAAAGCACTCTCAGATATCCGTCAGGCATATTCATGAACAGATTGCCCTCGGAGCGGTTATCTTTAGTAGGGAACTTGATCGCAGTCTCTCCGCATTCATAGAAGATATTGTTAAATACCTTTGCATCGCGGGCTGTGCCGCCTCTTCCCATAAGTCTGAAAGCAACAGGTTTCTGGAAATATCCTGCACTGCGGCATTTACCGAAGATATTGTTGGACATCCTAAGATAATCCGTACCCTCTCCGTACATACCGTATCCGTTAACTATATTATCGGTTTCATCAAGGGCATACCACAATGCAGAGCCCTCAACATGCGGAACTGCGGATTCATCAAACCTGCCCTCGACATTCCAGATGATATTATTATCAAACAGATTCTCTATATCGCGCGTGCATTCCATGAAGATAGCTTCACGGGCTTCTTTTCCATCCAGGAACAGATTCTGCGTAACGCGGTTATTCTCATTTCCAACGTCCATCCAGAGAGCATCGCATCTGATGGTATTCCTGAAGACATTCCTGCGGAACAGGCTGTTTATGCAGTTATGCACTTTGATGCCGGCGGCTTCCCAGGAAAGCTCCATTTTCTGCCAGCCGGTCCCTTCAATGAGATTATCCTCGATAAGAAGGCCTGTTGTGAACATACCTGCAATGCCGCATACACCGGCATCGATTATCTTATTCCTTCGTATGATCGTAAAACCGTTTACCTGTCCTTCGTAATGAGGACGGTGCCAGCACTCAAATCCACAGTCTATGCCTACTGCATTTGACCAGTCTATCTTACAGTCTTCGATAATCCAGTGATGACCACGGAAGCAGGAGATCGATCCACGCTGCGGTACGGGCGCCCCCATCGAAGCATGCGCGCAGGTCAGCCCCGCTACCCTGATATAATTAAGGAACGGGATTTCAGGAGCAAAACACTGTTCCCTGCATGAAAGCTCGATCAGATGATCTGCAGGATCCCCGTCATCGGCAAGTCTGAAATGAACCGTCTGTCCGTTTGCCTCAACCCAGTATGTTCCTGCCGTCTGTGACATCCTGTTGTAAAGTGAAACCTGCTTTAAAGGTTTGCCGTCAACAAATACAGCACCGCATCTGTTGAGGTATGTTGTCATATCAGTTTTGTCATATTCGATATAGAGTCTGTCATGAAGGATATTCATTGAGCAGAACGGATTGTAGCCGCGGTACTCATCCGGATCAAGCTTAGTCTGCCATACTACCGGTTCCTTCTCAGGTACAGGCAGTCCGAATCCATAAATATTCCAGTCCGTGCTGCGTTCAAAATTCTTTGCAACTACAGAGGCCTTGATGATAACTTCACCATCTCCTGCAGCTTCATAGGAGATCATCCTTTCAGGACTTTCTCCGCCTTTTGCAGGACGTACTGTCTCACGATAGGTACCTGCGTGGATTATCACTCTTGTTCCGGGAACGGCGATCGCAGCTGCCGCATTGATCGTTTTAAAAGGTTTTGAAGCAGACCCGTCATTATCATCAGATGCATCAGGAGACATGCAGTCTACATGATATTCCCTGTCATAGATCGCCTCGGTTTCCCAGTTGTCAAAATACGTTCCGTCCGGAAGCAGTGCTCCCGCCTCTCTAAGTTCTGCCATTTTACTCCTTTCCGGATATGATCCCCATGCCAATGATAGTAAAGAATAGTAAAGATAGAAAAATTTAATGCATCGTTATTATTCACAGCCTAAAGGATATGAATAGTAACAATACATTTCAATTATACCTTAAAAGATTGGCTCCTAAGTATATTATCTATTTCTTTCCAATCCCTGCATCTGCAGTAATTATCTCCTGGCAACTCATTTTCCCGGTTCCACGGTCTGTCATAAACGCACACTTTCAGTTCCGGCAGATGATCAAAATACTTAAATGCTCTGGGCGAATCCTCAACCGCAAGATCAAATTTCATTTTATAGTAATCATCAAGTTCAAGACTGAAATCATTGTCTAAGTAAAAACTGTCACGGCCATATTTATTAAGGCAATAAAGTTTCACACGTTCCAAGCCATGCCGGTCAAGCCATGTGCGCGAAGCTTCATACGCGCTGTACGGTCTTCCGGTTATTATGCTTATCTCATGCCCTTCATCTACCCAGCGGTTCACTGTGCAAGACGCTCCCGGAGTCTCTTCCAATGACAGAAGCTGCTCAGGCTCATGCGCCTTTGTCATCATCTCGGTAAACTGCTTCTCATCAAGCTTAAAAGAAAGGTCCAGATCAAAATACCTGATTTTTTCATAAGGGATATCCTTATCGAACATTTCCTTAACAAGTACAGAGAAATATCTTGCCGTCTCACACAGACAGTCATCGTAGTCTATATATATCTTCATAGTCTCTTTCCTCAAACTAGCCGTTTATCCTGTTCATATATTTTTCCCAGCTGAACTTCACATTTTTACATTCGATCAGCATTTGATATGAATCTGTAACCTCTGTTACATCCTCCGGATTTTCAGGCGGAAGTTCGATCCCTATCACGTAACGCTTTTTTTCAGCCTCCGGATCATCCACTCCCTTAATGCCGTACAGATAATCTCCTTCAAGCCCTTTAATAAGTTCTTTCAGTTCATCTTCCGTAAGCTCTCTGTCAGGCTCATCCGATACAAGATTGCCATCAGCATCATAGTATCGATACCCTTCCTTCACAGACTTGACTATGTGCATGTCAGTAAACACAATATCAGTATCTCCGGCATAACTCTTTGTAAAATTCTTATTCTGTGAATTATCAGGCTCCACTGCAAGAGCCTCAACCGTAAGTGCCATCAAATTCTGCGAAGTATTAACTTTTATGATCTTACAGTCATCATATGCAAACTTATCAACTTCACCATTACATTCAAACATTTCTTTCTCCTCCGTAATGAACCTAGGGGACGGGGTTTGTGGTCCATTTTTTGAACCCTGGGGACGGGGTTCGTGGTTCATTTTCTGAAATAGCACAGAAAAATCTCCGGCTGCCGAGCAATCTATCCGCTGTTTAGTATGTTTGCACTAGATGCCGGCAATAAACAGCCTAAGCTGAGTACCCTTCCGGACCGGAGATGAATATATTATACAATTTCTCAAGCAGTTTATATGAACTTTTTCATAATCTTAAAATGTGTACTTGTCTCCATAAAAGATGACTTCGCTGAAATCTATCGTTTGGTAGCCCGTAATATATCTCTGCAACATTATCATGTGATTATTGACTTAACCTCTATATTTTTGTAAAATTACAAGGAAACAAGGAAACTTTACTTTCGTGTATGGAGGTTAAAAATATGCCTGCTTCAGCAGTAATGCCAGAACAGAAAAAGGTTACTATATCATCAAAGCGCCAGTTCACCATCCCCCAGAAGTTTTTCACAGAGCTTGGCTTTGACAGAGAAGCTGTATGCACCCTCGGTGATGGAATGCTCATTATTGAACCTGCCAGATCTGAGAACGGTGGCGAATTCGCCGAACAGATTTTGGCTGATCTCATAGCAGAAGGATACAGTGGTCAGGAGCTGCTTTCCGAATTCAAATCAAGACAAGCCAGAGTCAGACCTGCTGTTGAGGAAATGCTTAAAGCAGCGAAAGATGCCGTTAATGGTGCCGGTGAATACTACACCTATGACGATATATTCGGAGGGAAGAAGTAATGGCAAACCTCATAATTCTTCCACCTGCCGCAAAGTATCTCAAAAAGCTAAAAGATAAGCGTCTAAAAAAACTATACCAGGATGCGATTGATGATATCTGTGCTGATCCGTCTGTCGGTGATCCCAAGCACGGTGATCTGGAAGGTGTCCTCGGATACGATATCTATTACAACAAGATCAATTATGAGCTTGCATACACCATAGAAGAAAGAGTGATCGAAGGTACCGATGAAACAGAAACGGTTGTCGTTATCATGGCAGGTACACGCGAAAACTTCTATGATCAGCTAAAAAGATATTTGTCGTGATGGCATAACAAAGGGCCCGTGAGTGATTCTTTTGGGCCCCTTTTTCTTAATTATGGATTGCACCTCTTACAGGGCTGATAACCCTGTGATATCAGATCATTCCTGTCTCCTTCAAAGTTCATTTTGTTCTTATCCTTCATGCTGTTTACAGAAGAGCAGCTTGACACGTGGAATTTCTTTGTATTGGTATTTACCACATACTTTCCGGTTGACGCAGTATTCGTATTGACCGTTACTGCGGTATTCGTATTGGCCGTCACCGCAGGAGCCGACGATGCTGCCTGTTCTGTCGATGTACCCTGATCAACTTTTGTTTTATTACCTGAAAGCCATACATCGGACTGTGTCTGTTTTGCAGTAGCTACAGTCAGATTTTTGCCATCACTTATTACATATATATCTTGTATGATGATTTCAGAAGCTAAATCATCACATTTTCCTTTCTTTTAGTGATGTGACAGTACAATACATTCAGATGCTGTGGACTTTAGATTTATTCCTGTAGTCCAACTACTTGAGGGAGTGTATTGCCACGGTTTTATCTAAATTGTTTATAAGCTGGATGTTGCCGGGAGATCTGTCTCCTAAGCACTTATTTCAATCAAGTCTATGAGGATAAACGCCTGTGGATTGTCACAGCATCCAATACACTCAGAAAGGAAGGTTTTATGATCTATGTAGGCATTGATATTGCCAAACTCAACCACTTTGCCTCTGCGGTATCCTCAGATGGTGAAGTAATG
>ATWC01000008.1 GCA_000421045.1 Lachnospiraceae bacterium NK4A179
TGCTTTCCATGGGCATGACAGGCGATTATACTGTAGCCGTGGAGGAGGGAGCTGATTTCGTCCGAGTAGGCACAGGCATCTTTGGTGAGCGTGATTATGGGGTACATGTATAATTCAAAGTAACAGGTAAGAAGAATTTTACGGGCTATGTAACTTTGACAGCAGAAAAATAGTAAAGCTTTAACGGGAAAGTGCCAACCTCGAAATATTCGGGGATGGCACTTTTTTTATATCGCAGAGCCGCCGTAAGGAAAAATGTCAGCTAAAGCTGACCGGCGGCTCGCGGGCGAGTAGGGTGCGATTACATCTTCCCTACTCGATTACCTTCCGGCCGGGAGGGGAGAGGGGATAGAGGGAAAGGTTACATAAAAATATGCAAAGTTTACATAACATATTTAGAGGTTTACATAAATCAGTTTACATAAGATTGGAGGTAGGTAACATAAATTATTAACATAAAATAATGACATAAATATATTATCAGGTAACCGGTATCCCGATCCTGATCGTCCAAACCCTTATGTGTACGGCTTTTATATATAAATCAGAAACAATATTTGTACAAAAAAATTGTTGACATAATGGCTTCTTTAGTGCATAATGTTAACAGTTGTTGTTTTACCAATCATCGATTTTGAGGAGGATATAGGATATGTCGTGGATGAGCAATTTAGCTGAGAAGCTTCGCCCCGGTCAGGACGATTACTATGATGAGGACGAATACGAAGAGGAGTACGAAGAGGTAGAGAGACCGGCAAGAAAGAACGCTCAGAAGCAGAGCAAGATCTCTCCGTTCAGCAAAAGAAATCAGAATGACAGCGCTTTAGTTGCAAATGAAGTTTGCACTATCTGCCCCAAGAATATGGAGGAGGTAAGGGAAGTTACAGAAAAGCTTCTTGATGGCGTTTCCGTTATTCTTAATACCGAGGCATGCACACCTGAGCTTGCCACAAGAGCTCTCGATTTCTCATGCGGCTCTATATATGCTCTTAACGGTACATTTGGAAAGATTTCCGTTTCATCCGTTAATGCTCCCTGCGGTATCTATCTTTTCACACCCGAGGCAGTTGCCATCACCGGTGATGTGAATATGGAATCCGAAGGCTGATACGAGCACAGGACCTGATCTTTATTTATCGCGGGCCGCACTAATCTGCGGTTCGCGGTATTTTTTTATTAATTGCAAAACGGGTTTATCAAGGTTATAATGTTTATATATTGTATTCATATGCTTTACGGAGGCTATATATGGGAAATGCTTCTCTAAAACATGTACTGATAGTCGATGATGATAAT
The DNA here is from genome assembly GCA_000421045.1 of Lachnospiraceae bacterium NK4A179. GTDB lineage: Bacteria > Bacillota > Clostridia > Lachnospirales > Lachnospiraceae > NK4A136. The sequence continues at coordinate 1,297 of ATWC01000008.1, forward strand.
ATCAATCTGACCTGTGCCCGAACGGTTTTAAAAGGGCTTTGTAAGGTCACACCGACCATATCAGGGTCTCAGGCGCTTCACTTCCTAGAGAATAATACGCCTGATCTGATACTGCTTGATATTAACATGCCTTTTATGGATGGATTTGAAGTCATGCGGCGTATCAGAGAGAATCCCAGGATCAAGGATATTCCAATTATCTTTCTTTCGGCCAATGCCAATGCTGTGACTGAAGCAGAATGCCTTGATATGGGCGCGATCGATTTCATCGCAAAGCCCTTTGTGCCTTCGGTACTGCTTAACCGCATTAACAAAGCGCTTGCGGTTGAAGATAAGCATAAGATACTTTCAGAGGAACTGAACGAGCGTATCAAGGAAGTGGAGGACATTAAAGACAAGTCCCAGAAAGATGCACTCACAGGTCTCTATAACAGGGTATATGCGGAAAGTCTTGTAAATAAAAAACTTTCAAGCGGTTCAGGCGGTGTCCTGTTTATGATCGATATGGATAACTTTAAGGCTATCAATGATAATTACGGTCATATAGCAGGTGACAGTGTGCTGAAGATGATGGCTGACAGCCTGCGTGCTACGGCAGGGCCTGATGATGTGACCTGCAGGATAGGCGGAGACGAATTTGTTTCTTTCTATCAGGGCTTAAGCGACAGGCACGAAGTGAGTATAAAGGCGGCAGGGCTCATCACGGACCTCTGCAGAAAGCTTGAGGCCAATAATTTCAATACCAACTCATCCATATCCGTCGGCATAGCGCAGGCACCGGATGACGGTTCAGAATTTAACAAGCTTTACAATGCCGCAGATAAGGCGCTTTACTACGTTAAACAGAACGGAAAGAATGCATATCACTTCTTCTCCGATTCATCGAGTACAGAACAATCGAGGGCAGGGCAGTTAGTGGATATAGAATATCTTAAAGAAGCAATGAACCGTTCCGATTCCGGAACCGGTGTTTACAGGATGGATTTTGATGCATTTCATCATGTATATAATTTTATCAGCAGGATAGTTGCCAGGACAGAGACCAATGTTGAAAGCGTGCTTTTTACTCTGATGCCTGTCGAAAATACCGATCCTGATGTAACAGAATCGGAGCTTGCTATTGAAATGCTCGAGCAGGCGATATTCAACTCCTTAAGGCGTGAGGATATTTCTACAAGATATTCAAGCAGGCAGATATTTGTTATCCTTATGGATGCCAAGGATGAGAATGTGAGAAGCATTGTGGAGAGGATCAATGACAGCTTCTTCACACTTTATATGGGCGGAAAGTTTACCATAGCGTATGATTTTGTACGCATTGAAGGAAAGCGCTCGCCGCAGGACACGGCTTTGCTCTCGCAGGCCAGAGTCAGCGGAAGAAAATAATTTATTACGGAGAATTTGATTAACAATGGCTGAAGTACTTACAGTGAATATGAACAGGAAGCCTGTTTATGACATACAGATTACAGACAGTTTTGATGAACTTTCGGAAAAGATAAAGAGCATAGGGCTTGAAGGCAGAAAGACCTTTGTGATAACGGATGATACTGTTGAACCGCTCTATGCGGATCCTTTAAAACAGGAACTTGCCAAGGTATGCAGTGAAGTTACCGTATATGCTTTCAAGGCAGGCGAAAAGAGCAAGAATCTTGATACGGTAAGGGATATACTCCGTGCCATGGTTGAGGCTCATATAAACAGATCTGATTTTGTGACTGCATTAGGTGGCGGTGTCGTAGGAGATGTCGCAGGATTCTGTGCGTCCATTTTTATGAGAGGCATACCTGTCGTACAGGTCCCTACAACGCTTCTTGCGCAGGTTGATTCTTCTGTCGGAGGAAAGACCGGCGTTGATTTTGATGATTTCAAAAATATGGTCGGAGCTTTTAAGATGCCGGCTCTTGTTTATATAAACACATCTACTCTTAATTCTCTTCCCGGAAGACTGTTTTATGCCGGCATGGGAGAGGTTTTGAAATACGGTCTGATAATGGATGCCTCATTCTATGAGTGGCTCATTGACCATATGTATGAGATACATGATAAGGATAAGGCTGTTCTTAATGAAATGGTACTTACCTGCTGCTCATGCAAGCAGAAGATCGTTGAGCGTGATCCGTTTGAAACAGGGGACAGAGCACTTCTTAATTTCGGTCATACTATCGGTCATGCCATAGAAAAATACAAGGGATTTGAACTGCTTCACGGAGAATGCGTTGCGCTTGGCTGCGTGGCTGCAGCTTTCATCTCATGGAAGAAGGATAAGCTTTCAATGGATGAGTTTTATGAGATACGTGACATGTTCGTTCCTTTCAATCTTCCTATCTCTGTTGATGATCTTGATCCTGAAAAGATCCTTGAACTGACCAGGTCAGACAAAAAGAATACTACGGATGAAGGCGTAAGATTCATTCTTTTGAAGAAGGTCGGAAAGGCTTATATCGACAAGAATGTTAGTGATGATGAGATACTGGCCGCAATAGAAGAGATCAACTTTACGGAAGAGGACAGAAAGGCATGACAAGTATTGCGTATTTAGCTGTCATTCCTGTTTTTGTCTATCTCCTGATCGTGCTTGCGGTTTCGATATTTTTCAGGAAGGATGATCCTTCAAAGCTTAAGAAGTGGTTTGTTATTGATTCACTGCAGATAATCCTTGCTTCGCTTTATGTGGATTTTTTCAGCAAGGCATGGATCAGGGATACATATGATCTGCACGAAGGCAAGCCGCTTATAGACGGAGTGCTCGAACTCTGTTATATAGAGAATACCGGAGCTGTCTTTGGCCTTATGGCAGGACAGACCGTACTCTTTCTTGTATTCACTACAATAATACTTGTCGGTTGTGTTGCTGTATTTTACAGAATACCTGCTGAGAAAAAGTATTCATGGCTTATAGCATGCATATCACTTATAGTATCAGGTGCCATCGGTAACGCGATAGACCGCGTCTGGAAGCAGCAGGTCACTGATTTTATCTATGTTTCCCTGATCGATTTCCCCATTTTTAATTTTGCGGATATCTGTGTTGTTGTAGGAGTATTCGTACTCATGTTTTTGGCAATCTTTGTATATAAGGATAAAGATTTTGAATTTTTAAATTTTAAACAGAAGAAGAGTGTTGAGGAGAAAAACAAATGAAGATCAGAACAAGATTTGCGCCCAGTCCCACAGGAAGAATGCACGTCGGCAATTTGAGAACGGCGCTTTATTCATACTTAATAGCAAAGCATGAAGGTGGAGATTTTATACTTCGTATAGAGGATACCGATCAGGAACGTGAGATGGAGGGTGCTGTTGATATCATCAACAGGACACTTGAAGATACAGGCCTTAAACATGATGAAGGTCCCGATAAAGACGGCGGTGTGGGTCCTTATGTACAGAGTGAGAGACAGGCTGCAGGCCTTTATCTTGAGTATGCGAAAAAGCTCATAGATAAGGGTGAAGCATATTACTGCTTCTGTGACAAGGAGAGACTGGCTTCATTAAAAACAGCTATTGGCGAAGATGGTAAAGAGATAACGGTATATGACAAGCACTGCCTGTCACTTTCAAAGGAAGAAGTGGAAGCAAATCTTGCCTCAGGCAAGCCTTATGTTATAAGACAGAACAATCCCAGGGAAGGTGTTACTTCCTTCCATGACGAAATATACGGAGATATCAGCGTTGACAATTCAGAGCTTGATGATATGATTCTCATCAAGTCTGACGGATTCCCTACTTACAATTTTGCAAATGTAGTTGATGATCATCTGATGGGCATCACACATGTTGTAAGAGGAAATGAATATCTTAGCTCATCTCCCAAATACAACAGACTTTATGCGGCTTTTGGCTGGGAGCCTCCTATCTATGTTCATTGCCCGCTCATCACGGATGAGGAGCACAAGAAACTTTCAAAGAGAAGCGGACATTCATCATTCGAAGATCTGATCGAACAGGGCTTCCTTGCTGAGGCTGTTGTCAATTTTGTGGCGCTTCTTGGCTGGTCACCCGAGGATGACAGAGAGATATTTACTCTTTCAGAGCTTGTGGAAGCATTTGATTTCCACAGGATCAACAAGTCTCCTTCAGTATTCGATTTCTGCAAGCTCAAGTGGATGAACGGCGAGTATATCAAAGCGATGGATATGGATCGTTTCATGGAGCTTGCAGGCCCTTATCTTGAGAAGTATCTTAAGCCCGGACTCGATAAGGCAAAGATTGCTGCAATGGTAAAGACCAGGATAGAGATATTCCCTGACATTGAGGAGTTAGTTGATTTCTTCAATGAGCTTCCCGAGTATGATACTGAAATGTACTGCCATAAGAAGATGAAGACCGATAAAGAGAGTTCTCTTAAGGTTCTTAAGGAGCTGCTTCCAATTCTTGAGGCTCATGAGGATTATACCAATGATTCGCTTTATGCATTATTCCAGCAGTTTGCAGCTGACAATGGATATAAGAACGGCTACGTTTTATGGCCCGTACGTACAGCTCTTTCCGGTAAGCAGATGACTCCTGCAGGTGCCACCGAGATAATGGAAGTGATCGGTAAAGAAGAGTCACTTGCAAGGATCAGAAAGGGTATTGAGCTTTTAGGATGAAAAAGTATTCATGGGCAGAGATACGTTCAAATGCATTAGAGATGATCATGATATTCGCAGGGGCGGTCATTGCCGCCTTTGCGATAGAAGAGTTTTTAAGCCCTAATCGTATCTTTGACGGCGGAGTGACAGGTATATCCATGATACTTGTTGCAAAGCTCCCGGTGAGCCTGTCCTTGTTTGTCATTCTTTTGAATATACCATTCTTTATCGTCGCATCTAAAAAGATAGGCAAAGTATTCCTGATCAAATCTTTGATCGCCATTGTCACATTTTCTGTTTCGATCGGATTGTTTGAGCATATGCAGCAGATCACCAGGGACTCGCTGCTTGCAACCGTATTCGGCGGTGTTATGCTGGGTATTGGCGTGGGTCTGGTTCTTCGCGGCGGCGGCTGCCTTGACGGCACCGAGGTCGTGGGAATACTCATTAGCCGCAAAACTGCGTTTTCTGTAGGCCGCGTTGTGCTTCTTATAAATGTTGTAATATACTTTGCTGCAGGCCTTGTTTTCGGAATAGACAGCGGCATGTATTCCATGCTAATGTACTTTATCACTTCAAAAGTTATCGATATTGTAGAACGCGGTCTGGAGCAGGCCAAGGCTGTTATGATAGTCACCGCCGAAGGTGAAGTGCTCGCGCAGGAAATATATGACAGGCTTGGACGCACGGCTACTCTCATGCCCGGCCGTGGCCTGGTTTCCGATAAGGAAATGGATGTGATATACTGCGTTGTAACCCGTGCGGAGATATCTGAAATCCGCGCTATTGTACGTTCTATGAAGGACAGTTCTTTCACAACTATCTCGGATGTTTCCGAGATAATTGGCACTCATATCAAAAAAGTTCAGACTTCAGAGCAGTAATTCCAATTTATTTACCGAAACTTCTGGCACCGCGTAGCCCTCTCTGACGGTGGTACCGTTCGCCAAGCAGTTCTTACGAAAATGCCTGGGGTTTTTGCTTTTTCCGGAACCGCTCACACGCCACATCCGTGTGGCGTTGTTCGCATCGGTCCGCCATCCGTGGCGGCCCGTTCCTGCTGTATCTATGCATTTTCGAGAACTGCTAAGGCTCACTTTAATACCGTCAGATAAGGCTGCGCGGCGTCGGAAGTTAGCTGTGTATAACTAGTTGGAAGTTTTAGTTAGTTTAATCAATTCAGAAAGGCGAAGTTTATGGGAGAAGATATTAATCCCGGACAGCGGCTTGCAATTGACCACCATGACGGTCCAATGATGGTCATTGCAGGCCCCGGTTCGGGTAAGACTTTTGTTATCACAAGACGTATTAAGAAACTTATTGAAAGCGGTATACCACCGGAAGAAATATTGGTGATCACTTTCACCAAAGCCGCGGCCCTCGGGATGCAGTCCCGCTTCAGGGAACTGATGAGCGATGAGGCATCCTCCGTTACATTCGGAACATTTCATGCGATCTATTATCACATCATTAAGCAGTCATACCATTTCGGTCAGGACAGCATAATAACAGCAAAAGAAAAGAAACAATATATGAAAATGGTGCTCTCGTCATATCCAAAAGTAGATGACGACGACAGTACGATACAGTATCTGCTTGCAGAGTTTTCCAGGATGAAAAATGAAGGTGGCTCTGTGAGGGAGCAGAAAACAACGGACAATCTAATAGAGCGTTCGGATTTTGAAGGCATATACAGAGAATATGAAGATATGTTAAGAGAGGCACGCAAACTGGATTTTGATGATATGGTGCTTCTTTGCAGAGACTTATTCATAAGCCGTCCGGATGTGCTTGAGATCTGGAGAGACAGATTTAAATACATACTCATCGATGAATTTCAGGATATCAATCCAATGCAGTATGAAGTCGTTAAGATGCTTGCAGCCCCGCTTAATAATCTTTTTATCGTAGGGGATGATGATCAGTCCATATATGGATTCAGAGGTTCCTGTCCCGGTATAATGCTTGGTTTTCCAAAAGAGTTTCCTGAATGTAAAAATGTTTGTCTTAAGAATAATTACAGATCTACCAAGGGGATCGTGGATGATGCCTGCAGGCTGATCGCTCACAACAAGAGCCGTTTTGATAAAAAGCTCGAGGCAGGAAAGTTTGGAACTGACGATGTGATACATCTGGAATTTGCAAATGCTGAGGAAGAAGCAAGGGCTGTGACCGAACTGGTCATGGGTGCAGCTGAACACATGAAGCTTAGTGAGACTGCTGTTATAGTCAGGACAAACAGATCGGTTTCGGAATATGCTTCCGTATTTGCAAAGAAGCGTATCCCTTTCAGGATGCGAGAAAAGACTGCGAGTATCTTTGCTTCGGAAACTGCAAGGGATATACTTGCCGTCCTTGCTTTTGCAGAAGGCGACCACAGCAGGGAAAACTTCCTTCGTTTTATGAATAAGCCGGTCAGATATATAAGACGTGCCGATCTGGGTGCAAGAGGCAGGGTCGAACTCTCTGCATTGTTATCAGATCCTTATCTGAAACCTTATGTAAAAAAGAATGTTAAGGCGCTTCAGTACGACTTGTGCAGAATAGCAGGAATGCTGCCTCTGCAGGCAGTCAATTATTTCAGAAAAGCGATGGGGTATGAATCATATTGTGTAACGGAAGGCCGAAAGAGAGGCAAGCCAAGAGATGAAGTGTTAGCTGAGCTTGATACGATAATGCGTTCGGCTGCAGGTATGGAAAGCTTTAAACAATGGCTTGAAAACATAGAGGATTATGAGGCAGAGCTTTCACATATCTCATCCGAAGAAGAGGATAAGGATGGTGTATGGCTGATCACGATGCATGCGTCAAAAGGCCTCGAATATAACACAGTGATACTTCCGGATCTGATCGAAGGAAATGTACCTCAAAAGCAGGCGGGCAGCCCTGAAGAGATAGAGGAGGAACGAAGAGTTTTTTATGTCGCCATGACAAGGGCAAAAGAAAAATTGATCCTTTGTTCCCTGAAAAAAGAGCCCGGATCAAAGATAACACCAAGTCGGTTTTTGAAAGAGTTTTAAAATACGAAGAAACGCCCGGGCGAACCCGGGCGTTTCGTTATGAGGGGGGAGATAGAATTTCTCTATCTGCCATGATAATACATCATCGTAATAAAAAAGACAAGTGCATTTTAGTTAAAAAATGTATTTATTTGGAGACAAATTAGAGACATTTATGTTAAAAACGCATACTTCTGGATTACATAACAGAAAGAAGTTTATACTATATCGTTAAATTCTTCGTTATCTAAGTATTCATCAAAGGCATCAGAAGCTGCTTCGTATTCGTCTGTGTCATCGATATATTCAAGACTCGGATTGCCGTCCTTATCCTCATTATGCCTGTAGATCCAGACTTCTCCGTCTTTGTTCTCACCCTTTTTGTCGAGAGGGAGAAGGGCGATATAGTCTCTGCCATTGCATTCAAATATAGTGACTATCTGACAGGTGACCTTTCCATCATCAAGATCTATATCTACATACATTTCGGTATCATTTTCATCATTGTTCTTATTCTTATTGCCCATGGCGCTCACCTCCGTTATTTTTCTTCATGATAGCATTACATCAAATACCTGTAAATTGGTTACCGTGCTTTTATCACTCGGCTTTTTGTGATAGAATAACACAGTTACGGAGGCAATATGGATTTTTTCGGACATCTGAAGACCATCACATATCACAGGATCCTGGTCTGCAAGGGCTGTTTCAGAATAGGTCTCTACCGGCAGGGGCTTACGCATGATCTGTCAAAGTATGAACCTGTCGAATTTCTAAACGGAATTAAGTATTATCAGGGATACAGATCGCCCAATAATGCAGAGCGTGAAGACAAAGGATATTCGGCTGCCTGGCTTCATCATAAGGGCAGGAACAGACATCATTTTGAATACTGGATCGATTTTGCGGGTGATGGATTCGGAGGCAAGGCTGAGCTTAAACCTATCCGTATGCCGGACAATTATATTGCCGAGATGTTCATTGACCGTGTATCTGCTTCGAAGGTATATAAGGGAAATGAATATAATGACGGATGTCCGTATGCATATTATAAGTACGGTGATATAAGTCACCTGCTTCATCCGTATACGCAGACGCTTCTCGAGGCATGGCTTATCATGCTCGCAAAGAAGGGGGAAGCTTATACTTTCAGGTATATTAAGCGCTTCCTGCGTCTCCCCAGGGAGAAAAGAGACAGGATAGCGGTAAAGATGCTCCATGGCGGTGTGACAAAGGAGCAGCTTTTTTCAAGAATAGATTATAAAAAATAATTCTTCACACCAGGAGGTTCTACTATGAGAGACGGAAAAAAAGTATTATTCAGCGGAATGCAGGCTACGGGAAATCTTACTCTGGGCAATTATCTGGGAGCGCTGAAAAACTGGGTAAGCCTTTCGGATGAGTATGAGTGCTTTTATTCGGTTGTTGACGAGCATTCAATTACGGTCAGACAGGATCCTTCGGTATTGAGACAGCGTGCAAGAAAGCTTTTCGCTCTTTATATTGCAGCAGGTCTTGATCCTGAGAAAAACTGCATATATTACCAGTCACATGTCAGCTGCCATGCAGAGCTTGCATGGATACTCAACTGCTTTACATATATGGGTGAGCTTCAGAGAATGACCCAGTTCAAGGATAAGTCGAGCAAGCATGCTGACAATATCAATGCCGGTCTTTTCACTTATCCGGTACTGATGGCTGCCGATATACTTCTTTACCAGACTGATGTGGTTCCGGTTGGAAAGGATCAGCTGCAGCATCTTGAATTAACAAGAGATATCGCACAGCGTTTCAATGCGATATACGGCGATGTGTTTACGATCCCCGAGCCTTATCTCGGTAAGGCAGGTGCAAAGATCATGAGTCTTCAGGATCCTTCAAAGAAGATGTCAAAGTCTGATGAAAATGAAAACGCATCTATCTATCTTATGGATGATCCGGATACTATAATGCGCAAGTTTAAGCGTGCGGTGACCGATTCAGAAGCTTCGGTAAGGTATCGCGAGGAACAGCCGGGCATCAGGAATCTTATCGATATCTACAGTGCATGCACAGGTAAGACACCTGAGGAGATAGAAAAGGAATTTGACGGCAAGGGTTACGGAGAGTTCAAGCCGGCAGTCGGAGAAGCTGTAGTATCGATATTAAAACCGTTGCAGGATAGATGTGCCGATCTTGAGAAGAATAAGGATTATATCGATCAGGCTATCAAGAACAATGCGGAGAAAGCTGAATACTTTGCACAGAAAACCCTCCGCAAGGTACAGAAGAAAGTCGGATTCCCCGAGAAGATACGCTAAAGAAGGAGAATATTACGTATGGCTAAAAGCAGCATGATGGAACTTGCCGAGAATAGAAATGATATGTTCAATGAGCTGGTCAAATACTGCATGGTTTCAGGTGAGATAGACCAGAGTCTTTATCTTGAATATGATGTAAAAAGAGGTCTCAGAGATTCTAACGGAAAAGGTGTACTTACCGGTCTTACCGAGATTTCCGATGTAAACGGAACGAGGGTTGTAGACGGAGTGAAAGTACCTGCTGAGGGTAAATTGTTTTATCAGGGATATGATGTTAATGACCTGGTAAAGGGAACAGCCGGAAAACGCTATGGTTTTGAAGAGATCACATATCTTCTTCTTTTCGGTGAGCTTCCGAACAAAAAACAGTTTGAGTCGTTCAAGGCTATACTTACAGATCTCCAGGAGCTTTCAGCAGATTTTGTCAGGGATGTTATCCTTCATAATCCCAGCCGCAATATCATGAACTCGCTTCAGAAGGCTATTCTTTCGCTTTATTCATATGATGATAATCCGGAAGATGTTGCAGTGCAGAATGTCCTCAGACAGTGCCTTCAGCTTATAGGCAAAATGCCGCTTATGAGTGTTTACGGCTATCACGGCTACAGACATTTCATACTTAACAAGAATCTTGTCATCAGGACACCGAAGAAGGAGTTTTCCACAGCCGAGAATATCCTTAATATGTTAAGACCTGACGGTGAGTTCACAGAGCTTGAGGCTCAGGTGCTTGATACGGCGCTTATACTCCATGCTGAGCATGGCGGCGGTAACAACTCGACATTTACTACACATGTGGTAACTTCCACAGGTACTGATACTTACTCTGCGATGGCTGCTGCTATTGCATCTCTTAAGGGCCCCAGACACGGTGGTGCCAATCTTAAGGTTCAGAGAATGTTCTCGGATCTTAAGGGTAATGTTCCTGACTGGAAGGATGAAGGTGCGATAAGAGATTATCTTTCAAAGATACTTGATAAAGAGGCCTTTGATAAGAGCGGACTTATCTACGGTATGGGACATGCGGTATATACGCTTTCGGATCCCAGAAAAGTCATACTCAAGGAATCAGCGCAGAGGCTTGCCGAAAGCAAGGATAAGATGGATGAGTTTGAACTCTTTGACAGGGTTGAGCGTATTGCGAGTGAACTGATAACCGAAAGACGCAGGGTATTTAAGCCTGTATGTGCAAATGTAGATTTTTACAGCGGATTCTTATATTCAATGCTCAGTATACCGGAGGAGCTGTTCACACCTATATTTGCAATAGCACGTATCTCCGGCTGGAGCTCACACAGGCTTGAAGAGCTGGTAAATAAGGGCAAGATAATTCGTCCGGCATATAAGTATGTCGGCTCTCATAAGGAATACTATCCGATAGAAGAACGTTTTTGGTGATCCGGAGGGTTTACGGTTATGAAGGCAGAGAATCAGGAAAAGTATGTTGCTTATGTTTCATGCTACACGCAGGGAAGCAAGGTAGGCATAAGAGTATACGATGTTGATTTAGAAAAGGGTACTTTCACGGAAAAGGATAAGATTGAGATATCAAACTCTTCCTATATGTGCATTTCGCATAACGGAAAGTATCTTTATTCAATAACCGATTATGGTGTTGAATCTTATAACATAAAGGATGACGGAACTCTTGAAACAGCATCTGCTGCTTCTATCAACGGCATGCGCGGATGTTATCTTTCGACTGATTATACTGACAGGTTCCTTTTTGTTGCCGGATATCATGACGGAAAGATAACAGTGCTTTCCATAAATGAGGACGGCACTCTCGGCAAGATCACCGATGAAGTTTATCATAAGGGAATAGGAAGTATAATCGACCGCAACTTCAGACCTCATGTAAACTGTGTGAAAATGACAAGGGATAATAAGTATCTGCTTGCTGCCGATCTGGGTATCGATCAGACCAAGGTTTATCAGTTTGATCATGAAACAGGGAAGCTGCGCATGATAGATATCATCCATTCAGAGCAGTATTCGGGACCGAGACATATAAAAATTTCCAAAGATGGAAGATTTATATATATCATCCACGAAGAGAAGAGCTATATAGCTGTTTATAATTATGCAGAGCGTAAGGTTGGCGATCCGTCATTTGATCTGATAGAGACTGTTCCGACCATTAATGAGTATCATTCCGAAGATACAGCCGCAAGTGCGCTTAATCTGTCAGCTGATTATAAATATCTCATCACGACAAATGTAGGCGACAATTCTGCAGCTATATTCAAGATAGACAGGGATAAGGGAACTCTTTCAAAGATACTCTGTCTTCCGATAAGCGGATCGTATCCTAAAGATGCGGCCCTGTTCCCAGATAACAAGCATCTGGTATCTTTGAATCATGAAAATAATACAATGACATTCTTTGCAGTTGATCTTTCAAAGGGAACACTTGCGATGAATGCAAAAGAAATAAAGATCGATCAGCCAAACTGCGTGATCTTCCATGCGTTAGGCAATCGACAGGATGATTAAGTAAAGATCATCTTTCGTATATTCTCTTCAGATAAGAAAGTTTTGATGTGGTATTGTCCATAAGGGCATCGAGGATCGTGAGTGCTGTCATGCATTCAACAACCACAACGGCTCTGGGAACGATGACAGGGTCGTGGCGGCCTTCGATGGTAAGCTCGGTATTCTTGATCCTTCCGTCAAAGCTTGAAACAGTCTTCTGTGTCTGATAGATAGAAGGTGTGGGTTTGAAATAAGCCTTTATCCTTATCGGCGCTCCGGAGGTGAGACCTCCGAGTATGCCACCGGCATGGTTTGACTTGAATTCTATATTTTTCCCGCGTGCGCGCATCGCATCATTATTCTCTGAACCACGCTTTAATGAGGCGGATATTCCGTCTCCGATCTCTACAGCTTTCACTGCACCGATAGAAAAGAGTGCATGTGAGATAGTAGCATCAAGTTTGTCGAATACAGGCTCTCCGATGCCTGCAGGAAGTCCGGTAACTTCACAGAATACGGAGCCTCCTATCGAATCCTTTTCTTCACGATATTTTTTGATGAGCTTTTCAGCCTCTGCGGCTGCCGTGCTGTCAGGCATCACAACAGTATTTGAAAGTGAAGTAAGTACCATTTCATCAGTGATGGTATCAATGTTTAAGATGATATCTCCGATGGAAGATGTTACTGCATGAACGGATATTCCCAGTTCTTCGAGAATTTTAATGGCAACGGCACCCGCAGCAACTCTTGCTGCTGTTTCACGTCCGGAAGAACGACCGCCGCCTCTGTAATCCCTGAAACCGTATTTTGCGTCATATCCCATATCAGCGTGTCCGGGTCTGTAACAGTTCATCAAATGACTGTAATCGGACGAACGCTGTGAAGTGTTCCTTATCATCAGAGATATGGGGGTGCCCTCGGTCATATTTTCAAACACGCCCGAGAGTATTTCGACTTTGTCATCTTCTTTCCTGGATGTTGTAACGGCAGATGTGCCGGGCTTTCTTCTGTCAAGAAAAGCCTGTATGTCTTCTTCTGATAAACGCAGGCCTGAGGGACAGCCGTCAATAACTGCACCTAATGCAGCTCCGTGAGATTCGCCCCATGTGGTGACTCTGAAGTTTTTTCCGAAAGTAGATCCTGCCATTATGTAGTCCTCCGTTTATCTCAGCAATGGATTTCATTATAGTACTTCCGATTTTCATTGGCAAACCCTGTTATGAGGGCAACACTGTTTTTGTGGAAGAGAAAGTATGATAGAATACCCAATTGGATATTTTGAGATATATGGAACTGTTCTTAAAAAACGCAGGAGACTGAAATGAAAACTTGTACGCATAAGGTTGCATATTATGAAACTGACAGGATGGGGATCACTCATCATTCGAATTATATAAGATGGATGGAAGAGGCAAGAGTTGCCTTTCTTGAAAAGATTGGCTGGAGTTATGCCAGGATGGAAGAAAACGGTCTTCTCTCCCCGGTTACTAAGGTTTGCTGTGATTACAGGAAATCCACCACATTCAATGATACGGTAGATATCTATGTTGAAGTCAGAAAGGTTTCGCATGTTAAAGCGGACCTTTCATATGTTATGAAAAATACCTTGACCGGAGAAGTGGTTGCTAAAGGTTCGTCCTGCCATGGCTTTATCACAAAAGACGGAAAGCCTGTTGTTATAGACCGTGAAATGCCTGAATTCTATTCGGTCATGAAGAAGTTGGAAAGTGAAGGAACAGATCAATGAAGTATGAGGTTATTGCAAAAGACGGTCTTGCCAAGCGCGCTCATATGGAGACGGTGCACGGTGTTATCGAGACGCCTGTGTTCATGAATGTCGGTACCGTAGGCGCGATAAAGGGCGCAGTTTCCACTGAGGATCTTGAGAATATAGGTACACAGGTGGAATTGTCCAATACATACCATCTGCATGTCAGAACAGGTGATGAGACTATAAAGAAACTCGGCGGGCTTCATAAGTTCATGAGCTGGAACAGACCGATACTTACCGACTCCGGCGGCTTTCAGGTGTTTTCGCTCGCAGGACTCAGAAAGATAAAGGAAAAGGGTGTGACTTTCCAGTCGCATATTGACGGCAGACGTATATTCATGGGCCCGGAGGAGAGCATGCAGATCCAGTCAAATCTTGGATCCACCATTGCAATGGCATTTGATGAATGTCCGCCTGCGCTTGCTGAACGTGAATATGTTAAGCCCTCTGTTGAGCGCACTACCAGATGGCTCATCAGATGCAAAAAGGAGATGGACAGACTCAATTCCCTGGAGGATACGGTAAACAGGGAACAGCTTCTGTTCGGTATCAATCAGGGTGCTGTATATGCTGATATAAGGATCGAACACGCCAAACGCATTGCGGAGCTGGATCTGCCCGGATATGCCGTGGGCGGTCTGGCTGTGGGTGAGAGTCATGAGCAGATGTACTATATCCTTGATGAGGTAGTGCCGTACCTTCCTTCTGAAAAACCTGTATATCTTATGGGTGTAGGAACTCCGGCAAATATTCTTGAGGCTGTGGACAGAGGTGTGGATTTTTTTGACTGTGTTTATCCTACAAGAAACGGCAGACATGCGCATCTTTATACAGGCCACGGAAAGATCAATCTTATGAATGCTAAGTATGAACTGGATGACAGGCCGATAGAGGAAGGATGCGGATGTCCCGCATGCAAAAGATATTCAAGGGCTTATATCAGACATCTGCTTAAAGCTAAAGAGATGCTCGGCATGCGACTTTGCGTTTTGCATAATCTTTATTTTTACAATCATCTGATGAAAGAGATAAGAGATGCCATAGACTGCGGATGTTATTCACTGTATAAGAAAAACAAGCTTGCTGCCATGTCAGAGGGTGAGGAATAATTTGATCATGAGATCAGGGATAAAATTATATTTCATATTATTATCAGCATTATTCATTTTGATCTTTTCGGGGTGCGGTAAGGCAGATCCTTCTCTTGAATCGGAAGTTGAAGAAACATTTGCGGACGCAGCTGTTTCTGTTTCTGATCCTGATGCGTCTTCCGTATCTGCAGATACTTCAGCAGAGGATGAGGCGGCAGAACAGTTACCGGCTGAGAAAAAGAAAGAAGAAAGTTTCATTACGGTCAGTAACTGCACCTGTATTGTATCGGGTAAAAGCAAAAACACCGTAGAGATCTCATATTCCCAGATAAACCTTCCGGAGTCCATGAAAAGAAGTTATCCGGATCTGACCGCCTCGGTTTCGGATCTTAATGCCGAAGTTATGAGAGACGTAGCCGAACTGTATTATGCCCCTCATGATGCAACCTATATGGATGGAGAAGAAGCTGCAAATGAAACCTATGAACGTTATATGTCTGTTGTCAGATATGACGATAAGTCTTTTGGCGTGAAGATGCTTTCGACAGATAATAATGATTCATGGCCGCACGGATATTATGAAGAGCATTATTATTTTTATGATCTTGAAAGCGGCAAGGCTCTTAAATGCTCAGATATCGTAAGCGACAATTCGGCACTGGCTCCTTTGATGATCGATTATTTTCAGGAATTTTATTCCGAAGGACTCAGTTCTTTTGACAGAGATTCGGTCGAGAAGTCGTTAAAAAGATATTATCTTGATAAGAACGATCTTAACTGCATTATCTATGACGGCAAATTTGTCGCGATCCTGGATAACCATTTGCTGGCGATGAGCGTTCCAAGTGCCCAGATGTATATTGATGCCGAGATCAGTGTATCCGATAACAGGCCGGTCTTTAAAGATGAGTATGCGTTTGATCGCTCCGGAGATCTTTCGGAAAAGGTCAGATATGTGGAAATGAATGTTCCCGATTATCTGATAACAGATGCATCTTCTGTTGAAGAAGAGGGTGGAAATAAAGGCTCGGACAAAAAGAGTCATACTGTTACGGTGGCAAGGCTCAATCTGTCACAGGGCCTGTATTATGGTGATATGCCGGCCAATACGTCGCCCATAAATTTAAAACTCAAGAATGAAGATATCGGCAAGGTCAAGAATAAGGAAAGCTGGAAAAAAGAAGTAGGATATACAGAAGAAAAGAATGTGACGATCACGGGCTTAAAAGCGATCGTCCGTGATGAGTCAGGGGTGGTAACTACCTATGATTTTAAGAATAACGCATTCTCATGTGACAGCCCCGGTATAGAGGAAAAAAGACTGGGAGAAAAATCTATCAAATATGCCGTGGTCAGTAACGGAGTGCTGTATGTTGAACTGACACATGACAGTTATGCCGATGTAAGCGGGAACATAAATGCCAATATCATAGCGATAGATCTTTATACAGAGCAGGTCATCTGGAATTCATGGCCGCTTGTTGCCAATGCGGGTAATTTTGTGACACTTCCCGAAGACGGAGTGCTGATCTGCGGTTACGGCTTCAGTGACAGCAAAAACTATATATACCAGATTGATATGCTTAACGGCGGAGTGCTTGCCCAGACAAGGATACAGAATCCGCCCGAAAATATCTATTATGATGAAGAAACATCCATGTTTTATGTGCTTGCATATGACAGAAGCTATACATATGAAGCCGTTCGTTGAATACAAATTATAAAACTTGAACAGGGTGAGGGGTTGTTGTATGATATTTAGATGTCGCTGATCCCTGCCCTTTTAAGGTGCAGAATATAATTATTTTAAGGAGATTTAACTATGGAATTCGCATTATTACTTACCGGTACAGCAAACGCAGCTGATCCTGCGGCATCACCTTTAGGCGGAATGGGTTATTCTTATCTCATTTCCCTGGTGCTGATGGTCGTAATCTTTTACTTCCTTCTTATCAGACCTCAGAGGAAAGAGCAGAAGAAGACACAGGATATGCTTCAGAGCATGGAAGTAGGTGATGTTGTTGTTACGACAAGCGGTTTCTACGGTGTGCTTATAGATATCACTGAAGATGATGTTATAGTTGAGTTCGGAAGCAACAAGAACTGCCGTATCCCCATGAGAAAGAGTGCTATAGCTCAGGTTGAGAAGGCTGATGACGGTACTTCTTCTTCCGATGATTCTTCAAAGAAAGAAAAGAAGTGAGGCAGTGACTGATGGATCTTAATATCGTTTGTATACCGGGTGACGGCATAGGCCCGGAGATAGTCAGAGAAGCAAAGAAAGTGCTCGATAAGACGGCTTCTGTCTATGGGCACAATATAAAATATACCGATATCCTGATGGGGGGAGCATCTATCGATGTTCATGGCGTGCCTCTTACCGATGAGGCGATCGCTACGGCAAAGGCTGCCGATGCAGTGCTTATGGGATCTATCGGCGGTGATACCAACACATCTCCCTGGTATAAGCTTCCTCCCGAAAAGAGACCGGAGGCAGGACTTCTTAAGATAAGAAAAAGTCTTGGGCTTTTTGCAAATTTAAGGCCGGCTGTTCTTTATCCTGAACTTAGGGGAGCATGCCCTTTAAAGGAAGAGATTTCTGCAAAAGGTTTTGATCTGCTCATAATGAGAGAACTTACCGGCGGTCTTTACTTTGGCGAGCGAAAAACTGTTGAGGAGAACGGTCAGAAGATAGCGACCGATACTCTTACATATTCTGAGGCCGAGATCAGACGTGTTGCTGTCAAAGGCTTTGAAACAGCAATGCGCAGAAGAAAGAAACTGACAAGCGTTGATAAAGCAAACGTGCTTGATTCATCAAGGCTCTGGAGAGCCGTAGTCAATGAAGTTGCAAAGGACTATCCGGAAGTGGAAGTGTCTCATATGCTTGTAGACAACTGTGCTATGCAGCTTGTCCGCGATCCGTCACAGTTTGACGTGGTACTTACCGAGAATATGTTCGGTGATATCCTTTCGGATGAGGCATCCATGGTGACCGGTTCGATCGGCATGCTTGCAAGTGCTTCTCTTAACGAGACAAAGTTCGGACTTTATGAGCCCAGCCACGGATCTGCACCGGATATTGCCGGTAAGGATCTTGCAAATCCTATTGCGACAGTTCTTTCGGCATCCATGATGCTCAGATTTTCTTTTGATCTCGGAAAAGAAGCTGACGCCATAGATAATGCAGTATCACAGGTGCTTAAGGATGGTTTCCGTACAGGAGACATTTATTCTGAAGGATGTACCAAAGTCGGCTGCACGGAAATGGGCAATCTTTTAGCAGAACGTATTAAATAAACAGTTTTAACAGGGGGAGGCTCCCTTATGATGGAATTCTGTCATAAACAGCCTCCTTCTTTCATACTTAAAACCACAAGGAGGCATTTTATGAACAGCGATTCAGTTTTCAGGGGGCTTCAGCAGGCTCCTCACAGAAGTCTTTTCAATGCGATCGGTCTTACCGAAGAAGAGAGAAAGCGTCCTCTTATAGGTATCATCTCTTCACAGAGTGAGATCATTCCCGGACATGTGAATATTGATAAGATCGCAGAGGCCGTTAAGCTGGGTATTGCGGAAGCAGGCGGCACTCCGATCATCATGCCGGCTATCGCTGTATGTGACGGTATCGCAATGGGACATGTAGGAATGAAGTATTCCCTTGTCACAAGAGACCTGATCGCAGATTCAACAGAATGTCTCTTAAGAGCGCATGGCTTTGACGGTGTTGTTATGATCCCGAACTGCGACAAGAATGTTCCGGGACTCTTAATGGCTGCTGCGCGCGTAAATATTCCCACAGTATTCTGCTCAGGCGGTCCTATGTTAGCCGGTCATGTTGACGGAAGGAAGCGTTCACTCTCATCAATGTTTGAGGCAGTTGGCTCAGTTGCTGCCGGCAAGATGACAGAAGAGAAGCTGGCCGAATATGAGGAAAAGGTTTGTCCTACCTGCGGTTCATGCTCAGGTATGTACACCGCAAATTCAATGAACTGCCTTACAGAGGCAATAGGTATGGGTCTTCGCGGAAACGGAACGATCCCTGCCGTATATTCTGCACGTATAAGACTTGCAAAGACAGCAGGATATAAGGTTATGGAGATGATAGAGAAAAATATCCGTCCCCGTGACATTATGACAAAAGATGCATTCATGAATGCTCTTGCGGTTGATATGGCACTTGGCTGCTCAACCAATACAATGCTTCATCTGCCTGCGATTGCTCATGAAGCAGGTATCGAGATCAACATGGAGATCGCAAACGAAGTTTCAGACAGAACTCCTAATCTCTGCCATCTTGCACCTGCAGGTCCTACATATATGGAGGATCTTAATGAAGCAGGCGGAGTATATGCGGTAATGCATGAGCTTGATAAGAAAGGTCTCTTAAAGACCGACGGCATTACGGTAACAGGCAAGACTATCGCCGAGAATATAAAGAATGCCGAGAATATGGATCCCGAAGTAATAAGACCTATCGAGAATCCGTTTATGCCTAACGGAGGTATTGCGGTTCTTAAGGGTAATCTTGCACCAGATACAGGTATAGTAAAGAGAAGCGCTGTTGTACCCGAGATGATGGTTCATGAAGGACCTGCCCGTGTATTTGACAGTGAGGAAGATGCGATCGCTGCAATACTTGGCGGCAAGATCGTAGCCGGAGATGTGGTAGTTATCAGATATGAAGGTCCTAAGGGCGGCCCCGGAATGAGAGAAATGCTCAATCCCACATCTGCAATAGCAGGTATGGGCCTTGGATCATCTGTTGCACTTATCACTGACGGGCGTTTCTCCGGAGCATCCAGAGGCGCTTCCATCGGTCATGTTTCACCCGAGGCAGCTGTCGGCGGACCTATAGCATTCGTTAAAGAGGGTGATACGATCCTGATCGATATACCGAATAATAAGCTTGAACTCAAGGTTTCCGATGAAGAGCTTGCAAAGCGTAAGGCTGAATGGAAGCCGGTTGAAAAGCCTGTTACAGGATACCTTGCAAGATACCGCGCAATGGTAACATCAGGCAATACAGGCGCTATACTTCGTATCCCGGGGGAGAATTGATATGGCATCAAGAAAAAAGAAAGCTGAAGCCAGAGAACTCACAGGCTCACAGATTGTTATAGAGTGTCTTAAAGAACAGGGTGTTGATACGGTTTTCGGTTATCCCGGAGGTTCCATCCTCAATATATATGATGAGCTTTATAAGCATTCAGACGAGATAAGGCATATTCTTACAAGCCATGAGCAGGGCGCTGCTCATGCGGCTGACGGTTATGCAAGAGCAACCGGTAAAGTGGGCGTATGTATGGCTACTTCAGGCCCCGGTGCAACCAATCTGGTTACAGGCATAGCAACTGCATATATGGACAGTGTTCCTCTGGTTGCTATCACGGCAAACGTAACGCTTCCCTGGCTTGGCAAAGATACTTTCCAGGAAGTTGATATAGCCGGTATCACGATGCCTATCACAAAGCATGGAACCATCGTTAAGGATGTTAAGGATCTGGCACCTACGATACGCAGGGCTTTTGCTATCGCAAAGAGCGGCAGACCGGGTCCTGTACTTGTAGATATAACAAAGGATGTGACTGCAGCAAAATGCATGTACACACCTGAAAAGCCTTATCTTCTCGATCAGCCCGTTCAGTATGACGAGAATGATATAAAGAAGGCTGTAGAACTTATCAAAGCATCAAAGAAGCCTCTTATCTATGTCGGAGGCGGTGCTGTCATCAGCGGTGCAAATAAGGAACTTGCCGAGTTTGCAAAGAAGGCTGATGCTCCCGTATGCGGTTCGCTTATGAGCAAAGGCTCATTTGATGAGACTGATGCCAGATATACCGGAATGATCGGTATGCATGGTTCAAAGACCACAAACAAGGCAGTATGTGAATGTGACCTTCTTATTACATTAGGTGCAAGATTCTCTGACCGTGTAGTATCGGATCCCAAGATCTTTGCATCACAGGCAAAGATACTCCATATAGATATCGATGCTGCCGAGATCAACAAGAATATAAAGGTGACTGCAGCGGTCATCGGTGATCTGAAGGAAGTGCTTTCCAAGATAAACAGCAAGGTCGGCACACTTAATCATTCAGAATGGATGAAGCATATTAAACAGATGAAGGCGGAGATGCCGCTTTCATACGATAAGGATACGCTTACATGTCCGTATGTGATCGAAGAGCTCTATAAGGCAACGAAGGGTGATGCGATCATCACCACGGATGTAGGACAGCATCAGATGTGGACCGCCGAGTATTATAAATATACAAAGCCGCGTACATTCCTTACTTCGGGCGGTTTAGGTACGATGGGTTACGGCCTTGGAGCATGCATAGGCGCCAAAGTCGGGGTACCGGATAAAACAGTTGTTAATATCGGCGGTGACGGATGTTTCCGTATGAATATGAATGAGCTTGCAACTGCTTCAAGATATAATCTTCCGATCATCCAGATAATCATAAACAACAATGTTCTCGGAATGGTAAGACAGTGGCAGACTCTGTTCTATGGTGCCCGCTATTCACAGACGGTACTCGAGGACAAGGTTGATTACGTAAAACTTGCAGAGGCTCTCGGATGTGAGGCTGTGCGAGTTACAAAGAAGGAAGAGGTAATGCCTGCCCTTAAGAAGGCACTTAAAGCAAAGGGACCTTTTGTGATCGATTGTGTGATCGCCAAGGATGACAAGGTATTCCCTATGGTGCCCGGCGGAAAGCCGCTTGATACGGCTTTTGATGCATCGGATATGTAACAGGACTGTGCAGAACGAAAGAATTATGGCGATTTCAGTATATTTTATTGGTTGTTTTTATATTGACTAGGAACCGCCCTAAGTTGTAAACTTGTATAAGTCTGACAAGATTTTTTGTACAATTTTTCATAAATGCAATGCCTGCTTTAGTCTACGACAGACATTTCATATAATAACAAGCTATCCACAAGGAGGAAAAAGAAGTGAGCAGAGTGTACAATTTCTCAGCAGGACCTGCGGTTCTGCCGGAGGAAGTCTTAAAAGAGGCTGCAGATGAGATGATGGATTACCGCGGATGCGGTATGTCAGTAATGGAGATGAGCCACAGGTCAAAGGTTTATGATGAGATCATCAAGACCGCTGAGGCAGACTTCCGATCTCTGCTTGGAGTTCCTGATAATTATAAAGTGCTTTTCTTACAGGGAGGCGCACATCTTCAGTTCGCAGCTATCCCTATGAATCTTATGAAGAATAAGGTTGCTGACTATATCGTTACAGGTCAGTGGGCTAAGAAGGCTTGGAAAGAAGCAAGTCTTTACGGTACAGCAAACAAGATCGCATCTTCAGAGGATAAGATGTTCTCATACATCCCTGACTGCTCCGATCTTCCTATATCTCCTGATGCAGATTACGTTTATATCTGCGAGAATAATACGATTTACGGAACAAAGTATAAGACTCTTCCCAACACAAAGGGCAAGACTCTCGTATCCGATGTTTCATCTTGCTTCCTTTCGGAGCCCATGGATGTTACAAAGTACGGCCTTATCTACGGCGGCGTACAGAAGAACATCGGACCTGCAGGTGTTGTTATCGTTGTGATCAGAGAAGACCTCATCACAGATGATGTTCTTCCCGGCACACCGACCATCATGAAGTATAAGACTCAGGCAGATGCTGATTCACTTTACAACACACCTCCCTGCTATGGTATCTATATCTGTGGTAAGGTATTCAAGTGGATCCAGAAGATGGGCGGACTTGATGCAATGAAGCAGATCAACGAGGAGAAGGCTAAGGTCCTCTATGATTATCTCGATGAGTCAAATATGTTCAAGGGAACAGTACGCAGAGAAGACAGATCTCTCATGAACGTTCCTTTCGTAACAGATTCAGAGGAGCTTAATGCTAAGTTCATCGCTGAGTCAAAGGCTGCCGGTTTCGAGAACCTTAAGGGTCACAGATCAGTAGGCGGTATGAGAGCTTCTATCTACAACGCTATGCCTATCGAAGGTGTTAAGGCTCTTGTAGACTTCATGAAGAAGTTTGAGATGGAAAATAAATAATCATTTTTGGAAAGGCAAGGTTAAATATTATGGCATATAATTATCATTGCTTGAATCCTATCGCACAGATCGGCCTTAATGGATTCTCAGCTGATTATAACAAGACTGATGATGTAAATGATGCAGAGGCAATACTTGTCCGCAGTGCGGCAATGCATGACATGGAGCTTCCTGAGAAACTTCTTGCAGTAGCCCGTGCAGGTGCAGGTGTTAACAATATCCCTCTTGATAAGTGCGCAGAGAAAGGTATCGTAGTTTTCAATACTCCCGGCGCAAACGCAAATGCAGTTAAGGAGCTGGTTCTCGCAGGCATGCTCATCGCATCACGTGATATCGTAGGCGGTATCGAATGGGTAAGATCTGATGCTTCAGATGAGAATGTTGCAAAAGCAGCAGAGAAGGAAAAGAAGAAGTTCGCAGGTACTGAGATACTTGGCAAGAAGCTTGGTATCATCGGTCTGGGCGCGATCGGTGTAAAGGTTGCCAATGCTGCCATAGCTCTTGGCATGGAAGTTTACGGCTATGATCCTTATCTTTCGGTAAAAGCTGCATGGGGACTCAATTCAAGCGTTCATCATGTTTCTGATGTAAACGATATTTATAAGCAGTGTGATTACATCACTATCCATGTTCCTCTGCTTGATTCAACAAAGGGCATGATCAACAAGGAAGCTATCGATCAGATGAAGGAAGGTGTTATAATCCTTAACTTCGCACGTGACCTTCTTGCTGATGAGAATGCCGTTCTTGACGGTATCGCAGCAGGCAAGATCCGCAAATATGTATCTGATTTCGCTAATCCTACAACAGCAGGCAAGGATGGTGTTATCCTTCTTCCTCATCTTGGAGCTTCAACTGCTGAGGCAGAAGATAACTGTGCTGTAATGGCTGTAGAAGAAATTCGTAATTTCATCGAAAACGGCAATATCATCAACTCGGTTAACTATCCTAATGTTGATTCGGGTGTTTGCCAGACAGCTGCACGTATCACCATCTGCCATAAGAATCTTGCAAACATGATCACTAAGTTCACTGCAATCTTTGGCGATCAGGGAATCAATATCTCCAACATGGTCAACAAGTCAAAGGGTGATTATGCTTACACTATGATCGATACCGATTCTGCTTCCACAGATGATATCGTAAAGAAGCTTGAAGCTATCGATGATGTTATCAAGGTAAGAGTAATAAAATAAAACTTTGCCGATACGCATTAAAACCACGGGTACTGCCCGTGGTTTTTTTTTATCGCAGGGGCTGAAAACTTAAGAATAATGCCTTTTATGCCGATATCATATATGGTGAATTATGCCCGGAATCGTTGTATAATATTCAAAGAATGAGCGAAGCAGCGTAGCAGCGCAGAATGGAGGATTTTATGAAAAAATCCGGATACGGCAAACTGTTTACAGTTCTTATGACGATCCTTCTGATCTTTACAGATCTGTCAGGAGGACTTGTTTCGATATGTAAGCTGCTTACGCCTATGGAAAGCGTGTATGCGGCCGATGCCAGCGCTAATTACTATATCAGATATAAGACTCGGTATGGAAACGGTACCATGGCTTCCCAGAACTGTGTTGTGGGACAGCCTGTAAAGATCAGAAACTGCGGCTTTACCCGAAGCGGATATGATTTTGAGTATTGGAGAGAGGCCAGTGCAAACGGTACCGAGATAAAGCATTATCCTTATGACAGGGTTACCAGGACGACTATGCCTGAAGGCGGTGTGGTCGAGTACGAAGCTGTCTGGAAGCTCAAGCAGAGCAATCCCGGCCCGAATCTTAATAATACAAAACGCATATTATTCTATAAAAACGTTGAGGGCGATTACACCCGTCCAAATGTACAAAACGTAAGCTACCCTAATACGGTCAATCTGGATACAAACAGCTTTGTCAGAAAAGGATATATTTTTGATTCATGGAATACTAAACCTGATGGTTCGGGAACGACATTTGATGACAGGCAGGTCCTTTATCCAAATGATTATAAAAATGGACTGACACTTTATGCGCAGTGGCTCACTGTTGAACGCAGCATCTCATTTAACAGCGTATCTCTAAATCTCTTCCCTGACGGAAAGGCTGTTCTTGTAAGTGCTGAATTTGCACCTGAACAGGAAGTGCCCGTCATACCTGAATGGAGCAGTTCAGACGAAGCAGTTGTTACAGTCAGCGGATGTGAGATAACGAAGAATTCTTATGTTTTTAATGCATTAGTTACGCCGCTTTCGGAAGGAACGGCTACTATTACTGTATCTGCTTTAGGCTGCAGTGACACGCTTTCTGTCAGTGTCAATGATCCTTCGAATGATGCTCCGGATCCGGATTATAATCCTAAAGCACAGGATGAGTATAACGAAGAGGATGATGATGTTTCCGACGATCTTACCAGGCGCGATCTTGCGCTTTTTGCCGGCGGAAAGATTCCTGACGGTATATGGATAGCGGGCCTTGCTCCGACATATAAATATAACGGTTCAAAGATATGTCCTGTCGTGCGTGTTTATAATCGTGATGAAAGACTCACCGAGAAAGTGGATTATCTCATAAAGTACAGGAATAATGTCCAAGCGGGGGATAAGTCATATCAGAACGGTCCTAAGATCATAATAACCATGAGAGGCAATTTCTCGGGAACAAAGACAGTTGGATTTACCATTTCACCTGTTGATCTTTCGGAATGCGAAGTTTATGACCGCGTAAGGAAGTATTCCTCCGGGGACCTTAAACTCTGCAATCCCGTAGTGACCTATAAAAAGAAGGTCCTGGTATATGGAGTTGACTATATCACCGATCAGGAACACAGGTATATGTCTGCTACACCGAAGGAAGGGACTGAAGTGCGGCTTGACGGACTCGGTAATTTTACCGGTTCGGTAAAGGCCAGGGTGACTATCTATCCCGATATCATACCTATATCAAAGGCCAAGATAAAAGTTAAGGCAAAGAATCTGGTTTATGATGAAGATATGGTAAAACGCCTTGGCGGGATGCAGCTTGATCCTGCAAAAGGCGAGATTTCCGTAAAATATTTCAGAAAGAATCTTGTTCAGGGAAAAGATTATACACTCACATATATCAATAATGCCTCCGCAGGGAAGGCTACGGTTATCGTTACCGGCAAGGGTGATTTTGCCGGAACCGTAAGACGTGATTTCAGGATAAAGAGCGCATACCGCTTCAGGATGGCAAATATCAAAGCAAGATCATTCTATCTTGATGGTACGCCATATACCGATTATTACCGTGTGCATTATACAGGCAGACGTGTCCGTCCTGTAGTGAGCCGTATATTGGTTGATGGTGAGGAACTTAAGGAAGGTGTTGACTATACGGTCAGCTACAGTAATAATCTTAAGCGCGGCACCGGTCATGTGATCGTCAAAGGCATAGGAAGATGCAGCGGAAAAAAGGTCCTGAATTTCAAGATCCTTCCCGTGAACCTTGAATTTGAGGATGTATCACTTTCGTTCGCATCAGGCACGGATAAATATGTATTTGTCAAAGGCGGTGTTAAGCCTGCGATGAAGGTTACCATGAATGAGAATGGTAAGATCCTTGTTGAAGGAAGAGATTACAAGCTTCTGTATTCCAGGAGCACGAAACTCGGCAAGGCAAAGGTTACCGTAAAAGGCATGGGCAATTACATGGGAAAACTCCATGCATATTATGAGGTACTGCCGCAGACAGATCCTTCGGCTGCAGTGCTTTCGGCTATACCTGATACCTGTAGTGATGCACCCGGAAAATGGAAGGCTCAGTTAAAGATAGTAGACAGGTTCAGCGGAAAGACGATGATCGCCGGTAAAGACTATCTGCTGTCCACAAGAAAAGACAGAGACATATGGGGTAATGTTATCTCTGAAAATGCAGCTCTCCGCGTAGGAACGGAAGTGTTTGTTACGGTAGAGGGAAGCGGTGCTTATGAAGGTCTTCTTATAAGCGGAAGCTATAAGATCGCTGAACAGAGCATAATGAGTGCAACTGTTACGTTTGATTCAAACGGATATGCTGAAGACGGTGATCCGACTTTTACATATACGGGTTCCAATATCGTGCCGGATCCAAATGCGGGACAGATCATCGTAAAGTACGGCGATAAAGTGCTTGATTACGGTACGGATTATTACGTGGTCTACAATCAGGCAGTAAACAGAATAAATAAAGGCAGTTACGATATCAGTATCGTTGGACTGGGATCATACAGCGGTATAAAGACCGTGAAGTATACGATTTCCACACGTTCAACCAAAGATTACTGGTACGGAAATGCTGAAAAATAAAGGAGAGAAAAAAGATGGCAGTAATAAGACCTTTTACGGCTGTAAGGCCGAAGGCAGGAATGGAAGCAAAGATAGCAGCGCTTCCGTATGACGTTTATGACAGAGCTGAAGCAAAGGAAGTGGTAGCGGCAAATCCGGATTCCTTTCTTGCTATAGACAGAGCGGAAACACAGTTTTCAGATGATGTTGATACATATGCTGACTGTGTATATGAAAAAGCAGCACAGATGCTTAAAGAGAGGATTGCAAAAGGCGATTACATTCAGGAGAAGAAAGCTGCATATTATATCTATGAGCTAACGATGGACGGCCGTACACAGACAGGTATTACAGCATGTGCATCCATTGATGATTATCAGAACCAGATAATCAAAAAGCATGAGAATACCAGAGCCGATAAAGAGGAAGACCGTATCAGACACGTTGATACATGTTCTGCCCAGACAGGCCCTATATTCCTTGCATACAGGGAAGACAGTGCCATAAGCAGTATTGTTGACCGTGTAAAACAGGGCACAGCCCTTTATGATTTTGTATCCGATGACGGTATCAGACACAGAGTATTTGTTATAGATTCCGATAATGATATAAATACTATCCGCGAGCGTTTTGCAGGCATGGATTCCATCTACATCGCAGACGGTCATCACAGATGCGCTTCAGCTGTAAAGGTTGGTCTTAAACGCAGAGCCGAGAATCCCGGATACACAGGAGAGGAAGAATTCAATTACTTCCTTTCGGTACTTTTCCCTGACAATGAGCTTATGATCATGGATTACAACAGAGTAATGCATGATAAGAACGGAATGAGCCTTGATGAGATTATAAACAAAGCTTCTGAATATTTTGAGATCAAAGAATACGGAACAGATGCTTACAAGCCTGCTTCCAAAGGAACATTTGGAATGTATGCCGATAAGAAGTGGTATGAGCTTAAGATAAAGGATGAATTCAAGAGCGACGATCCGGTTGACGGTCTTGATGTTTCGATCCTTCAGAAGTATATGCTCGACGGTCTTCTTGGGATCAAAGATCCTAAGACAGACAAACGTATAGAGTTTGTTGGCGGTATCAGGGGACTTAAGGAACTTGAAACGAGAGCTGATAAGTATGATGGTCTCGCATTTTCGATGTATCCGACTTCTATCGGTGAACTTTTTGCCGTTGCAGATGCCGGAAGGCTTATGCCTCCTAAGTCTACATGGTTTGAGCCGAAACTCAGAAGCGGTATCTTCATCCATCTTATCTGATATAAATTTCTAAAAAAAAATACAGGGCGGGTTATCTTTAATGAATAAGAAACTATATAATCTCATGGATTGGGCGCGTATAGAGGAAGTTGTATACGGCGAATGCGACAGACCATCTGATTTTCTGGGCGCGCATACTGCCGGTCGCCAGGTCCTTGTACAGTGTTTTTTCCCGGGGGCTGTATCATGCAGCCTCCAGATCATTGACAGCAAAGCTTCGAAAGGACGCAGTGTAAAAGAAGAGATAGCTATGGAGATGGCTGATGAGGCCGGTTTTTTTGCTGCGCTCATTTCACCTGCTCAGGCAAAAGACTACAGGTATCATGTTGTCAAAGATGACGGGGAAAGAGTTGTCAGGGAGATATATAACAAAGGCGTCCTGCTTTCTCCGGATGATGAGGACAGACTTATGTCCGGCGGAGAAAGAAAAGCCTATGAGTATATGGGAGCTCATAAGAAGACGGTTTCCGGAGTAAGAGGAGCAGTCTTCAGGGTATATGCTCCCGAGGCAGTCAGAGTGAGCGTTGTTTGTGAGAGTAATGACTGGAACGGACTTGAGTCTCAGATGGACCGTATATCTGAGAGTGGTATATTTGAACTTTTCCTTCCCGGTTTTGAAGAAGGCGACAGTTATAAATATGAGATCGTGATGAGAGGCGGAGTAAAGATATGCAAGTGCGATCCGTTCTGCTTCTCACTTAAAGACGGCAATTCAGTGCTTACTGCTCCTGATCATTACAAGTGGCAGGATAAGGCATGGATGGAGAAGAGAGAGGCAAAGACTCTTTCAATATATGAAGTGCCGCTTTTTGCATGCCGTGATGAAGATGGGACTCCGGTCAATATAAAGAGTATAGCCTCTGACATGGCTGAATATGTAAAGCGTATGGGATTTACGCATGTTATGCTCATGCCTTTCTTAGAGTATCCCGATGAGAGATCGGCAGGGTTTCATACATCGCTTTTCTTCGCACCGGCTTCGCGATTCGGAGAAGCTGAGGATTATCAGGCCTTCGTTGATATCATGCATGAAAACGGCATAGGAGTAATTGCGGAATGGAACTTCTATGATTTTAATAATATGGGTGACGGGCTTGGTTCTTTTGATGGTTCTGCTTTGTTTGAATACCCTGATGTCAGACGTGGCATAGATCCGGCTGACGGTATGCTGGTGTTTAATCTGAAGGATCGTTTTGTTAAGGAATATCTGCTTTCCTCATTGGATAATCTTGTAAGGAATTTCCATATAGACGGTTTTGAATTCACTGATGTTACAAAGGCTTTATATCTGGATTATTACAGGAAGCCGGGAGAGTGGGTACCCAATATCTACGGTGGTGTAGAGAATCTTGAAACCATTGATTTCCTTAAAGAAGCCAATGCTTTTCTGCATAAGTCACACAAGGGTGTATTCACTATCGCAGAGGATACCAGCGCTTATTCAAGAGTTACCGGGGAAGGTGATGACTCACTGGGCTTCGATTACAAGTCGGATCCTGATCTGGCGGGTGCATATGCGGATTATCTTTCGCATGATCCCATAGAAAGAAAATTTCATCATCACGAACTTACGGATTCTGCATTTTATCAATACTGTGAATCTTACATTCATCCGGTGAGCCATTCTCATACAGATAATTCACAGGGCGGCCTTTATACAAGGATGTTCGGAGATGAGATACGCAAGCGTGAAAATCTTAAACTCCTTTATGCGATGTTGAAATTTCATGTTGGAAGCACTTCGGTCATCATGGGACAGGAGATCGGAGACAAAGCATCCTTTGATGCTGTCTCTCCCATAAATCTTCTTCCTTCTGAAGGTATGGAAGTGTTCAGGGATTATATATGTGCACTCAACCGGTTCGCAGTTCAGCACCCTGCACTTCTTCCCGATACGGAATTTGAATGGATAAATGAGAATGGCGCCGATCGGAATGTTCTCTCATTTGTAAGGAAGTGTGATAAGGAAACTCTGCTTTTTATATTTAATTTTGCAGATACAACTTATGGCAGATTTGAATCGGGAGTTCCCTACGATGGTAAGTATGAGATGATCTTTGACACATCCGCCGAAGAGTTTGGCGGTGAAGATTCTGCAGCATGCCTTTATCTTGCAAGAGATGAAAAATGCGACGGACGGGATGAGTCAATATGCGTAAGTCTGAAACCTTTGAGCGCGGCAGTATTTTCTTATATCCCTTATTCAAAGGATGAAAGAGAGCTTATAGAGAAGCGCAAGGCTGAAAAGATAAGACTTAGGAAAGAGGAACAGGAGAGGCGGTCAAGGATCAACGATGCCAAGGAAAAGATCAGGCAGGATCTGAAGGCTGAACTTGAAAAGAAGATATTCGAAGCTGAAGAGGCGATAGCTTCAGGCAGCGAGTATAAGAAAAAAGCAGGCGGTAAAAGAAATAAATGATAGATTTTTCAACATATGTAAATAATGCTTTGACGGTGATGGCGGAGGAGGCGGAGAGCACGTCGGTGTCATCTGCATCAGCCGATTCGGTTTCGGCAGGTTCAGTAAGCGTATCAACCGTTTCTCAGGCTGCAGCTGAAAGCGTAGCCCAGATATCTGAAGATATAGGAGAGTTTCAGGCGTTTCTGCAGGCTCTTCCTTCAAAGATCACAGCTTTTGGTATCAAAGCTGCTTTTGCGATCATCATTTTTATCGGCGGTATATGGCTGATAAAAGTTATAAGACATATTCTTAAAAAGTCCATGGAAAAAGGAAAGGCTGATAAATCGATCAGCCATTTTGTCGATTCCCTGGTCAAGGTCGTGCTTTATGCCGTCCTCGTTATATGGATAGCTTCATATTTTGGAGTCGAGACTACCAGCCTTGTGGCATTACTTGGTTCGGCCGGTGTTACCGTAGCTCTTGCTATCCAGGGAAGCTTATCCAATCTTACGGGCGGTATCCTGATCCTTCTTCTCAAACCTTTTAAACTGGGAGACTATATCCATGAGGATAATAAGGGCAATGAGGGAACCGTTAATGAGATCGGTCTTTTCTATACAAAACTCTATACGATCGATGGAAGAACAGTAGTGCTTCCTAACGGAACTCTTGCCAATACGTCTTTGATCAATGTCAATATGACGCCGATCAGACAGCTGATACTGAGTTTCGGGATCTCTTATTCGGCAGACATAGATAAGGCTAAAGATATCATACATGAAACGGTAGATGCCGAGAGCCGTATACTGTCCGACAAGACCGTGAAGATATATGTTGATTCCCTTGATTCTTCATGCGTAACGATCGGTTTAAGGGCTTTTGTTAATAACGAGGACTATTTCGATGTCAAATGGGCTCTTACCGAGAATGTGAAGAAAGCCTTTGATAAGAACGGCATAGAGATACCTTTTGATCAGATCGATGTTCACATGAAAGAGGGATAGTCATTTTCCACTTGATAATCTTAAGTGCTGCCTTTATAATGGCTATTGCTGCTGAAATAGCTCAGCCGGTAGAGCACTTCACTCGTAATGAAGGGGTCGTGGGTTCGAGTCCCATTTTCAGCTTAAATCCTTTCCCTGAGCGGAAGGGATTTTTTGTAGGAATGATCATACTTTTAATTTGAGAGGTTTTCAGAGATGAAAAAGTACGGAGTAAATGAACTCAGAAAGATGTTCCTTGAGTATTTTGAGGAAAAGGGACACCTGAAAATGAACAGCTTTTCGCTTGTTCCGCATAATGATAATTCACTTCTTATCATCAATTCAGGTATGGCTCCTTTAAAGCCTTATTTCACAGGGCAGGAGATACCTCCCAGAACGCGCGTGACAACATGTCAGAAGTGCGTCCGTACAGGTGATATAGATAATGTAGGAAAGACCGCACGTCATGGTACTTTCTTTGAGATGCTCGGAAACTTCTCTTTTGGTGATTACTTTAAGAAAGAAGCTATTCCCTGGGCATGGGAATTTCTTACAGAGCGTGTAGGACTTGATCCTGACAGGCTTTATCCTTCGGTTTATGTTGATGATGATGAGGCTTTCAAGATCTGGAATGAAGATATGAAGATCCCTGCTGAGAGAATTTTCAAGTTCGGCAAGGAAGATAATTTCTGGGAGCATGGTTCCGGTCCCTGCGGTCCCTGCACCGAGATCTATTATGATAGAGGTGAGAAGTACGGCTGCGGAAAGCCTGACTGCAAAGTAGGTTGTGATTGCGACAGATATATGGAAGTATGGAATGTCGTTTTCTCACAGTTTGATAATGACGGTAAGGGAAATTATACAGACCTTATCCAGAAGAATATCGATACCGGTATGGGTCTTGAAAGACTTGCTGTTGCAGTTCAGGATGTTGATTCCATATTTGATGTTGATACTCTTAAGAATTTAAGAGAAGCTGTATGCGCTCTTGCGGGCAAGAAGTATCACGAATCAGATGCACATGATGTTTCGATCAGAGTTATCACAGATCATATCCGTTCTGCGACATTTATGATCTCTGACGGTATCATGCCTTCCAATACAGGACGCGGTTATGTGCTCAGGCGTATCATAAGAAGAGCATGCAGACACGGAAAGCTTCTCGGTATAGACGGAGCTTTTATGACAAAGCTTGCCGATACGGTTATTGAGGATTCAAAGGACGGATATCCTGAGCTTATTGAGAAGCGTTCGTTTATCATCAACGTAATAAGTGAAGAGGAAGACAAGTTCGAGAAGACCATCAATCAGGGTCTTGATATCCTTGATGATATGATAAAGAACCTTGGTCCCGACAAGACTCTTTCAGGTGAAGACGGATTCAAGCTTTTCGATACATTTGGATTCCCGGTTGATCTTACAAAGGAGATCCTTGAGGAAAAGGGCCTTTCACTTGATGAGGACGGCTTTGAGAAAGCTGCAAAGGAACATAAGGAAAAGGCTAAGGGCTCATGGAAGAAGACCAATTATATGGGTGCTGCTTCCACAGTATATGAAGATCTTGATGCTGCATGGGGATCTGAATTTATCGGTTATGATACCCTTAGATCAGATGAGGATATAAAGGCATTATGCCTCCTTCATCCCGAGGGAGATGAGGAAGATTCCGTTGCAGAGGCTCTTTCTGAAGGTGAGCATGGCGCAGTTATATGCGAGAAGACTCCTTTCTACGGAACCATGGGCGGACAGGTAGGCGATACCGGTGTCATCGAGACAAAGGACGGAAGCTTTAAGGTAACCGAGACCATTCATGTGGCCGGTTCAAAGATAGCTCATGTGGGTTTTGTTACCAAGGGAATGATCAAAAAGGGTGACAAGGCAACACTTAAGGTTGATGAAGCCGGACGTGCTTCAACATGCCGTAATCATTCCGCAACTCATCTTTTGCAGAAGGCATTAAGAGAGGTTCTTGGTTCTCATGTTGAGCAGAAGGGTTCTTATCAGGATCCTGACAAGACAAGATTCGACTTCTCTCATTTTAAGGCAATGACTCCTGATGAGATAAAGAAGGTTGAAGATATCGTAAATAAAGAGATCGCTGCTGCACTTACCGTTGAAACAAAGGTAATGGATATCGAGGAAGCAAAGAAAACCGGTGCAATGGCTCTCTTTGGAGAGAAGTACGGTGAAAAGGTAAGAGTTGTCAGCATGGGAGATTTTTCCGTAGAATTCTGCGGTGGTACTCATGTTAAGAATACAAACAGCATCGTACAGTTCAAGATACTTTCAGAGAGCGGCGTATCAGCAGGTGTAAGACGTATCGAAGCTATTACAGGTGATAATGTAAGAAAGTATTACGAGAGCCTTGAGGCTGAACTGAATAATGTTGCGGCACTCTTAAAGACTTCTCCTTCAGAACTTACTTCTCATATAAAGAAGCTTCAGGAAGAGATGAAAGCTCTCAAGAGTGAGAATGAGTCACTCAAGAGCAAGGCTGCTTCAGGACAGCTTTCCGGAGTAATGGATAAGGTGACTGAGATAAAGGGCGTGAAATTCCTCCCTGTGTCAGTTGATAATGTAGATATGAACGGTTTAAGAGACCTTGGCGACAGTCTTAAGGAAAAGCTTGGAAGCGGTGTTGTGCTTTTAGCTTCTGCCAAGGACGGCAAGGTAAATCTTGTTGCAATGGCAACTGATGATGCACTTTCAAAGGGGGCACATGCAGGTAACCTTATCAAAGGTGTTGCTCCGATCGTTGGCGGTGGCGGCGGCGGAAGACCCAATATGGCTCAGGCCGGCGGTAAAGATCCGTCAGGCATTGAGAAGGCATTGGCAGAGGCTGCAACTGTGCTTGAGGGACAGATAAAATAAATTAATAGTAAGTACGATCAGTAAGTGCGTTTACTATAACACTC
This sequence comes from Lachnospiraceae bacterium NK4A179, assembly GCA_000421045.1. Taxonomy (GTDB): domain Bacteria; phylum Bacillota; class Clostridia; order Lachnospirales; family Lachnospiraceae; genus NK4A136. The sequence continues at coordinate 36,390 of ATWC01000008.1, forward strand.
CGTGAGGAGAATAAAACTTTTGAATGCGAGGAATCATAATGGACGGAAATTTTAACAACAACAACAATAACAACGGTGCTTCTAACGATAATCTGTTTTCTGGCGGACAGAATACCGGAAACCAGAATCAGTACATGGGAAATACACAGTACACAAACCCCGGTCAGTATAATAACAACCAGTTCAATAACCAGTACAACCAGGGATATCAGAATTACAATAATGTTCCAAGGTCGGATGGTGCAAGCAGTTCCGGGACAGCTTCTCTTGTACTTGGTATACTGGGGCTTCTTTCAGGCGGCGGATTATTTTCCATCATCGGACTGTTTCTTGCTTCGTCTGCTAAAAAGAAGGGCGATACAAGCGGTGTCAGAAAGGCCGGTTTTATAACAAGCCTTATAGGTCTTATATTCTTTATTCTTATAATTGTTTTGGTTGTTATATCAATTGGTCTGGGAATGATGCTTCCTGCTACGATGGCTTATACGATGAAATCACAGGATGCTAATGCAAAACAGACTGCAACATCCGTACAGACGGCGGTTTCCATGGCAGTGCTCGAGCCTGAGGCAATACATGCAGATGACTATGCAGATGCAATGGTAATGCTTGATAATGGTGTTTACATGAGCGATATGTCGAAAGGTGAAAATACCGTATATGATCTGATATTTGAGTCTCTAGATATCAGCGATTCTTCCGAGATCATTGATAAAGTTAAAAATGTAGGCGGTACGGATATTTATATCGATTATGATGTAATGGATAATACCTGCGTGGTTGATATAGTAGGAACAGATATTTCAGTAGGTGATGATGATTAAAGTCCTTGACTTGGATCATGCTTTACGGTTATAATAATGCCCGTGCACGAAAAAACTTTCAGTCAGTGCGCGATATTATGGCTGAGAGGGAGGTTGAACAGACAGTGGCAAAAATCGAAGTTAAGCCCGGTGAGGATCTTGAGAGCGCTCTTAGACGTTTTAAGAGGAGCTGTGCCAAGGCTGGTATCCAGCAGGAGATCCGCAAGCGTGAGCATTATGAGAAGCCCAGCGTAAAGAGAAAGAAAAAGTCTGAGGCTGCAAGAAAGCGCAAGTATAACTGATAAGAAAAATGGCCGCCCGGAGTTTCTGCTCCGGGCGGTTTTTATACGTAACCTTTTTATTATTACAGATATGAGGAACTATCTATGGTATTAATCCCGGCAGCTTTAGCGGCATGCACCACTTTTTTTTCAGGTGTGATCTTAAGCGATATCACCAATTTCAAAGTTAAGCATTACAGACTTAAAGGCAACAATCTGAAGAAATCTGTGCGCTTTGTTCAGATATCGGATCTTCATGGGATAAGTTATGGAGAAGGTAATAAAAGACTGATCGAGGCTGTTAATAAGCTGCATCCTGATTTTGTGATCATGTCTGGCGATATCATGTCTGCCGATGTGCTCCTTGCAAAGCATATGCCTAAATCCGTGGATGTAGCGGAATCTCTTATTTCAGGGCTTTCACTCCATCATAAGATCTATTTCGGCCTTGGTAATCATGAACAGAAGCCGGAATGGTTTCCTGATGAATTTGGCGTTCATTTTGATGTGATGATGGAGCGTTTCAGTAAAGCCGGTGCGGTTATCCTTGATAATTCCACCGTTTACAGGGAGGCTGAGGGAATAAGCATAAGCGGACTTTCTCTTCCCAGAAAGAATTATCAGAAATTTGACCGTATACAGCTGAGTTTAGATGAAATGGAAGACATTCTTGAGAGGCCTTCCGAAAAATATTATAAGATACTCATCGCACATAATCCCGAATATATTGATATTTATTCGGATTGGGGTGCTGATCTGACACTCAGCGGGCATTATCACGGTGGTATCATGCAGCTGCCCGGAGGCAAAGGTGTAGTTTCTCCGCGCCTTGAGATATTCCCGGACCATACAGGTGGATATTATCATACAGGCGGTCATGACCAGATAGTCAGCCGAGGCCTGGGCTATCATACTTTACCCGTAAGAGTCTTTAATCCCGGGGAACTGGTATGTGTTGATGTTGTTTGCTCTTGATCTGATATCATGTTATGTAATCTTTTTTCTCCCAACATCTTGTGATATAATCCTGTCGTTGCGACTAAATATAGGCAAAGGCAGGATATTACCCATGGAAGTGACATTAAAACTTGAAGCTTTTGAAGGTCCTTTAGATCTTCTTCTTCATCTTATCGAAAAGAATAAAGTGGATATCTATGATATTCCCATAGCTGAGATAACAGATCAGTATATGGCTTGTCTTCATGAGGCCGAAAACAGGGATATGAATATAATGAGTGAATTCCTTGTTATGGCAGCAACGCTGATAGATATCAAGTGCCGTATGCTACTTCCCAAGGATGAGGAAAATAAAGAAGAAGAGGGCGATCCCAGAGATGAACTTGTTGCCAAGCTTCTTGAATATAAGATGTATAAATACATGTCTTATGAGCTGAAAGACAGATTTGTGGATGCGGGGCGAAGCGTATACAAGGAGCCGACTCTTCCGAGAGAGGTTTCGGAATACAGGCAGCCGCTTGATTACAAAGATCTGATGGAAGATCTTAATCTTAAGAAGCTTAATGATATTTTCAATGGTATCATGAAACGTGCTCAGGACAGGATCGATCCCATAAGAAGCCGCTTCGGAAATATAACTAAGGATGAGATCTCAATGGATTCAAAGTTTAATGAGATCATTACCTATCTCAATGAACATGAGTATTGTTCTTTCACGGAGCTGCTTACAAAGCAGAGCAGCAAGCTTGAGATAATCGTTACGTTCCTTGTGGTACTTGAACTTATGAAGACCGGAATGGTAACTATCAGGCAGGATGGCCTTTTCGATGACATATTTATCCAGAAGTCGCCCGATACCGGCGAGATCCAGCTCGAAGAAGGCTTTGCGATAGTTTAAGATTTTTGCACCGGATTAAAATACAGAAAGATGGTTTGGTTGTATGTCAGAAGAAATTAAAGATGAGATAAATGAAGAATTCAATGAAGAAAAAACAGAGGAGATCTCTGAAACGGTAAATGAGGAAAATGCTGAAGAGACTGAAGAAATCTCTGAAGCAGTTGAAGAAAAAGAAGAAGAAAATACAGAAGAAACCGATTCGGATGAATCGGTTCCTGCATCGGAAAAGCCTGCACATCCCGAAGCAGCGATCGAGGCTATTCTTTTTGCATATGGAAATTCTGTTTCATCGGAAAGATTATGTGAAGTTCTCTGTCTTACTCCTGAAGAACTTGAGGCTGCAATTAAGAATCTTGAGGAGAATTATGCATCTGAAGGCAGAGGTATAACAATAACAAGGCTTGAAGATTCTTATCAGCTTGGCACAAAGGCTGAATATTATGATCCTCTTATAAGGCTTGCCAAGCATCCCAAACGTTACACGTTGTCTGATACGGTCATTGAGACTCTTTCGATAATTGCATATAAACAGCCTGTTACCAAGGCCGAGATCGAAAGGATCAGGGGCGTAAGTTCCGATCATGCAATAAACAGACTTCTGGAATATGAGCTTGTTGAAGAAGTAGGAAGACTTGATGCACCCGGCAGGCCGCTTCTTTTCGGAACGACTGAACAGTTCCTCAGGGCCTTTGGCGTATCGTCCTTAAGTGAACTTCCCGAGATGAGCGAGGAACTTAAGGAAGAGTTCAGGGAACAGGCCATCAAAGAGGCTTCAGAGGGTGACGGGACCGATACGGATGACGATGAAAGAGTCACTGTAGAGGTTTAAAAAAATAGCAAGTTTTTGCTGTTATTTGCCATGCCCTTATGTTATAATCTATTTCGTCTGTAAAAGGGGATTTTATGCCCTTTTAAAATATTTAAAGTTTAAGCGGAGGTAAAAGAATGAGTAGTTCAACAGGCTCGGCGAGCGAACGCATAAACGCATTGCTCGATGAAAAAAGTTTCGTTGAGATCGGCGCGCAGGTGACCGCGCGTTCTACTGATTTCAATCTGAAACAAAAGACGGCCCCTTCTGACGGTGTAGTAACCGGCTACGGCAGCATAAATGGAAGACCCGTTTATGTATACAGCCAGGATCCGTCTGTTCTGGGCGGCAGCATCGGTGAGATGCATGCCAAGAAGATCGTTAAGATCTACGATCTTGCGATGAAGACAGGTACTCCCGTTATCGGTCTCATCGATTCCACAGGACTCAGACTCGAAGAGTCTACAGATGCCCTTAATGCACTTAGCGAAGTGTATTTCAAGCAGGCTCTTGCAAAAGGCGTGGTACTTCAGATCACTGCAGTTTTCGGAAACTGTGGCGGCGGTCTCGCGCTTGTTCCTGCAATGAGCGATTTCTCTTTTATAGAAGAGAAGAACGGAAAGCTCTTTGTAAATTCTCCTAATGCAATAGATGGAAATTATACAGAGAAGTGTGATACCTCCGATGCAAAGTTCCAGTGCGGCGAGGCAGGCAATGCTGATTTCTCAGGCGATGCGGATTCTATTTATGAAGGCATCCGTGAACTTGTAAGCATGCTTCCTTCAAACAATGATGATATCGCTGTTGACGAAGCTTCTGATGATCTTAACAGAAAGCTTCCTGATCTTGCTGCTTATGCGGGCGATACAGCTGCACTTCTTGCAAATATTGCCGATGACAGCAATTTCGTTGAGATCAAGAAGGATTATGCCAAGGATATGGTTACAGGATTCCTTCGCCTTGACGGTATCACCGTAGGATGCGTTGCCAATCGTACCGAAGTTCTGGGAGAGGATGGTAAGGCTGCAGAGAAGTTTGACAGCGTACTTTCACCTAACGGACTTTCAAAAGCTTCTGATTTCGTATATTTCTGTGATGCTTTCGGCATCCCTATTCTTACAGTAACAAATGTTACAGGATTCAAGGCTTGCAAGTGTGCAGAGAAGAGAATTGCTGCCGAAGCCGCTGAACTTACTCATGCATTTGCAAACTGTGATGTTCCCAGAGTAAACCTTATAGTTGGTAAGGCTTTTGGTTCAGCTTATTCGATCATGAATTCAAAGGGACTCGGCTGTGATCTTACATACTGCTGGCCTGATGCCCAGATCGGTCCTATGGATGCAAAGCTTGCTGCTAAGGTTATGTGCGGTGATAATGCTGCTGAAGCTGATAAGGCTGCTAAGGAATTTGCTGATCTTCAGAACAGTGCTGATTCAGCTGCAAAGAGAGGCTATGTTGATGCAGTGATCGAGCCGGAGGATACCAGAAAGCATCTTGTATATGCATTTGAAATGCTGTTTGCATAAATCGTAAGGAGAGTTTTCAGTCATGAGAAAAAAATTGATATTAACTGCACTCACGCTGATCTGTCTCATCGGTCTTACTGCTTGCGGCGCTAAGACACCTACAAGATTGCAGTCTGTGGAGTCTAAAATGCTCATACTTCAGAATGCCGATCTTTTCTATAATATGGTTTCTGATCCTGAGATGGCTTCGCCTGAAAGCATGGAACAGATAAGCAATTTTACTGATGATGAGTCCGTAATGATAGGTCAGACCTATCTTCAGAAAACAGGGCTTTATCTGGATGGAAAGACTATTGCGAAGGCAGTTGATTCCTATAACGGATCGGTTGCGGACATTGGCAATCCCAGACGTGCTATCGGTGAAGACGGAATGCCGGTAGTCAATATTGAACAGAAAGCTGATGAAGTTATTGTGAACATGCCTCTTGAGGGTGATGTGCACAACGGAAGCGTCGAGATGATCGTCGATAGAAACTTCCATGTTACAAGCATAACAACAAATGTTGATCTTACGGTTCGCGAATCCCTGCAGAAAGCAGGCATAAATACTGCGATCGGTATGGGTACGGTTTTCGTAATGCTCATAGTCATCTCCTTTATAATATCGGCTATGTCTGTTATCCCTAAATTAATGGAGCCTTCAGAGAAGAAAAAGTCTGAAGAAACAGAGAAAGCCGTTGATAAGACAATTGCCAATATTGTTGAAAGAGAAGAGAGTGAAGAGAGCGAAGAAACTGATGATACAGAACTTGCCGCTGTTATCGCTGCTGCAGTTGCTGCATTTGAAGGATCTTCATCAAGTGACGGTTTCGTTGTAAGAAGCATAAGAAGGATCAGATAAGATCATTAAGAATAATCCCCAAGGAGGAATTTAAGAAATGAAAAACTATACAATTACCGTAAACGGAAACGTATACGATGTTACAGTTGAAGAAGGCGCAGGCGGAGCAGCATCCGCAGCACCTAAGGCAGCACCCAAGGCCGCTCCTAAGGCAGCACCCAAGGCTGCAGCTAAGTCAGCAGGCGCAGGCAGCATTAAGATCGAGGCCGGTGCAGCAGGAAAGGTATTCAAGATCGAAAAGAAGGTCGGTGATTCTGTAAAGAAGGGCGATGCAGTTCTTATCGTAGAAGCTATGAAGATGGAGATCCCTCAGGTAGCTCCCGAGGACGGAACTGTTGCAAGCATTGACTGCGCAGTAGGCGATGCTGTTGAAGCAGGTGCTGTTCTTGCAACTTTAAACTGACGGATAAGTCAAATAACGCAGGAGGTTAGTAAATCCAATGGGTGAGATACTTGAAAATCTGCTGAACCAGATGGCGTTCATGAACCCTGATTTCTCGTATAAGAATGTGATCATGATCGCTGTAGCTCTTCTCCTTATGTATCTTGCTATCCGTCATGATTTTGAACCGCTTTTGCTTGTGCCTATCTCTTTCGGCATGCTGCTGGTCAATATCTATCCGGATATCATGTTGAGCATAGAGGATTCCCCGAATGGTGTCGGCGGATTGCTTTATTATTTCTATATGCTTGATGAGTGGGCTATATTGCCGTCACTTATCTTTATGGGTGTAGGCGCGATGACCGATTTCGGTCCGCTTATTGCCAACCCTAAGAGCTTCCTTTTGGGAGCTGCTGCTCAGTTTGGTATTTTTGCAGCTTACTTCGGTGCTCTTTTTGCCGGAGCTATGGGCTGGGCTGATTTCAATGACAAGGCTGCCGCTGCGATTTCCATCATCGGAGGAGCAGACGGACCTACATCTATTTTCCTTGCAGGTAAGCTTGGTCAGACAAAATACTTAGGACCTATCGCAGTTGCGGCATATTCATATATGTCACTGGTTCCTATCATTCAGCCTCCTATCATGAAGCTTTTTACCACTAAGAAGGAAAGAGCTATAAAGATGGGACAGTTAAGACCTGTTACAAAGCTTGAGAAGATCCTTTTCCCGATCATCATCACTATTGTAGTAAGCTTTGTTCTTCCTACAACAGCTCCTCTTGTAGGTATGCTGATGCTCGGAAACCTCTTCCGTGAGTCAGGAGTTGTCAGACAGCTCACAGAAACAGCATCAAATGCTCTTATGTACATTGTTGTTATCATTCTCGGTACATCCGTAGGTGCTACAACAAGTGCTGAGGCATTCCTTAACACAGACACACTGTTCATCGTTATCCTCGGTCTTGTGGCATTCGCATTCGGAACCATGGCCGGTGTACTTTTCGGAAAGATCATGTGTGTTGCAACCGGCGGTAAGGTTAATCCGCTTATCGGATCGGCCGGAGTTTCCGCAGTGCCTATGGCTGCCCGTGTTTCACAGAGAGTCGGAGCTGAGGCAGATCCTACAAACTTCCTTCTCATGCATGCTATGGGACCGAACGTTGCAGGCGTTATCGGTACAGCAGTTGCTGCCGGTACATTTATGGCTATATTCGGTGTCTTCTAAAGAGAAGGTGCCTACTTAAAGTCAGATCAATCATCAAATTAACAGGAGGAATTAATAATGGCTGATACAGCAAAAAAGCCTGTAGGGATAACAGAGACTGTCCTTCGTGATGCACATCAGTCCCTGATAGCTACAAGAATGCCGACAGAAGAGATGCTTCCTATTCTGGACAAGCTCGACAAGGTTGGTTATCACTCAATTGAGTGCTGGGGAGGTGCTACATTCGATGCATCACTCCGTTTCCTTAAGGAAGATCCCTGGGAAAGACTCAGAAAGCTTCGTGACGGTCTTAAGAATACAAAGACACAGATGCTTTTCAGAGGTCAGAATATCTTAGGTTATCGTCCTTATGCTGATGACGTGGTTTATGCTTTCGTTGAGAAGTCTATTTCTAACGGTATTGATATAATACGTATCTTTGACTGCTTAAACGATATCAGAAACCTTCAGGCAGCGGTAGATGCTACAAACAAGATCAAAAAGCAGGAAGGCAGAGGAGAGGCACAGGTTGCTCTTTCTTATACACTTGGTGATGCCTATACACTTGATTACTGGGCAGACATGGCTAAGAAGATCGAGGAAATGGGTGCTGATTCTATCTGCATAAAGGATATGGCAGGACTTCTTCTTCCTTACAAGGCTGCAGAGCTTATTAAATCCATGAAGGAGAATACAAAGCTTCCTATCCAGCTTCATACTCATTACACATCAGGTGTTGCATCAATGACATACTTAAAGGCTGTTGAGGCCGGTGTTGATGTTATTGACTGTGCTATAAGCCCGTTTGCAATGGGAACCAGCCAGCCCGCTACTGAGGTTATGGTTGAGACCTTCAAGGGTACGCCTTATGACACAGGCTATGACCAGAATCTCCTTGCCGAGATCGCTAACTACTTTGCACCTTATCGTGAGGAGTGCTTAAAGAGCGGTCTTATGAGCACAAAGGTTCTTGGTGTTAATATCAAGACTCTTCTTTATCAGGTTCCCGGCGGAATGCTTTCAAACATGGTATCCCAGCTTAAGGAACAGCATGCTGAAGACAAGTTCCAGGAAGTGCTTGAGGAAATCCCCAGAGTTCGTAAGGACTGCGGTGAGCCCCCTCTTGTTACACCTTCTTCACAGATCGTCGGAACACAGGCTATCTTCAATGTCCTTATGGGCGAGCGTTACAAGATGGCTACAGGCGAGTTCAAGGATCTGCTTCGTGGTAATTACGGCCAGACCGTTAAGCCTATGAACCAGGAGATCATCGATAAGGTTATCCCCGGTGAGAAGAGATCCACTGCACGTTCTGCAGAAGCTACCGGACGTACAGAACCCGAGCTTCCTACACTTGAGTCAGAGATGAAGCAGTACAAGCAGCAGGAAGAGGATGTGCTTTCATATGCACTCTTCCCTCAGGTTGCTACAGACTTCTTCAAATATCGTGAAGCCCAGCAGACAAAGATGGATGCCAAGAAGGCAGATGCTGATAACAAGGCATATCCTGTCTGAATAGACTTTCACATCTGAAAGAACATCTCACCCGCAGGAATTTCCCTGCGGGTGTTTTTATTTGATGTGCTGCATTTTTGCATTGTGTTGCAGAGTTTAGAATACGGCGCGTCCTGTCCGCGATAACTGTTTACAACTTTGTTCAGTCTTAACCACTGTTTTGTGATAGAATGCATAACAGTACGTATTTGAAATGAGCAGGAGATTTTTATGATAGAAGAGATCAATGATGCCTATAAGGATATGAGTAAGTCACAGCGTAAGATCGCTGATTATATTCTGGAGCATCAGGAAAATGCACCTTTTCTTACGGCTGCAAAGCTCGGTGCCGAATGCGGTATCAGCGAGTCAACGGTGGTGCGTTTTGCCATGATGATGGGATATGAAGGTTACAGTGATTTTCAGAGAGCGCTGGCAAATGATATACAGCAGAAGCTGATCAATAAGACTGAATCCAGGACTACCCATTACAGGGAGAATAAGAATGAGATACTTAAGAGCGTTTTGGTTACGGATGCTCAGAATATAGTTGATACGATACATCTGGTCGATTCAGCTTCTTATGATATGGCACTTGATCTCATTATGAAGGCGAGAAATGTATATGTTGTAGGTATCAGAACGTGTGCTCCTCTTGCATCATATCTTGGCTTTTATCTCAATATGATCAGGTCTGATGTTAAGGTCATCGACAGCATGAATATCAATGAGATATATGAGCAGCTTTTCTGGCTCGATCATGAAGATCTGCTGATAGGTATCAGTTTCCCGAGATATTCCATGAGAACACTTAAGGCAATGGAATATGCAAATGAGAAACGTGCAAGCCTCATAGCTGTAACGGATTCGGAATATTCACCCATGAATATGTATTCCACATGCAGTCTGTGGGCAAAGTCAGATATGATAACCATTGCAGATTCGCTTGTTGCACCAATGAGTATCATCAATGCGCTGGTGGTCGGTCTTTATATAAGAAATGAGAACAGCGTCCGTGATAATCTCGGACGTATGGAGGATCTCTGGAATAATCTTCAGACATACAGAGGAGATGAATTCACTGATGGAGTATGATGTTGCAGTTATAGGCGGCGGTGCTGCCGGGATGATGGCGGCTATAACTGCAGCGCAGGCAGGTGCTCATACTGTTCTGATCGAAGGCGGTGAACGTCTGGGAAAAAAACTATTTATCACAGGCAAGGGAAGATGCAATCTTACTAATGCCTGCGATACTGCAGAGTTCTTTGATCATGTAAATGCCAATCCAAGATTTCTATACAGTCCCATATATGATTTTGATGCGGCTGCAGTGATGCAGTTTGTTGAATCACTCGGATGCCCGTTAAAAACGGAACGCGGAGAACGTGTTTTTCCGGTCAGCGACAGATCGGCAGATGTTATCAATGCTCTTGAAAGAGCTTTAAGAAAATATGGCGTTGATGTAAAGAAAAACACTAAGGCTGCAGGATTGTTAAGAGAAAGTGCTGCAGAAGAAAATCCCAAAAAGTACAGAGTGACGGGCGTATTTTTAGATAACGGTGATAAGATAAGCGCAAAGGCTGTCATTGCGGCAACAGGTGGTGTATCGTATTCGAGTACGGGTTCTGACGGATCTTTTTTTCAGAGCCTTATGACGCTTGGGCATACTGTAACAGCGCTCCATCCGGCACTTGTTCCGCTTGTCTTAAAAGAGGAAACAGCCTCGCAGATGATGGGGCTTTCGCTTAAAAATGTAAGCGTAACTTTAAAATGCGAAAAAAAGAAGTATAAGGAAGGTCCGGGAGAAATGCTTTTTACTCATTTTGGCGTAAGCGGTCCTCTTATACTTACTCTTTCTTCTATATACAGCAGGAATTACGGCGGCAGATCGAACATGCTGACTGAAAGCTTCAGTATAAAGAAGGAATATGCAAAAAAGTTTGATAAGGAAAACGATTTCGGACATAACCTAAAGAATTATGTTGAAGGGAAAGAGGCTGATCTGTATATAGATCTAAAGCCCGGCATGACAGAAGAGGAGATCGATGCAAGACTTATCCGTGAGATCTCTGAAAACAGAAAAAAGAATTATTCCAATCTGATATCTTCTTTTGTTCCCGGACAGATGAAGGACGTGTTTCCGATCATAGCCGGGATCGATCCGTCAAAGAAAGCTGATCAGATTTCCAGAGAAGAGCGCAGGATCACGGCAGAAACTCTTAAAAAGATGCATTTTACCGTGATCGGTACAAGAGATTTTAATGAGGCTATAGTTACAAGCGGCGGGATCAATGTGAAGGAAGTGGATCCTTCAACTATGCAGTCCAAGCTTGCAGATGGTCTTTATATATGCGGGGAGATGCTTGATACTGATGCACAGACAGGCGGATATAATCTGCAGACGGCCTGGTCGACCGGACATTTGGCCGGCTTGTGTGCAGCAGGTGCAGATATGTGAATGATGTACGGGAATATTGATCGTAACTGATCATAACTGATCATATCCAAGATCATGAAAATATAGAAAAAGAATAAGAGAATATAGATAATATACATCTTAGAATAAAGAAAAAAATTAAGGGATAATGAAGATAATTCCGGAAGGAGACAGGTAAATGTCAGAAAAAGTATTTGCGGTAGCTATCGACGGACCTGCAGGAGCAGGCAAGAGCACAATAGCCAAGGAACTTTCAAAGAAGCTTGGCGTTATCTATGTTGATACAGGCGCTATGTATCGTGCAATGGCTCTGTTTCTGATAAGACAGGGAATAAAGAGCAGCGAGACAGAGGAGATAAGCCAAAAATGTGAAGAAGCGGATATCTCTATCTCTTTTGAAAACGGTCAGCAGGTGGTGACCTTAAACGGAGAAAACGTTAACGGCCTTATCCGTACCGAAGAGGTAGGAAACATGGCGAGCGCATCAAGTCCTAATCCTGATGTGAGAAAGAAACTTGTGGCTCTTCAGCGAAAACTTGCTTCCGAAAAAAGCGTAGTTATGGATGGCAGGGATATCGGAACGGTAGTGCTTCCGAACGCAAAGGTTAAGATCTATCTTACCGCATCATCAGCTGTACGAGCTAAAAGAAGATACGATGAACTTACTGCTAAGGGCGAGAGCTGCGATATAGAAAAGATAGAAGCTGATATAATCGAACGTGACCACAGGGATATGACAAGAGAAATATCCCCCCTCAGACAGGCAGATGATGCAGTGCTCGTTGATACTTCCGATATGAGTATTGCGGAAGTTCAGGAAAGACTTCTTAACATCTGCAGAGAAAAAGGCTGCATTTAAGGAGAGATCGATGGCAAAGGTTATCACAGCAAAAACTGCGGGTTTCTGTTTCGGAGTAAAAAGGGCAGTGGATAAGGCTTTTGAATTGTCCGAGAGCGGAGGCGAGATCTATACCTTCGGACCTGTTATACATAATGACGAAGTGGTTGGCAAACTTAAGGAAAAAGGCGTTAAAGTCCTTAATACGGAAGAGGAACTTGCTGCCGTGAAGTCCGGCACTGTTATACTCAGGTCGCATGGTGTATCAAGACATATTATAGAGCTTCTTGAAAGTAATGGGATCGATTATGTTGATGTTACCTGTCCGTTTGTGAAACGCATCCATGACATTGTGGACAAAGAAAGCCTGACCAGACAGATCATTATAGTAGGAAATCCCGATCATCCCGAGGTGCAGGGCATTATGGGATGGTGCAGGAGCAAAACTCATGTGATCAGAGATGTGGCTGATGCCGCTGATTTTAAAGGAGAAGAAGGGGTATCTTACTGTCTTGTGAGCCAGACTACCTTCAACTATAAGAAATTTGAAGAAATTGTTGAAATCTTAAATGAAAAATTGTACAATACCCTTATTGTGAATACTATCTGCAATGCGACAGAAAAGCATCAGGCGGAAGCACGTGAAATTGCGTCGATGGTTGACACGATGATCGTTATCGGTGATGTTAAGAGTTCCAACAGCAGAAAACTCTTTGAGATATGCAGGGAACAGTGTGACCAGACTTATTTCATTCAGACTCTGAAGGATCTCAGACTTCCGGGGGGCACATCAGTCGGTTCGGTAGGAATTACAGCGGGGGCTTCCACCCCGAATAATATTATTGAGGAGGTTCAAAATTATGTCCGAGATGACATTTGAACAGATGCTGGAAGATTCTTTTAAAAATATCCATTCAGGGGATATCCTTGACGGAACCGTGATCTCCGTTACACCGACTGAGATAGCTGTTAACATCGGGTACAAGTCCGACGGTATCGTAACAAAAAGCGAGTATTCAAACGATGCATCTATCGATCTTACAGAGGCAGTAAAGGCCGGAGATACTATCACAGTTAAGGTTCTTAAGCTTAACGATGGTGATGGTCAGGTCGTTCTTTCTCACAAGAGGATCGCTTCAGAAAAGGTAAGCAAGGTTCTTGAGGATGCTTTCAATGAGCATACAGTTCTCAAGGCTAAGGTATCAGAGGTTGTTAAGGGTGGTCTTGTTGCTACAGTTGATGAGGTTCCCGTATTCATCCCTGCAAGCCTTGCTTCAGATACATTTACCAAGAATCTTAACGTATTCGCTGACAAGGAGATCGAGTTCTACATGAGCGAGTTCAATCCTTCAAAGCGCAGATATATCGGTGATTGCAAGACACTTCTTAAAGAGCGCAGAGATGCAGCTAAGGAAGATGCTCTTCAGAAGATCAAGGAAGGCGATGTTGTTGAAGGCGTTGTAAAGAACGTTACAAGCTTTGGTGCTTTCGTTGATATCGGAGGAATCGACGGACTTCTTCATATCTCAGAGATGAGCTGGGGTCGTATCGACTATCCTCAGAACGTTTACAAGAAAGGCGATACCGTTAAGGTTATCGTTAAGGAGATAAAGGGCGATAAGATCGCACTTTCAGCTAAGTTCGATGAGAACAACCCCTGGCTTGGTGCTGAGGAGAAGTTCCCTGTAGGAGCTGTTGTAAAGGGCAAGGTTGCCAGAATGACTGACTTCGGTGCATTCGTACAGCTTTCTGAAGGTGTTGATGCACTTCTTCATGTATCACAGATCAGCCGCAAGCGTATCGAGAAGCCTTCTGATGCACTTTCAGTAGGTGATGAGATCGAGGCTAAGATCGTTGACGTTAATATTTCCGAGCATAAGATCTCTCTTTCAATGAAAGAGCTTATGGCTGAGGAAGATGAAGCTGAGGAAGTTCCTCAGGAAGGTGCGGATCAGGCGAATGAGTGATGTCGGTACTGATTACGAATATCTGAAGAAAAAGATACTTGCGATCACCGGCGTTGACTTAAATGCATACAAAGAAAACCAGATGAAGCGCCGTCTGGATACACTTATCAGGAAGCACGGGTTCAAGGATTATGTTGAATACTGTGAATGCGTGCGGACTGATAAGGACATAAAGGAAGAATTTCTCGGATACATGACTATAAATGTATCCGAGTTTTATAGAAACCCCGATCAGTGGGAGTTCCTGGATAAGACAGTTATCCCGGAACTCATTAAAAGATTCGGAAAGAATCTGAAGATCTGGTCAGCTGCCTGTTCTACAGGCGATGAACCATATTCTCTGGTCATGGCGCTGTCACGGCATTTACCTCTTAATATGATTAAGATCTATGCCACGGATATTGATAATCAGATCCTTGCGCAGGCAAAGAATGGAATATACTCAGACAAATCTATAAAAGGTGTTCCTGCGGATCTTCTTGAAAAGTATTTTGAGAAGGTTGGTACATCATATAAGATCAAGGATGAGATCAAATCAAGGGTTGAGTTTAAACAGGCCAATCTTCTTGATAATAACTATCCTAAGGGTTTTAATATGATAGTTTGCAGGAATGTGCTTATATATTTTACTGAAGAAGCCAAGGATAATGTTTTCAGACGTTTCCATGACTCACTTGTTCCAAACGGTGTGCTGTTTATAGGAAGCACTGAACAGATAGTCAATTACAGAGATCTGGATTATTCCAGAAAGAATTCTTTCTTCTATGAAAGAAATTGATCTGATTCATTTAATAAAATAATAAAGCACCATAAGATTTATTGATCTTAATGGTGCTTTTTTAGTTGATTTATTTCCTGCCAAATTCAAACATTGAAGAGAGCACATGCTCAGCATACATATTGAAGCCGGAACGGCTTGTCTTGAATTCGTCTGTCAGTTCAAAGAATAGCTCTGATGATTTGTATTCGCGTTTGTAGAAGGGAGTGAAAAGTACATCCCATTCAGGCAGGAAGAATGATTTCTTTCTGGTGTAGCAATTGGATGCTGTGGCCTGTACACGATGCTCCTTGTCTACAAAAGTAGCTATGGATTTGTGTATGGCGATATCTTCGGCAGGGAGATAATAATAATCCCTGTAGTTGGCATAAAAGTATTTCATCTCTTCTTCATAAAGAGGAACCTTCAGGGCACCGTCAGTACCGCTTCCGGAGAAATAGCAGCCCAAGCCTCTGAAAGAAATAGGGGCAGGGAGAGGAGCAGAAAAGCGGAGTCTCATGATGATCTCCTGAGCACGCTTCTTCTTGCTGTCTTCAAAGTAGTTTGCTTTAACACCCATAACTCTGATGGGTTTTAAAAACATGTCGGGATAAGCAAGCATCTGGATCACATAAAGCATTCCCTTTAAATCTTCCCTGTTATGGAAGATAAGCTCTGTCAGAAGCTTTTCGTCACCATAGCATACATAGTCGTGGTACTTGCTGATAAGCTCGCCGCCGGTATATTCATCATCTCTGTTGATGCCCATGAATTCTTCAACGGTGCGCTGCTTAACATCAGCGAGTCCGAGAAGATCACGGTATCCTGAAATACGCTTGTATATATCTACACCGTCAAACTCCGTAAGATCAAAGGGAAGTTCATACTGTGCACATTTTTTTGTGAGATAAGGCAGATCAAAACGATTGCCGTTGTAATGTATGAGAAAGTGATAATTCTTTGCAAACTCGGTAAATTCTTTGAGTATCTGCAGTTCTTCTTCGTATTTCTCGGCGAAGAATTGTGTGTAATGCCAGCAATCCTCACTATAAGAAACACAGCCTATAAGATAAAGATCTGAATTGGCGGGAGTAAGTCCTGTGGTCTCTATATCAAGGAAGAGCACATCACTTAAACTTCTGCCTTCGGGAAGCAGGCTCTCTATCGGATACGCCGGTTTAATATCTGTAAAATCCCCTTTTAAAACTTTCATAAAGTTTCCTTTCAGAAAATCCTTTCAGATTTTATAAGCCCAAACCTTATATATTTTAGCATATATTCTCGCAGTTTCCAAAAATATTTTATATGTGTTATCATCCAATATTATGAGATTAAATGATTATGATGATGACAATGATATAAATGATGACGAGATACGTTTCCGGAAGGAAGCTAAGGTAAGGAGTGTACGTACTACAGCTATGATAGTAAGCGTTTTTCTTCTTACAACACTTGCTATTATCTTTTTTGCGCAGGAGGGAGCAAAGACTCCTTTTAAACGCGGAAATAAACCTTCCGTATCTTCTCAGATGATCGAGTCCAAAGCTGCGGCTAAAAGCAGAAGTGAGGTGGATGAACTTGTCGGGCAGAGTACGCTGACGGCTGATGATCTTGATTTCTGGGATGATTATCCCGTAGAAAAACCTGAAGAAAAGGAAAAGCCGGCCGTTCCCACTGATGCGGCTCCGCTCCCGCAGGTAAAAGAGGATCCTGCTACTGACGGAAAGCACACTCTTATAAAGCACAAAGACGGTTCGGAAGAATGGGCAGAGATAAATCCTTATCTGCAAAAATGTCCCTATGAAGCAGCCGGTTTTGTATATCAGACTCCGTTTATGCGTTACTATGAAAATAACAAGAAAAAAAGCATGAACGGGGTTACGTTATCCAAAGAGGATGAGTATGTTGATTTTATACGTCTTAAGGATGCCGGAGTAGATTATGTCATGCTGAAACTCGGTCAGCGTGGCTATACGACAGGAACTATTTCGATGGATGAGGCTTTTCCCGATAATGCAAAAAGAGCGGCTGATGCCGGACTGAAAGTCGGTGTTTACTTTGTTTCGGCTGCAGTAAATACTGATGAAGCTTATGAAGAGGCAAATTTTGTTTTAAAGACTCTAAGCGAGAACAGTGTTTCAGTGAACTTTCCGGTTGCTGTTTCCACGGAAAAGGAGGGCGGCGGCACAAGCAGGCTTGATGCAGTTGAAAAGATCCCCAGGACTAATGCAGCCATAACCTTTATGCGCGCCATTGAGGTGGCAGGGCTTTGCCCGGTTCTTTACGGAACGAAGGAAACTCTTATAAAAAAGTATTCACTTGGTTCCATGACCGGCTATGAAATATGGCTTGATGAAGATGAAGACCTTCCTACATATCCGTATACTTTTTCGATGTGGGAATATGATGATGCGGGAACTGTTGATGGCATCGCAGGCGGAGCAAGGATGAGCATCAGTTTTGAAGATTATTCGTTAAGATAAATTTCGGTACGGAAAAGCTTTTTTGATATTTTTATGCTTTTGTAAAGCTCCTTATATGATCCTTCGTCCAGCTCGGCAATGTCATTTCTGAAGAAGTTCTTTTTCAGACCCAGAGCATTAAGTGTATCGGCGGCTTTGTTATATGCAACTGCAGCGGTCAGTTCGTCTTCGTAATCACCGACGATAAAATCTCCGTTTATATGTATTACTGTGCGGCAGAGATCCCTGCCGCCTTTTTTTATACGGCGAACTCCGGTAAAGCGGTTTATTATCTCCAGATTTGCTGAACGAAAATCAGTACGGTCACCGTTAATGAAACGGTAATCCCGTCCCTCAACGGCATAGTTCTTGATCCCTACACGGTTAAGTACATTAACCTGAAGACCGGTATCCGCGGCAAAATAATGCCCTCCGCGTTTCATGATCTTGTGGGATGAGAAATAAAAGAAAAGATCAGAGTCAAATTTAAGGATCTCTCTGGAACTCATATAATACTCGATCATTTTCTTCCTGATGTATATGGGATTCGGAGAGTAAAGCTTATTGTCGCGTACATTTATGATAGTCACTCTCTTTTCAAAAGGGAGGACTTCATTGCGCTGGTGGTCGATTATGCTGATAGATGGGTCGTTTAGTAAAAGCTGTGCTTCCGTGTAGGCTTTATGAGCATCGGCCTCGGTTTCATAGCTCCCCAGGCTTATATGTTTCCCGAATTTTGTGAGTGAAGCGCGATAATATACGGTACCGTCCTTTTTTACGGCTACGTATACACCGGGAAGAAGTTTCATTTTTTCTTTGGATATTTCCATAAAAGAAGTATATCACAGAGCACGCTTTTTCAGTCTTGTTTTTAATTGAAAGAGCACTCCGATTATGCTATATTTACAACTGTATGTGAAAAATTAAGGCGGAGAATGAAATGAAAAATATCTTATACCACAGCACAAGAAACAATAATGACAAACTCAAGGCTTCTGAGGCCGTATTAAAGGGACTTGCCGATGACGGCGGATTATTTGTACCCGAAGAGCTTCCGAAGCTTGATATCAGCTTTGATGAACTTAAGAAGCTTGATTATAAAGGCGTTGCTTATGAAGTGATGAAGCTCTTCCTTACGGATTATACCGAAGAAGAACTTAAATTCTGCATAGAGCATGCTTATGATTCAAAGTTTGACACTGAAGAGATCGCACCTCTCGTATATGCTGACGGTGCATATTATCTTGAACTGTTTCATGGCAAGACTATAGCATTCAAGGATATGGCTCTTTCCATACTGCCTTATCTTATGACTACTGCTGCCCGTAAGAACGATCTTAAAGAGGAGATTGTTATCCTTACAGCTACAAGCGGTGATACCGGAAAGGCTGCGCTTGCAGGTTTTGCAGATGTGCCCGGTACCAGGATCGCTGTGTTTTATCCCAAGAACGGTGTTTCTCCTGTTCAGGAAAAACAGATGGTTACGCAGAAGGGATCAAATGTAAAGGTTATAGGTATTACAGGTAACTTTGATGATGCCCAGACCGGCGTTAAGAAGATGTTCAATGATGCAGCATTAAAGGCAGAACTTAAGGAGAAAGGCTTTGTATTTTCATCAGCCAATTCCATCAATATAGGACGCCTTGTGCCGCAGGTTGTTTATTATGTATATGCTTATGTTACGCTTTTAAAGAACGGAAAGGTTACTCCGGAAGATTCGATCAATGTGACTGTTCCGACAGGAAACTTCGGAAACATTCTTGCAGCGTATTATGCCAAGAATCTTGGGGTTCCCATTGCAAAACTTATCTGCGCATCAAATACAAACCGTGTGCTTTATGATTTCTTTACAACGGGTACCTATGACAAGACTAAGGAGCTTAATCTTTCGGATGGAAAGTTTGATGCAGAAAGAAAGTTTACGCTGACCGGTTCTCCTTCAATGGATATACTTATCTCAAGTAATCTGGAGAGACTCATATATCTTAGCTGCGGCTCTGATGATAAGAAAGACAGCTCGCTCATGAAGGATCTTAATGAGAAAGGCAGCTATACGCTTGATGATAATGCCAAGAGCTTCCTTAAGGATTTTGAATGCGGTTTTGCTGATGAGATAAAGACAGAAGACAAGATCAAGAAGCTTTATAAGGATACAGGCTATATCATTGATACACATACTGCGGTTGCTGCGGCTGTATATGATGATTACAAAGCCCGCACCAATGACGATACAGTTACGGTCATTGCATCAACAGCAAGTCCTTATAAGTTTGCGAAGACTGTTATGGGAGCTATTGATGATGCGAATAAATCAAAGGATGATTTTGCTCTGATCGATGAGCTTAACAGACTTTCGGGGGTAGACATCCCGCAGGCAATAGAAGATATAAGAAGTGCTGCTGTTCTTCATGATACAGTATGCGATAAAGAAGATATGGTTTCTGAAGTGAAGAAATTCCTTAATATCTAATAGTTTAGAGAAACCGCATACGCGGATTTCTCCTCGTGGAGTATCAATATGAAACACATCCTTATGGTTGATGATGTTACAACTAATCTGAAAAGTGCTGCAGAGGTCCTGCAGCCTTTTTACCATCTGTCGATGGCCAAATCAGGCAAGCAGGCGCTTAACTTCCTAAAGAAGAACAGACCTGATCTGATCCTTCTCGATATCATGATGCCGGAAATGGACGGCTATGATACCATGGAACAGATCAAGCTGAATCCGCGAACAGCCAACATACCTATCATTTTCCTTACTGCCGATACTGAGCAGGAGAGTGAGATAAGAGGTATGAAGATGGGGGCGATGGATTTCATCACAAAACCTTTTGAGGCAGAGGCGATGCTCGGCCGTATAGAAAAGGTTCTCCAGATGGAAGACATGCGTAAAAACATCTTAAGTTCCGCAAAGCGAGATCTTCTTACCGATCTTTGGAAGGCTGAGTATCTCGAACCGGAGATCGACTCAAGACTCAAACATATCTCAGATACCGGTGCAACAATGCTTCTTATCGATTTTGATGATTTCAAGAGCTTTGCCGCAGGCGGAAGGACTAACAATGCGGATGGCGTGATCATACGTTTCTGTGAGAGTTTAAGAAAGATAGTACCCGCCGATACTTTGCTGGGACGCATTGGTAAGGATCGCTTCCTGTTATTCATTCCTTACGGACTTAATGAAATAGAGCTCATGGGCTTATGTACAGATATAAGGGATGTTTCTCTAAGAGAGGCTAACAATGCTTCTTCTGCTGACACTACACTTACCGTTTCCATATCCATTGCTCTTGCTCCGCAGCATGGACTTGATTATGCATCGC
Source organism: Lachnospiraceae bacterium NK4A179 (assembly GCA_000421045.1). Classification (GTDB taxonomy): domain Bacteria; phylum Bacillota; class Clostridia; order Lachnospirales; family Lachnospiraceae; genus NK4A136. The sequence goes on from ATWC01000008.1 coordinate 57,368, forward strand.
TTACGGCAAAGTTAGATATGGCAATGTATTATATTAAACAGACAGGCAAGGATCAGATACATATTTACAGAGGTGCCTGAATTTGTACCAGCGGAGGTTTTTCTTAATTGAAACCAGGAGAGATCAAAAACAGACTTGAAGCACTCAGAAATGTGATGAAGGCCAGACAGGCCGATCATTATCTGATGATCACATCAGATCCGCACGGTTCTGAGTATATCAATGCGTGTTATAAGGAAAGAGAATACTTTTCGGGCTTTACCGGTTCTAACGGTGATCTGCTTGTGAGCCTGGATGAAGCACTGTTATGGACTGACGGCAGGTATTTTGTACAGGCTGAAGAGGAACTTGAAGGCAGTGGCATTAAGCTCATGCGCATTGGACAGAGTGGCGTGCCCACTCTTGTCGATTACATAAAGGAACACGCCAGAGCAGGAGAACATTTCATGATGGATGGAAGACTGTGTGATTCCGATCTGGGAATACGCATCATGGATGTGCTCAAGACAAAACGCGTGCTTCTTATTTCCGACTCCGATCTTACTCTTGATGTATGGACAGACAGACCGGCGGACAGTGCCGAGAAAATACGTATCATTCCGGATGAACTTTCCGGAAAAAATGCATCTGCCAAGATCAAAGCCCTGATAAGCAGGATAAAAGAATACGGAGCGTCTTCACATATCATTTCCGGTCTTGATGATCAGATGTGGCTTTTTAACATAAGGGGCAATGATATCAAATGCAATCCCGTTGCATATGCTTACACGGTAATAAACGGACGGGAGGTAAGTGTTTATCTCAAGAATTCGTCCGTAAGTGCCGAACTGTCCGATCATTTCAGACATCTGGAAGTAAATGTAAAGGATTATGATTCTTTCTATGATGATCTTGAAAGGATGAATCTGCAGGCGCCTGTACTCATCGATCCAAAGAGTATCAATTATCGTATCTATCAGATACTCAGGATGAAAGGGAAGCTCATAGAACGTACAAATCCCACAGCGCTTATGAAGGCTGTCAAAAATCAGACAGAAATAAAGCTTCTGAAGGATGTGTATATAAAAGACAGCGTTGTACTTACAAGATTCCTGCATTTTATGAAAGAAAATGCTGCAGCCAAGGGGATTGATGAGTATACGGCAGGATTCATGCTCGATCGTATGCGTTCAGAGATAAAAGGCTTCAACGATCTTTCTTTTCCTACTATAAGTGCCTTTGGAAGCAATGCGGCAAAGATGCATTATGAAGCAGAAAAAGGAAACTGTGCAAAGATCACTGAAGGAAGCTTTTATCTCGTTGACTCGGGCGGACAGTATGATGGCGGCACAACTGATGTCACCAGGACAATACTGATAGGAGATGTCGGACGAAAACTCAAGAGGCATTACACACGGGTTGTGACTGCGATGCTGAGGCTGCAGAATACAATATTCATGCAGGGCTGCACAGGTGAGAATCTTGATATTATCGCAAGGGAACCTATCTGGGAAATGGGAATGGATTATAAGTGCGGAACCGGTCATGGTATCGGTTATATGCTGAACGTCCACGAAGGACCGGCTGCCATAAGATGGCGCATTAAGGAAAAAAGCGATCCTGTGCCCATACTTCCCGGAATGCTGCTTTCCGATGAGCCCGGTGTATATGTTGCGGGAAGCCATGGTATCCGTATTGAAAATATTATTCTCTGTGAAGAGATAGAAACCAATGATGACGGTACGTTCCTTCACTTTGTACCGCTTACGTATGTGCCTATAGATCCGGATGGCATACTTGTTGATGAAATGGAGCCTTCTGACTTAAGACGGCTTAATGATTATCAGGCTGCCGTGTGTGATACGCTCATCCCGTTCATGGAGGGAGATGATGTGACTTGGCTAAAGAGAGTCACCAGAGAGCTTGGATAAAATGCTTGACATAATATAGGCGGTTTGATAATATATTCGGGTATGCCGCACGGTGGGGCTTAAGTCCGTATAATACGGCGCCAAAGCCGGCGAGTCTCTTTAAGAAGGAGGTGTGTCTATGTACGCAATAATAGCAACAGGCGGAAAGCAGTACAAGGTTTCAGAAGGTGATCTGATCAAGGTTGAGAAGCTCACAGCTGCTGAAGGTGATACTGTTACTTTCGATGATGTTATTGCCGTTTCTGACGGAAGTCTGAAGGTTGGCAAGGACGTATCCGGCGCAAAGGTTAATGCAACCGTTGTAGCTCAGGGCAGAGATCGTAAAGTTGTTGTTTACAAGTACAAGCCGAAGTCCGGTTATCACAAGAAGAACGGTCACAGGCAGTACTTTACACAGGTTAAGATCGATTCCATCAACGCTTGATCCATGATAAAGATCAGTGTGGCAAAGAAAAATGGTGTCTACAGGAGCTTTAAATGTTCCGGACATGCAGGCTTTGCTGAATATGGAAACGATGTGGTCTGCGCTGCTGTATCGATGCTTGTCATCAATACGGTAAATGCAATAGATGAACTTACCGGATGCTGTGTTTCATTGGATGAAAATGACAGTGAGAACGGGAAGCTGGCGATCAGTTTTCCTGACGGTACGGATGAAAAAGCAGGACTTCTTATGGATGCCATGCTTTTAGGCATAAAACAGGTTGCAGAAGACCACGATGAATATGTAAGTTTAAATATCGAAGATTGATTCAGAGTTTAGAGGATAGGAGGCGAAACAAATGCTTAGATTAGACCTTCAGTTCTTTGCTCATAAGAAGGGTGTCGGATCTACCAAGAACGGCAGAGATTCCGAGTCCAAGAGATTAGGAGCTAAGAGAGCAGACGGACAGTTCGTTAAAGCCGGAAATATCATATACAGACAGCGCGGCACTAAGATCCATCCGGGTCTCAATGTCGGCAGAGGCGGTGATGATACATTGTTTGCAACAGCAGACGGAGTGCTCAGATTTGAGCGCCTTGGCCGCGATCGCAAGCAGGCTAGTGTATATCCCAAGGCTGCAGAATAATAAACCGTATATGGAATGAACGTTTATGAGCGCCCCGGCCTACGCAGTATGCGCAGACCGGAACGCTTTTGTTTTACAGAGGGAAAAATATATGTTTGCAGACAGAGCCAGGATCACACTTGTAAGCGGCAAGGGAGGAGACGGTCACGTATCCTTCAGAAGAGAAAAATATGTACCTGACGGAGGACCGGATGGTGGAGATGGCGGAAAAGGCGGAGATGTTATACTCGAAGTCGATCCCGGCATGAATACGCTTGTCAATTACAAGCACAGAAAGAAATTTTCAGCCACCGACGGTGAGGAAGGCGGCAAAAGAAACTGTCGTGGCAAGGATGGAAAGGATATAATTCTGCCCATGCCGGAAGGTACTGTTGTAAAGGATGTCGCTACAGGGAAGGTTATAGTCGATCTTTCAGGCGATACAAAAAGATATACCATACTCACAGGTGGAAACGGCGGTGCAGGCAATCAGCACTTTGCATCTTCTACCATGCAGGCTCCCAAATATGCCAAGCCCGGCGGACCGGCGAAGACTGCTGAGGTGCAGCTGGAACTTAAGCTCATAGCGGATGTTGGAATAGTCGGTTATCCCAGTGTGGGCAAATCATCTCTTCTCAAGGCGACGACCAATGCCGCACCGGAGACTGCCGAGTATCATTTCACTACAATCACGCCTCATCTGGGTGTTGTTGATATGGGAGATGGTAACAGCTTTGTAATGGCAGATCTCCCCGGACTTATTGATGGAGCAGCTGAAGGTGCCGGACTCGGGCATCAGTTTCTTCGTCATATTGAGAGAAACAAACTCCTTATACACGTCCTTGATGCAGCAGGTACTGAAGGCAGGGATCCTGTAGAGGATTATCACAATATAAATTCCGAGCTTGCAAGGTATTCAAAGAAAGTAGCAGAGCTTCCGCAGGTTGTGGCAGCTAATAAGATAGATCTTTTCCCGTCAGAGCCGGAAGCCATAGATGTGGATGAAGACGGTGAACTGATATATGCGGAGGATCCTATCGAACGCATCAGAAAGGCTGCAGCAGCAAACGGCGCTGAAGTATTTCCCATCAGTACAGCTACCGGAGAGGGACTTAAGGAACTGCTGAATTATGTATATGAAAGGCTTAAAGAGATAGGCGACAAGGACATAATATTTGAACAGGAGTATGATCCCAATGTGGCCCTTGCATATGGAAATGAGCCCATGGATATCCATTATGATCCCAAGGCTGATGAATATGTAGTTGAAGGCCCCAGGATTGAAAAAATGCTTGGTTATACCAATCTTGAGTCCGAGAAAGGCTTCGCTTTCTTCCAGAAATTTATGAAGGATAACGGTATTTTGAGCGAGCTGGAGAAACTCGGTATCAATGACGGTGATACCGTCAGGATATACGGCTTTTCATTTGAATATTACAAATAGTTTGGTATTATTAAGAGAGGTATGTTATGGAACTTAGCAGTAAACAGAGAGCCTATCTGAGAAGTCTCGCATCTGATGTGGATCCAGTATTTTCCATAGGAAAATCAGGTCTCACACCTGAAGTGACGGCGGCCGTTTCAGAGGCTTTCGCAAATAAAGAGCTAATAAAGATCAATATCCAGAAAAATCTTTCTGACACAGAAGACAGAGAGGAACTATTCAAAATGGGCGAAGTGCTTGCTGAACGCACAAGATCTGTCTTTGTTTGTCTTATAGGGAGGAAACTTGTCTTTTATAAACCTTTTTCAGGGGAGAAAGCAAAAAGGGACGATCGAATCCGTCTCCCAAAATAAAGCAAGAAAAGAAAGAGTCTGTCTTTTTGGCGGAACGTTCGATCCAATTCATCTGGGGCATTTAAGAATGGCTGATGCCGCATGCAGGAATTTTTCGCTCGATCGGATGATATTTATGCCATGCGGTAATCCATATCTGAAAAAGGGTGTTAGTCCGGATGAAGACAGGCTTGAATTAACAAGGCTTTCCGTTGAGGAGTTTAAAGAAAAAACATCAAATGCCGTATGGGAAGTTTCCGATATGGAGATCCGGCGTGAAGGTGATACTTATACTTTTGAGACGATAGCTGCACTTAAGGATATATATCCTAACGCTGAATTGTATTTTCTTGTCGGAGAGGATTCACTGAGATATATGGAAAATTGGGTAAATCCTCAGCTTATTTTTGCCGACTGCATAGTTATCGCTGCGGCAAGACCTTCGAGAAAGCATCAGACTTTTGATGCCGGTGGTCATGAGATGCATACCGGATCTGAGTCTTCGGGTACAGAAGAACGTATAGAAGATCTTCAGGCGAGACTCATGAAAATGTTTCCGGCCGAGATACATATAATGCGTTTTGATGATCCGCTTTCCGCATCCGATATCAGAAAAGCAGTTTCGGAAGGTAAGGATATAAATGGTATGGTCACTGAACATGCCGGAAAATATATAACAGAAAAAGGAATGTACATATAATGCCCTCTCAGAATGAAATTTATGATTTTGACAGGATGAAGAGCAGGCTTGCAAAGAAGATAGATCCCAAGCGTTATGAGCATTCAATGGGCGTGGCCTATACAGGGGCTGCACTTGCTATGGCTCATGATGCAGATATAATAAAAGCATATACGGCAGGAGTGCTGCATGACTGCGCAAAATGTCTTGAAGATGAAAAGCGCGAAGCTTTATGCTCAAAGTATAAGGTTGAACTTACTGATATGGAAAAGAAGCACCCTTTTCTTATACATGCAAAACTCGGAGCGGTGCTGGCAAAAGAAAAATACGGCGTGAAAGATGAAGAGATTCTTTCTGCCATCAGATACCATACTACCGGGAAGCCGGAGATGACAAAGCTTGAAGCTATCGTGTTTTCGGCAGATTTCATTGAACCCGGGAGAAAAACCTTAGAATGCCTTCCGCTTATAAGAAAAGTGATATATACGGATCTTGACAGGGCAGTCTATCTGATACTTAAGCATACACTCATACATCTTAAGCATAAAAGGCAGGCTATTGATGAGAACTCAGTCGCTGCCTATGAATATTATAAAAGATTCGCTACCAAAGAAGATCTGAAAACGGAGGTTTAAATGGATTCGAAGGAGATGGTGAAGCTTGCCGTTAAGGCAATGGAGGATAAAAAAGCCGAAGATATCAGAGTGATCGACATATCTGAAATATCATCGATCGGTGATTTTTTCATCATAGCAAACGGAAGTAATATCAATCAGGTTAAAACTATAGCTGATTTTATAGATGAGACACTGGGAAGAGCAGGAGCTGTTCCTAAATCATCCGAAGGATATAAAGGCGGTGCATGGGTACTTCTTGACTACGGAGATGTTATAATACATATATTCGACAGAGATAACCGTATGTTTTACAATCTCGAGCGTATCTGGAAAGACGGCCGGGATGTAGATATTGAAACGTTGTGAGGGCAGAAAAAACATGAGGGGAGAATGAATTATGGATGGAAACGGATTTACTAACGGGAATGACAATTCAAATCTTTTTGGAAATCCTGTCGGAATGAACACGTCAGTATCGGGGATGAATTCTTTTGGTACTGATATGACAGGTTCAACAGCCGGTATTGGTGGGGTGCCAGGACAGCCTGCCATGGATTTTGGTCAGCCGGTAACTCCGGTAACAATGCAGCCTGCAGATGTGCAGTCTGTACCGCTTCAGCCGGATACAATACAAGCCGGAACAACACCGGTTGGAACATCACCGGTTGGAGCAACGTCAGTTGGGTCAACACCGGTTGGAACATCACCGGTTGGAGCAGCTTCAGTTGGATCAACACCGGTTGGAGCAACACCGGTTGCACAGCAGCCCGTATCCGGAGCTGCCGGACAGGCTGCGCAGTATTATCAGCCTGCAGCTGCAGCACAGGTAAACAATGGAATGCCGATGCAACAGGGAATGCCGCTACAGCAGGGAATGCCCATGCAAAGGATGCCGATGCAGGGTATGCCTATGGCCGGAATGGGAATGCCAATGCAGGGTATGGGCGTGCAGATGGGAAATCAGCCGCTTTCAGGGCCAATATATGATGTATCGCCTTCTGAGATACCTAAAAATCTGATCAAACCCGGAAGTATGTTTGGAGAAATTGGAACGATCCTGTTTGGAGTTCCGTTTGTCTTAGCAGGGGTATTTGCATTCACCATGATGCACGGCAATAAGATAGAAGGTATGAATGGAACGAGCGCGACGTTGTTTACGATCTTGTTTCCTCTCATATTCGTCGGTGCAGGTCTGGCGGTCATGATTGGCGGAGTGTCAAGCATAATCAAAGCTATCAAGGTAAATAAAAGATTCAGGCAGATCACTTCCTACGGAAAAGCGCTTGATGCCAGAGCGGCAAATGTGGACATTGTTTCCAACGTAAGGGTGAACGGAAACACAAAGCAGGCTTTGGTATGTTTGTGGTCTGATCCTGAAACAGGCGCGCTTCATACGTTTACAAGTCAGGCGGATTATCGCAATAAGTTTTATCTGGTCGGACAGCCCCTCAGGGTATATGTGAACCCGGGGAATCTTGAGGAATATATTGTTGATACATCCAAGATCAGCTACGCGGCAGCTGTTAAATATGCCGCCAATACTGTTATGAACCGTGTACGGTAAAATGGGAAGAGGGGTTACGTGGAGAAGAAAAAAGATGCACGTTCAGTATTAAAGATAGTTTTTTTTACACTTGTATGTATAGGTATTAATTTAGCAGGGAGAAGGATAAGCTCCCTGCTTTATGTACCTTTATGGCTTGATACTGTCGGAACTATGGCAGCTGCCGCATATCTCGGTATGATACCGAGCGTTCTTACAGCAGCGCTTACTTCAGTACTGATCAGCATTTCGCATCCGATAGATATGGTCTACGGTCTTGTGAGCATATCAATTGCGGTTGTAACTTCACTGTTCTGTAAGAAAAGAATGTTTGGGTCGTTGGGACGTGCAGCATTCTGTGGTTTCTGTTTAAGTCTTCTTTCTGTAGCGATTTCAGTTCCTTTAAATTATTTTTTATACAGAGGATATTCCCAGAATCCATGGGGAGATATCACGGTTGATATGCTCAAATGGAACGGAGTTCCTCTTTTTATAGCATGTATTGCAGGTGAGCTTGCAGTAGATTTTCTTGATAAGCAGTTCTGCGTTTTTCTTATCTTTATCTTTAACAGTATCCTGAAGTTTATCCAAAAAAAGAATGCGGCAAAAAAAGCAGCAGGTATTGTCGCGTCGCTTATCATTTTGAGTACCGGCTTGGCTTTCCCGATCAAAACAGATGCCGAAAGCAATATAAAGTCAACCGTTTATGACAGGACAAACGGTCTCATGTCTTCTGAAGCTAATGCAATTGCCGAAACAAATGACGGGATGATCTGGATAGGAAGCTATGCGGGCCTTTCACGTTATGACGGAAAGGATTTTGAATTTGTCACAGAAGGCAATATTGCCAATGTAAACACTCTTTATACGGATTCCGAGGGCCGTCTCTGGATAGGTACCAATGACGGAGGCGTTTCTGTTTATGAAAAAGGAAAATACTATAACTTCAGCCGGGCAGACGGTCTTCCGTCTGATTCCATCAGGTGTTTTCTGGAGATGAAGGATGGAAGCATGATAGTTGCTACCAGTATGGAAATGGCTGTCATCGATAAAAATGAAGAAATAAAAACACTGGAAAACGGCCTGAACTATGTTAATTCGATTACCTGTAACAATGGCAGAATACTCTGTTCGGATAATGCCGGAAGTCTGTTTGAACTGTCTGAAGATCTGACTGAGGTTAAGGAAATCACTCCCGCAAGTGAAGAGGTTAATTTTATATACTGCTGCGGGAATGAGATTTATGCAGGAACCGGTGACGGTAAGGTTATAGAAGTCTCTGTGGATGACAAAGGCAATGCAAGCTTCCGCACGATACTGAATCTCGAAAAAGGTGAGATAAACAGCATAATGCAGGATTCCGCAGGAAGGCTCTGGATAGCAAGCCGCGGTGGTTTGGGCTTTGTTGAAAACGGGATTTACATTGAAGAGAGTACTGAAGAATTTTCAACATCTTTTTCATCCATTCATGAAGATTATCAGGGAAATATCTGGGCTGCATCAGGGGACTGCGGAGTCATAAAGCTTTCGAAGTCTCCATTTGACAATATTACGGGCGATACATACCGTTACGTGACAAATGCTGTTGCCTCATATGATAACAGGCTTTATTGCGGCACGGACAGCGGCCTTTTTATACTTGATGCGTCCGGTCATCCTGTTACCAATGAGCTTACGGAAACTATTTCCGGCAACCGTGTCAGATGCATTAAGAAGGATGGCAGTGACAGGCTCTGGATCGCCACATACAGCGGCGGACTGGGACTTATCTTATCTGACGGAAACAGTGTCATAAAAAACTATACGGTTGATAACGCCGGGGCCACAAGTGACCGCTTCAGATGCATGCTTGAGATGTCTGACGGAACAATGGCGGCAGGTACTGCAGATGGTATCAATTTCATAAAAAACGGATCTATAAAATACACCCTCACGGATGAAGATGGTCTTGAAAACACGCAGATACTGACACTTGCAGAGAATGATAAGGGTGAATGTCTTGCCGGTACCGATGGAGCCGGTATCTATATTATAAGTGATGGAAAGATCACCGGTCATTTTGGAAAAGATGAAGGACTGGGTTCAGACATCATCCTGCGCGTTATTCCGTATGACGGCGGTTTCTTTGCCGTGACCAGCAACTCGATCGCATACGTAAAAGATGATAGTGTAAACGTTCTCAATAACTTCCCTTATTTCAACAATTTTGACATATCCATAAACGGTGGCACGGCAACGATACTTTCAAGTTCAGGTATCTATATTCTTCCTGCGGCGGACCTTGCTGCAAATAAAGAGAATATGAGCTATAAGTTCTTTGGCATACAGGCAGGGCTTACATATCCGATCACATCAAACAGCTTTTGCTTTAATGACGGCAGGAAGCTTGTATTCTGCACGAATACCGGTGTCATGAGTCTTGACTGCGAATATCAGACAGTACATGATGTGAAATTCGGCATAAGCGATATTTATATCGATGATGAAAAGTTAGAGCCTTCAGGAGACGGAAGCTACCGCATTCCTGCTGACTGTTCGGAGATAAAGATCATACCGTCAGTCAGAAACTATTCCCAGGAAGAGGTTTATGTAAGAGTTAACTTAAAAGGCATAACGGAAAACCGTTCAGTCAATTATTCAGATATATTCCCGCTTACATACAATTCACCCGCAAGCGGCGTTTATACCGTGCTCATGGAGATAACCGATGAGACGGGAAACAATGTTTATGCCTTCAAGGAATACAGACTCGAAAAGCTGCAGCATCCCTGGGAAGACCGGAGTTATATCGCGTATATCATCTTTATCTCCATATGGATAGTTGCATATTCTACCTGGGCATTATTTGCACTGATCAATTATTTCAGAAGAAAAGACAAGCTTGAGAAAATGAAGGAAGAGCTTGAAGCCAAGGTTGATGAACAGACTGCTCTTATCAGAAAGAAAGAGGAGGAAACCGAAAAACTCCTTGTTGAGACAATAGGCGCACTTACCAATACCATAGATGCCAAGGATACTTATACTTCAGGTCATTCCAGACGAGTAGCCGAGTATTCAATGATTATAGCTGATAAGCTTGGATATTCTGAAGAGGATAAGGAATTGGTATATCGTGCGGGGCTTCTTCATGATGTAGGTAAGATAAAGGTTCCGGAGCGTGTTATCAATAAGCCGGGCAAACTTACGGCTGAAGAATATGAAATGATGAAGGTTCATCCGCTTGCCGGTTTCCGCATCATCAGTGGAATGTCATGGGATAAGAAGATAAGTTTAGGTGCCCGCTTCCATCATGAACGTTACGACGGCAAGGGCTACCCTGACGGCAGGGAAGGTGAGAATATACCTGAGATAGGCCGTATAATAGCGGTTGCTGATGCTTATGATGCCATGACCTCCAACAGAAGCTATCGTGATGCACTGCCTCAGGCAGAAGTGCGTCAGCAGATAGAGGATGGGAAAGGCAAACAGTTTGATCCGGTCATGGCGGATATAATGCTTGAAGTTATCGATAATGACAAGGAGTATAAGCTTAGACAGCATGCTAAGCGCAATTACCGCATACTGGTCGTTGATGATGACAATATCTCGGTAATGCGTGTACGCAAGGTCACGGAAAAGATAAAAGGCTGCAATCTGGTAGCGGCAACTGACGGAAAGGCAGCTCTTGATATAATATCCAAAGGCCATTATGATCTGATCCTCATGGATATATATCTGCCGGATGGAAGCGGATTGGACTGGATGGATAAAATACATGAGAAATGCAGCACTCCTTTTATATGCATGTCAGGAGAGCAGGATCTGGAGATATTTGACCGCGCCATCAAGGCCGGAGCGGTAGATTTCCTGATCAAGCCGTTCATGCCTTATGAGCTGGAGATGATGATAACTGACCTGCTTCCCATGGGATAAGAAAGATTGTTGTAAACAGATTAAGTTTTAAGTATAATTCAATGCAATGGGTTGTGGCGGAGCAATAAATGACAAAACCGCAGCAAAAACATAATGTAAAGGAGAGCATAAATTATGAAATTCGGCTATTTTGACGACGTAAACAAAGAATACGTTATCAACTCACCGAAGACCCCTTATCCCTGGATCAATTACCTTGGCAATCAGGGGTTCTTCTCACTTATTTCTAACACAGCAGGTGGATACTGCTTTTATAAAGATGCGCGTCTGCGCAGGATAACAAGATATCGTTACAATAATGTTCCGCTTGATATGGGTGGAAGATATTTCTATATCAACGATAACGGAAACGTATGGAATCCCGGCTGGTCTCCCGTAAAGGCTGATCTGGATTCATATGAATGCCGTCATGGAATGGGTTATACCATTATCACGGGAAGTAAGGACAGCCTTAAGGCAGAAGTTACCTTCTTTGTTCCCCAGAACTATGACGGTGAAGTTCAGCAGGTGGTTCTTACTAATGAGGGATCATCCAAAAAGGATTTCAGCATTTTCTCAATGGCTGAATGGTGTCTCTGGGATGCACAGGATGACTGCACCAACTTCCAGAGAAACTTCTCTACAGGCCGTGTTGAGATAGAAGGTTCTACCATCTATCATGTGACAGAGTACAGAGACAGAAGAAATCATTATGCTTTCTATACAGTAAATGATGATATAGACGGATATGATACAGATCGTGACGCATTCCTCGGCGGTATCTATAATGGCTGGGATGCTCCTGCTACGGTTAAGGAAGGCAAGCCTACCAATTCATTTGCAGACGGCTGGTCTCCTATTGCTTCTCATTACAAGAAAGTAAGCCTCGCTCCCGGCGAGAGCAAGACACTTATCTACATCCTTGGTTATGCCGAGAATCCTCAGGATAAGAAGTTTGCTTCCGAGAAGCCTGCGGGTCTCCTCACAAGAGAAACATGGGTTCTCAATAAAGAGAAAGCTCATGCTATGATCGATAAGTACAATACTCCCGAGAAGGTTGCTGCAGGTCTTGAAGAGCTTCGCAATGAATGGGCTAAGCTTCTTGGTATATTCAATGTCAATACACCTGATGACAAGGTCAACAGGATGGTTAATATCTGGAACCAGTATCAGTGCATGGTTACTTTCAACCTGTCACGTTCGGCTTCATATTTTGAGTCCGGTATCGGACGTGGAATGGGATTCAGAGATTCCAATCAGGATATCCTTGGTTTTGTTCATCAGATACCTGACCGTGCAAGAGACAGACTTATCGATCTTGCATCAACACAGCTTCCTGACGGTGGATGCTACCATCAGTACCAGCCGCTTACAAAGAAGGGCAATTCCGATATAGGCGGTGATTTCTCAGATGATCCGCTCTGGATGATCCTTTCCGTTGCGGCATATATCAAAGAAACAGGTGACTGGACGATCCTTGATGAGATGGTTCCTTACGATAATGATATGTCCACCGCACAGACAATGCTTGAGCATCTGAAGGTTTCATTCTATCACATTGTAAATAACCTCGGACCTCACGGACTGCCTCTTGCAATGCGTGCTGACTGGAACGATTGCATAAATCTTTCATGCTGGTCAGATACTCCCGGTGAGTCTTTCCAGACATATACCAATCCTAAGTTCAAGGCAGAGGGCGGATATTCCAAGATAGCTGAGTCTGTAATGGTTGCAGCGCTCTTCACATATACAGGTCCTTCATATGTCGGCATTTTAAAGCACCTCGGCAAGGATGATGAGGCAGCTGCCGCTCAGGCCGAGATCGACAAGATGAAGAAGAATATCATGGAGTCTGCATGGGATGGTGACTGGTTCCTCAGAGCCTATGATTCCAACGGTGAGAAGATGGGATCCAAGGACTGCAAGGAAGGACAGATATTTATCGAGCCTCAGGGCTTTGCTATCATGTCAGATATTGATAAAGACGCCACAAAGAAGACTCTTGCTTCGATCGACAGCAGGCTCAATACCGAGTACGGACTTGTGCTCAACAACCCTGCATTTACAAAGTATTATGTACAGTACGGTGAGATCTCAACTTATCCCGGCGGATATAAGGAGAATGCCGGAATATTCACCCATAACAATGCATGGATCATCTGCGCTGCTGCTTATGCAGGCGAAGGCGATCAGGCATTCAAGTACTATTCCGAGATAGCTCCCGCATTCACAGAGGAGACATCCGATCTTCATAAGACCGAGCCTTATGTATACGGCCAGATGATCGCAGGTAAGGATGCTTCCAATTTCGGTCAGGGCAAGAATTCATGGCTTACAGGTACTGCTGCATGGAATATGGTTGCCATATCACAGTACATTCTTGGTATCATGCCTGACTTTGACGGTCTTAAGATCGATCCTTCCATACCTCATGAGTGGGATGGATTTAAGGCAACAAGAAAGTTCCGTGGTGCCGATTACAACATAACCGTCAACAATCCCGATCATGTATGCAAGGGAGTAAAGAAGCTGACTGTTGACGGCAAGGAGATCGAAGGCTGTGTAGTTCCTTTCGAATCCGGAAAGAAGGTTTATGACGTTGTCGTAACTCTCGGCTGAATTTAATTGAACTGAATCAATATAAAATGTAAATATCCCCAGTCAGCTGTGACAGGGGATATTTTCATGTTATAATAAATCTGTAGTGATTCCATAATGCTTAAATGAGAGGAGGGAGAGTATTATGAAATGTCCGTCATGTGGCGGCGAACTCCGGTTCGAACCGTCAAACGGAATGCTGCAATGTTCTTATTGTGCAAGCAGTTTTGATCCGGGTGATCCGGCATTTGCTGCGCTTGTTCAGTCGGCCGAGGAGCAGCCTGCATTTGGGCAGGAAGCAGCCGGTCAGGTGCCGCAGATGCAGCCTCAGTCACAGGTGCAGGATCAGCCTCAGGCGCAGGTTCCTGTTCAGGATCAGTCTCAGATGCAGGCACAGTCACAAGCTGTAAGCAATTCAGATCAAACCAAGCCACAGGAAGAGGAGAGTGAACCCCGTCAGGAACTGGATATGGTTCTTTATACATGTCCGAATTGCGGAGGTACGCTTTATTCGGTGGAAGAATCCATCAATGCTTTCTGTTCCTTCTGTGGATCACAGGTAATGCTTCAGAGTCGCTTTGCGAAAATGAAAGCGCCTGCCGCAGTCATTCCGTTCCAGATCGATAAGGAAAAATGCAAGAGCCTTTTTAGCGAAAAGGTTAAAAAAGCGTTTTTTGCACCTAAGGAACTCAAAGATCCGGGATGCCTTGATAATTTCCGCGGAATCTATATGCCGTATTATATTTATAATATCAGGTGTCAGGGACCGTTCCAGTTTTCAGGAAAAAGAGTATATATGACCGGTGATTACGAGATCACCGAAACATATAACTGTGTATCAACCATAGATGCACATTATTTCGGCCTGTCATACGACGGATCTGCCGCATTTGATGACAGTATAAGCGAGGTTATCGCTCCATATGACACCAAGAAAATGTATAAGTTTAATCCTGCATATCTTACAGGATTCTATGCAGATATGGCAGATATTCCGTCCAGTGTCTATGTGAATGATGCCGGAGGCTTTGCGCGTGAATCGATATACAATGTGATAGATAAGATGGTTCCGGAGTTTTCTGCGATCACACCGCTTCCGGGCACCAAAGAAAGCATTCCTCTGTATATGAGGGAAAAAGATATAGATACAGCATTTTTCCCTGTCTGGTTCTTATCATATAAGAATAAGAACAGGGTGGCTTATGCGGTCGTAAACGGACAGACAGGAAAGGTATCATGCGATCTTCCGGTCGATAAATTCAAATTTTTGCTGTTTGCCTTTCTTCTTGCCATTCCCATATATCTTGTCATGATGATAATCCCTACATTCATGCCTCAGACCATGCTTGGCATTATACAGGTGCTTGGTATCATCGGAGCCATAATGACGCTCATTATGGTAAATAAAGCTGTAGACAGCGATCAGAAGAAAGAAGACAAGGGTTTCCAGTATAAATATGGTGTCCCTGGCAATGTAAGCAAAAAAAAGAAAACGACCGATAAGAAGAACACAATAATGAAAGTGGTCATAGGTGTTTTTATTGCTTTTGTCGTTATACAGATTTGTCCTTTTGTCTTTGATATTTTTGGTGATATCGCAAGACTTTTGGGCTTCAATATCTTTGCCGGTTCTGTCCAGACCGTTGCCATATTTGTCCTTATCATAAATGCGATCAGCAAGGCAAAGCCTTTGAAGAACAAAACCGTAATGATAGCAGGCGGTATTTTGCTGTGTGTGGCATCTCTTATAGGTACCGTGCTTACAGCTGCAGGGGCGGCAAATGATATGTTTTACTATACTGCTGCGGCTCTTATAGGCACGGGAGTAGTACTGAATTTTATCGGTATACTTGATATATTTGAGGTTCTGCTTACCAGGCCTCTTCCCCAGCTTAACAGAGAGGGAGGTGAGATGTGGTGATGAAAAAGAATGTTTTCAGATATATATTTGCGATCGTATTGTTTTTCATAACCTTTTCAATTCTTCCTGTTTATTCGTCTGCGGAAAGCGGAGAAACGGATGATGAACCCGAATATGTGAATCCGGAAACCGGATATGAAGTTTATCTTTATGATGACCAGGGACTCTATTTTTCTCCGGATGAAAAGCAGAAAATAATTGAAGCCATGATCCCTCTTACGGATTATGGCAATGTATGTCTGTTCACAACAAGCCTTGGATCGGGCGAGGTGGACGCTTACAGTGAAGGCATGTACAAAAACAGATATGGCAATAGTGACGGAATGAGTTTTACCATAGACATGGGTGCCCGAATGCTGTGGGTGAAGGGGTTTGGAAAAACCCAAAATACTCTTACATCATCAAAATGCAATGAAGTTACAGATCTGGTGTATAAATCCGCAACTGCAGGAAATTATACAAAAACTGCTGTTGATCTGTATGGCTTGATATATGATGTGCTTAATGGGAAACGTATAGCTCAGCCGCTTAAATACATAGGCAATATATTTTATGCGCTTACGGTCTCATTCCTTATAAGCTTTGCGATCGTTGTAAAGACCACAAAGCAGAATGCGGCAAAGAATAATGATATTCTTATGAATATAGACCAGAATTGCCAGATATATCAGCCCACACCTATTATGGTGAACCAGACGAGCAGATACTGCCCGCCCAGCTCCTCCGGCGGAGGCGGCGGTGGAGGCGGTGGAGGCGGCGGAGGTTCCTCCGGTGGCGGACACAGCTTCTGATATGATCTTGTTACTGTTCACAGTCGAAGCGCTGTGATAGCAACCTGAGTTTGAAAGGCTGTCAAGATGAAATACTTGACAGCCTTTTTTGTTTGTGTATAATAAGAAAGTCATGGAGAAAAAGGTTGAACAGGGATTTTTATATGATTTCTACGGCCCGCTTCTCACAGAGCATCAGCAGAAGATTTATGAGATGTCTGTATTTGATGATCTGTCGCTGTCGGAGATAGCGGAGCAGGAAGGCATAAGCCGTCAGGGTGTGAGTGATCTGCTCCACAGATGTGACAAGGCGCTTGCAGGGTATGAAGAAAAGCTTAAGCTTATGGAGCGTTTTTTGCGCAACAGGGAACGACTTGAAAAACTCCGCGGCGATGTTGTAGATGAAAAAGATAAAGAACTGCTTGATGCGGTTTTAGAGGAATTGTGATATATGGCATTTGAAAGCCTTAGTGAAAAACTTCAAAACGTATTCAAAAAGCTTTCCGGTAAGGGCAAGCTTTCGGAGGAAGATGTACGCTCAGCCATGAAAGAAGTGCGTATGGCGCTTCTTGAAGCTGATGTTAATTTCAAGGTTGTAAAACAGTTTGTTAAGAGTGTTGAGGAAAAGGCTGTCGGCGAAGAAGTAATGAACGGCCTCAATCCTGCCCAGATGGTCATCAAGATCGTAAATGAAGAGATGATCTCGTTAATGGGTTCGGAGACAACCGAGATAACACTTGCACCGGGTAAAACCATTACGGTTATAATGATGTGCGGTCTGCAGGGTGCAGGTAAAACGACCACCACGGCAAAGATCGCAGGAAAATTAAAACAGAAGGGCAAAAAGCCTTTGCTTGTTGCCTGTGATATATACAGACCGGCAGCTATCGATCAGTTAAAGATAAACGGCGAAAAGACTGATACCGAAGTCTTTTCCATGGGTACAGATCATAAGCCTGCCGATATAGCAAAAGCAGCTCTCTCTCATGCTGAGAAGAACGGTTTTAACGCAGTCATACTTGATACTGCAGGACGTCTTCATATTGATGAAGCCATGATGGAAGAGCTTCAGGAAATAAAGCGTGAGATCGAAGTTCACAATACGATACTTGTTGTAGATGCGATGACCGGTCAGGACGCTGTCAATGTTGCAAAGGAATTTGATGAAAAGGTAGGAGTTACCGGTATCATCCTTTCAAAGATGGATGGCGATACCAGAGGCGGTGCGGCACTTTCGGTAAAAGCCGTTACAGGAAAGCCCATACTTTATGTCGGCATGGGCGAAAAGCTTTCCGATCTTGAACAGTTCTATCCGGACAGAATGGCCGGAAGGATACTTGGTATGGGCGATGTGCTCACACTTATCGACAAGGCCAGAGAAAGCATTGATATAGATGAGCAGACCGGCAGGGAAATGGCCGGCAGGATGCAGAAGGGAAAGTTTGATTTCAACGATTACCTTGAATCCATGAAGCAGATGCGCAATATGGGCGGTCTTTCATCGATCCTTAAGATGCTGCCCGGTATGGGCATTAATGCCGGCGATCTTGACGGCATTATAGATGATAAGCAGCTCAGACAGACCGAGGCGATAGTTCTTTCAATGACACCTGAGGAGCGAAGAAATCCCAAGCTTCTTAATCCCAAACGTAAGCACAGGATAGCTAAAGGTGCAGGTCTGGATATTGCAGTAGTAAACCGCTTCATCAAGCAGTTTGAACAGTCACAGAAGATGATGAAGCAGATGCCCGGAATGATGAAGGGAATGAAAGGCATGAAGGGCATGAAAGGTTTAGGCGGTATGGGCGGTTTCGGAATGCCCGGACGCAGAAAGTTCTAGGATGTAACTATTCTTTGAGGATAGATACAGATAAATTTATTATTAACAATATTTTTGGAGGAAAAAGAAATGGCAGTAAAATTAAGACTTACAAGAATGGGTAAGAAAAAGGCACCCCTTTACCGTATCGTTGCAGCTGATTCACGTAATGCACGTGACGGCAAGATCATCGAAGAGATCGGAACATACGATCCCAGCGCTGAGCCTTCAGCATTCAAGATCGACGAGGAGAAGGCAAAGAAGTGGATCGCTAACGGAGCAAAGCCCACTGAAACTGTTGGAAAGCTTTTAAAGGCCGCTGGCATCGAAAAATAATAGCTTAATACAAAAGTCGGAGGTGGCTTATGAAAGAACTGGTTGAAGTTATCGCCAAGGCTCTCGTTGAGAATCCCGATGAAGTAGTGGTCACCGAAAAGACAGACGGCAGACATGTTACCGTTGAACTTAAGGTGGCTTCGTCCGACATGGGCAAAGTTATCGGAAGACAGGGGCGGATAGCAAGAGCTATCAGAACAGTTGTAAAGGCTGCTTCCACAAAAGATGACATCTATGTTGATGTTGATATTGTGGAATAGGCATATAAAATTCGGGCATCGCATCTTTATATAAGGGTGCGGTGTCCTTTCATTATGAGGATTCTATGGAAGACAGATTCTGTGTGGGAGTGATCACAAAACCCCACGGCATAAAAGGCGCTGTGACCGTTTATCCCTTAACGGATGATCCGGACAGGCTTTCTGAACTTGAAAGCATCACAGCTGTTAAGGACAAAAAAGAAATTGAACTGAAACCCTTAAATGTTTCTGCAAAAGGGGAACTTCTGCTTGTGACCTTTGAAGGTATAAATGACAGGAATGCGGCAGAGGAATTAAGAGATTTTGAATTGTATGTCGACAGGGAACATGCGGTTTCTTTATCTGAAGATGAATATTATGTAGCCGATCTTATCGGAATGAAGGTATATGATAAGAGCGGAGTTGAGGGAACCATAAAAGATGTTTACAGGACCGGTGCAAATGATGTATATGAACTTAAACTGACAGATGGAAGAGAAGTGCTGATTCCTGCCATAAAGAGTTGTATACTTGAAGTTGATATTGATGCACAGGTAATGAAAACTGATATACCGGAAGGATTGATATGAATTTTACGGTACTTACGCTTTTTCCGGAGCTTATTGAAAATGCCATGAATACAAGCATCTGCAAGAGAGCGATGGAAAAAGGCTATATAAGTCTGGATACGATCGATATAAGAGATTTTGCCGAGAACAAGAACGGAAGAGTTGATGATTATACATATGGCGGCGGGGCCGGTATGCTCATGCAGGCAGGACCGGTCTACAGTGCATATAAGGAGGCATGCAGGCGTCTTAACAAAGAAAAAGCTTATGCCGTTTATATGACTCCGCAGGGGCGTGTTTTTGATCAAAGGGTCGCTGAAGAACTGGCGCAGCATGAAGATCTTGTCATCATCTGCGGTCACTATGAAGGGATCGATGAAAGGGCTCTGGAAGAAATAGGAACGGATAATATCTCCATCGGAGACTATGTGCTCACAGGCGGTGAGATAGCTTCTCTTGCTGTAATGGATTGTGTATCCCGTCTTGTTCCGGGAGTACTCGGAAATGAAACATCAGCATCCGATGAGTCGTTCTCGAGTGAAGGGCTGCTTGAATATCCGCAGTATACCAGACCTGAAGTATGGCATGACAGAAAAGTGCCTGATGTCCTGCTTTCGGGACATCATGCCAATATCGAAAAATGGAGACATGAACAGTCACTGATACGCACCAGGGAAAGAAGGCCTGATCTTCTTAAAGAAGATTGAAAACAAATGATATGAGGGGCTTATGAGAATTGAAGCAAAAGGTTTATGCAAACAGTTTTCGAGATTTGTAAAATCCGATGAAAAAAACAAAAAGCAGAGAAGGGAAGATTTCTTTGCTGTTGACCATCTGAGTCTGCATGCATCGGCCGGTGAGATACTGGGAATACTCGGCCCCAACGGAGCCGGAAAGACCACACTTCTGCGCATGCTCGGCGGTATCATGAAACCTGATGAAGGTTCGGTGATACTTTCGGATGATGATGGCAATGTGATAAGCGATAAGAACGAGATAAAGAAGCACATTGGCTATATCTCGGGGAATACAAAGCTTTATAACAGATTTTCCATACGGGAAATGCTCATGATCTTCGGAGATATTTACGGTATCCCGAAGGAAGAGTGTGAAAAACGCGCTCAGGAGATCATAGATCTTCTTGATATGAAAAAATTTGCCGATAACAGGATCGGCGCACTTTCTACCGGACAGACACAGAGAGCCGGAATTGCCAGGACTCTTATGCATTCTCCGTCTGTCTATATTTTCGATGAACCTACACTTGGTCTGGATATCTTAAGCAGTGAGACCATAATCTCCTTTATGAAAAAAGAAAGAGAGAGAGGCTGCACTGTCCTTTATTCCACACATTATATGGAAGAGGCGGAATACCTTTGTGACAGGATCAATATGATCTATAACGGCAATTTGATCGCCGAAGGCTCACCTGCGGAGCTTAAGAAAAATACGAAAACGGACAATCTCAGAGATGCTTTCAGAGCATGCATGAAGGAGGCCGCAAATGAATAAAAGGATAGTAGCTTCGCTTTACAAAAAAGAGATCATAGATATCCTTCGTGACAAAAAGACTATGCTCATGATGATCGTAGTTCCGCTCGTGCTTTATCCTCTGCTTTTTGTCGGGACCATGATGCTCATGAAGTCTATGATGAATGCCAGCACGGAGAAAAGTTATACTGTGGCCTTGGATATGACCAAAGATCCGGCTGTAATGAAGAGCATCTTTGAAGAAAAAGGAAATGAACGTGAATACAGTTTTGAATTCATGACACCTGAAGCAGGTTCATCTGATAAGGAGATGCTTGAAGAAGGCCTTATCGATGTTTATATCACAGAGTCGGTTTCGGATGACAGGCCTTATTATAATATCTGCTATATGGCTTCGGAGACCGATTCCAGGACTGCTGCAGGTATGGCTGATGATGTTCTTTCCGATTACAGGACGGAACTTACGAGCAGCATCATAAAAGAAATGTCATTATCGGAAGATGAGATACTTAAGCCTATAAAGTATGTTTATAAGGACTACTCAAGCAATGAACAGAATGTCGGCTATATCATAGGAATGATAGTGCCGTTCCTTATGATCGTAAGTGTACTAATGGGAGCTCTTTATCCCGCAATAGATACCACTGCGGGCGAAAAGGAAAGAGGTACGCTTGAGACCATGCTTACGCTTCCTGTTTCCAACAGAGAGCTTATTACAGCTAAATTCCTTGCCGTATCAACAATAGCAGTCGGAGCCGCGCTTTTAAATCTTTTTTCCATGGGTGCGCTGACCGTTTATACAGCCGATACGATGAATCTTGCCGGTTCCTCCTCCTTGCAGGCAGCTTCTTTTATACCGGCACTGTTCATCACGCTTCTTTGCGTTGCTACATTTGCGATGTTTGCTTCTGCAGTTTCATTATGTGTATGCATAAGAGCGGGAAGCTTTAAGGAAGCCCAGAACCTGTCTACGCCGGTTATGATAGTATTCATGATGGCAGGTATGTCAACAATGATACCCAATCTGGAACTGAATACCGTTACAGCGCTTATTCCGATCGTGAACATATCGCTGTTAATTAACTCGCTTTTCAGATTTGATTATGATGCAGGGCTCATACTCATGGTACTTGTTTCGAATATTGCTTATTCATGTCTTGCCGTAGTATTTATGTCTGAGATCTTTGCTGCTGAAGATGTACTTTTCGGTGATCCGTCATCCTCCGTAAAGCTTTTAAACAGACGTGATGATATAAAAAAGGGCGGAATGCCCGGCATCGGAGATCTGATATTGTTATTCTCCGTTCTGCTTCTTGTAGTTCTCTTTGCGGGAGGCGTGTTTGTCCTTCATCTGGGGGCTCCGGGCCTTATGATCGAGCAGGGGCTTATATTCTTCTGTCCGGTTGCATATGCATGGTATATAAAGGCCGATATGAAGAAGCTGTTTTCCGTAAAAGCTCCTACTCTAAAGGGGATAGCAGGAAGCCTGCTTGCCTTTGGCGGCACGTGGATACTTATGATGTATCTGGCATCCTTATTGACATATCTGTTCCCCGATCAGGTGGTTCAGAACAACAACCTGACCGAAATATGGGAAAAGAGCAGCCTGCCTATAATAATCATATCTTCAGCCTTATTCCCTGCTATATGTGAGGAAACGGCCTTCAGAGGCTTTATGCTCGGAACATTAAAGAACAGGCTTACTCCCGCAAAGGCAGTGATCATAACAGGAGTGCTTTTCGGTGTATATCATATGAGCCTGCTTCAGTCTATCACCGTAGGCGTTCTGGGTATCCTGCTGGCTTATATAGTAAGTCATGAAAAGAGTATCTTTTTATCCATAGGTATACATTTCATGAATAATCTTGCTGCTGTGCTCATATCACAGTATGAAGAAGAGGTGTCAGCTTATATGCCTTACCTGGATAAGCCTTGGGTAAAGGTCGGTCTGTTTATAGCTGCTGTTGTAATGCTGATACTTGGGCTTTTTATACTTAACGGCAGAAAGAAAGAGAAAACTGCGGAATAAATTTATGCTTGCATTATGTAAAGCAGTAGTGTAAAATTGCAATGTTGCGAAAAAGGAGACGGTCCGCTGGCCTGTGATTAAAGGTTTAAGAACGTCCGATGGATCACAGGAGGAAATTAAAATGCACGAGATCATTGAAGAAATCGAAAAGGAACAGTTAAAAGCAGAGGTACCTCAGTTCGAGGTAGGTGACACAGTAAGAGTTGCTAACCGCATCAAGGAAGGCGAGAAGAGCCGTATCCAGATGTTCGAAGGCGTTGTTATGAAGATCCAGAACGTTGGCAGCCGTAAGACATTCACAGTTCGTAAGATGTCTGCAGGTGTTGGCGTTGAGAAGACATGGCCCCTTCACAGCCCTGCTGTTGAGAAGGTTGAAGTTATCCGCAGAGGTAAGGTAAGAAGAGCTAAGCTCGGATACTTAAGAGGCCGCGTTGGTAAGGATGCTAAGGTAAAGGAAGTCATCCGCTGATAGAAACCGGATCATAAAAATTTTAAGCCTCCGTTTTTTACGGAGGCTTTTCTTTATCAATATATTTTTAAGGGATATCATGGCAGGCAGAAGAGGCGGTTTAAACTTTTATAAAAAGAATAAGAGACTCAGCCGTGAGCAGTTGATAGGCATATTCTCGTATGTGTTTCTTGGCTTGCTGATGTGTTTTTTTGCCTTTACCTGCGTTTATCTTTTCGGTATACGCACAAGCATCATAGGCGCATCTATGGAGCCTACACTCTATAACGGTGAAGAGATACTTATAGACCGTTTTCAGTATTTCTTTTCGGAGCCTGACAGAGATGATGTTATTGTATTTCTTCCTAACGGAAATACAAATTCGCATTATTATGTTAAAAGAGTTCTTGGGATTCCCGGAGATACCGTGCTTATAAAGGACGGTATGATATATGTGAACGGTAAGATCTACGACCGTAACGGTCTGTTTGAACGTGCCGCGGACGGCGGTACTGCAAAGAACGGACTTACACTCGGAGAGAATGAGTTCTTTGTTCTCGGCGACAATTTAAATGACAGCGAGGACAGCCGCTCGGGTAATATCGGAGTGGTAAGAAAGGAATATATACTTGGTAAAGCATGGTTTGCCTTTACTTCTGATGAGGGACTGGGCGAAAGCGGATTTATAAAATAGGACAGGATTATGGATATACAATGGTTCCCGGGGCATATGACCAAAGCCCTGCGAGAGATGCAGAACAATATAAAACTTGTGGATCTTGTGATCGAACTGCTTGATTCAAGAGTTCCCATGTCCTCAGGAAATCCTGAGCTGTCAAAGATCGCGCAGGGTAAACAGCGTCTTATACTCTTAAATAAGGCTGATATGGCTGATGAGAAGATCACGTCTGCCTGGATAGAATATTTTAAGGAGAAGGGTATAAAGGCTGTTGCTGTGGATTCCAGATCCACAGCATCCAAGCGTACCGTTAAACAGGCCGTTGATATCGTGGTAAAGGAAAAAAAGGAACGCGATCTGAAGCGCGGTATTAAAGGAAGACCCGTAAGAGCAATGGTCGTAGGCATACCGAATGTCGGCAAATCCACATTCATAAATTGTTATTCGGGCAGGTCTTCAGCCAAGACCGGCAACATGCCCGGTGTTACAAAGGGAACACAATGGATCAGGCTTTCAGGGGATCTGGAATTGTTAGATACGCCCGGAGTATTATGGCCCAAGTTTGAGGATCAGGTAACAGGCATGCATTTAGCCATGACAGGTGCTGTAAGAAGTGAGGTGCTTGACATGTCTGATGTAGCAGTTAATATTATAAGTATGTTGAAGGAGAATTATCCGGGTAAGCTTGGTGAAAGATACGGCTGCAATGAGGATAACGGCTCCGTAGAGATATTTGAAGAGATAGCATCAAAACGCGGCTGCCTTAGGAAAGGCGGTGTCATTGATACCGATAAGACAGCGCTTATAATATGTGATGATATGAAAAACGGCAGATTCGGAAAGATCAGTTTCGAGTCTCCGTCAGATATTGATCAATGATAAACGAGGGGGGACCAAGTTTGAAAGAGGAATATATAAGGGAAATAGATGACGAAGACTCCGAGGATCTGGAGACTTCAGCGGAAAAAGAAAGCAAAGAGTCAAAAAAACGACGCATACTTAAAGAAATACTGAGTAATTCGTTATTCCTGCTTGCGGTTTTTGTGACAACACTGTTCTTGGTAAAATACGTAGGACAGCGTACAGTGGTAATAGGTTCGAGTATGGAGACTACGCTTTCCGATCAGGATAATCTGATCGTAGATAAGATAAGCTACAGGCTCTCTGATCCTAAGAGATTTGATATCATTGTCTTTCCTTTTTCGCAGGCAGACGAGACATATTATATTAAAAGGATAATCGGGCTTCCCGGAGAAACTGTACAGATCGATTACGACGGCAATATCTACATAAATGATGAATTACTGGAAGAGAATTACGGTACGGAGGTGATGCTTGACCCCGGGACCGCTGCCGAACCGATAACGCTAGGCCCTGAGCAGTACTTTGTTCTTGGTGACAACAGGAATCATTCTTCCGACAGCCGCACTGCACAGGTCGGCCTTATAGAAAGGTCGAGGATCATAGGCAGAGCTTGGATAAGAATCTATCCGTTTGAGAAATTCGGAAATCTGGACAAAGATAAATAATATTCTTACCCTGGCGGTCCGTTCCTGATAAATCTATGCATTTTCGAGAACTTGCTAAGGCTCACTCAAACACCGTCAGACAAGGCTGCACGGTGTAGGAAGTTTTAGTATATATATATTTAGATATAGAGAAAAATACGAGATATGGATAAGATCAGCGTAAGTGAGATCAAAAATGAATATGCAGCCTTAAATGATGAAGGCTGCATTTCCTTTGCGGAAAAATATCGTCATGATGAGAGGCCCGGAGTCGTTTCGCTTGTTAAACGAGCTGATAAGAGACATGATGCACTTCTCGCGGAAAAAGCACGTATGAAGAAAATGTTTGAATTTGAGGAAAAATACAGTGCTTTTTCATATATATGCGGTATAGATGAAGTAGGCAGAGGCCCTTTTGCTGGGCCGGTAGTCGCAGGTGCGGTAATACTTCCTAAAAATTGCTCGCTTCTGTATCTAAATGATTCCAAACAGTTATCCGAAAAAAAGAGAGAAGAGCTTTTTGATATGATAATAAATGAGGCTGTTTCCTATGGCCTCGGTCAGGTTTCAAATGAGCGTATAGATGAAGTAAATATATTGAATGCCACCTATGAGGCAATGAGACAGGCTATTTCTAAGCTTGATCCCGCGCCGGACCTGCTTTTAAATGATGCTGTTAATATTCCGGGGCTCGGGGACCTGAAACAGGTACCTATAATAAAAGGCGACACACTCTCGGCATCCATAGCTGCAGCCTCGATAATAGCAAAGGTTACAAGGGACAGGCTTATGGTAGAATATGACAGTATTTATCCGGGCTATGGATTTGCAAAGAATAAAGGTTACGGTTCGGCTGATCATATTAAAGCTCTCAAAGAACTCGGT
The DNA here is from genome assembly GCA_000421045.1 of Lachnospiraceae bacterium NK4A179. Lineage (GTDB taxonomy): Bacteria > Bacillota > Clostridia > Lachnospirales > Lachnospiraceae > NK4A136. The sequence continues at coordinate 84,125 of ATWC01000008.1, forward strand.
CCCACTCCTATACACAGGAGAAGTTTCATTCACAACTATATCTGAGAAAGATAAAACCTATGAGTCTCTTCGGTCAGATAAGTTCATCTCTGTCCCCAATATCAGGGAATAAAGGCGTTGAAGCATCAAGCCCTACGCCGGTTACTGCTACTGACTTAAAAAACGGCAGTACCGTTTCCGGTACAGTTAAAAATATTGATGGCAATGACGTAACAATAAAGCTTCCCGATGGAAGAGAGCTTCAGGCTAAGCTTGACGGAGGCCTGGCTCTTAAGGAAGGACAGAATGTCACTTTCGGGATCCGTTCAGGTTCTGATGCGCGCATCGCGCTTACACCTCTTTATACAAATATGTCGCAGGGTATCACTGCCCAGAATGCTCTTGCATCTGCAGGGATGGCAGTCAATTCCGATACTCTCCAGATGACTCTTTCGATGATGGATCAGGGCATGTCCATAGACAGATCATCTCTTGGTGAAATGTACAGGCTTATGAATTCGCTTCCGGCATCTCCTGAAGGAGGTATGCTCATTACGCCCAAAGAAGCTGTCGAAATGAAAGCACTGGGGTTTAACATAAATGAAGAGACTGCTCTGCAGTTTCATGCTTTCAAGAATTATGAGAATCTTATCGGTGATAGTATAGAAAGTATAGCCGATCAGGCGATGGATCTTTATACCGAGTTAACTGCTCTTGGAGATAAAAATGCCGATACATTCTTAGGCAGACTTACGGAAATGATGATAAAGACCTCTGACCCTTCAATAAATGCAGGCGCACAGACGTTACAGGAAACAGAAGGTCCGGATGGGACGGTTGCTTCACAGATAACAGGTGCCGAGAACAGTCCTGAACAGGTGATAACAGCCGGTTCTGATAATGCTGAAAAGATAGTTACGGATATTAAGAACTGGGTGGCAGGTGAACTTCCGGAAGCCGAAGCAGAAGATAATGCAGCACAGATAAATAATCAGGCCGGAGAAGAACCCGTACAAACAGAAAATGCTGATGCTAAGATACAGGCAGAAAGCGGGTTGAACCGTTCTTCAGAAGAGCCTGCAGTAAGCGCTTTTAAAGAAAGACTGATAGCAGTCCTTAACAGAAACGGGGCGCCGACAGAGCTTGTAAAAAATCTTTCTGAAACGGAGATGTCTTTTAAAGACGTGCTCCGTACCGTTCATGCACTTAATGAGGAGATGTCAGAAGGCGCTTTCCAGGCAAAAGATATGAAAAGCCTGGAAGCAGATATAAGAAGACTGTTTTCCGGAACTGAATTTAAAAAGGTCATCAGCGAAGCTTTCAGACAGGAACTGGCCCTCAAACCGGAAGAAGCAGCCGATAAGGCAAATATCGATAAATTGTATACAAAACTGCAGTCGGATGTCAGGGAGATCACAGGTATGCTTTCTGAGATCGCGCGTCCGGACAGTGCGTTAGCGGGTAGCATCAAACAGTTAGATCAGAACCTTGATTTTATGAATCAGTTAAACCAGACTGCGCAGTATGTCCAGATCCCGCTTAAAATGGCCGGTGGGACTGCTACAGGAGATCTGTATGTATATTCGGATAAAAAGAGCCTGGCGGCTAAGGATGGCTCGGTAAGTGCACTCCTTCATCTTGATATGGAGCATCTGGGGCCGGTAGATGTATACGCTGCGATAAAGGACAGCGGCAATGTCAATACAAGGTTTTATCTTGCAGATGATGAAATGATAGATTTTATTGCCGAACATATACATATCCTTACTGAAAGGCTTGAAAGTAAAGGATATACGATGAATACTTCTTTTTCAAAGAGAGAAGAACTCGGAGCAGATGCAGGTAGCAGTGAAAGAATGCTTAAAGATCCGCTTTCTGCAGGCGCTGCTTCTTCGATGATATCCGCAAAGCGTTTTGATATGAGGGCTTAAGCGTGGCTGATAAGAAGAAAAATACAAGCAGGACAGCGATAGCGCTTGAGTATGATCCGGAGGATATGGCCCCCAAGGTCATAGCTTCAGGTAAAGGTGCGCTTGCGGACAAGATAATAGAAAAAGCCAAAGAGGCAAAGGTACCGGTTCATAAAGATGATAAGTTAGCGGATACCCTTTCACGCCTCGAGATAGGTGATATGATACCGCCCGAGCTTTATGAGGTGGTTGCGGAGATACTGGTCTTTGTAGACGGTATGGATAAGATCAGGGAAAAGATGAAGAAAGCCGGAAAATAAGACCGGCATAAAACATTGATCAGGTAATGGTTAATAAAAGAAATATTGGCAGCGAGTTTGAAAATATAGCTTCTGAATATCTGAAAAGCAAGTCTGTAGTAATACTCGATAAAAACTTCAGATCCTCAAAAGGTGAGGTGGATATCATTGGACTGGACGGTGATACCCTTGTTTTTTTTGAGGTTAAGCAGCGTAAAGATAATCTGTCAGGCTTTGCAGAGGAAGCAGTGGGCTTTGCAAAGCAGAAGCGCATCTGCGCCGTATGCGATCATTACCGCGCTGTCCATAAGGAATATTTTTTACTTGGAGTGCGTTTTGATGTGATAGCAATTGACGGAGAGCATATAACCTGGCTTAAAAATGCTTTTGAATACACAGGGCTCGGATTCTGAAAGCTGTTTTGCAACAAATTTCCTAATATGTTAGAATATGCGGGTTGTTTTTAAAGAGGAGTACATAAAATGAATGATGATAACAGAGAATCTTTCGAAGATCGTAAAAGAAAAAAAAGAAAAAACAGAAGACCGGCTATCAATCTTTATCTGCTGATAATATCAGCAGTGCTTCTTTGCGTAGTGATAGTGCTTTCCGTTATGCTTGGATCTGCTAATAAGAAAATTAAAGCAGCAGAAAGCGTTAATTCCGATCCTGACAAGGCTGCAGTTGAAGATAAGGCTCAGATCGAGAAATATGAAAAAGAGATAGAAGATCTTAAGGCAAAACTGGCTGAAGCACAGAATGGCGAGGCTCCTTCGGGTGACTCCGAGGATGAGGATGAAAATAAGGAAAAGCCTGAAGAAAAGCAGACAGAGCCTACGGAAGAACCTGAAGCGACTGAAGAAACCGCTATATCAACAGATACTTCTGAGACAGGTGATACACTTGTGTTTGAGGCTCCGAAATTTGCTCCTTTCGAGGACCCGCAGTATTCACAGTATTGCGTAAAGGATGATAACTTTGATATAAGAAACTATACATATGAGTCACTGTATTCATATCCCACGGATGTTGTATTTGCCGGTGATTCTATCATAGAGAGATGTGAGTGGGCTGAGATCTATCCCGAGTATTCGGTAAAGAACAGAGGCGTAGGCGGTGATGTTATAAGCGGTCTTACAGCCCGCATGAAACTTATATCATATACAAAGCCTAAGAAGATCTTTATTCTCATAGGTGTCAATGATCTGATAAACGGTACAGATCCGCAGACCGTATCGGACAGGTATCGTACACTTATGGATACCATAGCCGAGAATCTGCCTGAGACAAAAGTGTATTTTTATTCACTTCTTCCCGTAACAAGGGCTTTTGAAGATACCGGATATGTGTATAATTCAAGAATAGAAAGCACAAATGAGGATCTTAAGGCACTTTGTGAAGAAAAGGGATATACTTATATAGATCTTTATAATGTGTTAAAAGGCGATGACGGTTATCTTTCCGAAGAGGATTCCAAGGATGGACTCCATATTTCCGGAACAGGATATAAGAAATTCAAAGAGACAACTGACAGCTATCTGGCTGAATGAACATAACGGAGGAATAAACGATGGAGATTTTTGAAGAACTTAAAGAAAGAGGTCTGATAGCTCAGACAACAGACGAAGCAGAGATAAGAGAGCTTGTCAATAACGGCAAGGCTACATTCTATATAGGTTTCGATCCTACGGCAGACAGCCTTCATGTAGGACATTTTATGGCACTTTGCCTTATGAAGAGACTTCAGCAGGCAGGAAATAAGCCTATCGCACTTTTAGGCGGCGGCACAGGAATGATCGGTGATCCTTCCGGAAAGACCGATATGAGAAAAATGCTCACACCCGAGATAATTGAGCATAATATTGAATGCTTCAAGAAGCAGATGAGCCGTTTCATTGATTTTTCTGACGGTAAAGCGCTTGTTGTAAACAACGCTGACTGGCTTCTTAATCTTAACTATATCGATCTTCTCAGGGAAGTAGGTCCTCATTTCTCCGTAAATAATATGCTTCGTGCTGAGTGCTACAAGCAGAGGATGGAGAGAGGTCTTACATTCTTTGAATTTAACTACATGATCATGCAGGCTTACGACTTCTACACACTGTACCAGAAGTACGGCTGCAATATGGAATTTGGCGGCGACGATCAGTGGAGCAACATGCTTGCCGGAACAGAACTTATCAGAAGAAAACTCGGCAAGGATGCATATGCTATGACACAGGTGCTTCTTCTTAATTCCGAAGGCAAGAAGATGGGAAAGACCGAAAAGGGTGCTGTATGGCTTGATGCTGAAAAGACATCGCCTTACGAGTTCTACCAGTACTGGAGAAATATAGGTGATGCTGACGTGCTTAAGTGCATCCGTATGCTCACCTTCCTTCCTATGGAACAGATACGCGAGATGGATAAGTGGGAAGGATCACAGCTTAACGAAGCAAAGCAGATCCTTGCATGGGAGCTTACAAACCTCGTTCACGGCAAGGAAGAAGCTGATAAGGCAAAGGAAGCTGCGATCGCACTTTTCTCAGGCTCCGGTAATTCGGAAAATATGCCTGAAACAATTGTTGATGCCGAGGATTTCAGAGACGGCAAAGTAGATATCGTTACACTTATCTGCAAGGCCGGTCTTGCAACAACAAGATCAGACGCAAGAAGAAATGTCGAGCAGGGCGGTGTTACCGTGAACGGTGAGAAGATCACTGATGCCAAGCATGGTTTTACAAAAGAGGATTTTGATTCAGAGTTCATCTTAAAGAAGGGTAAGAAGAACTTCATGAAATACAGATGCAATGCATAAAAGACATATCGTCAAAGAAGTAAAACCCGGCAGTATTGCCGAGGAGATGGAAATCGCCGTCGGAGATGAAATAGTCAGTATCAATGATACTGAACTGGAAGACATCTTCGACTACGATTTTCTTTGTATGGATGAGGAGATAAGTGTCCTTGTCCGTAAACCTTCCGGAGAAGAATGGGAACTTGATATAGAAAAGGAAGAGCACGAAGATCTGGGGCTTGTTTTTGAATCTGCTCTCATGGATGACTGTCGTTCCTGCAAGAATCACTGTATCTTCTGTTTTATAGACCAGAATCCCCGTGGCATGCGAAAGATGTTCTATTTCAAAGATGATGATACCCGCATGTCATTCCTTCATGGCAATTATGTAACGCTTACAAACTGGAGCGACCGAGAGATCGATCGTATCATCCATTATCGTATGGAACCGATCAATATCTCCGTACAGACCATGGATCCGGAACTCAGATGCAAAATGTTAAGAAATCCGGAAGCCGGAAAGGCTCTGAAGTATCTTGACAGGCTCTATGAAGCCGGAATAAAGATGAATGGTCAGATAGTACTGTGTAAAGGCGTAAATGACGGAGATGCACTTCGCTATACACTGGATAAAATGCTTACGTATGCGCCTGTTATGCAGAGTGCTTCGATAGTCCCCGTTGGCATCACAAAGTTCAGGGATAAGCTTTATCCGCTCGAACCCTTCGAAAAAGATGATGCCGCGGAAGTGATCGATATAATAGAGGCAGTGCAGAAGAAAGCCATGGATCTTTATGGTATCCATTTCTGCCATGCTTCCGATGAATGGTATATTACCGCAGAGCGTCCGCTGCCTGAAGAAGACAGGTATGACGGTTACCTGCAGCTCGAAAACGGCGTGGGTATGGCAAGACTTCTGATCAATGAAAGCAGAGAGGCCATTGAAGAGCTTGCAAAACGCCCTGAAGTTAAAGATATAAAAAGACATGTCACTATTGCCTGCGGAAAGAGTATAACCGGCATACTTAAATCATTTTCCGCTAAGATAAAGGAAACGTTTCCCGGTGTTGATGCCGATGTTGTCATGATCAGGAACGATTTCTTCGGGGAAAAGATCACCGTATCCGGCCTGCTCACCGGAGGTGATATCATGGCTCAGTTAAAAGACCATGATATAGGAGATGCACTGCTTTTAGGTGATGATATGCTCAAATCCGGTGATGGCTTCAGATTCCTTGATGATACAACGGTTGAGCAGGTGAGCGAAACTTTACACTGTCCTGTGCTTATTGTAAAATCAGGCGGTAGAGATATTGTGTTTAAGACTTTGGGAGTATCAGAATAATATGGGAAAAAAGAGAAAACCGGTTGTAGCTGTAGTAGGAAGGCCGAATGTGGGCAAATCCACATTTTTTAATGTGCTTGCCGGAGAAAGGCTTTCTATAGTAAAAGATACTCCCGGGGTTACAAGAGACAGGATATATACGGATGTTGACTGGGCAGGACATGATTTTACCCTTATAGATACAGGCGGTATCGAACCTGATTCTAAGGATATCATCCTTTCACAGATGCGTGAACAGGCGCAGATCGCCATCGATACGGCAGATGTGATCATTTTTATGACAGATCTTAAACAGGGGCTTGTGGATGCCGACAATCAGGTAGCTATCATGCTCAGAAAGTCCAAAAAGCCGATAATCCTTGCAGTTAATAAGACAGATAACTACAAGAAACAGATAGCCGATGTTTACGAATTCTATAATCTGGGGCTTGGTGAGCCTTATCCTATCTCATCTGCAGAACGCACAGGCCTGGGTGACCTGCTGGATGCAGTCATAGAACATTTTCCGGAAGGCGCTGAAGCGGAAGAGCCGGAGGATGACAGTGTACGCATCGCGGTAGTAGGCAAGCCCAATGTCGGAAAGAGTTCCATAATAAACAGACTTATAGGTGAGAACCGCGTTATAGTTTCGGATATTGCAGGTACCACAAGAGACGCTGTTGATACTCATGTTAAACATAATGGTAAGGATTATATATTTGTTGATACAGCCGGACTGCGCAGAAAGAACAAGATCAAGGAAGATCTTGAGCATTATATGATAGTCAGGACCGTAGGAGCTGTTGAACGTTCCGATGTGACCGTTATCGTGATCGATGCAACCGAGGGCGTAACGGAACAGGATGCCAAGATCGCCGGCATAGCTCATGAGAGAGGCAAAGGTGTTATAATTGCCGTTAATAAATGGGATGCGGTTGAAAAAGACAATCACACGACCGACAATTTCAAGAAGAAGGTAAGGGATACTCTTTCCTTTATGCCTTATGCAGAGATAATCTTTATTTCTGCACTTACAGGGCAGCGCCTGCCAAAGCTTTATGACACTATAGATATGGTTGTCGAAAATCATGCGATGCGCGTTCAGACAGGTGTTCTTAATGAGATAATGACACAGGCGACCGTAATGCAGCAGCCGCCTACCGACAAGGGCAAGCGTCTTCGTCTGTATTACATTACGCAGGTTTCGGTAAAACCGCCTACATTCGTTATTTTTGTAAATGATAAAGAACTGATGCATTTTTCTTATACAAGATATATTGAAAACCAGATAAGAGAAGCGTTCGGTTTCAAAGGCACTCCACTTAAATTTATTATCAGAGAACGCAAGGACAAAGAAGCAGGTATATAAAATGAATTCGATAATAGCCAGAATTGTCTGTCTGCTCATAGGATATGTATTCGGAATGTTCGAGACAGCATATTTTGTCGGTAAAGCTTACGGTGTGGATATCAGAAAACAGGGTTCCGGTAACACGGGTACCACCAATGCGTTAAGAGTACTCGGAAAAAAGGCCGGCCTCCTTGTTTTTCTCGGAGATATTTTTAAGACTATAGCAGCCGTAGTGATCTGTTATTTTATCTTCAGGGAAAGATTTCCTGATGAAATTTATCTTATCAAATTGTATGCGGGTTTTGGAAGCATACTCGGTCATAATTTCCCGTTCTATTTGAAGTTTAAGGGGGGCAAGGGTATTGCGGCTATGGCAGGAATGTTCCTTGCTTTCCATTGGATGTATATTCCTGTTGCTGCAGTGCTTTTCTTTACCACATTTGCGCTTACAAATTATGTGAGCCTGGGTTCACTTATCATGGCTGCCGGATTCTTCATTCAGACAGTTATCATGTGTCTTGCCGGCGGTTTTGTTGCTTACGGAGGCGGCGCTATCCCGGATCCGGTCCTTATCGAAATGTGTGTAATGGCATTTATCATTGCAGCTATGGGCTTTATAAGACATAAAGAAAATATTAAAAAGCTCGCAAAAGGCGAGGAAAGAAAAACATATCTGTTTAAGAAGAACAAGGAGGAGGTAAAGAGATAATGGCAAAAATAGGGGTTATTGGTGCCGGAAGCTGGGGAATTGCTCTTGCATGGCTTCTTATGAACAATGGGCATGAGGTGACAGTATGGTCTGTTATCGAGAGCGAGATAGAGATGCTTAAGGCAAATCATGAGCATAAGGACAAGCTTCCCGGTGTAAAGCTTCAGGATGATATGCAGTTTACGACCGATCTTGAAGGAGCATGTAAGGATAAAGATCTGCTGGTACTTGCAGTACCTTCTATCTATACAAGAAGCACGGCTGCTTCCATGAAGAATTTTGTTAAGGAAGGACAGCTTATCACTAGCGTGGCAAAGGGTATTGAGGAAAAAACGCTTATGCGTCTTTCCGAGATCATAGAGCAGGAGATACCTCAGTCAGTTGTTACGGTCCTGTGCGGACCTTCACATGCTGAAGAGGTGGGAAGAGGACTTCCGACTATTTGTGCTGTAGGTGCAAAAAAGAAAGCGGATGCTGAATTTGTTCAGAATATCTTTTCATCAAAGGTTTTCAGAGTTTATACAACTCCCGACATGCTTGGCATGGAGCTTGGGGCAGCGCTTAAGAATGTAGTTGCTCTGGCAGCCGGCATGGCAGATGGCATGGGTTTTGGCGATAATACAAAAGCAGCGCTCATTACCAGAGGTATGGCAGAGATAAGCCGTCTGGGAATAGCAATGGGCGGCCATGCTGCCACATTTTCGGGTCTTACAGGCATCGGAGATCTGATCGTTACATGTGCAAGCCGTCATTCCAGAAACCGTATGGCAGGTTTCCTTATGGGGCAGGGAAAGAGTGCTGATGAAGCCATGACCGAAGTAAAAATGGTGGTTGAAGGTGTGTATTGTGCAAAGGCTGCCGAGAAGCTTGCTGAAAAATATAATGTTGAGATGCCCATCGTTAAAGAAGTAAACGAAATACTGTTTAATAACAAGTCACCCAGGGAATCGCTTACTGATCTGATGATGCGTGACAGAAAATCAGAGATCGGAGATCTCTGGACTTGACTCTGAAATTAATCTTTTACTGAATGATATTTGCAGATCACTGATATTGACTACTGATAAGGACTACCAATGAATCAGAAGAAAAAGCCTAAACAGCCTACCATAAAGGATCTTGAAAAAGAGAAAAGACGGTCATTTTTTGGCACCGGTGCTTTTTTTCTGATCGTTGCTGTCCTTTTGTTTTGTGCCGGCTTTGAACACAATGAGAACATGCTTACTACGGCCATTATAGGCATTATCATGCTCATAGTGGCAGGTATATTTGTTGTTAAAGGCATAAAGATGAAGAATGAAGTGCCGGGTGGAATGCCGTCACCTAATTCTCCCAAGGCGATACGTCATGCCGAAAAAATCAGGGCTCAAAGAGTAAAACTTGACAGGCTTGCATCTGTTCACGGCACTTACAAGCATGATTCCATAGTCGCAAAAGCTGTTCTTATGGGAGTGATCACAGGCATTGTACTCCTTGTAAATGTTATACTGCTTCTGTTTGGCAGATACAGTTGGTTAGCTATCGTTGTTTTTGTTTTGATGCTCATCCTGTTTATCATGGCTCTTACCGGATCATTTTACAGAAGTTCATTGAAAAAGTTCCTCGCAGCCGGTTTGACCGAAGAACTTGTTGAACAGGAATACCATCATGGACGTGTATACAATGTTTCATCAAATACGATCTGTGTCGGTCAGGATTATTTACTTTGTTCAGCTATCGGGGCCGTGCGTATAGAAGATGCTGTCTGGGCCTTTGGAAGAGAGCATTGGGTATATAATTATACTAATGGTATCTATACGGGTACTACACATGAATATCATATAATCCTGTTGAATGCTTCAGGTGATCACTTTGAATTCAGTTGCGATGAGGCGTCATATACGCTGATACTCAGCGATCTTATGTGTGCAAATCCTTATCTTATATGCGGATACACTGAAGAGCTTAAGAATCTCTACAATGCCGATCCTGCATCATTCAGACAAAGAGCTGTAATGCCACCTGATCCATTCAGGAGGATGATCCCGGATATCAATTCATAAAAAAGAATGATCTATCCTATGCGTTTATGCTAAAATTATACTTGCAAGATTATGAGTTTACGCAGTTATATAAGGAAATATGAAAGCAACAGCACAGGAAAATTGGAAAAAAGCCTTGACAGGTGGTATAGATCAGAGTAGCCTGATTCGATTCGATTCGATTCGATTCGATTCGATTCGATTCGGCTGATCATACCCTATTTATACATAGAGTACGCATAGCAGCAGTGTGTCCTTAAAAGGATGCACTGCTTTTTATATATATAAACCAATTATATGGAGGAAAATATTCAAATGAAGAAAACAAAGAGATTGCTGGCTATGATGCTGACTCTCATACTCTGTTTGAGTGAAGTGGGCTCTACAGGGCTTTGTGTGTTTGCGGCCGAGGAGGAAGATAATACCACGGAGGCTGTGACGGAAGAAGAAATAGTTTTAGATGGTGACTTAGTTACTCCGGCAGAAGAGGATTTCAGTCAGGGAGAAGGAGCTGAAATATATAACGAAGAAGGATCTGATACATCTGACGAAGAAAAATCCGAAACATCTGACGAAGAAGGATCCGAAACATATGATGAAGAAGTGGATACTGAATCCGCGCCGGATGAGGGGGATATAACTGTCGAAACTCAGACTGATGGTTCCGGAACGTTTGAGAAAACAGCAGACAATACCATGTTTGGTACAGCAGGCATGGCAAGCCCCAGGGTTCCCACAAGCGATACGGACGAATGGCAGGGAAGCTATGTTTATTATGGTAAATACGCCGGAGATCCGGTCAAGTACAGAGTGCTTGATAAGGAAACTGCTGAGTTCAACAAGTCAGGAGTTACGGATCCGACAATGCTTTTGGATTGTGACCTCTATTTATACGAAACATATTATGATAACGTTAATTCTTTTCCTGATAAAAATCTCGATGGAGATGGCTTTTTAACTATGAGTGGCGTCTTAACGGACCGGGAAAGAGAGGCTATTACTGAAAGTTATAAAGCTAAGAGAAACAATAAAGATGGGGACATTTACTACACAGATGAGACTTATACACCTTTAGATGGTGATAAGATTTTTGTACTCAGTCTTGGAGAAGCAGCAAGGACTTCATATGGTTATCTGAAGACCAGAGACGCTTGCAAGACCAGAAATAAAGGGATAACTGAAGATGTCAAAAAAAAGGGGGAAAATGGATGGTGGTTACGAGATATGTTTTCGGTGTATCAAAACCATCAACTATATGCGTACAAAGATGGAACAATTGATTACACCCGTAATAATAATGGCGGATTCATAAATCAAAGGGGAATTTCTCCGGCATTTAACGTTGATCTGTCACACGTGATGTTTTCATCTGCCGTTAGCGGGGCTAAGGGTGAAACAAATACAAGTTACAAGCTCACGCTTGCAACAGATACCTTTTCTGCCGGTTTAAATTCAAAGGCAACTGTAGAAGGAAAAAAGTTAAGCATTCCATATACAATTACCGGAACCAATGCGGATGATGTAAATGCCGTTTCTGTACTTATAATTGATAGGGGATATAATACAAAATCGGGAAATAACAACAAGGGTAATATCATTTATTACGGAAAGCTTGATACAGGCAGTACGTTTTCAAAAACCGGAACCGGAACCGTTACTTTACCGGATGAACTTGATATAAGTGAGTGGGGTGTCAAATACAGGGTGTACCTTCTTGCTGAACAGATGAATGGTTCTCATGAAACCGATTATGCGGGCGCACCGGTCGAGATATCTGAGAGCAGTTTAAAAATTGTCCCAATGTATTCTGTCAATTTTAACATGAATGGAAAGCCGGGCACCGCACCAGTTTCACAAACTGTAGCTGAGGGGAAATATGCGACTAAGCCTGCTGATCCTGAGACGGAGGGATATACATTTAAGGGATGGTATTCAGGAGGCTTCCCGTATGATTTTTCAACACCAGTTACATCTGATATAACACTCTATGCTCTGTGGGAAGAAGTAAAATACAACCTCTGGATAGGAGGAACACGGGTTACATCATTAAATCAGGATGATATTTTGGACAACGGCAAGGCTAGCTACGATCCGAAAAACAATACCCTTACCCTGAAAAATCTAAGCGGTTCAATCGGTTTGGTGAATGATGGAAACAATACTACAGCGATATACAATAAAGATATAGACGGGCTTACTATCACCGGCAAGGCTGATCTGACCGGCAATACCGGGGATTTTGCGATAGAGTCCGCGTCAGGGAAACTGATCTTAGAAGATGCGGATTTAAAACTAAAGGGTAAGTACAGTGCGATTAAGGCAGACAAGTTGATCTTTAATGGAGGAACCATTAAGGCTGTTTCTACTGCAAATTCTAATGAGTGTGATGCAATCTATGCGAAGAATATCACACTTAACAAGGGCAAGGTGGAGACTGAAATAGACGGACAGCTTGCAGATGGTGTTCATGCTGAGACGATTACAGTAAACGGAGGTCTGCTGGATGCCTTCAGCAACGGAGCAAGCTGTACGGCTGTTTACGTTGAAAAATCATTAGTCCTTAATGACGGCGAGATAAATGCTAACGCTTATGACATGGAGGATTACGCATACGGGATATGTGGAAAATATAACGGGACTACTACACTTACTGTAAATGGTGGAAAAATATACAGTTATGGCTCATATTCGGGCATAGAAAACTTCAAGGGTGGGATTACTCTTCGCTATAGTGTTGAAATCATTAATCCTGTTGGGGGAGAGCTAAATGATGAAAAGAGCAAGGTTATAGATAAGAATGGAGGAACCCCTTCGGAGGTAGAGATCTCTGATAACTTTACAACCTATACCGTAACTTTCAACATGAACGGACATGGGACTGCCATAGATCCTGTAGAGGTAAAGGAAGGCTGGACCGTAGAGGCTCCCGATGGTGCCGATGTGGAGGGATATACCTTTGAAGGATGGTTTACAGATGCGGACTGCACTACTGCATATGTGTTTACAACTCCTGTAAATGAAGATATCACCCTCTATGCCGGATGGAAAGGAGTAGACCGCACCGTTACCTTTGATATGGGTGGCAAGGCAACTAATGTTACTGCAAATGTCGAGAACGGACAGCCTGTAAGCAGACCGGCAACTGATCCGGAAGCAGAAGGATATATATTCACAGGCTGGTTTGAAGACGAAGACTGCACAACTGAATATGACTTTACAAGAGTTATAACAAAAAATACGACGATATTTGCAGGATGGCGGGTAGCAGCTAAATTTACAGTAGTCTTCAGCGCAAATAAAGTGAATGCAACAAATATGCCGGCAGACAAGATTGTAGTGGAAGGCAAGACCGTAACAAAGCCGGCTGCAGATCCTAAAGCGGACGGATATTCTTTTACCGGATGGTATGCGGATACGGATTGTACTACATCATATACCTTTACAGAGCCGGTAACGGAAACCACCATTATTTATGCCGGCTGGAAGGAGGGCGATGCTCCGGCTAAAGGAGTAACCGTAAGCTTCAACATGATGGACCATGGAACGGCTATACCGGCTCAGACCGTATCAGAAAACGGCAAGGTTGAAAAGCCTGACAATCCTGCGGAGGAAGGATGGGTATTCGGAGGATGGTTTAAGGATAAAGAACTTACCGAAATCTATGACTTTGATACTCCAGTCACCGCAGACATGATACTTTATGCTAAATGGTATGATAAATCCAAAGTAACGGTATATACCGTAAGCTTTAACATGATGGATCATGGAACGGATATCAAGCCGGTTGAAGTTGTATCCGGGAATGTGCTTCCCATACCCAAGAGCCCTGTTGAAGAGGGCTGGAAGTTTGAAGGCTGGTTTAAGGAAGAAGGATGCGTTAATGAATATAACTTTAATGATCCGGTAAAGGAAAACTTTACACTTTACGCAAAATGGACTGAGGAAAAAGAAGCTGCGTCTAAAGGTATATCAGCGCTTGATAACAGACCCGTGATAAATGAAACCACTACGGATATCTACCTTGTAAAAGGCCAGAAGTTCTTTATCGGTAAGGACTGGGCTGTTGTAGACAAAGTGGCAAAGACATACGTGAGCATCGATAAGAAGGGCTATCTTAAGGCAAAGAAGCCTGATCCTGAAAGTGTTACTGTAAAGATTAAGAAAGAAGGTCGTGCGGATATCACGGTCCATATCTGTCAGCCGGCTTTGTCTGATAAGAAAATGACCCTTGAGATAACGAATGAGACTCCGAACCCGACACAGACTCTTACTATCACGAAAGACAACGGTATCAAGAATGTCCTCTGGTACAGTGCAGCTCCTGATGTGGCAACCGTGGATCAGAACGGTAAGGTTACGGCTGTAGCAAAGGGCAAGGCAAAGATCACGGCATATGTAAACGGTAAAGCTTATAACTGCAATATAACAGTTAAGGAATCTGTTGTTGCAAAGAACCGTACCCTGCATGTTAATTTGCAAGCCTCAAAGAAGATCAGTGTTAGGGGCGTGAAGAACTGGATCGGTGCAGATGAGACAATTGCAGAAAATGTTAATAATGCCGATAAGTTTAAGGCAATGAAAGTCGGAAAGACTGTTCTTTCCGCTTCTGTAAATGATATCAAGTATACGATCGACTTCTATGCAGAGGATATCACGGTTAACGGAGAGAAAGTTTCGGGCGGAAACAAGAACAAGTACACGATCGATAACCTGCAGGTTGGTACTGCAACGGATATATCGCTTCCTGGCGTAAAGCAGGATGTGGTATTTAAGAGCAGCAAGCCGGATGTAGTGTTCATTGACGAAAAAGGTCATATCGAAGCAAGGAGCAAAGGAAAGGCAAAGCTTACGACAAAGATCAACGGAAAGACCATCACGATTACGGTGAGCGTTGTTGAATAAGATCCTTCTGGTGGAAAGATGTTTTATTCTGCCGTGACATAGGCATAGGATACAAAAAGTTCTTGATCTTAAAGCTCTTCCATCCATCTACTAAATGGATGGAAGGGCTTTTTTATTTCTTTATGCCGGCCCACGAAAGTCAAGAGGGGATTTTTAATCAAACGTTAACCAGGAAGATCTTTACAAGAATGGAAAAGACCAGTGAAAGAATTCCTACTACGAGCGCGCTGATCTTTAACTTCTTTCGAAGATCCTTATCAATTTTGTCGTTTATCTGCATTATCTTCCCGATGCAGCAAATACTGTAAACAAAACCTATGCTCATGCAGCCGATGCTGACACGGTCAAAAACCGGATTTATATTTATTAACTCCAGGAAATTTATCAATAATAGCGCACAAAAGATGATAGCTATAGCGCCTATATAGACAAGTAAACCCTTCACCATATTATTTTTCTTTGTTGCACTGTAGTCTGAAACCATATCCAATGTTTCTTTCATATCTTTGTCCATTTTCTCACTCTTCCTTTCTCCATTTAACAGTTCCCGGATATCAATGTCATAAAAATCTGCTAATTCAATTATTAAACTGATATCCGGCATTGTGTTGCCGTTTTCCCATCGAGATACAGATCTGGATGAGACGTTAAGCTTCTCCGCAAGTTGTTCCTGTGATAGATGCTTTTCATTTCGAAGTTTTCTGAGAAGCTCTCCGATTTTCATTTGGTCCATTTTGTTTTTCTCCTTTCGAAAAAAATATATCATTTCCATCCGGCTCCGAACACGACAGAGAGTGAGAAAATGCCGTATTTTGGGCATCGGACAGCCGTGTCCGGTCGAAAATATGCTTAAACAGGGGTACATTTTATCAAAAATCGGAGTTTATGTGGGCTTTTTTGAAGCAATATGTTGTATCAGCGTTGTGTCATAACTCATCCAAAAGGAGAATTATGCAGAAAGACACACAAATGGACATCATCGCTGATTATTACATGGCACTTGGGAAGTATTCCCCGAACGAGAAGTACAGCGAGAGCAATAGCAGGGTTTACACATCGCCAGAGAACGACTGTTGGCTTGTCCTTGAACGCAAGGGAGACCAGCTATGAAAAGTCAAGCATAAATTAGCAAATATTTATTTTAGCGATATGACCGTAAAAAAGGCTGACCTTAATAATCCTCATCGGATGAGGATTTCGAAAATCTATATGAAACGGTCGTATTATTTCAGATCAAAAGCAACGTTGTCCGTCAGCATCTTGTATATGACGCGAACAAGTTTACCGGCACAATGTCCCAATGCGTTGTAATGAGATTTACCCTCAGAACGCTTCTGAGCATAGTAATCATTGAAAGTTTTGTTGTTTTTGACAACGTTGTGAGCAGCATTTACCAGTGCGAAGCGT